>JBGANY010000016.1:0-37872 GCA_044222005.1 Methylotenera sp.
GATGTGCGTAACGACGATGAAGTCGCACGCGGCATCATTGATAACGCAATACATATTCAGCTCTCAATGCTGCCATTACAATACGAAAAACTAATGGGTGCCAACACGGTCGTATTTTACTGCCACAGCGGCATACGCTCGGCACATGCTGCTGACTTTGCAGTGAGTAAAGGAATAAAAAATGTGTTTAACCTTGCGGGCGGTGTAATTGCCTGGGGCAAAGCCGGCTACGCATTAAACAAGAAAAAATAACCTGTTGAATATGCTGATTCTGATTGGAAAATAATGGAATTCGATAAAGAACTAGATGCCCGCAACCTCAATTGCCCATTGCCCATCTTGCGCTGCAAAAAAGGCCTGAGTGAGATTGCGCCTATGCAAACCCTAAAAATCTTGGCCACTGACCCGGGCGCTGTTAAGGATTTTCAGGCCTTTTGCAAACAAACTGGTCACGAGTTATTGCAACTGGATGAGGCTGACGGCTCGTTTACGTTTTATATTAAAAAACGCGCAGATACATAATGGCGAAAAAGCTGGCACTAATTGCTTCTAAAGGCAGCTTAGATTGGGCATACCCCCCTTTTATCCTGGCCTCAACCGCCGCCGCACTGGATTACGAAGTGCAGATATTCTTTACCTTCTACGGATTAACGCTGCTAAAAAAGGACTTGGGCGATCTAAAAGTCTCGCCTCTTGGCAACCCGGCCATGCCAATGCCGGTGCCCATGCCCAACTTCATACAAATGCTGCCGGGCATGGAAAGCATGGCGACCATGATGATGAAACAAAAAATCGCCGACAAGGGCGTAGCTTCAATTGAAGACCTGCGCACTGCATGTTTAGAGAGTGGCGTAAAACTGATTGCCTGCCAGATGACGGTAGATTTGTTCGATTTCAAGCCCGCAGATTTTATCGAGGGCATTGAATTTGGCGGCGCTGCGACCTTTTTTGAGTTCGCGGGTGAATCTGACGTGAATTTGTTTATCTGATAAAAAGGCGCTTTCTGCGCCTTTTTTATTTATTTTAGCTTGGCCAGCTGACTTTGCAATTTTTCCAGGCTCGCGCCAAACTCAGCCACCCGCGCTTTTTCTTGCTCCACCACTGCGGCAGGTGCGCGTGCTACAAAGCTTTCGTTACTCAGTTTCGCATTGGCTTTATTGATTTCGTTTTCCAGGCGCGCGATTTCTTTGCCTAAACGCTCTTTCTCTGCTGCAACATCTATCTCGATTTTTAGCATCAGCTTAAAGTCATCCACCAGCATCACCGGCGCATCCGCTTCCGGCAGTTCAGTCACAATCGTGACTTCTTCCAGCTTAGCCAGTGCTTTCAAATATGGTGCATAGCCAGCTAATTTTTCCGCATCGCCTGCCGCAACCAAAGGCACGCGGGCAGCAGGGGAAATGTTCATTTCGCCACGCAAGCTACGACAAGCATCAACTGCCTGCTTCAATTGGACAACCCAGGCTTCTGCCGTCTCGTCAATCTTATCGGCTTGCGCTTTAGGATAAGCCTCTAGCATGATGCTGGCGCCATGCTTATCGGTCATCGGCGCAACTGTTTGCCAGATCTCTTCGGTAATAAACGGCATTATCGGATGCGCTAAACGCAATATAGTTTCCAGCACCCGCAACAAGGTACGGCGTGTTGCACGTTTTTCTGCCTCACTGCCGTTTTGAATCTGCACTTTGGCTAACTCTAGATACCAGTCACAGTATTCATCCCACACAAATTCGTAAATAGCTTTAGCCGCCAAGTCAAAGCGGTAATCTTCAAAGGCACGTTCTACTTCCGCTTCTGTACGTTGCAGTATGCTCACAATCCAACGATCCGCCTGCGAGAATTTGCGGCCACTTTCGCCGCAACTAGCCGCATCAAAGCCATTGTCCTGACCTTCTGTATTCATCAGTACAAAACGCGTGGCATTCCACAATTTATTGCAGAAATTGCGGTAGCCGTCACAGCGTTGCAAATCAAACTTGATGTCGCGCCCAGGCGATGCGAGCGCCGCAAAAGTAAAGCGCAACGCATCGGTGCCATAAGCCGCAATACCTTCCGGGAATTCTTTACGCGTACGTTTTTCAATCTGCTCGGCCTGTTTCGGGTTTATCAAGCCGGTGGTGCGCTTTTTGATTAACTCGTCAAGCGAAATACCGTCAATCAAATCTATTGGATCCAGCACGTTGCCTTTAGACTTGCTCATCTTCTGGCCTTCTGCATCGCGAATCAGGCCATGCACATACACATGTTTGAACGGAATTTTGCCGGTGATGTGTGTGGTCATCATCACCATACGCGCCACCCAGAAGAAGATGATGTCAAACCCTGTCACCAGCACGCTGGAAGGCAGGTATTGCTGCAAGGCAATATTGGCGCGGTCTTTGGCCTCATCTCCCGTCCAGCCTAATGTTGAGAAAGGCCATAGTGCTGAGGAGTACCATGTATCCAATACGTCATTGTCACGCTTCAAGTTGCCTGTGTAGCCACCTTTGGCGGCCAATGCTTTGGCTTCAGCTTCATCATGCGCCACATAAATCTGACCGCTGTCGCCATACCAGGCTGGAATCTGATGCCCCCACCACAACTGGCGCGAAATACACCAATCCTGAATATTATTCAGCCACTGGTTATAAGTATTCACCCAGTTTTCAGGGTAAAACTTGATTTCGCCATTGGTCACAACGTCCAGCGCTTTTTGCGTGATGCTTTTACCTGTTTCATCAGGCTTGCTCATAGCGACAAACCATTGGTCTGTGAGCATAGGCTCAATCACCACGCCCGTACGGTCACCACGAGGGACTTTTAATTTGTGTTTTTCGGTTTTAACCAGATAGCCTTGCGCTTCCAAGTCAGCAACGATTAACTTACGAGCATCGAAACGGTCTAAATCTTGATAAGCGATTGGTATGAGAGTATAGGTCAATGGCCCTTTATGCATTTCATCAGCAGATTCGAAGCCAGCATTAGTTTCAGCTCGATGTCCGAATGAGAAATCATCTTGATCTTTAGATTTGATTTTTCCGTCAAGGGTGAACAAACTAATTGGATCAAGTTTGTGGCGCTGCCCTACCGCATAGTCGTTAAAATCATGCGCTGGCGTCACTTTTACCACACCCGTGCCAAATTCTTTATCCACATAATCATCCGCAATAATCGGGACTTCACGGTCACATAATGGCAGTTTTACGTTTTGACCTAGCAGATGTTTATAGCGCTCATCTTCTGGATGCACCATCACCGCCACGTCACCCAGCATGGTCTCTGGACGTGTTGTCGCAACTGTAAGATGTGTTAAACCCTTAACAGTATCTAACTGCGCAAGTGGATAGTTGATGTGCCACATAAAACCATCTTCTTCTTCCTGCACCACTTCCAAATCAGATACGGCTGTGCCTAGCTTTACATCCCAATTCACCAGCCGTTTGCCACGATAAATCAAGCCTTCGTTATACAAACGCACGAAAGTCTCGGTCACTACTTTGTTCAGGCCGGTATCCATGGTGAAGCGCTCACGCGACCAGTCGGGCGAAGTGCCAAGTCGGCGCATTTGGCGGGTAATGGTAGAACCGGAATGCTCTTTCCACTCCCATACCTTTTCCAGGAATTTCTCACGGCCTAAATCATGACGGCTCACGCCTTGCGCATCAAGTTGTCGCTCCACGACGATTTGCGTAGCAATGCCTGCGTGGTCGGTGCCTGGCTGCCACAAGGTGTTGTCGCCGCGCATACGGTGGTAGCGCGTGAGTGCATCCATGAGAGTTTGGTTAAAGCCATGCCCCATGTGCAGTGTGCCGGTGACATTGGGGGGTGGCAGCAGAATACAAAAGTTTTCTTTAATTTCCGGGTTAAAACCAGCGGCATAATAGCCTTTGTTCTCCCAGAATTCGTACCATTTGCTTTCTATGGCTTTAGGGTCAAAGGATTTGGCTAGTTCTTTTTGTGGTGTGTTTTGAATGCTCATAGGCGTGAATTTTACCACAGCCCATATAGCCTCGATGCTTGCAAAAACATGTGCCTTGAAAAATTAAGGCTGGGAATACTGCTTATTTACGATTGGCTGTTCACGCTATCGCCAAAAAACTCAACACCTACTTTATCCCAATAACGTGAAAAGCGTTTTAGCCGTTTTTCACTGATTTCGGCCTCTGCAAATTTAACTTCCGGCTGCCATATCGCGTTAAAAGACTCCAAGAGTGCTTTTACCTGTGTGTTAGGCGTTGCTTGCGTTACCACTTGACCCACTCCGCGCGCTTTCAGCACCTCGCGCGTATCGCCGATCCAGACTTCCACATCCTGCAATTCATTTAGACAATCCGCTACGAATTGAAGGCGTTTAAGCGGCCATTTGCTGTGCAGCATATCATCGAACACGAAAATTTTGGGCATGGGCTTGCGCAATAACGGATGCGCGGAAGAAAGCATTTCATCATGCACAAACACGGCCACCGCTTGATGCGTTGAAATGGGCGCCTTTTCCGGCATTATCACGCGGTGTTCCTTGGCTTTTTCTGGCGGCGTATTACCGAATAATTTCTCGTTAAGCGCCTCATGGCTCGCATCAAACGGGCAATTCACCCTGCAAGTGGCACAGTATTTTTCTCCGGTATGGCGCGCCAGGCTTTCCTTGTTAAAGTAGTAGGGCTTGGAGCTATATAACGAGGCCACCCATTGCCAGGAAAGATGATTGGAGCCTTTATCGCCATCGAGCAAATAACTTTCGAACCAATCGGCCGCCTCGCGCCAATCAACCTTAAGCCAGTGCACCACATAAGCGGCAAACCACTTACGTGCATGTTGATGCACATAGCCCTCTTGCATCAAGTTACGAATAAAGCCATCCATGCAAGGCAAGCCAGTAATACCCTGGCGAATAAAATCCGGCAATAATTTATCGCCTACCGCCACTTTCGGGTCTTCAATATCGCTGAAAATACCATTGCCTAACTGATACCAGACACGACGCCAATAGTCGCGCCAGGCCAGCGCGCCGACAAACTCTACGGATTGCGCACCAAAACGATAGCGCACACTATCGGAAGCTTCTTTTAATGTGATGCAGCCATGCCGAAAATACGGCGAAAGCCTGGAAACTGAACCATTGAGAAAATTTCTGTTGCGATTATACGCCTCGACATCTATCGTATTCAGGCGTTTTAGCGCCTCGTGTCTGCCGCCGCGCCATTCGTCACCCAAGAACGAACCGGTTGCCTGCGGGAACATGCGCCTCATGTATTGCAAACGCTCTATACGATCTGACGGTATGGTGAGTCTATAATAATTTGCCATTATAATTACTTCAACGGTACTCTTTGATATCAATAGTTTACACTCATTTTATAATTTTGTTTCGAGTATATTTTAGCCAAAAAAATATCTATTTTTTCAGCACATTAAGTAATTTTATTTTATTGCTTTCTGTATTTATCTATAAGACATTAAATTAATGCTAAGATAATTGCGCTAATTGTTAAGCATGATGAGGGCAGCATGATAGATACGATGTGGATTTGGGGTGCGATAGGCTTGATTTTACTGGCAGTTGAAATGGCCACCGGCACATTTTATGTGCTCTGGTTTGGCATTTCTGCCTTAAGCGTGGCGATTGCTGTGTGGATGTTCCCCAATATACCACCGGCCATTCAATTTGCCATGTTTGCCGCCCTTTCCATCAGTTCGCTTGCAATCTGGCGGCTCAATTACAAAAAAACCGAAACACACTCACGTGTGGGTCAGGCACAAGGCGAAGAGATTGGCCGCACTGGCACGGTGATTGAATCTTGCAGCCCGGCGCAAAATGGCAAAATTCGTTTTACCCAAGGTTTGATGGGAAGCCGAGAATGGGCAGCCATTTCAGATGAGCCCATTGATGCCGGAAGCAATGCCGCTGTGGTAGCTGTTGAAGGCAACACGTTACGTATCAAAAAAACTAATTAATTTTCTGGCAACTTCACTTTAGGAAAGCATCATGACCGAGTTTAGCTTAGTACTCATATTTTTAGCTGCTATCGCCATATTTAAAGGCGTGCGCATTGTGCCGCAGGGCGAAGAATGGGTGGTGGAGCGTTTGGGCAAATTTGCTGGCGTGCTCTCGCCAGGCTTGCATGTGATTAACCCCGTTTTCAGCCGCGTAAGCTACAAAGTCACTACCAAGGACATTATTTTAGACGTGCCTGAGCAGGAGGTGATCACGCGCGACAATGCCGTGATTCTGGCTAACGCTGTCGCGTTCATCAAAGTTTCGAATATCGAACGCGCTGTGTACGGCATTGAAAACTTCCGTGAAGCGATGCGCAACATGGTGCAAACCAGCTTGCGCTCAATCATTGGCGGCATGGACTTAAACCAGGCACTCACCTCGCGTGACCGCATCAAAACCGAACTTAAACAAGCCATTGCCGATGAAGCGCTGGACTGGGGTTTGACGGTGAAATCGGTAGAGATTCAGGACATTAAGCCTTCATCCAACATGCAGGATGCCATGGAAAGACAAGCAGCAGCCGAGCGTGAACGCGTGGCAGTAGTCACTGAAGCCGAAGGCGCAAAACAATCGCTGATATTAAACGCGGAAGCCCGCCTGGAAGCCGCACGGAAAGATGCTGAAGCGCAAATGGTGGCAGCCAAAGCATCAGCGGAATCGATCAAATTTATTACCGAAGCCGTGAAAGAAAATAATGCGTCTGCCATGTTTCTATTGGGCGACCGCTACATTCAATCCATGCAAAAAATGGCCAGCTCCAATAACAGTAAAATTATTGTGGTTCCCGGCGATCTGGTAAGTGCGGTTAAAAACCTGGTCGGTAGTAAATAATTCAACCAGAACAAACACTGCAAGCGGGATCTTTACTCAGTTTGATGGTGCGCCACTCCATGGAGAGCGCATCCAGCAACAATAACCTGCCTTGCAAACTCTCGCCGATATTCATCATCAGCTTCAAAGCCTCAGCCGCCTGGGTGGTGCCTATCATGCCGACCAATGGCGCGAACACGCCATTATCCGCACAGCGCATCTCCTGATCTGCGCCCACATCCGGATACAAGCAGAGATAACACGGGCTGTTTTTCTGCCTAAAATCGAATACTGTAACTTGTCCTTCAAATCGAATCGCCGCGCCTGAAACCAGCGGCTTTTTAAGCTGAAAACAGACTCGATTCAACGTGTAGCGCGTGGAAAAATTGTCAGAGCAATCAATCACCACGTCAGCCTGCTCAGCTAAGGCTTTAAATTCTGCCTCGGTAGACTTTTGCTGTATGGTTTGCACCACAACATCGGGGTTAATTTCATAAATGGTTTGCTGCGCCGAGACTGCTTTATTAATACCAACACTTTGCGTAGTGTGAATAATTTGCCGCTGTAAATTGGTCAAATCCACATTGTCGAAATCGCAGATGGTCAATTTACCTACGCCGGAAGCCGCTAAATACAAGGCTGCTGGCGAACCCAACCCACCCGCACCAACAATCAAAGCATGGCTTTGAGTGAGCTTTTCTTGGCCTTCGTAACCAACTTGAGGCAGTAAGATATGGCGGCTATAACGCAGAAGCTGGTTGTCGTTCATTTAAGGCAATTGACCAGCTGCAACCATGCGATTCATTAGAACATTGCTCGAAAGCCATACAACAACATCGTCATACTCTGCGTTAGGGTCTGCTAATGTCCTAGCCCTTGGCTCATGACTTACAAAATCATTATTGTTGTCATCATTTGCTCTTTCATCAGCACAAGCAGGAAGTGAAGGTGCTGTTGAACAAATACCTCTGTTTTTTCCTCTGGAAACTACTACTGCTATTGCTGTATCCGTCAGTCTAGGCACATTGCAAGCAGCTTCATTACATATCCTAATATTGCCATTCATGGTCAAGTTAAACGTATTCAGCGGAGCTCGTTGCGAAAAGGCAGTTGCTACTCGATAAATCAAGGCTAGCTCCCAAGGATCACGATTAATCTGACTTAGTGTCGCCCAAGGCAAATTGCCCTCAGACACTATGCAATTCCCAGTTACCGCATTAAAATCCTCTCGCCCATCATTTGGACGGTCATCATTACCATTATCTGCACCTGCGGTTTTGTCTGGGCAAGGTAGATGTCTATTATTCAAAGCATAGCCCATTAAGGCTTCTTTGGAGTCTTCTAATAATTTTCGCGCCTCACTATAATTTTTAAGATCGGTTTGCGCTGTAAGAGAAACTAACAACCCTCCTAATATTAAACCTATGATTACAAGCACTATGGCCATCTCAACCAAGGTGAAACCTTTAATTCTAATTGTATTAGCCATCATTGTGGTATGTTAACCGAACGATCATTAAATGGGATAACAGGTGGTGGAGGGGCTACAGTACGAGTATAGACATCATCTAATGGAAGTGCATTTTCATCCTCAATATAATTTAATTCCATTGCCTTATTTGCATTGTTATTTCGCAATTGTGCTCCCTGCATTCTCCCTGATGCAGTAACAATAACCCTACTCAGAGGATTAGGTGCAAAATTCAATGTCAATGTTAGTCCTACACCTCCTCCGCAATTCACAGTGCCATCAACACATTGAGCATCAACTGCATAATGAATCTGTTCGCGCCAACCATTGCTTTGAAACCAATTATTTGCGGCTGTTCCCCGCAAAATAGATGTTGCACTCCATGCCCCGGTAGCTAAAGTTACCGGCAAACGTCCATGATTAACTAAAGCATCTGAAGCACACACTCCAGTATTACTTGTTCCGAAACAAGTAGTATCTGCAAACAAAGCTGGTCTTGGGTAAAACTGATTCCCCGCAACTCCACTGCAGTTTTTAGTGGCATAATCAGCAACATCCGGGGCACAATAATAATCGAGCAAAGCATTTGAAACTGCAGCAATTACGCGCAACTCGACAGGTGTTATTATTTCTTCCTGTGTTACCGATATTAATTGATCATTGAGGATAACATTGCCATTTGCATCTTTTATAGGCCCTTTAATAAAGCCATTGGTACCTGAATTAATAAAATTTTGGTTGTCTTCGCCGAAAGCAACATCCAAGTAATTAATCGGATTATTTTGATTAGCAACATCTCTTACTTGATTAACAGCGTCTTGGCGTCTAATAACTGCACCAGGCGAAAAAACTATCGCGACCAACCCATTTGCCAAAGAACCATCATTTAAAATATTACCAGTCGTATCTCTTAAAGTAATTGTGCCAAGAGTATCACTGTTGAGCGGGTATATTCTTGGGTTGCTTTTGAAATTTACTGACACTGCATACCACAAACGCTCACCATATCCGTCACGCAAGTCGCCAATTCCAAGCGTCCTCCACGGCAGCCTGCCAATTGCGTTTGCTAAACAAACATTTGCAGAACCGTCATTATCAGTATCAGGGCACGGTAAATCCCCAGGTCGTGCCGTGCCGACAGCTGTGCCATTTCTGGCAGCAAATCCAACTAACGCCATCTTTGCCTCTGCCAACGCTACCGCTGTTTTTTTATCACGCTCTATTTTCACGCCACTTCCGTCTAACTGCGACACTAAAAAGGTTGTCGCTGCTAATGCAAGTATCAAGGCAAAAATTATAAGTGCTGCACCTTCTTGCTTTGTGCTTACTTGATTCAGTTTTTGCATAAACTAAAACTTAGTCGCCAATCGTGCCACTGTCACCCTGCGCGCCGTGGTTGCGTGCTTCGCGCACGCGGTTGGTTTCGGGGTCATACACTTGGCCTGCCTTGAGAGTAAGTTGTCTGCCATTGGCGTGCAGCTTAAGCGGGATGCGGTTGCTGGCCTCTGGCAGTTTGCCCACGACAACTTCTTTGTTGCCGGAATTTTCCTGCAACGCCTGATTGTTCACCCACACCGTGCCTTGTTTACCATCGTTACGTTTTACATAGCCCTGCAGGTTAATGGCGTCTGGAAGCTCAATTGGCGTGGATTTTACAATTTCTGTTTCGCTGGGCGTTTCAACCTTTATTTGGTTGGGTTTGCGTGTTTGCCGCAAGTAATCCAGGTTGCTGCGTTCTACGGGAGAAGTAAACAGACGACCTATCGGCTCGGCAGCAATAGCAGCTTGGCTCATGCATATTGCAATTAATATCAGCAGTCTCATCATAATGCCCCCGCCAGTTGTGGGTCGCGTAACGTCAGCCAATCTATTTCGCAATTGGCTTGCATGTTTGAAGTCATGTTTTTTGTGTTGACCACCGCGCCGATTGGGCGCTTGATTTCACAATCGCGCACGATATATGGCGTGGTTTGCTCGCGTAGTCCATCCAGCAACACCAGAATATCGCCTTCATGCAGCATATCCAACTTAAGACTCATCACAGAGCGATTTAGCCTGAAACTACCCAGATTAGGCAAAAAGCTGGGTTTGTAACTCTCTTGCAGGCCGATATTGTAATCAATGCTGAATAATTTATGTTGCGCATGGATTTTACGCAAAGTCTCTATCCATTCAATGCGCCGCTCTTCGCCAATAAAGCCGCTGGCCAGCAAATCGTTATAGATCGGCAGATACTGAATAATCATCTCCTTTTCCACGCCCGAAGACTGGTATTTTTGACGCGCCTGATTGAGCATATTCTGCTGCGTTTGCAAGGCCAGTTCATTTCTAGTGCGGTACTGGTCTGCAAAACTCACCAGCAGACCCACCAGTATTAATGCGCTTCCCAGCCCGATGATTGGAAACTGTAATTTACGCCAATCTTGCTGACTTAAGCTCATAGGCTGGCTCCTGAATCAGCAGTTTTTAGCACTATTTTCAGTTTAAATATCGCGGGCGGACGCTCTGTTGTGGCGTTTTCATCGGTGGTGCTACCTTGCAAATTGGCCAGCGAGCTCACGTTAACGGGCTCCTGCAACACCACCACTTGTTCTACCAAACTATTTTCGCGTAAGTGATTCACAAGATTATTCACGCTATTTAACGCTGCGCGATAATCGCCTGTAAAGCCTTTGATTTCCGCATTTATGAATCCCACTTGCATAAGCTTGGTGGGGTCGTTGTTAACAATTGTAGCGGGTTGATTGTTCTGGATTTGTGCAGGATTTGGGCTGCCTTCTTCATCCTTAATTTCCCGGTCATTGGTCTGCATCCAGCGTATTCTGCTTAATGCGATCTCCGGTGAAGTTTCAAAAGCCTTGCTCAACACTTGCATGAGCTGTCGCGGGGATTGATTGTTGCTTTTGATTGTTTTTGCCAAATCAGCCGCGACTTTCAGCTCGGCGCTGGGGAGAGGCGTGGTTGGGAAGTTTTTCGCTACTTCTTCGTATTGCTGCTGTTGCTGCTGAGTCTGCGCCGCAATCAACTGCAACTGGTCTTTTTGCTGCTTGCCCTGCCAGCCATAGAATAAAGCCAAACCCACGCCCACAGTAGCCACACAGGCCGTTGCAAAGTTGATTTTACGGCGGGTGCTGTTTAAGTTGTGAATTTTGCTGAATGTAGCGGGCGCCAGATTATCCGGCACATTGCCATTCGCCAACAGCTGCATATGCAAAAATTCCGGATGCGTTTTAACCAGATCTTCAGCTACATGCAAGTTTCTAGCATACGCCAGAATATCCACCGCCTTGCATTCCAGACCTTGCTCCTGGCTAATACTTCTGGCGATTTCTTCATAGGTGCCATCTACCGCAGGCAGCACCATTTGCAGCGGGGTTTCACCTGCAATCAGGCGCTGACTCAGCAAGTACAAGCGGGTTTTGTCAGTTTCTACCAGATAAAAATACTTCATCTGGCGCACGATCACCTGGCTGATCATGGATAGTAAATACACGCCGACCAACGGTGCGTGATTCGCTTGAATGACATCCATCCAGCCTTGTAAAAAATCGGCATTGTTGAGCGCTACAAACAAAAAGTTGTCATCTTTGCGCTTGTCTGCAGCTCGATTGATAAAATGCGCTGCACGATACTGGCTATTGCGATTAAATTGATTGAGTTTGCGGTCGACAATCTCGCGCCGTGCACCGCCCGTCGTGTGCGGCAAGCTTTCCAGCTTGTAGTCTTCCTCAACTGCATCGACGATCAAATAAACATTGATATTGCTATGTTGTGACAAATATTCGCTGAACGCAGTGTAGTTTTCATCCAAATTGCCGAACGCAGCATAGGTTTGCAATTTTGTGCCATGCCACAAACCCACAGTCATGCCGCTGTTGGTGGCGCATAAAATCAGTTTTTTAGAGGTTTCAAACATATGCACTTGTCATCATTAGAGCTTCATTTTACCGAACGAATCGTATACAGGGCCGAGCACCGACATCATGATAAACGCCAGAATCAGCCCCAAAACTACTGTAAGCGCAGGTTCCAGCAGCTTAAGCATTTTCTGCATCTGCTCATTCACATCCCGGTCGTAAAAATAGCTGACATTCAATAGCGATTTATCCAGCGCGCCGGTATTTTCGCCGACTTTTATCATACGCACCACCAAGGGCGGAAACAAGCCCGCATTGTGGAAGCTATCAGACATGCTATCACCTGCGTTAATCTGTGCATGCACGCGGCTAAGCGCATCGGCGATCACACGGTTGCCTACGATATTCTCGCAAGTTTTAATTGCCTGCAAAATGGGAATGCCCGTCTGGTACATCAAGGCAAAATAGCGCGCAAAACGCGCCATGATGATTTTATGCAGAATCTCGCCCGTTAATGGCAGCTTGAGTTTGATGTAATCAAAACGGTAGCGTGCCTCGGCGCTTTGCCTGATATAGGCCGCAAGACCGGTTATCACAACGATTGGAATCGCCAGAATCAGCCACCAGTAATTTACGAAGGCATTGGAAATAAAAATCAGAATTCTGGTATTTAAAGGCAGTTCCTGGCCCAGGCTATTCAGGAATTTCACCATCTCCGGCACCAGATAGATCATTAAAAAAGTGACTGCCGCCATGACCACCACGAGGACAAACAATGGATAAGCAAGCAGCCGCTTGGTTTGTCCCAGCAACTCATCCTGCCACTTCAGGGTATTGCTCAGGTTATCGAACACAGCTGGCAGCTGACCTGTTTGCTCCCCCGCAGCGACCAGATTGACGAACACCTCATCAAACACATCGGGATGTTCTGCCAAGGCCTGTGAGAGCATTTTGCCGCCTTCTACATCAACCGCCAGCGCCCCCAACACTTTTTGAAAGTATGGATTTGTATTGCTTTCACGCAAATCATTCAACCCTTCGAGCATTGGCACGCCCGCACTGGTGAGTTGCTCAAGCTGAAAACAGAACATAACCAGATCGCGGTTGCTGACTTTGTTTTGTGAGAAGGCTTTTTTGGACTTTTCGGTCGACCTGAAGGTAATTAAATCCAGACCCATGCGTTCGAGGCGAATTTCCAAATCCACCTCGTTAATAGCATCTATCTGCCCTTGCGCATAGCGGCCTGTCTGATCGATTGCTCTGTAATTAAAGGTAGCCACAGTTTGATTATGATTTTATTTTGCTTAATGCCAAATCCAACTAATGAAAGATACGCGCCGTCAGGTCAATCACACGCATCACTTCCTCGATGCTGGTATAGCCTTCCAGAATCCGCCGCACGCCGTCATCCGCCAAGGTTGAAAAGCCTTTTTCAAGCGCCATTTTGCGCAGCTCATCAAAATGCGCACGGCGTGCAATCAGCGAATCCATATCACTGTCGATACGCAATAATTCCATAATGGCCATACGGCCACGGTAGCCGGTCTGGTTGCAGCGCTTACAGCCCTTGTGCCTGAATATCTGAATCGCCTCATTGCGCTTGACGCCCAGAATTTTGCGTTCTTCATCTGTAGGTTTAGCAGGTTCTTTACAATGCGGGCAAAGCACACGCACCAAACGCTGTGCCACCACCCCGATAATATTGCCAGCCAGAATATCCGGCGAAATGCCAATATCCGTCAACCTCGGGAATGCTCCTAGCGCCGAATTGGTGTGCAGTGTAGTGAGTATCGGCATCGCGCACCTCGCCCACCAGGATAATATCCGGGTCTTGCCGCATGATCGATCGGATGCCGTTGGCAAAATCTACTTTGTTCACCTCGGCCACCGAAGTCTGGCGCATCTGCGCGACGGGATACTCCACTGGATCTTCCAGAGTCATGATATTGACCGACTCGACATTCTGGTGCGACAACAGCGAATAAAGCGTGGTGGTTTTACCGCTGCCGGTAGGTCCGGTGACGATCAATATCCCCTCAGGCCGCGTCATCATCAGCTTAAGCTGTTCCAGCGTGGTTGTGCGCAGTCCCATGCGCTCCAGCGGAATTATGGATCTTTCACGATCCAGCACACGCAAGACGATATTTTCACCATGAATGGTGGGATGTGAAGATACCCTGAAATCAATCGGCCGGCCACACAGATTCATGTTCAAACGGCCATCCTGCGGCGCACGCGTTTCGGCGATATCCATGCCGCTAATCACCTTCAGACGTACTGCAACGCCTGGCCAGTAACTTTTGTGCAGGCTGCGTACCTGTTGCAACACACCGTCTATTCTGTAGCGAATGCGCAAAAAAGCATATTCCGGTTCAAAGTGAATATCCGAAGCACCACGCTTAACCGCGTCCATCAGCAATGCGCCTACCAGCCGCACCACTGGCTGCGTGTATTCATCCCCTTCTGCGGATAGACTTTGGTAATCAATCTCACCCGTTTCTATCTCGCGTAAAATGCCATCCACCGAGAGCTCATAGCCATAAAACTGGTCGATATGCTCTTCCAGTTGAGCCTCGGCCGCCAATACCGGCTTGAGCTGTATCTGTCCGCCCAGCATGGCGCGCAGCTGATCCAGAGCCACCACGTTGAACATATCCGCCATGGCCACAATCATGGTTTTAGTGGCGTCTTCATAAGCCACTGGTAACAGATGATAGCGCCGGGAAAAGTCTTCCGGCACCATGCCCAGCGCGTCCACATCCGCGACAACGGTGGTTAAATCGATACTTTCCTGACCGATGGTATGCGCAACCAGATCGCGCACCATGCTCTCTGACACAAAACCCAGGCGCACCAGCTGGCGACCGAGCGGGATGTTATTTTGCTCCTGCTCAATAAGCGCGATACGCAGCTGATCCTGACTGATCAGGCCCTGCTGTATCATCAATTCGCCCAAGCGTAATTTACGTCTTTGCTCTGCCATTATTGGTTTCTAATCAATTATTTTAATTATTGAATTGCGGCAATACGTGCTTCCAGCGCGGCTTTATCAATGTTGCCTGCGTCCAGCGCCAGCTCTAGCGCACGCTGATAATATGGCAGTGCCAGTTTTGGCTTGCCCATATGGTCTAAACTCACTGCCAGATTAAAAGCGTTATCTGCACTTGCATTCAGCCTGTAAGCTTCAAAATAGGCCTGCTGCGCAGCAGGCCACTGATCTTGTTCGGCATACAGATTGCCCAGTGCCACGTGTAAATTTGCATCATCCGGCCGTTTGGCCAGCATGTTTTTGAGGCGGCTTTCGCTCGCCTGTTCATTGCCTTGCGATTGACTATCCAACAAGGCCGACTGCGCTATACTGTTGCGAGGGTCTACTTCAAGTACCTTGCTGTACCAATCGTTGGCATCCGCCATACGGCCTTGCCGCGCTGCAATAGCACCCAATCCCAGCAGCGCATCCACATTGCGCGCATCGTGCTGCAACACTTGCTTGTAGAGCTTTTGTGCGTCAGCATCATTGCCTGCATTGTAAGCCTCGTAAGCACTCATTAAGGTTGGATTTACACTCGGCTGCGGCTTGCTTTTGCTTATATTAATTGAAGTGGCGCTTATAGAAGCGCTGGGTGAGGCGATGGATTCACCCATTTGCAAGGTTTTTGACTTGCCTGTTTTTCTGTTTGACTGTGCCGTAACAACAGCTGGCTCGGCAGCATCATCCGAATTCTCTGCCACGGCAAACTCGTCACCCTCAACAGCTTCCGGCTTTTTCAATGTTTTTTTATTCGTATTTTGTTGCTGTTCTGCAGGCGATGTTGTTTCGGCAGACTCAAATAATGGCGGCACCGCAGGCTCGACTGTTTCAGCGGGCGTAGCAGTGATGTTACTTGCGGTGTTTTCCGGCTGCTGCAACTGCGGTGCCGGTTGCGGCGCGCCAGCCAGCTGCCCTAATGGCCGCTGCGGAATCACGACATCTGGCGTAGCATCTACAAACTGGTAGAAATAAAGCCCCATCCCCAGCAAAGCCAGCAAGCCGGCACTAGCGATTAAGGCCAATCGCTTGTTATCATTTTGTGCTTCGACACCTTTGGCCGAGAATACATTGGCAGCACTTTTTGATGACAGATTGGTTGATGATGAGTTTGAAGCAGCTGATGAAACTGATGCTGTTGAGCTTGCCGAGACACGACTACTATTTTGTATGGCGGCGCTACTTGCTGCTGAAGCGCCTGCATCGCCGTGCTCTGCAAGTGAACTGCCCGTAGGGCTGAGTGATAATTCTAAATCCGCACCTCGATTATTGAGCGCGTTGTCCTGGGTTTTATTTTCAGCTTGCGCTTGCCCAGTTTTGGCATTCTGGGCTTTATCCAGCGCTTTAATTAGCAGACTCATGCATCACCCGATTCACTAATTAATTCGCTTCTTCTAACACATTTTGTAATTGTTGTGCCGGAAGATACTTTTTATAGCTTTGCAGCTCATCGCTCTCCAAACTGGCGTTAGATATGACGGTTGGGCGCAGAAAAATCACCAGTTCCGTTTTACGAGTCGCATCATTTTTACCCTTAAACAAATTACCTACCCCAGGCACATTGCTAAGACCAGGAACTTTATCGGTGTTCCGAACGATCTCATCCTGCATCAACCCACCTAACACCGCTGTGCTACCGCTATTGATCTGTAACATGGACTCCATCTCACGCACCTGAATGATTGGTATTTCACTTTTTATTGGCGTGCCTGTATTAAATTGACCCGTACGCAAATTAGGGTTTGGATCCTGCACCGAATCTATCACCCGCGTAATGCTTGGCCGGACATTGATGCCCACACTTCCTGTGTCATTGATTTGTGGTGTCACACTCATCACGATACCGACTGGCACAGTGTTTGGTGTGGTTGTAAACGTAGCTAAAGTACCGCCAACGGTGCCTCCCACAGTGGCTTGCTGAGCCTGAACGGTAAAATACACCAGGTTATCCACCACTTTAAGCACCGCAGTTTGATTATTCAACACCATCAGTTTGGGGCTGGATAACACTTTAGTGTCACCAAATTGCTTCAACAAATTAATAGAGGCAGCGATATTCCCAATTCGGCTGACTGGGTTTAAATAGCCAAAAACAATACCTGCATCAGTCCCTATACCAAGCGCATTTTTATTTTCCGTGCTTTGTATTACATTGTTGTTAATATTGAAATTTTTGGACCCCAACCTTTGACCAAAAACAAAACCGCTGTTTGAAGCAGAATTATTTAAGCGGCTCCAATCTATCCCTGCTTGGAAGCTGTCTTTTAAAACTACCTCAACTATTGTGGCTTCAACTAATACCTGTTTCCTGGCATCATGCAGGACTTTGTCTATGAACTCCTGAACTTTTTCATGCTGCTTATTTGTTGCCCGCACGCTGATAACCCCGGTTTCCGGGTTGGCAATCACGTTAGCGGCAAACAATGTTTTGTATTCGGATCGCTGCTCTTTGCGCTGATCAGCCTCAGCCTTGTTGTTATCTACCTGCGCTTTATTTTCATCTGAGCTTGATTTTTCTGTCTTGGCGTCTTTTTCACCCAAGGTACCAAATCTCGTCACAATTACTTCTTTGTCTGTTTCCGCTAACAAATCTTTGATATTTTGTATGAGTGATTCCCACAAATGGTTCTTAGCTTTACTGGAGACCAGCGTGCGAGAACTGTTATTAGCACCATTCCCGCTAGTAGTGGTTGAAGAACCTGTACCGCCACTAGTCTGTGCAGAGCTAGAAATTTGACCATCAGCACCGATGAAGCCTTCGGTATCACGGTTAATGTTGACATAATCAACCTTATAGGTTCTGAGTACCGGCTGATCAGGCGTGATATGCAGCACATTGCCATCCATCCGGTAGGTTAAATCCACCTGTTTGGCTAACCTTTCCAGAATGGCCGGCAAAGTTTGGTCGACCGCATTCAGCGTAGCGCGGCCGCGTATGGCAGGATGAATGTCGATGTTAATCTTGCTCTCACGCGCCAGTGCAAACAGAATCTCTTTTACCGGCACCTCGTTCACCACCACACTGTAGGTTTGCGCTTTGGTGGTGGCTTTGGGGGGTGGCAATTGCGGGCTGCTTTTCACCAGCTTGGGAATGGGCGCCGCGGCTGTGTTATCTGAAGGGGCGTTTTGTGTGTCGGCCTTGCCATCGATATGACCTGTAGAAGGCGTCACTTTAGACTGGTGTGCGCAGGAAACGAGCAAGAAACCAATAACTGCAACCAAGCCAACTCTGCCAAAATAAACTTTAATGTTGTTTTTAAGCACGACGTGCCTGCTCCCAAAGATTTTTATACTTTGACAGTTATCGCATAATCTGCATTAAATTGCAATACTAACTTATTGAAAGTTTTATAATTTTAGTTATACGATTAGCTTTTTTACAACTTTATTTGGTTTCTTGTAACACCCCTGCAATAGTACGTAATTGCGGACGATTTTTTTGCAGCTCGGCGGGTAATTTTTGCAAAGCTTGTGTCGCCTCAACACGATTTGCAAAACTACCGTACAGTACCGTCAAAAATGGCTGATTATTGACTTTGGTCCGGTAGACATAAATATTGTCCAGCTCAATCTGCTGGCTTAACACCTCCAGATCATTTTTTAGCTGCGTATCGCTACTTGCCCCCATCAGCTGAATGCTCACCGTACTGGGCGGCTGGCTGGCAAGCCAAGCCGAGGTGGCGTTTAAGCGCCGTGTCAAGATATCCGTCTGCGGGTTTGTTGTTGTGCTTGCAGAGGGAGTCGGGTTTTCTTGCTGCGTTTCTCCGGGCTTGGTTTCATCTGCCCTGGCTTCGCTTGCGGGCGCGCTTGCTTTTGGCTTGTGCTCGGTCACTGCAGATTGGGACTTGCCAGCTTGAGTAGCTGATTGTTTTTGCGTCCACATACTTACTGCATAGCCTAGCGCCAAACCCAGCACAAGCAAGGCCGCCCACATGAACATTTGAGATTGCCTGGCAATGGACTTTGCTTTTTCCACACCAAACTCACTATCAGCTATCGCCGCCTGCACATGCTTAGGCGTCACCAGGTATACATTTTCTGCAAATGCAGCTAGCAATGCTTTATCCGCCAGAATATTCACCCGCCGCACAAGGCCATTGGCAGCATTGGCCAGTTTTTTAATAGCTGCAGCATTGAATAAGGGCGGGCCAAAATAACCGGCTGAACGCAATCTGAAAATGAGATATTCGCCAATTTCTTCTGTACGCAAAGGAGCCAGATTAAAGCTGTGCGTAATCCGTTCACGCAATTGGCGAATATGCGCCTGATTCAGATTTTCATCGAGCTCTGGCTGGCCAAACAGCACAATCTGTAGCAGCTTGTCATGCTTGGTTTCCAGGTTCGATAGCAGGCGGATCTCTTCCAGGGTTGCCAGCGGCATACCTTGCGCTTCTTCTACAAAAATCACCACTTGCTTGCCTGCCGCATGCCGCGCCAACAAATGCGTTTGCAGCACTTGCATGACTTTTAAGCGGTCAGCGTTTTTGGGCAGTTTAAGCTGCAATTCAAACGCGATGGCATGCAACACATCTTCCGGCGCCACGCTGGGGTTAACCAGATAAATACTCTCAATCTTGTCGGGCAGCATAGTCTGCAACATCCGGCACAACATGGTTTTGCCGCTGCCTACTTCACCCACCACCTTGATAATACCCTCACCGCTATTGATGGCATAAATCAAGGCATCCAGCACCGCACCGCGATTGCCGCCGGTGTAAAAAACTTCAGTGTTCGGGGTGATTTTGAATGGCGGCTCTTTCAAGCCAAAATGGGCGTAATACATTCACACCCTCTCTATTTTTCTTCTTGAAGCTGTATGCGGCTGTACAATGTCGTGCGGTTAATGCCTAACATTTTAGCGGCCTGGCTTAAATTGCCATGAGTAATATGCATAGCGGCACTGACGTATGCTTTCTCCCATGATTTTAGTACTTGATCCAAGCTCACATTTGCTTCGTTTTGTAAGTGCTGCATGGCATAGCTTGATAAATCACCACTGTTAGTGACGATAGCCGTGCCGCTATCCATCTCATTTTGGCGTGATAAATCCAGCTCAGCAGAAAGCTGTGTTTCATTGACGGTTTGTCCGGCATATTTCGCGATCAGCCGAATGATGATATTGCGCAACTCGCGCACATTGCCCGGAAAGTGGTAACTCAACCAGCGGGATTTGGCTCTATCGTCCAGCTTAAAAGGTTTCTGGCCAGTTTCACGCGCATAAAACGCGTTAAAGTGTTCCAGCAATATCAGACTATCCTCACCCAAATCACGCAAAGGCGGCACCTTGACCGCAAACACACCTAAACGATGATACAAGTCAGACCTGAAATTTCCAGCACGCACTTCTGCACGCAAATCCCGGTTGGTGGCAGCCACTACACGCGCTTTGCTCTTGCGCACCTGCGTTTCGCCGACACGCGTGTATTCGCCGTTTTCCAACACGCGCAGCAATTTGGCCTGCATTTCCAATGGCAATTCGCCAATCTCGTCCAGAAACAGCGTACCTTCGCCCACCTCTTCAAAGTAGCCCGCATTCGCAGTTGCCGCGCCCGTAAACGCACCTTTGGCATGGCCAAATAAGATGGATTCTGCCAGCATCGGCGAAATGGCTGCGCAATTGACCGACAAATAAGCTTGCTTGGCGCGCTTGCTGAAACGGTGGAAATTATTGGCCACGCGCTCTTTGCCGCTGCCAGATTCGCCCTCGATCAGTACAGGGAAAGGCGAATCGGCAAATTGGCGTATCTGCATGATCAGCGTTTGCATAGGCAAGCTCTCACCTATCATGCCGCCATTTTTGTCTTCAGGTTTCTCAGTTAACTCAACGCTCTGAACTTTTAACGAATTGAGCAGCAGCTCTTTTAATCGCTCAACATCACAAGGCTTAGGAATAAAATCGAGCGCGCCTAGCGCCAGCGCGTGCTTCACATTCACATCATCACTTTGGCCGGAAAGCACGTGGATTTTCATGCTGGGCGAATGTGCCAGCAACTCGCCGATCATCTTAAAGCCCTCGTCCGGCTTGTGCTGCATAGGGGGCAGGCCTAAATCGACCAAAGCCAACGACGGCGGCTCTTCCAGCTGACGCAACAAGCTTTTGGCTTGTGCGCGTGAATCGGCCACACACACTTCAAAGTGCTTGCTTAGCACAAAGTGCAAGGTATCGGTAATGAGCGGGTCATCATCAATAATGATGAGCACCGGACGTAGCTCAGCCATTGATTTATCCTTTTAATTTGAAGCGATTATTTTTGTTTGTTAGATACACTATAACCGTTATAAAGCAGGCTATCAATGGGAAGCCACCTGAAAAAGAAAGACGGGGTGGTTGATGGGCTCGAGTCCACGACCACTGGAATCCTTCGAAGCAAAGAGAAAGAGGGTTATTCCTTGTCAATGCTTGGACTATCCCAGTGCAGCAGCAGGCTCGTAGAATGCGAGCCCGAGTGCGGTAGCAACGGGCAGATTAGTCACCTTGCCCTGATGCACGTTCAGACCGTTCAGAAGATGCCGGTCATACCGCAACGCTTGCAAGTCATGATCCGCAAGCGCCAGTACATAAGGCAGCGTGGCATTGTTGAGCGCATAAGTCGAAGTGCGTGGTACGGCGCCCGGCATATTGGCGACGCAGTAATGGATCACACCGTCGATCACATAGGTTGGTGCATCGTGGGTGGTCGGGCGAGCGGTTTCGCAACAGCCGCCTTGATCGATTGCAACATCCACGATCACGCTTCCCAGTTTCATGCCCCTGACTATGTCGCGTGTAATGAGCTTGGGAGCCGCCGCCCCGGCAACCAGCACTCCGCCGATCACAAGATCGGCAATACTACAGTGGTGCTCGATTGCGTCTGAAGTCGAATAAACGGTATTCAGGCGATGGCCGAACTGTTTGCGGAGATTACGCAGGACGTTGACATTGCGGTCCAGCACCGACACTGTGGCACCCATGCCGAGCGCGACATCAATTGCATGCGTACCGACCACCCCGCCGCCGATCACTGTCACGATGGCTGGCTCTACCCCAGGCACGCCGCCCAGCAAGACGCCAAGTCCACCATGTGTTTTTTCAAGAAAATATGCACCAGCCTGAACCGAAAGCCGGCCGGCCACCTCAGACATGGGTGCCAGCAAAGGCAAACCACCGCCGTCTGCAGTGACCGTTTCATACGCAATGCACGTCGCACCGGAATCTATCAGATCATTCGCTTGTTCCGGATCCGGCGCAAGGTGCAGATAGGTAAAGAGAATCTGTCCTGGCTTAAGCCATTGTCGTTCGATGGCTTGAGGCTCTTTGACTTTGACAATCAGCTTGGCCTGCTCGAATACTTCCTGCGCCGACTTGAGGATAGTTGCACCTGCCGCTTGGTATTGCTCGTCACTGGCGCCGATCCCTTCTCCTGCCCTGGTTTCGACAATGACCTCGTGGCCACGTGCCACCAACTCCCTTACATTGGCTGGCACCAGACCAACTCTATATTCGCGCACTTTGATTTCTTTGGGGACACCGATTAGCATTTGTTATTAGCTCCTCAAAATAATTGCCGATTCAATCAGAGAAGCCAGGCATTACCCAGCTTCTCTGTTGCTAGATATCATATCAGAGTAAATCAGGCTTACGGTTGATTTTAATATGTCTAGCCAACAACGTGGCGCCAGAAACCTTGCATGGGCTTTGATTTTGCTTTAGTAAGTTTCCCCATTTTTTTGCATGTGGTACATTGGTTGCTCTAGCTTAACAATGATAATTTTTATACGATCATGAACTTGAGTTCAAGTGCCTTTCTCCAGTTTGGAGATATTCCAAGCCAGTATACTTGCGAAGGGGCTGAGCAGTCCCCGCCTCTTGCATGGTCGGACATTCCTGCGGGCACAAAAAGCCTGGCGCTCATCGTTGACGACCCTGATGCGCCTGACCCGGCCGCACCCAAAATGACCTGGATACATTGGGTGCTATACAATATCACGCCCCACTCGACAGGCTTAGATGCAGGGAAATCAGGGCTTCCAGAACTGCCAGCAGGCACACTCAACGGCCTGAATGACTGGAATCAAACCGGGTACCGCGGACCATGCCCGCCAATTGGGCGCCACAGATACTTCCATAAACTCTATGCGCTTGACGTTGTCCTTCCAGTCCTGCAACCAGCTACCAAAACAGCATTAGAAAAAGCGATGCAGGGACACATCCTAGCGCAAAGTGAGCTGGTGGGTTATTACAAGAAAAGAAAGTGAACGATAATCTTTAGCCCACCCTGATCGTACGCTTAAGGTCGATTTTAAATAATTGAAATAAGGGGTTTGATGGGGCTCGAACCCACGACAAGTGGGATCACAACCTAGGTTGCATAATCATGTAACACTATAAAATATAAATATATTTTATAAACAGTGTCTAATAATTCTGCTTAGTTTGCCTTAAAAAGCCTAGTTTCAGCCTTGTATGCCCTTATTTTATTAGACAAAATTTGACTGAATTAAGCCAAAAACAGTCATTACTAGACCCGGTACAAAGGTACTTGTATCCTATTCTAAACCCAAACTTTAAACGTGAGATTAATTAGGCTAGTGTATAGATTATGAAAAAAACCAAGACTGTTAATCATTATGGCTCCCTGTTCATCGCTTGTGTGATGACATTGTCTGGTTGTGCCACGCCCACTGGCCCTGACATTTTCGCTGAATCAAGGAACTCCATTTCTTCGATCAATGCAAGCGTAGGTGATTTCGCTCCGGGTGGGGTATCTTCCATTGGTGCAGATCCTGGGAAGGAAGCAACAAAGGGAGCAATTGTGGGTGCTGCTCCCGGAGCAGTCGGAATGGCTGCAATAGCCCCAATGTGCAGCAACCCCTACACTGCTGGTGTATGTGCAGTTTTTCTGCCTATCTTCGGCATGATGACGGTTGCCGGAGGGGGAGCAGGCGCTACTCATGGAGAGTCCTCTGGAAGCATGAAGGCTCAAGCACAACGTGCCCTAACTCAAGCTATATCAGAAGATGCGGCACAACGTTCACTTCTTCTAAGAGTCGTTGAATATGGCACAAGCACCACAAATCTGACTTTTGACACCCCTAATGGTAGGTCAGATAAGCCTTCTTCAGACGCTTACCTGGATGTTGCAATAATTAAAGCAGATGGAATTGATATGCAAGGGGGGTTCTGGGGAATAGTTTCCACACACTACGCAGTATCCTTAGAGGCGCGGGCGAGGCTTAAACGCAGATCTGATGGTGTAATTATGGCAGATCAGACCTACCGCTATGTTTCTATACCACGTACCCCGCATGAATGGTCAAGTGATAAGGGACGGCGGCTAATCTCTGAGATAGATAACGGTTACCGCCAACTGGCAGAATGGATCATTGATGATTACTTTCTCTCCATTCAGGAAGCCAAAGCTCCAAAGGAATCTACTGGGACTAAGGGAAGTGCGGTTTTTGGAGAAGCTGCCAGTTCAAAACCTGTAGAATCTCCTCATCCAGTCATGCCTATTCCAATGGAGCCGGCAGTCAATTTTTGTAAGCCCATTGTGATAAGTGGAATTCCTTTCCCTCCAATCCAACTTATCGATTTGATGGCGGCGGTTGGACAAGCAGCCATCAAAAAGCCTTGTGACAAGTCTACTCCCTATATAACTATCGCTTCGCTCACACCCACGGCCGTCAACTCCTTAAGGCCAACTTTGCGCTGGAATTTTGATATAGATGCTTTGCGAAATAGAATCGATAGTATTCAGACAGAAACTTCCAAGCCTTTATCCTTCAGCACAAAACCGCAACGACCAGCTAATAGCTTGTCCAACGTACGGTATGAGGTGCGTGTATTTCTGGCTGAAGAGGTTCCTTCCTTCCATGCTGGCAAGAAAAAAGAGCTTCGGGCAATTTTACCTATTTATGAGAAAAGCGGATTAGTTGATTCGGTCCATGTATTAGAGAAGGATATTGCTCCCTGCTCTCAATATTTCTGGACAACAAGGGCAATATTTGAATTAAATGGCGCAACTCATTCTACAGAGTGGGCTGGGAATTATTGGAGTGTATTCGAAGGAAATTTCGAACCGACAAAACTACGAAAAGCATTATCTAACGAGCGCCTTATGCTAATGCGGGGCAAGCCCCTCGACTATGCTTTCCCATTTTCAACACCCTGTGATGGAAAGCCTATGGAGAAGAGTTTAAAAGATATTAGAAATAACAATGAGGTAACTGAGGCCACACAAGCTCAAGAAATGAAAAAGCCGGCTTCTTCTCTTTCAACATCGCCATCAAATTCTGAAACCAGTCCTACTATTAGGCTATCTTCCCCAGAAGCAGCTTCCCCAACTTCCCTAGTAGGGGCTTTCATAGGCAAAGAAATTAAAACGAGTGGTTTAGCAGGTTTAGTAAAGGGTATTGAAATAAAACTTTCCTTTACCAACAGAATGGAGAAAGACATCGCAAAAATTAAAGGAAAAGTCAAACTAATTGACGATACCGGTAAAGAAATCGGGTTAGTCTCATTTCACTCAGAGAGCAGGATACCGAGTGATGGTAATATTGATATCACCCAAACCATTTATCCAATAATTTTCCCTGGATATTCCAAATTAAAAGGGTTGGAACAGGAAAAAATTAAAGCGGAGTTCATATTTGAATCAATAGAGTTTGCTGACGGCAGCAAGTCGACTAATTAAACGTTCGCTGGATTTCTTAAACTTTCAGCGGAGCTATAGTAGATAATGGGGTGGCTGATGGGGCTCGAACCCACGACAACTGGAATCACAATCCAGGGCTCTACCAGCTGAGCTACAGCCACCATAGAAACCAAAAGTGCTTGGCCTGCCCGACAGGAATCGAACCTGTAACCCCCAGCTTAGAAGGCTGGTGCTCTATCCGGTTGAGCTACGGGCAGATTGAGTTACATGCTACGACTAAAGGCAAGACCAAAAAAACTGGTCGGCGTGGAGAGATTCGAACTCCCGACATCCTGCTCCCAAAGCAGGCGCGCTACCAGGCTACGCTACACGCCGAAGAGGCAGAAATATAGCGCAAACAAGGCGTTTGGTCAATTCCAATATGTTAAAATGCCACATTATTTTTAATAATTAATTGAATTAAGCCGCATGACAGCACAAATTATCAATGGCAAGGCCATTGCAGAAGACTTACTGCGTAATATCAAAGCTAAAATTGAAGCCCGTATTAATGCTGGTAAACGCGCACCTTGCCTTGCCGTGATTTTGGTAGGCGCAGATCCGGCATCTGCCATTTATGTACGCAACAAGCGCCTGGCGTGCGATAAAGTGGGCATTCGCTCGATTGCGCACGACTTGCCAGCCAGCACTAGCGAGGCGGAGCTGCTCGCTTTAATCGATAGCCTGAATAGCGATCCGACAGTGGATGGCATTCTGGTGCAATCGCCTTTACCACCCCAGATCAAAGACGAACATATCATTGAGCGCATCAGCGTCGATAAAGATGTGGATGGATTTCATCCCTACAATATCGGCCGCCTGGCCGTCCGCCAGCCTACATTGCGCTCCTGCACCCCATTTGGTGTGATAAAGATGCTTAAGGCTGCGAACATTGAGTTGATGGGCTTAGACGCTGTGATTGTCGGCGTATCCAACCACGTTGGCCGCCCGATGGCCCTAGAGCTGTTATTGGCAGGTTGTACCATTACCAGCTGCCATCGCCATACCAAAGACTTGGCTGACAAAGTCAGACATGCCGATTTAATCGTGGCGGCGGCAGGCAAACCAGGCCTGATTCAGGGCGACTGGATTAAAGCTGGGGCGATTGTGGTCGATATTGGTATTAATCGTCTTGCGGATGGCAGCATTTGCGGTGACGTCGATTTTAATGCGGCAAAAGCGCGCGCCGGCTACATCACCCCGGTACCTGGCGGCGTTGGGCCGATGACCGTTGCGACGCTGATGGAAAATACCTTGTTGGCACTTGAATTAAACGAGAAAAATAAGTAAAAATTAGATTTTGCATAACTTTTGTAATAGGTGTACACTCGCGCGGTTAAAAATTAATAACCTTTTAATTTACTTTTTTAAGTAGCTGGCTGGAAACAACATGGCAGAAACCCTCAACAAAACATTTACGCCTTATCAGGCAAAACCTGATGAGGAATACATGAACAAAAATCAACTCAAGCATTTTCGCACCATTCTCAATGACTGGAAATCTGAGTTAAGCCACGATATTGACCGCACGGTGCACACCATGCAGGACGAGGTGACCATGTTTGCCGACCCCAATGACCGCGCCAGCCAGGAATCTGACATGGCGCTGGAGCTGCGTAACCGCGACCGCGAACGCAAACTCATTAAGAAAATCGATGATACGCTGCGCAGTATTGATGAAAATGAATATGGCTATTGCGAAGGATGCGGTGTGGAAATTGGCTTAAAACGCCTGGAAGCACGCCCAACAGCAACATTGTGCATTGATTGTAAAACACTGGACGAGATGCGAGAAAAGCAAGTAGCCAAATAATTGGCTACTTGCTTTCAGTGAAGACTAATGCACGAAGTGCGTTACGTCGGAACTAAAAATAAGCTGTCATCAGCCAAAAGCAATAAGCGACCCATTGAGGTCGCTTTTTTATTATGCGCGCATTCATTGTGCGAGCTTTGCACTTCGTGCAAATGCCTGCTAAAAGCGAATTCAAAACAACTGCCTTGCGAGGCAATATCCATGCGCCTTCCAGAGCCATCGTTTATACAATAAAAAAGCGCCTAAATTTAGGCGCTTTTTTAGATACTACCGAATCTTACTCGTCAGCTTCAGCTTCGGCTTTCGCTTCTTTCGCCGGCGCATCAATCAGCGCTTTTATGCTTAAACGCACCTTGCCTTTGTCATCAATTTCAACCACTTTGACTTTAACCACGTCGCCTTCTTTCAGGTAATCGCTCACCGCATTGACGCGTTGATGCGCGATTTGCGAGATGTGCACCAAGCCATCTTTGCCTGGCAACAGTGAAACTACNAGAAACCCTCAACAAAACATTTACGCCTTATCAGGCAAAACCTGATGAGGAATACATGAACAAAAATCAACTCAAGCATTTTCGCACCATTCTCAATGACTGGAAATCTGAGTTAAGCCACGATATTGACCGCACGGTGCACACCATGCAGGACGAGGTGACCATGTTTGCCGACCCCAATGACCGCGCCAGCCAGGAATCTGACATGGCGCTGGAGCTGCGTAACCGCGACCGCGAACGCAAACTCATTAAGAAAATCGATGATACGCTGCGCAGTATTGATGAAAATGAATATGGCTATTGCGAAGGATGCGGTGTGGAAATTGGCTTAAAACGCCTGGAAGCACGCCCAACAGCAACATTGTGCATTGATTGTAAAACACTGGACGAGATGCGAGAAAAGCAAGTAGCCAAATAATTGGCTACTTGCTTTCAGTGAAGACTAATGCACGAAGTGCGTTACGTCGGAACTAAAAATAAGCTGTCATCAGCCAAAAGCAATAAGCGACCCATTGAGGTCGCTTTTTTATTATGCGCGCATTCATTGTGCGAGCTTTGCACTTCGTGCAAATGCCTGCTAAAAGCGAATTCAAAACAACTGCCTTGCGAGGCAATATCCATGCGCCTTCCAGAGCCATCGTTTATACAATAAAAAAGCGCCTAAATTTAGGCGCTTTTTTAGATACTACCGAATCTTACTCGTCAGCTTCAGCTTCGGCTTTCGCTTCTTTCGCCGGCGCATCAATCAGCGCTTTTATGCTTAAACGCACCTTGCCTTTGTCATCAATTTCAACCACTTTGACTTTAACCACGTCGCCTTCTTTCAGGTAATCGCTCACCGCATTGACGCGTTGATGCGCGATTTGCGAGATGTGCACCAAGCCATCTTTGCCTGGCAACAGTGAAACTACCGCGCCAAAATCGAGCAATTTCACCACTGGTCCTTCGTAAATCTGGCCCACTTCCACCTCAGCCGTAATTTCCGCGATGCGGCGTTGTGCCTCGGCGCCCGCTTCTGCGCTGGTGCATGCGATTTTCACGGTACCGTCATCGTCAATATCAATGGTTGTATCCGTTTCTTCCGTCAAGGCACGAATCACTGCGCCGCCTTTACCAATCACATCGCGGATTTTATCCGGGTTGATCTTCATGGTAATGATGCGAGGCGCAAATGCTGACATCTCAGTATTGGCGCCGCTCATGGCCTGTTTCATAATGCCAAGAATGTGCGCACGGCCTTCTTTAGCCTGTGCCAGCGCTACCTGCATAATCTGCGCGGTGATGCCGGTGATTTTGATGTCCATTTGCAGTGCGGTGATACCGTCTTCCGTACCCGCGACCTTAAAATCCATGTCGCCGAGGTGATCTTCATCGCCCAGAATATCGGTCAGCACCGCAACGCGGTTGCCTTCCTTAATCAAGCCCATGGCGATACCTGCCACATGGTTTTTCAACGGCACACCTGCGTCCATCATGGCGAGCGAGCCGCCGCAAACAGAAGCCATTGAGCTGGAACCGTTTGATTCGGTAATTTCAGACACGATACGCACGGTGTAGCCAAATTCTTCAGGTGTAGGCAAAGCCGCGACCAATGCGCGCTTGGCCAAGCGGCCATGACCGATTTCACGGCGCTTTGGTGTACCAACGCGGCCCGTTTCGCCTGTTGCAAACGGCGGCATGTTGTAGTGCAGCATGAAGCGGTCTGAATACTCGCCTTGCAATGCATCGATAATCTGCTCATCACGGCCTGTGCCCAGCGTTGCCACCACCAGGGCTTGCGTTTCGCCGCGCGTGAACAATGCAGAGCCGTGTGTACGAGGCAACACGCCTGTGCGTACGGTGATCGGGCGCACAGTGCGTGTATCACGGCCATCAATGCGTGGCTCGCCATTCAAAATTTGGCTACGTACGGTTTTTGCTTCCAAGTTGAAGAATTCATTTTTGATTTTGTTGGCTTCTTCAGTTGAAGTGTTTTCGTTGATTAATTCAGCCATCACTCGATTTTTGATTTCTTCTAGCTTAGCCGAACGTGCACCTTTAGCCTTGATTTGGAAGGCGGCATTCACATCCGCTGCAGCCAATTTAGCAATCTTCTCAATCAATGCAGTATCTGGTTCAGGCGCAACCCAATCCCAGGCATCTTTGCCTGCTTCTGCGGCCAGTTCGTTGATCATTTTAATCACGGCCTGCATTTGCTCATGGCCGTACACCACTGCGCCCAGCATCACCTCTTCTGATAACTCTTTCGCTTCCGATTCCACCATCATGACGGCAGTTTCTGTTGCAGCCACCACTAAATCCAATTGTGTTTCTTCCAGCTGCGCCTTGGTTGGATTCAGTACATATTCATCGTTGATATAACCCACGCGTGCCGCGCCCAGCGGGCCAAAGAACGGAATGCCCGATAAAGACATGGCGGCAGATGCGCCGATAATCGCCGGAATATCCGCATCAATTTCCGGGTCGGACGACATTACCGTCGCCACGATTTGCACTTCGTTGTAAAACGCTTCAGGGAATAATGGACGCAATGGACGGTCTATCAGGCGTGATGTCAGCGTTTCCTTTTCTGAAGGACGACCTTCGCGCTTGAAAAAACCGCCCGGGATTTTACCGGCAGCATAGGTTTTTTCCATGTAATCAACAGTCAACGGAAAGAAATCCTGGCCTTCTTTAACTTCTGTTTTGCTCGTTACCGCAACCAAAACGACGGTATCGCCATAGCTCACCATTACTGCGCCGTCCGCTTGACGGGCTATTTCACCTGTTTCAATGGTAAGCTCATGCGCACCGTATTGAATACTTTTTTTCACTTTATTAAACATTTATTTTCCTTTATCTATCAATCGGTTGCCATTCACTACCCAATAACAACCTGCATTTAATACATCAAATTTACATCTAAAATTGCTACCTTAAAAACACAAAAGCCGATGCATATTCATGATGCAATCGGCTTTTTACTGCAGTTATAAAAGCGAGCCAGATATTAAAAAAAACCGAATTTTGAAATCCAGGCACTTTTATTACAATTACTTACGCAGGCCACCTGTTATTTACGTAGACTTAAGCGCTCAATCAATGTTTGATAACGGCTGGTATCTTTGCTTTTTAAGTAATCCAGCAAACGGCGGCGCTGACTCACCAATGCCAATAAACCACGGCGTGAGTGATTGTCTTTTTTGTTCGATTTAAAATGCTCGGTCAAATAAGTAATGCGGCTGGTCAACAGCGCTACTTGTACTTCCGGGCTGGCGGTATCGTTAGGTGCGCGCTGATATTCTGCGATAATTTTTGCGGTGTCTTGTGCTGTAATTGCCATCTTTTTTCCTTTAGTTAGCGTCAATGCAAAAGCAGGGGATCCGCTGAAGCATTCATTTACAATGAGCCAGTGATTTTAGACTATTTAAGCGCCTTTAACAAGGTTTTTTAACGATTAATTTTTTGAATCAATCGCTTAGGCGCGATTTTCCCATCACTCTGCAAAAAACCCAAGCCTAAAAATTGCTCATTTTCGTCATAAATCCGCAACTCGCCCTCCGGGACTTTACCCGCCTGCCATACTGCCTGACCCTGCATCAGAAAATACGCGGCATCTGCGCTTAAGACCACTTCAGGCAAGCCTGCAATGGCGGAATCGACAGGTAATAGCTGCGCATCGCGCGGTTCTATCGGCATCGCCTCCAGCTGTTCTATGGTCATAGCCTGCGATAATTGATAACCCGCTGTCACTGTGCGGCGCAGGCCGATTAAATGCGCGCCGCAACCGAGTGCCGTGCCAATGTCTTCTGCCAGCGTACGGATGTAAGTACCCTTGCTGCAGGTAACAGTGATTTGCGCAATATCCGCCAAGAATTCATTTACAACAATACTTTTTATAGTAATTAACCGTGCCTGGCGGGCAATATCCACGCCCTCTCTGGCGTACTCATACAAAGCCTTGCCTTCATGCTTTAAGGCGGAATACATGGGCGGCATCTGGCTGATTTCGCCTGTAAACTGCTGCGCCATAGTAGTAAATTGGTCTTGCGTGACATTGACTGGGCGGATTGATAAGACTTCGCCTTCAACATCACCCGTGGTAGTGGTTACGCCCAGTTTAATGGTCGCGACATAGGTTTTGTCGGCATCCGTGATGTATTGTGCAAACTTGGTGGCTTCGCCCAAACAGATAGGCAGCAAGCCGGTTGCGAGCGGATCCAGCGTACCCGTGTGGCCAGCCTTGGCGGCCTGGAACAGCCATTTTACTTTCTGTAAAGCTTGATTGGATGAGAAGCCAAGCGGCTTGTCGAGTAGAAAAACGCCATTGACGTTTCTTTTGATGCGTTTGAATTGCACGCTTTATGTACGCTTTTAAGAATTTGATTTGTTGTCTGAAGCGCGCGCGGCTTCGATCAATTGCGCCATTTTCATACCGATATCGATAGATTCATCGTATACAAAATGCAATTGCGGCACGGTACGCAGCAGCATGCGCTTGGCCAGCTGCGTACGCAAAAAACCTGCTGATTTTTCCAGGCCTTTTTGCAGGATATCGCTGGCTTTGGCCGCACTGTAAAATATTTTGGCGTGCGCCATGTCGCCGGTAACTTCAACCGCCGTGATCGTCACCATGCCCACACGCGGGTCTTTCACCTCGAACTGCAGTAAATCCGCCAGCTCGCGCTGCATTTGCTCGGCGACTCTATTTGACCTCGAAAATTCTTTAGCCATTAGAGCGTTCTAGCAACCTCGACAACTTCATACACTTCTAAAATATCACCCACTTCAATATCGTTAAAGTTTTTGAGTGACAATCCGCATTCAAAGCTGTTTTTCACTTCTTTCACATCATCCTTAAAGCGTTTCAGCGAATCCAGTTCACCGGTATGAATAATCACGTTGTTCCGCAACACGCGTACTTTGGAGTTGCGCTTGATCACGCCATCCTGCACATAGCAGCCGGCAATGGCACCCACTTTAGAAATACGGAATACTTCGCGCACTTCTACGGTACCAATCATGTTTTCTTTTTGTTCCGGCGCCAGCATGCCGCCAAGCGCCGCTTTCACTTCATCGACTGCTTCGTAGATAATGTTGTAGTAACGTACGTCCACGCCCAAATTATCAATCAGTTTGCGCGAGCCCGCATCGGCGCGTACGTTAAAGCCTATCAATACTGCATTTGAGGCACTGGCCAGGTTGACGTCAGATTCGCTAATCGCGCCTACGCCTGTGTGAATAATGTTCACTTTCACTTCCGAAGTTGAAAGTTTTTGCAAGCTGGTCGCCAAGGCTTCGTATGAACCTTGGACGTCAGATTTAATAATCAGATTGAGCGTTTGCACTTCACCTTCTGCCATCTGGTCGAACATGTTTTCAAGCTTGGCGGCTTGCTGTTTGGCCAGTTTAACGTCACGGAACTTGCCCGCGCGGAAGTTGGCGATTTCGCGTGCCTTGCGCTCATCATTCAATACAATCACTTCTTCGCCGGCACTCGGCACATCTGACAAACCCAAAATTTCGACTGGAATCGATGGTCCTGCTTCTTTAATATCGTTACCAGTCTCATCCAGCATGGCGCGTACGCGACCAAAGGTGGTACCTGCTAAAATCATGTCGCCACGCTTTAGCATGCCGGATTGCACCAGCACCGTTGTTACCGGGCCGCGACCTTTATCAAGCCTACCTTCAATGACCAAGCCTTTGGCGGGCGTATTTTTTGGCGCTTTCAGTTCCAGAATTTCCGCTTGCAGCAACACTGCTTCCAGCAGTTCATCGATACCCTTACCTGTCTTTGCGGACACTTCCCGGAACATGGTATCGCCGCCGAACTCTTCAGGCACCACTTCGTGATTGACCAGCTCCATTTTCACGCGCTCAGGCTGTGCTTCTGGCTTATCGATTTTGTTAATCGCCACCACCAGTGGCACACCAGCTGCCTTGGCGTGATGAATCGCTTCAATGGTTTGCGGCATCACGCCGTCATCGGCTGAAACCACCAGAATCACCACATCGGTTGCTTTCGCACCGCGCGCGCGCATGGCAGTAAAGGCCTCATGGCCTGGGGTATCCAGGAAAGTCACCATCCCACGCGGTGTTTCCACATGGTAGGCACCAATATGTTGCGTAATACCGCCTGCCTCGCCAGAAGCCACGCGGCTGCGGCGGATGTAATCCAATAATGAGGTTTTGCCATGGTCGACGTGACCCATCACCGTCACCACTGGCGGGCGTGGTTCCAATACCGCCTCGATGTGATCCGCTTCTTCCAGGAAAGTTTCAGGGTCATTCGCAGCAGCAGCCTGTGCTTTATGTCCCATCTCTTCTACCAGAATGATTGCGGTTTCTTGGTCGAGCACCTGGTTAATCGTTACCATCATGCCCATGCCCATAAGCACCTTAATCACTTCTGCCGCTTTTACCGACATTTTGTGTGCCAGATCGGCCACCGTGATAGTTTCCGGCACCATTACCTCGTGCACAATAGGCTCGGTCGGTGCATTAAAAGCATGCTCTTGCCCGTCATCATCTTTATGGGACTTGTGCTTGCTTTTTGGTGAGCGCCAGCCTTGACCGGCACTAATGTCTCCGCGCGTTTTTAACCCGCGTTTTTTGCTTTCTTTATCGTTCCAATCCTTATTATTGCCTTTGCTCTTCTTCGCATCTTTCGCAGCAGGCTTCGCAGCACCTTCTTTAGCTACCGGCTTGTGCAGCGTGCCTTCTGACAGCTTTGCTGCCTTGGCCTTTGCCGCTTCAGCTTCTGCTAATTTTTTGGCTTCTTCATCGGCACGGCGTTGCGCCAGTTCTTGCTTTTTACGCACATCCTCTGCCTGCAAGGCTGCCAAGGTGGCATGGCGTTTTGCTTCCTGCTCCCGCAGCGCTATTTGCTCGGGCGTTAATACTTGTTTTCTGATCGTTGTGGATTTTGTTTCCGTCTCTGCCACTGCCGCCTCAGCCGGGGCGGCCTCCTCAACAGCTACCGCTTCCGACACAGACTCCACCTCGACGACTTCCGGTTCCACCGGCAACACTTCTTCAACTGCCGGTTCTACTGGCAACGCCTCAGGCTCAGCTTCACTGCGTACCAGCACACGCTTTTTACGCACTTCCACTTGAATGGTGCGCGCCTTGCCCATGCTGTCGGTTTTTTTAATCTCGGTACTGGATTTTCGTGTCAGCGTGATCTTGTTCTTTGGCGCTTGCGCGGCGCCATGCTCTCTACGTAAATACTCCAGCAGTGCCGTTTTATCGGCTTCCTCTAGTTTGTCTTCAACAGCAGATTTGCTAACGCCAGCACTTTTAAGTTGGTCTAGCAGCAAAGCGGTTGGCAGCCCTAGCTCTGCGGCGAATTGTGCAACGGTTGTTTGTGCCATTTACTGTCCTTGTCTTTCCACTTTGAGTTTCTCTACTTCTACTATTTAAACCCTGACTGCTGTTTAACCTTGGCTTTATTTAAACCAGGGCGCACGTGCCGTCATAATCAGGGTTTTGGCACGTTCCGCATCCATGTTGGATAATTCTACCAATTCATCCACTGCCAGCTCGGCCAAATCTTCCATTGTGGCAATGCCCTTAGAAGCCAACAAATGCGCGGTCTTGTCATCCATGCCTTCCATTGCCAGCAGATCTTCTGCGGCTTCTTCCACCTTTTCTTCTTTGGCAATTGCCTCGGTTAGCAAGGCGGCGCGCGCACGTGCGCGAAGTTCGTTAATCGTATCTTCGTCGAACGCATCAATCTCTGCCATTTCCGCGAGCGGCACATAAGCAATTTCTTCCAAAGTGCTGAAGCCTTCCTGCACCAGAATATCGGCCACTTCCTCATCAACGTCGAGCTTCTCCATGAACAGATGACTCACGCTGGCATATTCATCCTGATTCTTCTTGGCGGCTTCTTCCTCGGTCAGAATGTTTAATGTCCAGCCAGTCAACTCTGAAGCCAGGCGCACGTTCTGGCCACTACGACCAATCGCCAAAGCCAGTTGCTCCTCGTTCACCACTACGTCCATGCTGTGTGCATCTTCATCCACCACAATGCTGGAAACCTCTGCGGGCGCCATTGCGTTAATCACAAACTGTGCAGGCTCCATGCTCCACAGCACAATATCCACGCGCTCCCCAGCCAGTTCGCTGGTCACCGCCTGCACGCGTGAGCCGCGCATGCCTACGCAAGTGCCTACCGGGTCCAAACGCTGATCGTTGGTTTTGACTGCGATCTTCGAGCGCAAACCGGGGTCACGGGCGGCCGATTTAATTTCCAGCAAACCTTCTTCAATTTCCGGCACTTCCAGCTCAAACAGGCGTTTCAAAAACTCCGGCGCAATGCGCGATAAAATCAACTGCGGACCACGGCCACCACGCTCAACGCGCGACAGGTAAGCTCGGACACGGTCGCCCACACGCAAATTCTCTTTAGGAATCATTGCTTCACGCGGCAGCAGGCATTCGATACGACCCACTTCAATAATCGCATTGCCTTTTTCCATACGCTTAATCACGCCGGTGACCAAATTCTCGCCACGCGCTAAAAAGTCTTCTAGAATTTGTTCGCGCTCAGCTTCGCGCACCTTTTGCAGAATCACTTGCTTAGCGGCCTGCGCACCAATGCGGCCAAATTCAATATTTTCGAGCGGCTCTTCATAGTAATCGCCTATTTTGCGGCCCTTCGCACGCTCATCTTCTTCATCAAACTGGTAGGCAGAGTTTTCCAGTAAGTCATATTCCACATATTGCCAGCGTCTGAATGTCTCATAGTCACCAGTTTCACGATTGATCGACACGCGAATATCTGCGTTTTCTTCGTGATTCTTCTTGGTTGCAGAAGCCAATGCCAGCTCCAGCGCCGTAAAAATCACCTCTTTGCTCACGTTTTTTTCGTGGGCCAGGGCATCTACCAATAATAAAATTTCACGACTCATTGCAATCTCCGACTATCAATATATTCTAAATTATCGTCATTAGTTCAAACTAAAATACCGGGCTCAAACGCGCCTTATCAATGTTGCTTAAAGCCATTTTATAGACATCACCTTCAAACTCCAGCAGAACATGGCCATCTTCCACGCCTTTTAAAACACCCAGGAAAGTCTTGCGCGGCAACGTAGTTTCTGCGGCGTTGGCACTTTCATCTTTTATGCCTACGCGCAACTTAATCTGTGCGCGCTCACCGGCGAACCTAACAAAATCATTTTCTTTTTTTAATACTCTGTCCATGCCAGCCGAAGAAATCTCCAGCCGGTCGTAATCAATCTCATGCTCTACCGTCAGCACATTGCCTAGCTGGTTGCTCACCAGCACGCAGTCATCAATATTCACGCTGTCTCTGGTATCTTTTGGGTTGAGTTTATCGATAAACACGCGCAGCAACTTGCCTCGATTTGAAATCTCGAGATCTACCAACTCAAACCCAAGTTGAGCTACTGTTTTTTCAATTAAGCCATGCAAATCCTGCATTAAAACCAGCCCCAAATACAATCTTTAACTCTGCATACCGAGCAGAAACAAAAAATGGGCATAATGCCCATCAATCTATTTTCTTATTATACCAATAAATTCAAGCAATTGGAATGCGTGTGGAAACCGCGGTGCAAATTAAAAAACCCCATCATTTTCATGATGAGGCTTTTTAATTAAATAAATAGCTTGGCGGTGACCTACTTTCGCATGCGAAGAGCATACTATCATTGGCGCTGGTTCGTTTCACGGCCCTGTTCGAGATGGGAAGGGGTGGGTCCAAACCGCTATGGCCGCCAAGCATAACTGGTAATGTTGTG
>JBGANY010000017.1:0-36993 GCA_044222005.1 Methylotenera sp.
ATGCTGAATAAATTGCCTGGAGACGAGTGGCAACGTCATGCGAATCTGCGTGCCTTATATGTCTACCAGTTTGCCCATCCGGGAAAGAAACTGCTATTCATGGGCACTGAATTTGGTCAGGGAACAGAATGGAATAGTGCTGCGGTTTTAGACTGGTATGTACTTGACTATCCCTTGCACAAGGGGCTGCAGACGCTAGTGCGGGATCTAAACCATCTTTATTCGGGCAATCCTTCGCTTTACCGCTACGACTTTGACTGGCAAGGCTTTGACTGGGTCGACTGCAATGATGCTGAGAAATCCGTCATGGTTTTCCTGCGTAAAGGGAATGATGAGGAAGTGGTGGTTGTGGCAGTCAACTTCACGCCCGTACCTCGCCACGATTTTCGCATCGGTGTACCGCGAGCGGGGGGCTACCGTGAACTGATCAATAGCGACATGTCTCAGTATGGCGGTAGCGGGCTTCACAACGGCTCATCCCCAATCCAGGCGGAAGAGCACCCCTGGATGAATCAGCCTTATTCGCTTGAAATCACACTGCCTCCTTTGGCTGTGGTGGTGCTTGGGATTGAAGATGCTAAGAAGGCCACTGCAACGCGCTCGAGCAAGCCGAAAGCGAATTAATAAGAGTTTTGAATTGATTATCTCGATTAACCAGAACAGAAAAAAGTAATGGGGGACTCCACGTGCCAATGAATCCTGTCATGCATGCTCTCGGGCTGCATCTGTATCAGCCGCTTAACAACCTTCATATGTTATTCAGAGAGAATCCAGAGGAACTCAGGCGCATCCTCCTGTGCTATGAGCGGATTGGGCGTTATGCGCACAAGTATGCGGGGATTGCCCATATTCATGTGGCCTTATCCAGTGTTCTGCTGGAGCAGTTGCGTGACCCCAAGCTAATCAACGCCTGTCGCGAACTGGTTGATATTCCGTCTGTGCTGGAGAGTCTGCGGAGCGCACCGAATATTGAGTTTGTCGGAACCGGGTTCAGGCATGCTCCTTTGCCGTTCATTCCGCAGGAGGATTGGGAAGATCAACTGCTGCTGGAACGTGAGCTCATGTCGTCCGTTTTTGGACGTGTGTTAAAAGGATACTTTCCTCCTTCCGCGTTTTTTTGCGCAGACATGGTGCCGGCCTTGGTCGCGGCAGGGTATAAATACCTGCTGCTGCCTGCCTACATGCTGACTTTGCAGGAAGGGGGTGAGGCAGACCCGTACCGGCCGTATAAGCTTACGCATCACAACGCGAGCATCACTGTTGTTCCGATCGACGCAGGCTTCTCCCAGTCACAGCTATATGGCCTCGAAGCACCATGGTTTGCCGATGAAGTCAGTAATGGCGTGATGCTCACGCTTCCGTACTCCGCGCCTTACCTACTGACAACCTGGTCGGATGGAGAGAACGGGGAATGGTTTCGCACCTATGAGGAACAGGGGTTCTTCGGGTCGTTTTTCTCCCCCTATATGGAATTCAGTGAACTAGGCGCATTTCCGATTCAGCCCGTTTCTATCACGGAATATTTAAATAGTTATCCTGCTCAGGCGCAAGCACTGCTGAAGCCCGAATATACATCCAGTCCGACGTTTCCTGGCGATCTCAGCCTGAAAATGAAACTCTCCAAACTTGTTGCGCAGTACTGGTCCATGGCCAAGTCTGTCTCCGGGAACCAGGCCACAACGAACAAAGCCATCTTGACGGAAGCCAGAACGCTGCTGCTTGAGGCGGAGGAGAGTGGGCTTCTGCTTGGAGAAGGGCCGGGGGCTGCGAAACTGAAGGACTTGCTGACGCAGGTCGAAAAATTACTCTTGCCGAAAGCACCTGCGAACATTTCTGAATTGCAGCACGGGGATATAAAGAAATCAGCCTCCAAGGCTAAAGTCAGCCGTCTATCTGGCTTGAAATTGGCAACGAAACTGGCAAATGGTGGAGCAGCCTCTCACGCTATGCAAACAGTAACTCCTTCAGCTAAAACGGGCGAAAAAATACGGACTGGAGAATCGACGCCTACAAAAGACAGGCCTCAGAAAAAATAATAATGGTCGGGGTTTGGCCTCCAGGTTGATTGATGGAAGATCTGCAAAAACCTTGCAAACAACCTGGAAGCCAAGCAAGTCCACATGCAAAAGAAACAAGTGAGTCCAAATGCAAAAGAAAACGGTAACGAATATTCAAGAAAAAAAGGCTGTTATGGTAGTATCTGCAGGGGCTGCCAAGACCGTCCGCAAAAAAAGCCGCAGTAGACACATCTCAGAGACGCCCTACACCGCCGAAGAGTTGCGTGTTATTTCAGAGGAAATATCTCTTCGAGCATGGCCTGTTCCAGCTGTCAGTCGCCTCGAATTGATGGAAATTGACCCTTGGAACGTACATGCCTATTGGCATATCCACGCGTCAGACATGACCAAATGCCGATCCCGGCTGGCCAAGAATGGGCTGAATGCGAAACTGGTGCTGCGATTCAGCGACGTTTCGCCTAAGCAGGATCTGAATGGCTTGCATGATCAGTTTGATATCGAGGTCACGGAAGGAAGTGACAATTGGTATATCAATTTGTGGCGCGATGGCAAGCATTACTTGGCTGAAATCGGCCTGCGGACAGATGAGGGTGTTTTTGAAGTCCTGTCGACTTCAAATGAAGTCATCACACCGCGCGCATACCCTTCTGCAGAATTTGATTTCTATCTGACTGACGCGCGTGTGCCCAGTATGCCGGCACCGGCAACCGCTATCATTCCGCGAATTTCTAATGAGCACCTGCTAAGAAATCTTTTTCCGAAGCGATTGTCGTCTGAAGAAGCGTTTCCATGGGTCGAGCAGAAACCGCCTTCTCCATTACAGGATGAGTTGGCGCTTCCTGCATTGGACGAAACAGAACGCGAGGATGGCGCATCCCGAGAGTTTCCTTTGCTGGATCAGAGGGAAATTGAGAAGTACGGGGCGCTCACCAGGAAAACCCGGGAGGAAATCTTGGCGGGCACCCAGTTTCCAGCTCTGGACGCGCCTCCTTCCGGAAGCGTGGCGCCAACGGGGGTTACGTTTGACACCCATTCATCGGCGATTCCTCAGGTGAATTTGCCAGAAGACGCTGTTCAGCTGAGCCAGGCGGAGGTGCTTGGTCACGCTGGTGAAGGAGCCGGGATCCCAGAGAACAGAGTTGGCGGATATCATTCCTCTCCCGTGCCGCTCGAAATGCATCTGGGGCTATCCACGCTGTCTTCGTCGTCAGTCGACAGCCCTTTCAGCTATGAAGCCAGGTTGGTCATCGAGGGGACGTGTTCACCCGGAACCCATCTGTTGTTTTTCGGAGAGCGTGTCGATTTGGCGCCTGATGGTAACTTCTGTATCCAACTGCCTTTGGAACGTGGTCCCGAATTGCTAGAGTTTATGTGCCGCATGTGCAGCAAACAGGCGAAGGGGTAAGTACTAATGTCCAAAGGCTATCAGTGTCTCGTGCTGCATGCACACCTGCCTTATATTCGCCATCCTGAATACGAGAGCTTTTTCGAAGAGAACTGGTTGTTCGAAGCCATCACCGAAACCTACATCCCTCTCCTGTTGGTGTTGGAGCGTCTGAAGGAAGACGGTTTCAAGGCGTGCATGACCGTGTCGCTGTCGCCGCCTTTGCTTACCATGCTGCTCGACCCATTTCTCCAGGCACGTTATCTGGCGCACCTCGACAAACTGCGCCAGTTGGCGACCAAGGAAGTGCGCCGGACACGATCGGACCCGGTTTTCTCCAGTCTGGCGCGGTTATATCAGGAAAAGCTGGAAGAAACGGCCGAGATTTTCGAGCAGCGTTATCAGCGCAACCTGGTGGCCGCATTTGCCCAGTTGCAGCAGGATGGCGTGCTCGAACTGATCACCTCGTCGGCGACCCATGGGTTCCTGTCATTGCTCAAGACCGAGCCGGCGGCAATACGTGCACAATTGCTGGTTGGGGCCAGAACATTCCAGTCCATGGTCGGCGTGCCCGCCAAAGGAGTATGGCTGCCGGAATGCAATTATTTCCCGGGGTTGGAGGGCTTTGCAGAGGAAGCGGGCTTCGGCTACTTTTTTGTCGATTCGCATGGCATTATGAATGCGACGCCGCGCCCCTATTATGGATTATCCGCCCCGCTTGCGTGCCCCAACGGACTGGTCGCTTTTGGTCGCGATCCGGACTCTTCACGTCAGGTCTGGAGCCGTGATGAAGGTTATCCGGGCGATTGCTACTATCGCGATTTTTATCGGGATATTGGCTTTGATCTAGATTTCGACTATATCAAACCCTATATTCTGGATGGCCATACCCGCATCCTGACCGGGTTCAAGTATTTCAGAATCACCGGCAAGACGGATCATAAGCTGCCCTATGAACCCGAAGCAGCAGCAGCACGTGTGGCGGCACATGCCTATGACTTCGTGTCGCGTACCCGGCAACGGATGACCAGCCAACAGGAGCGGATGGGGCCGGCCCCGCTGATAGTTTCGCCTTATGACGCGGAGCTGTTCGGCCATTGGTGGTTTGAAGGGCCACAATGGCTGGAAGCCGTGGTGCGGCGCATGGCAGACGAGCCTGAGATAGCCGCTTTGACAACACCGTCGGCGTATCTTTCCAGCAACCCAAGTCTGCAGGCGGCGACGCCATCGGCGTCTAGTTGGGGGGACGGAGGATACAATGCATTCTGGCTCAATCCCGGTAATGACTGGATTTATCCGCAATTGCATGAAGCGGCGCGGCGCATGTCGGACATGGCAAGGAAACATGCCGCAGCCAAGCCCGGATCCCCGATTTTTCGTGCTTTGCAGCAGGCAGGACGTTCGCTGCTGCTGGCACAGGCCTCGGATTGGGCGTTCATCATGAAAACGCAAACGGCCAAAGAGTATGCCACGCGGAGTACGCGCGACCATTTGGCTCGCTTCTTCTTTCTTGAAGAATGTATAATAAATACCATTGACATGCGCCGTCTGCATGCGCTTGAAATAATGGATCAGATCTTTCCGGATATTGATCCGGCGGTGTTCAGGTAAACGAAATTGCTGCATCGGCAATTACCAGTTAGGAGAGGGTAAAATGTATATCGCGATGGTTGCTTCAGAATGCGCTCCTGCTGCCAAGGTAGGCGGCCTGGCAGATGTAGTACATGGCCTTGCGCGTGAACTTCAGTTGCGTGGTGAGACTGTCGAAGTATTCCTCCCAATGTATGACTGCATGCGCTATGAGCGCATCTCAAACCTCACGCAGCACTGGGCGGACCTCTGGGTGCCTTTTTACGAGGGCGGGATTCATTGCGAGGTCTACCGCGGTGAGGTCGATGGTTTGAACTGCTATTTCATTCGGCCGCACTCCAAGGAAAACTTTTTCAACCGTGGGGTCTATTATGGCCATAACGATGATCCCGCGCGTTTTGCCTTATTTTCGAGGGCGGTGCTGGAGTTCATGTATAAAAGCGGCCGCAGGCCAGATATCATCCATTGCCATGACTGGCAAACCGGTCTGGTCGCCCCCATTCTGTTCGAGATATACCAGTCTCTCGGTATGGGACATAGCCGCGTATGTTATACCTTGCATAATGTCCACCATCAGGGTCTCACAGGGCCGCATATTCTGCGCCAATCAGGATTGGGCATGCACCTAATGGGCTTGGACAAGCTTGGCGATGAGCATCACCAGGGCGCGGCAAATCTCATGAAAGGTGGCATCGTTTACTCTAACTTTATTACAACTGTCTCGCCACGGTATGCCGATGAAATTCGGCATACCGATCTTGGGCATGGCCTGCAATCTACTCTGGGGGCGCATGCGGGTAAGTTTGGTGGCGTCCTCAACGGCATTGATTATGGAAGCTGGAATCCGGAAATCGACAACTTCATCCCTTACCGCTATTCAATCGATAACTTTTCCAACAAGTACGCCAACAAGGAGGCTTTGCGCCACAGGCTCTTGTTGCAGGACAAATTCAAACCCATCGTTTCGGTGGTCAGTCGACTCGACCAGCAGAAAGGTGTGCAACTCATCAGCCATGCCTTGTTTCATGCTTTAGCAAATGGCGCACAGTTTGTACTGCTAGGTTCAGGCACAGAAAGAAGCATCAACGACCATTTCTGGGCACTCAAGCAACGGTTCAACGACAACCCGGACTGCCATATCGAACTGAGCTACAATGAAGAACTTTCCCATCTCATCTATGCCGGCGCAGACATGATCGTTATCCCAAGTGCATTCGAACCTTGCGGATTGACCCAGATTATTGGCATGAAATACGGAACAGTTCCAGTGGTGAGGGCTACGGGAGGTCTCGCCGACACTGTGTTTGACGCCAACTATGGCCAAAAGCCTTATGAGGAGCGAACAGGCTTTACCTTTAACGATTTTAGTGAAGACGCGTTGGACAGCGCCTTGGGGAGAGCCATTGGCCTTTGGTACAAATACCCCCGCTACTTCAATCAGCTTGCAAGGAATGGGATGCGGCAGGATTATTCCTGGAATAAGTCAGGGAGTGACTACATCAACATTTACAATCACATCCGTCGATAGAGTTATATATGCTTGAGTAGCACTCCTGTCACTGAAGACTCGGTTTATTGGGGAATGACATCGACACTTTCAAGTACTACTATGCTTCTCTTCCCAACTTTATAGCTATCGTTAACTGGGATACTGGTAGGGTATGGTTTGATATCTGATGGGCTTGGCCGAGATGTGTCTAGAGCCAGCTCCCACGTTCTGCCTGATAAAGTTGGAATTTTTACTTCTTTGTCGGTTTCCGACATGTTAAATATCACATGAATATCTTGTTCTTCAGCAGAAACCCTTGCGATTGTGCATGCCAGCATTTGTTTAGCTGGGTCAGACCAATTTGGTTTATGGAGATCTTTGCCGTACCAAGTAATATCTGACATTCCATGTTGTGATTTTGATTGGTCACCTGAAAAATAATCGTTTGATGTCAGGCTAGGGTGGCGCTTGCGGAATGCAATCATCTCCCTGGTGAAGCGCAACATGTCGCTGTTTTTCTCGACCAGGCTCCAATCAAACCATGAAATCTCATTGTTCTGGCAATAAGCATTGTTATTACCTTTTTGGCTTCTCAACACTTCGTCACCAGCTAGCAGCATAGGTACGCCCCGCGATAGCATGAGGATGGCGATGAAATTTTTTGCCTGCTTTCGACGAAGTGTAAGAATTTCCTGATCTCCGGTCTCACCTTCATGGCCACAATTCCAGCTTAGATTGTCATTGCTCCCGTCGCGGTTCTCTTCACCATTGGATTCGTTATGCTTGAAGTTGTAGCTCACTAGATCATTCAGGGTGAATCCGTCATGGGAGGTGATGAAGTTGATGCTGTTGGCGGGTTTCCGGCAGTCATTCTTGTACATGTCTGCACTTCCCGTAAGCCTGGAAGCTACTTCACCGATCGAGCCAGGGTCGCCTTTCACAAATCTCCTCATGACATCCCGGTAACGGCCATTCCATTCCGACCATGCTATTCCAGGGAAAGCACCAACGTGGTATAAACCTGCAGCGTCCCAAGCCTCGGCAATCAAGGGAACGTTAGATAATATTTTTGAAAATTCGATGGCCCATGGCAACGGCGGTGTGCTCATTGGCACCCCAAGTTCGCCACGGGTAAACACACTCGCCAGATCAAAACGGAACCCGTCAACACCCATCGTCTCCACCCAGTATTCCAGACATCGCACTATAAATGAGGAAACGATAGGGTGATTACAGTTTACGGTATTACCACATCCGGTGAAATCGAGGTAATTCCTGCGGTCATAAGCATCAAGATGATAAAAAAGCTCATTAAACATACCTTTGAAGTTAATGACTGGGCCGCCATTGCCACCTTCAGCCGTGTGGTTGAACACCACATCTATAATGACTTTGATTCCGGCATCGTGAAATGCATCAATCATTTCGCGGAACTCGCGGACAGCTTGCAAATTATCCACGCAATATTCCGGATGAGGGGCCCAATAGCTATGGGTGCTGTAACCCCAGTAATTGCCCAAGCCTCTCTTGGCAACATTACTGGGTACGTCCTGGGGATCAAAGGCCATGATGGGTAGCAACTCGACATGAGTAATTCCTAGCTCCTTAAGGTAAGGAATTTTTTCTTTCAAAGCTAAGAAGGTGCCTGGGTGTTGGACGTTGGACGTAGGATGCAGCGTAAACCCTGAAACATGCATTTCATAGATAATTGCACCATTAAGTCCATCGCCTTCTAACCCGGTAAACGGTGTATATTTTGGACTAGTTGGGATATCTACCACAATTGCTCGCATACCCCCACCAGAAGATTCAGATTGACATGCAACTTGTCTATTCCAGCCCACGGTGCTGATTGAGCGCGCCCAAGGATCCAGCAACTCTTTATGGGGAAAAAACATACGACCCGTTTCAGCTGTGTCATTGAAACCATCTATCCTCCATGTATAACAAGTTCCAGTAGGGAGGTTTTCTACAAAGACATGCCAGAAAAAGAAACTGTGGTTATGGGCCGGATCCAGCCTTATAGTTTGGAAGGGGAATTGACTACTCATATTCTCGTAGAGGAGTAGTTCAACCTGTGATGCATGCCTACTAAAAATGCAAAAATTCACACCGTCTTCTTTAAGGCTAATGCCTATAGGGAATCGGGAGCCATCACGAACTTTGTAAGATAATTCTGTCATTTACTAAACCTTAAATTCAGATATTAGGATGTACAACTGTCAGCGTTTCGCTAAATTATACAATTGCCCTTTGTTTTTAAATGATTCTTGAATTGCGTTTGTACCTGTTTGTTATCTGCTCGAGCCTTTCGGTATAGGAATCTTGCAACTGCTCCCATGAAAAATGCCACTTCCAATTTCCCCATGCTTTGCCAGGAATATTCATCCGGGAATCGCTGTTTAAGCATGGCACATCCTGCAGGGGGAAAATGACGGTATCGGCTTTAGATGCTGAAATCGCACTGATTGTAACCCAGTTTATATCATAATTACTTAGTGCCCAAGTTAATGTATTTTGCAAGCAGAATTGGAAGCTAATTTTAGGTTCCGCCGGATGAAGGTTCTAAAAACTTATGTTCTGAATTTTTTCGGTAAAACTTTTGGTAAGCGATTGATTTTAATTGAACAAATTTCATTTGACCGAAAATTTACAGTTTAACTGTTCGGTAATTGTTTCGGTAGCCGATGTTCAAGAGTTTGATGAAACCAAAAATTCGTTAAAAATCATCTACCTAACATGGCCGATCTCCATCAACTGGTAGCTGCCCATAATCCCTTGGTACTGTGTTCGACTCACAGAGGGGCCACCAATATCTAAGCGGCTTGGAGGGTAAAATCTCCGGGCCGTTTTCTTTTGTGGAAATAAAATGCATTGTTTAGAACTTAAGACGCATAATCCATTTTACATGGGTCAGATTCCTGCATGCATTAAAATAGTCTGGATAAAGTCCCCAGTTTTATCATCCGAGCTGTGCTAGAGACATTTTTTGATACTTATTGGCAAAGTGCGCTGTTATCCGCAACCATATTTCCCCATTGTATTACTTTTTTCAGCGCATTTTCGCTCGCCTGATGCAGCGCGGCTGTCCCGCCTTGTGCATTAGGGGAGGCCGAGGCGGCGCTTTCCGTTATAAGTTGACTGGAGATAACTTTCCTGGATTTTTTCTCAACTACTAATGCGCTCAACTGCACGACGCCTTCGCTGGCAATTTTGGTCTGAAACACGTGGTCAAAAGCTTCTATTTTTAGTTCCAAGCTGCAGTTCATAGGGTTTTTTGTTAAATTTACCATCTTGCTCAGCTTGCTCGAAAGCAGCTCTGAAGGCGTAGCTGCCCAACGGCTATCTGCATAGAAAAATACGCGTAAAGGGTCCTGATAATTCAGGCGATAACGGATTTTATTATTATTTAGGGATTCTGCTGCAGCCGGTTGTTCGAACAAAATTTTTGAAGCAATTTGTTGATTGTTTTCGCTGGAAACAGACAAACCAAAATCGTAAATATTTGTAGTTTGCCTGGCTTTGTTCATGCCGACGCAAGCGGCTAGACTGCTTACAAGCAAGCCACTGGCTAACAATAAAATAAAATGGCGCATACTGGTCCTCATGGCTTGATGGTAAATCCAGTTTCCCCTGGCCCTGGCGGTGGATTTGGCTTTCCAAAAATGATGCTTTGCGGATTATCTTCCAGAACATCAATGAGTTGGTTGAAGTGTATGGCGCTTCGATTCATGTTTTGAGTCAGTGTGTGCAGCTGCGGTAGGGTTTCATTATCCAGAGTATTGGTGAGCTGATTGGTGCTGGTTTCGATTTGATTGGCTGTGTTGTAGAATTTTTTAGTGGTCAGGCTAAGTTCGTTGATGAGTGGTCTTGTAGCATCAAAAGTCTGTTGCGCGCTTTCTAATGTTTGTGCGAGTTGTGCCTGATTTTTCTCGGACACCATTTTATTCGCATTGTTGAACATAATGGCTGCGGAATTGATTGCCGGCAACGCTTTCTCAGAGGCTTTTTCTAAATTTGCAATGGTGTTATTCAAACGCTGAACATCAACACTTGTCAAAACTCGGTTGGCCGATGCAGTGAACTGGCTGCTGTTTTTCAAAAGCACTTCAAGTTGTGCCAAGAGTTCCGGGCCTTTGGATATTAAATCATCCACAATGGTTGGCCGAAGCGGAATAGTGCCGCCAGCGGGCAGGGCAGGCGCATGTTTGCTTTCATCATTTAGATCTATATAAGCAAGCCCGGTGATCCCTTGTCGACGAAGTTCAGCATAAGCTTCAGTACTGAGCTTTAAGTTTTCTGCGACCGCAATCTTAATCAGGATGGTGGTTTGCGAGGACGGGTCTAGTGATATTTCTATTATTTTGCCTATATCTACCCCGCGAAATTTAACGGTGCCTTCCGCGCTTAATCCAGCGACAGGCAGATGAGAAACTATGATGTACTCTGAACGAGCCTGCTGTGAGCCGCTGATCCACCAATAGGCAAATACCATGCCTATCCCCAGCACTAGGGAAAAGATACCAACTGCGATTGCATAAGCGCGGCTTTCCATGGTTTATTATAATCTCTCAAGTCTGCTACGGATACTTTGGAAGAAATTGATGACAAACGGGTGATCAATTCTAGCCAGTTCCGGTAATGAACAATCCGCAATGATATGCTTCTCCTCCAATACAGCCACGCGTTCGGCCAGCGACGCCAGGGTGTCCATATCATGGGTGACAAAAAGCACAGTTAACCCTAGGGATTTTTTCAGCTGTTTAACCAGATCGATAAAATTATGACTGCGGTCGGGATCCAGCCCTGCGGTGGGTTCATCCAGCACCAAAAGCTCGGGCTCCAATGCAAGCGCCCGCGCTAATCCGACGCGCTTTACCATGCCACCAGAAATCTCAGCAGGTAGCAGGTCTGCATTACGCGGCTCAAGCTCAACCAGTGCCAGTTTGTGCATCACCAATTGGTAGATGACGGATTCATCAAACTGCTTTAATTCGCGTAACGGAAAGGCGATATTTTCGAATACGGAAAGCGCCGAAAATAAAGCACCCTGTTGAAATAATACGCCAAAACGATTCATCAGGCACCGCTGTGCTACACGCTCCATGGCATGCATGTTTTCTCCAAACAACAGCACCTTGCCGCTCTGTGGCTTGGTCAACCCAATGATATGACGCAATAATGTAGTTTTGCCGCAGCCTGACCGACCCACCAGCGCAAGAATATCGCCGCGCTTAACCTTTAAGTTGAGATTATGGTGAACAATATTGTCGCCAAATTCCGTGCAAACATTTTGTATGTCACAGATGACATCCTGATCTGGAATATTTCCCCGCAGGGTGGTTTGAATGGAATCTTCGCTCATACGCCGATACCGCGCGTTAAAATCGCAAACCAGGCATTAACCAGAATCACGCCTGATATTGCTGTTACCACTGAGCTTGTCGTACTGTTGCTCAGGCTCTCGGTATTCGGCTTGATACGCAAGCCAAAATGGCAGGCGACCAGTGCTACAACGAAACCGAACATCAGGCCCTTGATCAGACTGAGCGTGAAGTTGACAGGCTGAACAACCAGCGGTAGATAGTCAAAGAAGAAGCGAAAACTGATGCCCAGCTCTAAATTCGATGCAAAAGCGCCGCCGGTGAGCGTCCAGCTTGATGTCCATAACACCAGCAGAGGCGCGACAAAAGTCAGTCCCAGCACTTTGGGCAGAACCACCCGTAAAATACGCGAAATCCCCATTGTGGTCAGCGCATCAATCTCATCGGTTACCCGCATCACGCCAATTTGTGCGGTCATTGCAGAGCCTGATCGACCTGCAACCAGCACTGCCATCAGCACAGGGCCGAGTTCTCGAATAATGCTAAGCCCCAAAATGTTGACGATGTAAATGTCGGCACCAAACGTATGCAGCTGCTTCGACATTAAATAACCCATGACAACACCAATCATAAAGCCAAGCAGTGCCGTCACCGGCAAAGCATTCACGCCGCTCTTGTATACGTTAGCACTGAATTCGCGCCAGGGAAAATCTTGTGGGCGGCGAATCAGGTAGGCAATTTCGATTAAAAGCAAAATGAGCAAATGAATAAACTCGGTGAAATGGTGCGCCAGGTGGAGTACGCCCTTACCCAAGCCAATAAGCGGCGCGAGCCAATCATGCTGAATTTTTTTACCAGGCTGCCTTGTTAAACCGATGAGTGTATTAAAAAGCGCAGCTTGTTCAGGTGTGAAAGAGATGTTGGCATTAAGTTTGTTGCCCCATCCGGATAAAAGAACAGAGGCGCCGGCGGCATCTAGTTGCTCTATGTCGTTCAGATTCCATGTTGTTGAAGTGTCTGAAAAAAATGGCTCTAATGATTTCTTTAGTTTAGCAAAATCATTAGACGGCGCCCGCAATGACCACTGACCAAAAAGCTGAATATGGCGTCGACCTTGGTCATCCTGAGTAACACGAAAACTGGCTGCGACCATTCTGGTTCCCCTTTAGCACCGATTATACGCAGCGAAACATTGACAAGACAAGCAGCACAAACAAGCTTCGTATTTGTTTTTGCTATAATGTCCTGTAAAATTAAATTCGCAATGTAATTGAATTGCTTAAACTAAGCGGCGAATTTTTAGATTCAATTGGGGTGTTAGCTCAGCTGGTAGAGCAGCGGACTCTTAATCCGTTTGTCGCGAGTTCGATCCTCGCACGCCCTACCAATCAGATCAAAGACTTGCGTTTAAGCACAAATCTTTTGGTTTTCTTGGCGTGACAAAAACGTGACTAAATCCACCACGTTTGCCACACGCCTAGATTCAATCCTAGACGCGGCGACGGTTAAATGCTCCGTTGCAAACTTCGCATAACGATCCACCATCGAGCGTGACTTCCAGCCACCTAAGTCTTTCAACTCGTCGCAAGAAGTTCCTGCCTAGCGATGCCTTAAGGCCCAAGTGTGCCTGAGATCATGAAACCTTAGTTCTGCTATTCTACGATTTCATAAAATACATATTTATATCAATTGGTTAGTATGAGAGTGTGATAATAGACCGCTTTAGACCCAAGAAGACAATCATTCTCTCTAATTAGAATTGCCTGCAAGTTCTAGCAATCGGCTTACTCCAACTGGCTCATCTTTGAGCATTGGTACGACAGCATAGTGTTTTGAATATTGTTGGGCTACCAAGTTAATCTCAACTAATTCATTTAGAGCTCTCTGATGCAGTAGCGATGATGTGGTCATTGTTGCAGCAATACTATTATTAATCACCCAAGCCCAAGGTTCAATACCAGCACGATGCAGATCGGCTTGCAAGTTGGCGGCTTCTAATACGGGAGTTTTTTCTGCCAACGTCACAATGAGTATTTTGGTTTGCTTTGGGTCTTGCAACTGCATCATCGGTGTGGTGAAGTGTAAGTGGGCTTTATCCATTTGGCGAGCGACTTCACGATGGTAGGCGTCTGTTGCATCTAACAATAACAAGGTGTGTCCTGTCGGCGCGGTATCCATTACAACGAACTTTTTACCAGCCTCACGAATGATGCGTGAGAATGCTTGGAATACAGCAATCTCTTCAGTACACGGCGAAAGTAGGTCTTCTTCAAGCAGAGCGCGGCCATGCGCATCCAGCTTTGCACCTTTTGTTTCCAGAACGTGCTGACGATAGCGTTCAGTTTCCTCATGAGGGTCGATGCGGCTTACAGTTAAATTAGCTAGCGTACCATTGAGTGTGTCTGATAGATGTGCGGCTGGGTCTGATGTGGTGAGATGCACAGATAGCCCGCGATGTGCCAGTTCAACAGCTACGGCTGCTGCTACCGTGGTTTTACCAACGCCGCCTTTACCCATTGTCATGACCAGTCCATGACCATCCGCTGCAATATCGTCTACTAATTTGGATAAAGTAGGTTTGTTTACTTCAATAGGTGAGTCTGTAGTTGATTGTGTTTGATATGGAATGTCTATCAGTAGTTGGCGTAGAGCCTCTAATCCAACCAAATCGAATGGTTTGAGAACAACCTGATCTTGCGGCAGTGTTTTCAGGACTTCGGGAATAGCATTTAGCGCAGCTTGTTCACGTTTGTAAATTGCGGCCGCCAGCGGATCAATATCGGCCTCAATCTTTGGCAGAATGCCATTGATGACCAAATACTGTTGTTTCAAACCAATGCCAGCGAGCTCTTCATGCGTACGTGCAACTTCACGTAAGGTGGATTGCTGTGCACGGGCGACTAATATTAATCGAGTACGCTGTCCATCGGCGAGCGCATCCACAGCAGCCTTGTATTGCTCACGTTGTTTTTCAAGTCCAGCTAATGGCCCAAGGCATGACGCATCGCCCTTACCTTCTTCTAGAAAACCACTCCATGCACCAGGAAGTTGTAACAAGCGAATTGTATGTCCAGTAGGGGCAGTATCAAATATGATGTGATCGTACTCAGTCGTTAAAGGTGAATCTATTAAGAGCGCTGTAAATTCATCAAAGGCTGCAATTTCTGTAGTACAAGCACCCGAGAGTTGTTCTTCAATGCCTTTAACTACAGCTTCGGGCAAGATGCCACGCACTGGGCCGACGATACGATCTCGATATAGCTGGGCTGCTGCTTGTGGATCTATTTCTAGTGCTGCTAAATTCGGAACTACTGGCACGGAGGTAATGTTGTTGCCAATAGTAATCCCAAATACATGTCCAACATTTGAAGCAGGATCTGTACTCACCAGTAGTACATGTTTACCAGCTTCTGCCAATTGAATTGCCGTTGCACAGGCAATAGAAGTTTTGCCAACGCCACCCTTGCCAGTAAAAAATAGAAAGCGAGGTGGTTGGTCAAGAAATTGCATGGGATTTACCTTAGATTGATTAAACTGTGTTGTACGGTTAACAGCACTTGCCACCGCTGCAACAGCCAGTGACAGGCTGTATTTCTACAACTGATGCGATTCCAGACCAGCGTGCTAGCTCAGTGCGATTGGGGTAACGTCCAGCCAACGCTAACTCCCCATCAACAAGAATTAATGGTAATGCTTCTTGGCCCGATCGTTCCAAAAAATCTTTCACCACTTTGTTATTGGCAAAATCCATGGGTTGCTGCGCGAGATTAAAACGCTCAATTTGTGCGCCATTCTTCTTTGCCCAATCTAAATCGGCAGAAAAGCTTACTAGCTGTTGATCAACATCCGTGCCACACACGCCGCTGCTACAGCACATTGCAGGGTCAAATACTTGTATTGATTTAGTCATCATTTTTCCTTAATTTACATTTGTTGCGATCTTATCCATTTCGGCTTTGAGTGCAGCTTTGTCATGCTGTAGCTTCTCTAACGGCAGTGCAAAAAAAGCTTCAATGCGGGCACGTAGGATGCTGTAGGCCTTTATAAATGCATCATCTATTTCTTCATCCGTGCCAGTGACGTGAGCAGGGTCTTCTACACCCCAATGGGTGCGTAGTACGTTACCAAGATATGCAGGACAGGTTTCACCCGCTGCACTGCCGCATACTGTGATTACGATGTCTGGTGTAGCAGGTAGATTCTCCCAAGACTTGCTGTGATAGCCTTCAGTAGCGATGCCCTCACGTGCTAATAATGCCAGTGAACGAGGATGCACATAGCCAGCAGGCTTACTGCCGGCACTCATTGCATGCCAGCCTGCAGGAGCAATATGGTTAAAAGTAGCCTCACCTATTATGGAGCGGCAAGAGTTACCAGTACATAAAAATAGAACATTCATGGTTTAGGACTTTGTTAAGTTAGTAGTAATGGGTGGCAATATATCTGTCGAGCATTTTGATACTGCACGCATATCAATGCACTGCTGAGTATTGTCTGAACAGCACTCTTCAGTAAGATAGGCAATCATGTCTAGCATCAATGGAATATTCGCACGATAACGCTGATAACGGCCTTGCTGCTCGACACTTATCAGGCCAGCTTGTGTCATTGCTTTTAAGTGAAATGACATATTGGTCGATGGCACATCCAGTGTTGAGGCAATATCGCCTGCAACCATGCCTTCTAAGCCTTTTTTGACCAAAAGGCGAAAGACATCTAACCTAACACCAGAAGAAAGAGATTCAAAAACAGTTGTAGCAGTAAGTTTATCCATATGTTAATACTACAACAGTTGTTGAAATATTGCAGTATATTTTTATCGATTTGGAATATGATAGCAATCAGGAGATGTCGATGAATAAGCACGAACTGGAGCAGTACCTACATGAACATATTCCGCTCTCACTTGCCATGCAGGTCGGTGTGGTAGAGATGGGAGATGATGGTGTAATTCTGAGCGCTCCTTTAGCTCCAAATATCAATCACACCAGCACCATATTCAGCGGTAGTGCATCTGCCGTGGCGATTCTTGCGGCATGGTCACTGGTGCATGTTCGTCTGAAGAATGCGGGCATTGCTAGCAGTATCGTTATTCAGCGCAATAGCATGGAATATGAGCAACCAATCTACGGTGGTTTTATAGCGCGTTCATTAATCACCCAACCAGAAACTTGGCAGCTTTTTATGCGAACATTTTTACGCTGGGGTCGGGCAAGGATTGCGGTGTCCTCGTTGCTAGAATATAAAGGGAAAACAGTTGGTATATTTGAGGGTGACTTTGTGGCTATAAACTTGAATCCAAGGAAGTCCTAGGTAAAGAACTAGTAGATTAATGCCTGCTTTAGGCCGATAGTTGCCATAAAGTTTTAAGAAACGTGACAACTAGATGAGCGTCAGCGAGTATCGGTGGGGATGGTGAGTAAATAACATTAAAAATCAATATGTTATAACAAATCTCAGTCCGCTTGCCACGAGTTTGATCCTCGCACACCCTACCAAATTCTATGCGGTACGCGGAGATGTAGTTGCTATTAGTTCTGGAGGCGTTGATTAATCTGTTTTATTCGTTGTTCTACAAATTGTGATAATTCTGGACTGAGTGTTGCGCTGGATTTGACGTGTGCAAAAGCCTCTTGCGATTTTTCCAGCTTGCCGACTGCCTGTAATGAAATGCCCAGGCCGATCAGCGTACTCGTTGTGGCGCTATTAGAAGCAGATGGGTTGAGAGAGAGTGCTGTTGTATAGTGGCTGATTGCCTCTTCGTGGCGGTTGGCACGTTGCAGCAGGGTGGCTAAAAAGCTCTGATAATCGGCATGGTTCTTTGCATAGGATAAACCTTGTTCCAGGGTGCTTAAGGCTCCCGCAGAATCACCCGCCTCTACCTGCAAGCGTGCCAGCGTCATGCGAAAATCATTTTGCTCCGGCGTAATAGCCAAGCCGGCAGCAAGCGTTGCTCCGGCATCGTCATAGCGTTTATTATCCAGCAACAAGCCTGCAAGTGTTTGCCTGGCCTCCTGATTGGTCGGGTTAGTTTCAAGCGCCAGGGTCAGACTGGCCTGTGCTTCAGAAACTCGGCCTTGTTGAAGGTATGAAAGTGCCTGACGATAGTAGTTTTCCGACTTTTGATCTGGTCTGATTTGTTTGCCAATGGTTGCATTGTCGGTATTTTGCTTGGTCATGGGTTTTACGATTGGCTCAGGTATAAGCAATTTTTCTGCGCTATCTGAGACCGGTGATTCAAATGGCTGTTTAGGGGGCAGAGATTTCATTGTCGAAGTTTCTGGTATCAGATTTGCAATCACCTTTTCTTTCGGTGCTTTTGCATCGACGGCTTCAGTGACAGGCGGGTTGTATTTCAGCCTGGTTTCGAACAGCGGACGTGACTCAAATATGGCAGCTTGCTCAGTTACAGCTTCAATAGCGGGTGCCGAGGGGGTATTGGCTGGTCCAAGCGTGGTTAAAGATACCGCTCGGGTAATGGGTTTGGGTTTTATATTGGCAGTAATCACTTTATCCATATCGCTGCTATGCGATTGCGCCAGCGTGCTTTGCATCCACAAATAGGCGCCACCAGCCAGCAAGACCATGATGCCGCCTGCCTTTATGAGCGGCAGCCTGAGGTTTACCGAGGGCATTTGACCAGGTTGTGCTGCAGCTACCGTGCTTAGTTTGGGGGTAACGGTCATCTCCGCGTTGGCAACTCTGGCACCACGCTGTTCCAGATCCTTTAACATTTGGTTGATTAAACTCATTTTAATATCAATCCTTTAATTAAAGTTACTGTGGATAAACCAGCAATGCGCTGCCGAATACGCTCAGTAATACGGCCAAAGAAAAGCCGTGCAGATGCACTTTTCTCCATATGGATTCAATGGATTTGGTGTCTGAAGCGGCGGCCAATACCTCGCTAAACCCGACTTGATGTTTGCCTTTGCCGTAGGTGGCGAGTAACGCCTTGTGCGCCAGTATGTTGACAAGGCGCGGAACCCCTTTGGATTTTAAGTACATGAGGGTTAAGGCCAGATTGCCGAATATGCGGCTGCCTTGATAGCCGGCGATGACCAGGCGATGATTCAGGTAATAGCGCATTTCGTCACTGCTTAGGCGGCCAAGCTGATATTCAAATGTAATGCGTTGTTTTAATTGCCGAATAGAGGCATGGTTCAGTTTGTCTTCAAGTTCTGGTTGCCCAAAAATCACCACCTGCAGCAGTTTGCGTTTTTCCGTTTCCAGGTTACTCAATAAACGCAATGCCTCGAGCGTTTCAATCGGCATGGCCTGTACTTCATCCAGACATACCACCACCTTGATGCCTTCCCGGGCAAAATCCAGCAAGCCGAGTGTGAGTGCATTCAAAAGTGCATGCTGCGTGACCTCGCTTGGCAATGCGATGCCTAGCTCCTGAGCCAGCACCATGAGCAAAGATTGCGGCTCTAAATACGGGTTGGGTACATAGGCCACTTTAAAGCTGGTGTCCAGGCTGGACATGAGTTTGCGGCATAGCAGGGTTTTTCCCGTGCCGACTTCACCTGTGATTTTGATAAACCCTTCACCGGAAAGAATGGCAAATAGCAGCGTATTCAGGCCTTCCTGATAGCTGCGCGATGCAAAATAGAAACTGGTATCAGGCGTGATGCTGAAAGGCAGTTCTTTTAAGCCAAAATGATTCAGATACATCATTTATCTCGTTTCATTGGTAGCGCCGGCAACGGTTTCTGGTCTTTGCATGTTATCAATACGCTGCTGGCTGGATAAAACGTCATTGCTCCAGCTATCCTGGCCTTGTACCACGGTGGCTTTAAGCAGAATCACGAGTTCTGTTTTGCTTGTGGTTGAGCCATTCTGGCGGAAAGCTGCACCAACGCCTTTTACATCACCCAGGCCGGGCACTTTAGATTTGCTGCTGATATTGCTTTCGGTCATCAGACCGCCAATCGCAATCACGCGGCCATCACGCGTACGCACAATGCTGTCGGTCTCGCTCACGTTGCTGGAAGCCAGCGGCAGATTGATTTGACCTAACTCTCCGCCCAAAGTCACCTGCTTGTTCACTGTAGAAACCTGGCTGATAGAAGGGTGGATGTGCAGGATGATGTTATCGTCTTTGTCGATTTGCGGTGTCACATCCAGCGCAATGCCAGAGAAGAAAGGCTGCAGCGTAACTTCCGGAATAGTCGTGGTTGCGCCGGTAGAGGCGGTGGTGCTGGATGAAACGCCCGTGACAAAGAACTCGTCCGTACCCACTTTCAGCACCGCTTTTTGATTATTAATGGTGGCGATGCGCGGGCTGGACAGCACCTGGACATCTCCCTGTGTTTCCAGGAAAGACAGCAATGCGGCAAAATTAGCGCCCTGCAGCGCAACTGCAAATAACGGCCCGCCAATAGCGGTGGTGGCCACATTTGATAGAACACTGCCAGCCGAGGCGCTTAAATCGCCGCTGCTCAAAGTGCCATGGCCGCTGCTGCTAAGCTGGGTGTCAGCATTGATGCTGCCGACAATCCCGGTGTTGGAGCCTTTACGCCCAAATACTGACCAGTTGACGCCGCTTTGAGACTGGTCGTTGAGCTGTACATTCAGGATTTTAGCCTCCAGAATCACCTGGCGCTCGATGCTTACCTGCATCAGACGCAAAAACGCTTCCACATTGCGCACTTCATTTGGCATGGCACGCACCAGGATGACGCCTGATTGCGGATTGACAATCACGCGCCGGCCGTTCTCATTGCTTACAATGCCATTGAGCGAGTCTGCCAGATCTTTCCAGAAATCATTGTTGGATGTCGTCTCAATGCTTGTGCTAATCAGTGGCGTACGGCTACCGGGATTGGTCGAGTTGGTGTTGGTGATCCCCCCCTGGATTTGCTGGCCATTTGCATTGCTGCCGCCGCTTACTGAGCCGGAAGTGACGCGCGTATCAGAAGAGCCTTTGCGCTGACCTACAATATAATTCACCTGAAATACGCGTGTCTGCATCGCCTGCGGTTCGATAAAAATGCGCGTGCCTTCTACTCTGTATTCATAGCCGTAAAGATCGCGCAGTGAATCCAGAGCTTCAAATACCCCGCTGACAATGCCCATGAGCACCTGGTTTGCAGGCGCATTGTTGATCACCAGATCAAAACGCGGTTCAAGCTGTTTTGCGGTTGCTTTTGGCGCCACCATTTTTAACGGTGGTAGCAGTGCATTGTTGATCGCATCCGGTGTAGGGGCTGGCGCCTTAGTCTCGGCAGCAAGCTTCAACTCGTCCTTGATTTTATTGAGCGTCGTGTTCTTTTGCGGTGGCGGCGTGACGCATCCGCTCAACAGCATAAGAATAATCAATAATAAGGAGTGTATTTTTTGCATCATTTTTTCTCGCTTACAACAATTTTAGAAGAGCGCTTCGTTTTAACTTTTGCTGCAGCAGGAGCTGCAACAGGCGACAAGGTTTTTTTCTCAATGGCATAATCCATCAACAATGTTTGTGTCGTCATGTCCGGATTGCGCAATACGGCTGCATGTTCATCAAGCCGGATGAGTGTTGCCTGCTCATATTTTTTACCCAGCATGACTGCTTTGCCGTTGATGATGGCGGTACGGCGTTGCGGGCCTATCAGCACCGATTGCAGCACCGGCGCTGCAGCCTGTTCGGAATGGTCACCATTTTCTGCATTGCTATAAATTGATGCAGGTGGCTGTGTAGGGTCTTTTAATGTGTCGGCCTGCGCGACGTGTATGCTAGCCAAAACGATGGGCAAGAATTTTAGCAATGCTGGATGGAGAAGTCGGTTTGTCAGTTTCATCATTAAATACTCAACCAGGTTTGATCCAGGCTTAAGGTATACACCGTTAGCTTCAGCTGACTGTCAGGGTAATGTTCCGCACTTAAATCAGCCTTGCTCCATAACACGTGCCAAGGCATTTTTTCCAGTTCTGATACGTACTCAAGTAAATCCAGATAGCGCCCTTCGATGGTAATTTCTACACCATGTTTGAATACAGGGGAATCCTGTTTTTTGGATTGATCTATGTGTGATGTGTCTTGCACAGCCGAACTGGATGTTGCTGTACTGGTGCCTTCCGATGAATTATCAAGCAAGTCTTTGGTTGGCAATGTCTTGAGTTCGATTAATTTAAGTGCGCTATTTTTTTTCAATAAACTACGCAGTAACTCGGGCATTTTGTCCGGGCTGATAAGCGTGGTTTGCAGGCCGCTTAATTGGGTTTCCAGAAGCTGTAAATGTGACTGTAACTCAGCAATACGCTGTTTATTCTGCGCATCGGGGTCTGCGACTGCTTGCTTGGAAAATTCGCCGATTTGTTGATTTAAGCCTTGAATCTGTGTTTGGTCCGTCACAAGTTCCCTAGCGAGTATTTTTTGGCGTTCCAGCACCGGGCCAAGCAATAGCATGTTGATGACGGCGTAGACCACCACCAGTAATGCGCAGGCCACCATCCAGCGCTCGCGTGGATTGAGCGCTTCAAATTTGCTGCCAATGATTTGCCAGGCGTGTTTCAAGATTTCTTTTCGTCCTTGGTGTTTTCAATGCCGGACACCGATGTTTCATCGGTAGACTGCAATGCGAACTCAATATATTGAGGTTCAAGTGCCTGCCTGGCTGCCGATGCAGCTGCAGGCGCGGCAGATGTGCCGCTGTTGGCCGTCGAGATTTGAACCGCCGCCGGTGTCGCTGGATTGCTGTTGGCGGCATCTGCCTTTGGCAAGCGCATGTTTAAGGCGGAAAATAATTTGCCTTTTAACGCAGGCTCATTGCCCAGGTGAGTGATGTATTCTGGTACAAGCGCCGCCTGCAAGGTGCGGCCGCTGATATTGAGCTTTTCGGTCTGGCTGTCAAAGCTGAAGCTGGTCAGCCATAGTCCGTCCAGGCTTTGTCTGGCAAAAGCCCGCATGAGCGCAGCGTAACCCTTCTCTGGGGTGGCTGAACTCTGGTCTACAGTTCGCAGTATTTGCTGCTGCATGATTTCCTTTTGCTCCAGTTGCGTAATTTGTTCCAGCAGTGTCTTGTCTGGCGCACGCGGCGTATGTAACAAAGCCGTTTGTTTCAATTGTGCTTGCGTCGCCGATAGCTCTTCCGCCACCTGGCTGCGCTGTGTGCCTAGCAACGACAGCTGCTGTTGCGCATAGCCGTAATATCCCAACATCAATACGGATAAAACACCTAGCGTCATGACTATATTATTCGGATTTAAGAAATCCTTTTGCTTGATAAGAGCTGGATTTAGGAGGTTAATCTGCTGACTCATGATGAGGCTCCTTCACGTAATGCGGCCCCTAATACAGGCAACAAGCTGGCCTGCATGGCCAAATCGGTTAATTCGGCGTGCTGCTGGAAGTTAAACACATCGGTTAAATCAAATCGCTCAATCGGAATATAAAGTGAGGATTTCAAATAATCGTAGCAATCTTCGCGCCCCACAAACGGTGCCAATACCAGGCGATTGGTGGTGATGTAGGTAAACTCGCGTTCAAAACTGTCCAGCGACCGCTGGATTTCCAGCGATAGGCGCTCGAACACTCGGGTCCTCTGATCGCTATCCTCGCTGTGCAATTGTGTAGTATCAATATCAATATGTCTGGAATGGTAAAGCTCGCCTCCGGAAGTAAACGTCAGCAAGCAGCTATTGCCATTAACGGAAAGCATGGCCAGACCGCGACCTTCTTGCTCCAGATAAGCTGCGATATTGCGTTGTGCCAGCTCGGGAATATCAATCACTTCCAGTCCTGTTGCAGAAACATCAATCAACCGCGCAATGTAATCGCTGATGAGTTCGTTTTTGGCGACAGCCGCATACACATAAGATTGCCGATTGGCAATATAGGGATTGGCGGGGATGTCGATGACATCAATCGTGGCCTGCTCTACCGGGTAATCAATCATGTCCTTGAGCTTCCAGCCCACGGCCTGCTTCAGTTCATTGGCCGGAACATTCGGCTTTTCAAGATGCACTAACTTGTATTCGTCCTGCGCGAGCAATAATGAACAATGCCGGCTAGCCAAACCTAGATCAGCCGCCAAAGCTTTGGCCGAGGCACGGTCTTTAAGGTTTTCAGGGCGGACACCACAAAAAGTCACCAGTGGTTTCTCATTCGGTTGATGCGTCACATGTGCGGCGCAAGTGCCATCTTCAGAGGCGCATATTGCAGTCCATCCAGGTTTTTTTTGCTTGGTAAAAAGTCGCATGTTCTGTCCCTATTCTATTGCCGTAAATAATCGTTAAAAGTTTTCGCGCAAGTAAATAACAGGCGTTTTGAAAATGCCGAAAGTGGCGCGCGCTAGCGGGTTAGTGCCAAACCAGGGGATATTTGCCGCTGTTGCTGCGCTTGCTGCAGAGGATGTACAGGTGCTGCCGCTGGCGCTTGCTAAATTAAGGGTCAAATCTACGCTGCCATTATTGCCGGCACCGGGTTTTGTTAATTTCGCAGTGGTTTTTCCTGAAGCCATGGCACTAGGCACCGATACTTGTGTTTCGCAGGCCGATAAATTATTGCGGTAATTCCCCATGGCGATGCTGGATGCCGGTATGGTAGTGCAGCCATCCTGCTGGTTTCTGATGTATGACGAACCGTTCCAGTATTGGGCTTCAATCGGTACAGAAAGCGGTAACAATTCCGAGCCGTAAGCATTGGATACAAACAGCCTGCCGTAACGGAACGGGCTTGCGGCAGAGGTTGCTGTGCTGCTCATGGTGACACCATCGCTATCTGCAGGCGCGGCGCTGACCGTAATGCTGGCAGGCGCAACCGCGGCCAACGGGCGGCTGACCTGGTGTTTTGCGCTGACAGTCGCTACGCCGTCGTTCCAACTGCCCGTAGGTGCAGTCGCGCTGGCGGCAAGTGATGCACCAATCGGCAAACCGCTAGCGGTAAAGTTAAAATTGCTCCAGGTGGACAATCCTAGTTTGGAAAAACCGCCTGTGTAATTTTGCGTGGTGGTATTGGCAGCGTTTTGTGCGGTCAAGGTGAAGTTAGTAGTAAAACCATCTTGCCCCAGATAGCTAAAAGCGCTGCTGCAAGCTGGTGTGGTGGCGCCTTGTGTCAGCTTAAAGTGATCCGGGATAAAGCGTCCAAAATAATTGGTTGTGGAAGCATTGCCAAAACCACAGGCAAACTTACCGCCGCTATCTGCAAAACCGCTGGCGCAGTCGCCTGCTGCTGAATCAATCGCAGTGAAAGTGTCGTCATAAACGCCATTGGCGGTTAGTCTGAAATAGCCCGCCTCGCTATAATTAAATGCGGCGCCTGTTGCTGTGCCGGTGCTGGAACTGGCCGCGCTAAAGCTGCCGCTAACTGTGCCAGCCTGCGCTGCACCGCTATGTGCAGCAATCTTGGCATTGTTAATATTGGGCGTGCCGTCATAGCCAGCAACGCCGGTTGCAGCGGTCAGGCTGAAATTAGCGCCGGCTTTGATCGCAGGCGCTGCTGTAGCACTGGTTCCGGTGCTGTCTGCATTGGCGGTAGCGCTTAACGTAAAACTGGTGGGGCGCACTGCAAAGCCGTCCGAAGAACAGCCATACACTACGGGACTTAGATTGTTATCTCTCACGCGGCAGCGCAACTTGCGGTAAGCATTGGCGACATTAAAATTGGCAGAAAGCGTTTTACGCCCAGTGTCACCTGCGGCAAAGGTAATATTCTGGCTGGCTATCGGCGAACTATAAGCGCTGCAGGCTGGCTGCGGGCTGGCACTGTCATTAAACAGCTCAACAGTCACATTTGATGCGGCCGTGTAAGTTGTGGATTGAACGCCGCCAGTCTGTAAAGCTACCACATCAAATTTGAACCCTGTGCCAGATAATTTAGTGTAAAGCGGATTGCGCGCGGAAGGCGAACTGGTCAGATTGTTGTAGGCCACGCCGGATTCCAGGCATTCAAACCCTGTCACACAAGGGGCGTTGGCAATCACAAAGTTGCAGCTGGCCGTGCCGGTGCTGGTGTTCCAGCATTTTGTGCCGTTTAATGGCACCGAACTCAAACCGGAAGTCCCTAAGGTGAAGCTGCCTCCAGGGGAGGCTCCCAAGAGGGAAACAGTTGTTGTTGATGCGCTTGAACCCAGCGTAAAGGTTGCGGGCGTTTTAGTGACCGTCGGGGCGGTGGGTGTGGTGGTGATGCTGCCTGTCAGCGTGCCGGTGTTGACAATGTTTGCAGACGGGCAGGGTACGGTAGAAGACGTGCATGCCAGCACTGTAATATCGGTAGCGCATAAATTTGCAGTGCCGGGATGTCTGATTTCCAGGTGATCATAGGGTGGGACGACAAATGAACCCACCACAAAGTCGTAGCTGAATGTGTAGGTGCCGGGTGCAGTAAAGTTATACTGAATGCCAATGCCGGTATCCTGGTAAGTAGTGCTGATGTTGTTGCTCATGTTGGCGCTCTGTAATATCGAGCAGTTTGTACTGCCGTTCGCCCAAAAACTGTTCCAGCCAGAAGCGCAATAGTTTGAAAAAGCCATGCCGCCACGTTCCCGAAAGGATTCAATGACCGAAACCCCTGCCGGAATACTGGTGCTGGAAGGGCAGGTCGTACCGGAAGTTGGTGGGTAAGTGCCTACTACCTGATTGCCGCTAGTGTCGGTGTAGCGCACACCGCAGCCATTGTCGCTGCCGCCCAAATAAGTATCAAACACATGGTAGTATCTGACGGGGTTGGCAGCGCTGACCGCATACGTGGCTGGAATTACCAAAGTCACCTCGGCGGTTAAAAAATCCAGTGGGGTGGTGTATTTCCAGGCTACGGTGACCTGGGGGCCGGCGCTGATGCCAAAATTACTGGTAGCGCTTTGCTGCACGCCGCTGGAAGACGGATTGGCCGGAGATGCAGCTGTAATGGCGTAGGTGCTGTACATGCCGCCAGTCGGTGCAAACGTGGCGACATTATGATCTGGGCCGTAGATGAGCCCATTCGCACGCAGAAATATGCCATTATCGAGATTGGTGCTGGGCGGCAACGTTGATGGTTCATAGACTTGGCCAGTATTGTTGAGCCTTCTTACCTGAATATGGGTCGTATCTTCGATATAAAAATGCAGGCCATTGGTAGCGGTAGTTCCGCCTGTACTATTGAATTCAGTCACCGCCGCATAAACTACATCCATGCTGCACACTAGCAGCATCCACGATAAAGCTGCTAACCTGACAAAAGTCAGAGGCAAGAATGTCCTTAGCATGGCTTGCAAAGCCCCGCTTCTGAAGTGTTTCCATGAATTTTGCCAGCAATCAAACTGCACCCCTAAGCCATTTACGGCAGACTAGGTCATTATGCAGTTGCTCACCGGGAGTTAAACCGCTAATCAATAACGGTTTTAGGCGCTATTTAACTGCATTGATAGTTGGGGATGGCATCAGTACCCAGGCACTTGCTGAGCGTAAGCTGCACCTGCCGTTCGATGTAGTTAAGTGCGCCAGCCGTGCCGAAGCTGGCGGTCGCCACGATGTCATACATGGCGATGGTGTGGTCGGTGCCTTGCTCAAAATAATCTGCGGATCTGCTACATGTGACAGCTACAGAGAAATTATCAATGGTAAGTGTAGTTGGGCTGGCAGGGCAGTTTACCAAAGCGGTTGTACCTGGTGCCAATACCTGATAAGCCGCCCATTCGACGCCGGCACGCGCCGCCTGATAGGCTCTCGAACCCTGCACATCCTGCGTGGAGGTGGTTTGCTGAACACTGGTGATATTCAGTGCATAAGCGCCTAGCGCAGCCAGAATCACAAGTACGAATATCGCGGCAGGCAGCAAAAAACCTTGTGCATATTTTCGCCTGCGCCAAGCCACATTCAAATGCAGACGAGGCGGAGCGACGAAGACAGTACATGTCGTACGGCAAGGTGCGACAACAATGTATGCGTTTGAATGTGCAATTGCCGGGCCGTAGCAAGCCCGTTGAGTGTAGCCACGCTGGCGGGCTGTGCAGGTTGCATGGCATAACCGCTATACTGCAAAAGCACGCGATTGGTCATATCGCACGCATATGTGACTGGCGTGGATACTGTATAGAATCTGCTGGAGGGTGAGGCCTGCGGAAACACGCCGCCGCTAAAGCTCAACACGCTCAGGTTGCCTGTGGTCAGCAGCGCGCGGCTGTTGCTGCCTTCATATACATCAGAACCCGGGATGCCCAGATTGTAAATCACCAGCCTGTCAACAGAGGTTACTGTTACGCTTGGCCCAAGCACGTCAAAGGTATCCGCAGCAAGTGAAAATTCAAGCGGATCGTCGCTTACTGAAGACCCAACTGCGGCGCGGTATCTGCCTGCCGCTTTCACCGGTACAAATTCGATAAAGCTGTCGGCGCCGTTAGTGGCGGTGCGCACGCTATTGGGCAAGGCGTTGCGAATATCCCGCGCCATGCGGCGCAGAGCGGTATCAGCGCGATCTGTTAAATTGGCGCGATTTTCGCTATCAATAAATGCTTGTGCCGGGTTGCGAATAAGCTGGGTTGCGGCTGCCGCAAGAATGCCGACAATAGAAATCACGACCACCATCTCGACTAAGGTAAAACCTGCAGTCCTAAATGTGAATCTAGATGTTGGGCGCATAGCGAACTCGATAACCTGTCAGTGTGACATCAGTGTTTGCCGGGCCTGTCACGCGCACGCTGATTTTTAGCACCTCATCCAGTGCAAGGCTCGCAAATGGGGCCGCTGCGCCAGCGCGCGTAATGGTTACAGCAGCGGCATAGCCATCTAACCCGGCAAGCGGCGTGGTGTCCCCCGGGCTGCAGATCCCCGTGCAACCGCCGCCTGGCATGGTAAACCCGCCGTAGTCGGCCACATTGTCGAAAGGATCGGTGCTGCTGTAACGGCTTTCACTGGCGGGTGTAGGGCTGGTAAGTGCTGCACCGCCTTTGTCCTGCGAGTTTGTGCAGTCTGCAGCAGATGTCGCAGTTGAAACACTGGCATCATCCGGGTCGCAAAGAGTAAATGGCTGCTGCTCTATTTCCAGTAACAGCGATTCTGCAATGGAAAGTGCCTGCTTGCGAACGAGCGGATCTGCGCTGCCGCGATTGGTAATATCGAGCACTTTCAATACGCCGACTAAAGCCACGCTGACGATCACCATAAACACTACCAGCTCGACCAATGTCACGCCCATTTGTTTGTTATTAGCGCACATAGCCGGTTTCCGCCTCGACGGTAATAGTGCGGGTGGATTCGCTTGGGATAACGGCATTCTGAATGGTAAAAGCTGCTGTTGCGTTCGGTACTGGTCTGCCAAGGCCATCAAACCCGATCGGCGTGGCCGATGCCGTGATAGTGACGTTATTGGAAAGCGTTTTGGAATATGCAGCTTGCGTGGCAGGGTCAATCACTGCGCTGCTGCAACTGCTGGTATAGCCTAAACAAACAGTGCGTGACGCAGTGTTGACATTGGCATACACGATTCTGCGCTGGGCAACGGCGGTTTTTTGCGCATAACGCAACGCCGAAGCCAATGTGCCATAACTGCCGCGTGCGTCGAAAGCATCCACGCCAACAAATCTTGGCGCAGCGATGGCTGCGACAATGCCGGCAATCACCAGAACGGCGATCAGCTCGACGATTGTGAAACCGTATTCCCGGATCAAGCCATACTCTCGCCGCATGTAGGTATCTGCCTCGAAGCAAACCAGCAACTAGCAGGAGAAATTATTCCTGCTAGTGATGATTAAGCGTATTAACAGCCAGCAACAGATGCTGTTACTGTAACCACACCAGTGGTGCCATTGTAACTGGCTTGGCATGTAGCGCTTCCGCCATTTGTAGGACGGAAAGTAACTGCTGTCGCAGTAGTATAATCAACAGTAAAACCATCTGTAGATGATATTGCACTGCCAATACCCGCAGATGTTCCAGCCGGAACACCTGTGCCTGCGCCAACATCCACAGGAGTTGCACTGCCTATCATTGCTACTGTTGTGGCTGCGTTATTTCCAGTGGCAAAGTAACGTGCTTGAGCAACACTTACAGCAGAACGTAATCCACCCGCCATACCGTTTACTGAAGCCACGCGAGCATCATTGGTGAGATTAATAAACCTTGGCAGTGCTGTCGCGGCCAAAATGCCTAAAATGACAATCACGACGACTAACTCGACCAATGTAAAACCCGATTGCGCAGAACCAAATTGTTGCTGTTTCATTTCAATTACTCCTTCAATATAAAAAATAGGACTTCAGTACTTCACTTAAATCAATCAATTAACAACCAGTTGTAACCGCAGGCGTAATCACAGGGGCGGTATTGGCGGCAGTGGCCTCTGTATAGGTAAACTGGCAATTGGCCGGTGTTGGCGCGCCTTGTATCTGGAATGTGGCGACGGTGGCAGCAGCAGCGTAGTTATAACCGTCCGCATTCAGTTCCGCTAATGTCGGGTTGAATGAAGTCGTTAACCCTGCCGCCGAGAGCAAACCGGCTGTGCCGATGGCCGTGACATCCGGATAAGCGAACACCATGGCGACAACGCCGGCCTCAGTACATAATGTGCCTGCAGCACCATTGCTGTTGTTGGCCGTGCCGCCGCCGCCAGGGCAAGCAGCTGCGTCGGCAATGTTGTTTCTTGCCAGCACGGTCGCGTGGGTTAAAGCGGACGCAGCCGCTACACTGCCCCTTGCGGCATTGAGTTTTGCAATGCGCGCATCGCGCTGCAGGCTGGTAAAACGCGGCAGGGCGACTGCCGCTAAAATGGCCAGAATGAGAATGACGACAATCAACTCAATTAACGTGAAACCCTTTGCTTTATGTAACATGACGCATCCTTTATTTAATCTACAGACAGTTATCAATTTCTTAATTTGGTTTAATTTTTGTGCAGGGCAATATTGCCGAGATCCCAGATTGGCAGGAAAATGCCCAATGCCAGAATCAGTACCATGACCCCTAAAAACACAATCAAAATCGGCTCAATCTGTGCTCCCAGGGTCTTGATCTCATACTCGACATCGCGCTGGTACATGTCCGCCACTTCCTGCATCAAATCGTCCAGCGCACCGGACTCTTCGCCAACCGCAATCATCTGCAGCACAATCGGGTTAAACACGCCGCTGTTGCTAGCGGTACGCAGAATGCTCTCGCCGCGTTCCACCCCTTCGCGCATCTGTTCGATTTTGCTCGAGATATAATCGTTATCGGCAGTTTGCGCGACTAACTTTAACCCGCTGGTGATAGGTACGCCGCTTTTGCTGGCCAAGGCAAAGCTCCTGGCGAATCGCGCCATGGTAGCTTTATGGATAATCTTGCCGGCGAGCGGTGTCTTTAATTTAAAACTGTCCCATTTGAATTTGCCTGCGCTGGTGGCGATATAGGAGCGAAACAGAAACATGCCGCCAACAATGAACACCAGGATAAATGGCCATGCGGCAACCATAAACCTGGAGAAATTCAGTAAACCCCGGGTGAGGATGGGCAATTCTGCACCAAAACTTTGAAACACCTTGGCGAAAGCAGGCACTACAAAAAGATTGACGACGACAATCGCAATCGCCATCGCAATCACTACAAAAACCGGATAGCGCAGCGCGGATTTGATCTGGTCGCGCATGAATCTCTCGAATTCTAGGTGATCGAATAATCGCAGGAATATGGTATCCAGCATGCCGGTAGTCTCGCCGACGCGCACCATATTGACGTAAAAATTGGAAAACACTTTTGGGTGCTGCGCCAGTGCGGATGAAAGCTCGCGCCCGCTGCCCAGATTCTCGCGAATATCGCCTATCACCTCTGCAAAGGCCTTGTTTTGCGTGGATGCCTGCAAGCCGTTAAGCGCTTGCAGGATGGGAATGCCGGCTTTCAGCAGCGTATACATTTGCCTGCTGAACAGCATCACATCGATGGTTTCGACTTTTTCTTCAAATAATTTAATCGAGATATTTGGAGTGGTTGATGGAATTGCCTGCGCCTGAATCTCAATAGGCGTGATACTGCGGCTAAACAGCTGGCTGGCAAGGGTGCTTGAATCTTGTCCCTCCAGCACGCCTTGTACCAGAGCGCCACTGCTGTCACGGCCTTTATAGTTAAAGAATGGCACGGGCTTCACTCATCCAGCTGATTGCTGATGCGCATGGCTTCTGCAATGGTGGTGCGTTTTTGAATGACCAGATCGACAGCGCTTTTACGCAGGGTGTTGCCTGCCATGCGTTGTCGTCCAAGTTTAATAAAATGGTTCGGGTCGTGATGATTGGCTGCCTCAATGAGGTCGTTATCCATTTCAAGCAGTTCATAGACACCAACGCGCCCCAGATAGCCCGTGCCATTACACAGGCTGCAACCCTTGCCGCGCACGTAATGATGTTGACCCACTTCTTTACCCAGTTCGTGTTGCAGCCATGCATGTTCAATAGGCTGTGGGGCATGTGGTTCAGAACAGCCTGTACAAACCAATCGAACCAGTCGTTGTGCGACAACCGCCACAATCGACATGGCGACCATGAATCTGGGCGCACCCATGTCAATCATTCTGATGGGTGTGCTGATGGCGTCATTAGTATGCAGGGTAGATAGCACGAGGTGCCCCGTCATGGCGGCCCGCAGGCCGATCTGGGCGGTTTCCTGATCGCGCATTTCACCTACGAGCACGATGTCAGGGTCTTGCCGCAAGGTGGAGCGCAGTACACGCGAAAAATCCAAATCTATTTTTTCGTTGACCTGCACCTGATTAATGCCCGGCAAGCGGTATTCCACGGGGTCTTCAACGGTGATGATTTTGTTTGAAGTGGAATTCAGTTCATTGAGCGCTGCATAGAGCGTTGTGGTTTTGCCGCTGCCGGTGGGGCCAGTGACCAATACCATGCCACTGGGACGATGAATGAGCTTGCGGAAGCGCTCCAGCATTTCGCTTGGCATACCCAGTTTTTCCAGAGAGAAACCGCTGGTATTTTGTATCAATAAACGCATCACAACAGATTCACCGTATTGGGTCGGCATGGTGGAAATACGCACGTCAACCGTCTGCTGCTTGACCTTCACTGCAAAGCGCCCGTCCTGCGGCAGGCGTTTTTCAGAAATGTCCAGGCCGGACATGAGCTTTAACCGCAGCACCAAAGCTGAAGCAATCTTTAGTTCGGCCTTGGTTTGCAGATGCATCACGCCATCGATTCGGAAGCGGATATGCAGTTTGTTTTCCTGTGGTTCGATATGGATATCGGAAGCGCGTACTTGTACGGCATCTTCAAAAATCGTTTGCAGCAGCTTGACCACGGGCGCTTCTTCAGCAGTTTTAGCCACGCCCATGGATGAAAAATCAATCGCGGTATCACCCAGATCTTCGCCCAGCTCCAAAGCCAGGCTGGATATTTCATCGGTGCGCCGGTAGCTGCGGTCAATCAGTTGCAGCAACGAGCCTTCCTGTATTACAGCCAGCTCGATGTCCTTGCGCAAAATCCGTACCAATTCGTCGTATGCAAACAAGTCGGTAGGGTCGACCATGCCCACCAGATAGCTGGCGCCTTTGTCTTCAAGCACAGCACAGCGGAAGCGCCGCGCCTGAGCTTCCGGTAATTTGTTGATGAGATCGGGTTTGGTATTGAACTGATGCAAATCAATGAAAGGGATTTTGAGCTGGCGCGCCAGCGCTTCAGAAATCTGCGTTTCCGTCACGTAGCCTCTATCAACAAATATCCGCCCCAGCTTTCTGCCGGTGCGTTTTTGTTCTTCCAATGCCTTGCTTAAGGTATCAGCAGAAATTAAATCCTGCCGTACCAGAATCTCACCAAGACGAATCTTCTCAGGACTTGCCATTTAAACCCCATCCATACACGTTCATACCTTAAATATAAACTGGGATGACGCATTTCAATCGTGAGAATAAAGGCGGGTTTTGCCCTGAAATCTAAGGTCTAGGGTTTATGGCTGATATAGTTGCTGATGTGTACGAAGTCTTTTACAGAGAGATTTTCAGCACGCAGCTGGGAGTCGATGCTGAGTTGTGTGAAATCTTCATCACTTAAAAAATCTTTGAGCGTGTTGCGGATGGTTTTGCGGCGCTGGCCAAAGGCGGCCATCACTAATTGAGCAAATAAGGTCACATCATCTGCCACAAACGGTTTGGTGACATGTGGCACGCAGCGTACAAATGCAGATTCCACCTTCGGCGCGGGGTCAAATGCTTCAGGTGGCACAGTGATTAAATATTCCATCGCCAGATGGTATTGCAGCATGACGCTTAGCCGCCCGTATGCGGGAGTTGAAGGCTGCGCCACCATGCGTTCCACCACTTCCTTCTGCAGCATGAAATGCATGTCGCTGATATGGGCAAGATTCTCCAGCAGATGAAACAGAATCGGTGTCGAAATGTTGTAAGGCAAATTGCCGGTCACCCGGAGCCGACTGCCTAATTGGGCAAAGTCAAATTTCAGCGCATCTACATTGTGGATAGTAATGATGTCATGGGCATATTCTTTTTGCATCCAGCTGACTATGTCGCGATCGATTTCCACCACATGCAAGTGCTGGATTTTCCTGAGCAACGGCTTGGTGAGCGCGCCCAGGCCAGGACCGATTTCAACGATGACTTGATCTGGCAGCGGATTAATCGCATCGATTAAGCTGTTGATAATGCTTTGGTCGATCAGGAAGTTCTGCCCGAAGCGTTTTTTTGCGACATGCTTCATGGTGTTGCTTTGCGCGCCAGTTCAATAGCCAGATTAACCGCTGCCAGCATGCTGCCGATATCAATGTTGCCAGTACCAGCACCGTTTTTTCCAGCCAGATCAAGCGCAGTACCGTGATCGACCGAGGTGCGAATAATCGGCAAGCCTAAAGTGACATTCACGCCGCCGCCGAAACTGGCATGTTTAAGTACGGGCAAGCCCTGGTCGTGATACATCGCCAACACGCAATCGGCATTCTCAAGATACTTTTTAGTAAACAAAGTATCTGCAGGCAACGCGCCAGTGAGATGCATGCCTTCCGTGCGTAATTTCGCCAGAACAGGATTAATCACTTCAATTTCTTCACGGCCCAAATAACCATCTTCGCCCGCATGTGGGTTAAGGCCTGCGACTAAAATGCGCGGATTTTGAATGCCGAATTTGTGTACCAGATCTTTATGCAAAATACGGATGGTCGTTTTAAGGCTGTCGCGGGTAATGGCTGCAGGCACATCCTTAAGCGCCAAATGCGTAGTTGCCAGAGCCACGCGCAGGCTCCCCCCAACCAGCATCATCACCACTGGCGCATCGGTGTGCTCGGCAAAAAATTCGGTATGGCCTGTAAAAGCGATGCCGGCCTCATTAATCACGCCTTTATGTACGGGGGCGGTCACAACCGCATCGAAAGCGCCGCTTGTACATCCGTCTATCGCGCAAGTGAGCGTATTAAGCACATATTGGCTATTGGCTGGATTCAAAATGCCTGCTGTGACGGGCGCTGCGGTGGGGATATGTAATACTTTCAGTGTGTTTTTGACATGCCGGTGCGATACCTGTGTGGATTTATAAGGCTCAATGGCTAGATTGATATCGAGCTGACGCGCACGATCAGCCAGCATTTCCGTATCGCCGATGATGGTAATATCCGCTTCAATATCATGTTGAGCCAGCATTACACAGATATCCGGACCGATGCCGGCGGGTTCGCCCGAGGTAATCGCAATGCGAGGAATAAAAGGGCTTATAGACATGCTTGCTATCAAGCAGCAAAAATCAGAATTTATCTTCTAAACGCAATTCAACAAAAGCGCGGTCACGCAGCTCGCGTATCCAGTCCTGATAGGCCTCTTCAGATTTTCGCGCGCGAATTTCCTGGCGCGCTTTCAGCCTGGAGGCTTCTTTGGTCATGTCCTGCTGACGACGTTCCAGTACCTGGATGATATGCCAGCCGAAAGGAGAAAGCACGGGTTCGCTGATCTCGCCTAAGCCAAGGGCGTTCATGGCTTTCTCGAACGGCGGCACGGTGTCGCCAGGGTTTACCCAGCCTAAGTCTCCCCCGTTATTGGCACTGCCGTCTTCGGAGAACTGACGTGCCAGCTCTTCAAATTTAGCCCCATTATCAAGACGTTCCTTGATACTGTCCATTTTACGTTTTGCGTCCTTTTCAGAAACGACTTCGCTGAGCTTGATCAAGATGTGTCGCGCGTGCGTTTGGCCAATCACCAATGAAGATGTGCCGCCGCGACGATTAGTCAGTTTAAGTATATGAAAACCATTCGGGCTGCGAATGGGGGTGGATACTTCGCCGGGCTGCATGCCTTTCAGGGTCTGCGAAAAAAGCGCCGGCAGCTGAGCGCCGCTTTTCCAGCCCATCGCCCCGCCTTCCAGCGCGTTGGGCGCATCTGATACAGACGCAGAAACTTGTGCAAAGCTTGCGCCGGCGGCCAGTTGCTTGAGTGCGTCCTGCGTTTTGGTTTTGGCCTTTTGCAGATCTTCGGGTGAGCTGTCTTCAGGTGTGCGAATCAAAATATGCGAGATTTCGAATTCGTCTTGTTCTTCGCCACGGTTGGCTTGCGTGGTCAGATAGTTGTCAATTTCGCCCTCAGACACGTTGAGCCGGTTATCCACTTCACGTTCGCGTAGTCTGGCAATGGTAATTTCGTTGCGAATGTCCTCGCGGAATTTGCGCAGGCTGATGCCATCCTTTTCAAGTGCGGCTTTAAACTCGTCCAGGCTCATTTTGTTCTGTTCTGCGATACGCTCAATGGTCTTGTCCAGCTGTGTGTCATCAACCTTCAGACCGGTTTGCGCGGCCAGTTGCAATTGCAGGCTGTCTACAATGAGTCGCTCCAGGATTTGCCTTTCCAGAATATCTTCAGGAGGTAGCTGCGTTCCCTGCTTTTCCAACTGCGCACGGACTGTGCGCGTGCGATCCATGAGCTCCTGTTCCGTGATGACGCTCTGATCGACAATGGCGATAATGCGATCCATTTTAACGACTTCGTTAGTTTTTTTAGCCGCATTGACTTTTCCGCCCTCTGCGGAAACAGCGAGGGAGCAGATAAATAAGCTGCTTAAAATCAATAGCCTGAATAAATTTTGTGCTGGGTGTAATAATTTCATCGGTTGTAATTCTGTTGCCTGTAAATGTTGGGAATTTCACTGGAACTCAGGTAGCCCGGAATATCTCGCCTGAGTAAGTTAAGCGGGTTTGAACCGATTGAGGCTAAGCCGCCAAGCTCCAATTGGAAGAATAGACCATAGTTTGCGTCAGCGGTTGCAGTCTCTACGCGCTGAATCACCGTGCGCGCCTGCCAGCAGCCGGCATCATATTCTACGC
>JBGANY010000018.1:0-30251 GCA_044222005.1 Methylotenera sp.
GGCCGGCAGGGTGCGGTGCTGTTTCTTGACCTGGATCACTTTAAGGTGCTGAATGACTCGCTTGGCCATGATGTGGGCGATTTGCTGTTGCAGCAGGTTGCAGCACGCCTGACTGCCTGCGTGCGCGAAGGCGACACGGTTGCGCGTCTGGGTGGCGATGAGTATGTGGTCGTGCTGGAAGACTTGAGCGAACAGAGCCTTGAAGCGGCAGCGCAGACGGAAACCATCGCCAACAAAATCCTGGCCGCGCTCAACCAGACTTATCAGCTTAACGAGCATGAGCACCACATCACGCCCAGCATCGGCATTGCCCTGTTTAACAATCACCATGTCACAATAGAGGAGTTGCTGAAACAGGCTGACATCGCCATGTATCAGGCCAAGAAGGCAGGGCGCAATACCATGCGCTTCTTTAACCCGCAGATGCAGATCAGCATTACGGCACGGGTCGCGCTGGAGCGGGAATTGCGCAAAGCGCTTGAGAATAAGCAATTGCAACTGTATTACCAGATTCAGGTAGACAACTCGGGACATGCATTGGGGGCGGAGGCGCTGATTCGCTGGCTGCATCCTGAGCGCGGGCTGGTATCCCCTTCACAGTTTATCCAGTTGGCGGAAGAAACCGGGCTGATCATGTCTATCGGTCATTGGGTGCTGGATACTGCGTGCGCCCAAATCAAAGCATGGCATAAACATGTCCATACCCGAGACCTCACACTCTCGATCAATGTGAGCGCCAAGCAGTTCCGTCAGCCTGATTTTGTGGCGCAAGTGCGTGCTGCCATAGAGCGCCATTCGATTGACCCGATGCAGCTCAAGCTGGAACTGACCGAAAGCCTGTTACTAGAGAATATTGAAGACACGATATCTTCCATGACCGCTTTAGGCGAGATTGGCGTGCAGTTCTCGCTGGACGATTTCGGTACCGGCTATTCATCCCTGCAATACCTCAAAAGACTGCCGCTGTTCCAGCTTAAAATCGACCAGTCCTTTGTGCGCGACATTGTGACCGACAGCCACGACAGGTCGATTGTGCGTACCATTATCGCCATGGCGCAAAGCCTTTACCTGAACGTGATTGCCGAAGGGGTAGAAACAGAAGAGCAGCGCGAACTCCTGCTTAGCAATGGCTGTAAGCGCTATCAGGGGTACCTGTTTGGCCGGCCGGTTCCCATTGACCAGTTCAATGCGGCGCTAAAGCAGGGCGTTGCCGGTAAAAAAGTAGCGCAATTAGAACGTTCTTAAGGCATTACTTCTAAGGCATTTATGGCTTGCCGGTTTTCTGCGGTGTGATTTCCAAAGCAGAATCATCCAGATTCGGAGACTCATATAACACCATAATAGATACCCGACGGTTTCTGGCGCGCCCAAGCGGCGTGTCGTTGCCGCTGACCGGTTGGGCTGAACCGAACCCCAGCGCGCTAAGCCGGTTATCTGCGATACCTGCATCGCTCAACATCCTGACCACGCTGCTGGCGCGCACTGCAGAAAGCTCCCAATTCGAGAAGAAGTTGGCATTATGGATGGGAGTGTTATCAGTATGGCCTTCTACCTGAATGAGGCGCTGATTTTCTTTAATCAGCACAGCGATTTCATTCATAATGCCCGATGCGGTAGCGGCCAGCTCGGCTGACCCCGCACTGAATAGCAGGCTGTCATGAATATCGATCCGGATGCCACGGTTATTTTGTGCCACGCGCACCTTGCCTTCGTTGATCAACGGGGCGAGCGCGTTGGAGAGATCAATGCCCATGTTGGTCATGGATTCACGTTCACGGCGCAGTTTTTCACTATAAAGATGCGATAGCGGCAAGGGTTTGATGAGCGAGCTTTGCTGGCCTTTGATTCTGTTTTTTGTGCCGGGCCGGTTTTTGATATGGCCTTCGGTCTCCGATGGACTGACACCGGAAAATGCGTTACCCATGGAAGAGGTCAGGTCGTTATATTTGCTCTGATTAACCGATGAGATGGCGTACATCACCACAAAAAAGGCAAACAGAAGTGTGATGAAATCGGCATACGAAACCAGCCAGCGATCCGGGCTCTCGTCGTCATCTTCTATCGGTTTTCTTCTGATCATAATGAAGTATCGTGATTATTTAGCGTAAATAAGCTAGCAGGCGCTCTTCAACAATTCTCGGGTGATCCCCATGCGCAATAGAAACCCAGGCATTCAGCAGCATCTCGCGGCGCATCATTTCATGCTGTATCTGCGCTTTGAGTTTGTTCGCGATAGGCAAAAAGATTAGATTTGCCAAGCCCACACCATAGATGGTAGCAACAAAAGCCACCGCGATACCGCCGCCCAGCCTGCTGGGATCCGTCAGATTCTCCATCACATGGATCAACCCGAGCACAGCCCCCAGAATGCCGATGGTGGGCGCATAGCCGCCGGCGGCACTCCATACCTTTGCTGCATTGCGCTGCTGTATTTCATAGAAGTGCATATCGATGGCGCATATTTCCCGTATCTTGTCCGGCGGGGTACCGTCTATCATCAATTGCAGGCCTTTTCTGATAAAGGGCTCCGTTTCTTTTTTCAGATAAGTTTCCAGCATAAATATGCCTTCTTTGCGGGCAAACGTACTCCATACGTTGATGCGTTTTGCTAATGCTTTTCTGTCGTCGATGGGCGTGGCGAACACATGACGCAGCATCAGTACGCCAGTGATAAAACTTTTAGCGTCGGTTTGCAGCAGCACCGCACCAAAAGTGCCGCATATTACAATCATGAAAGCGGCAGGCTGCAGCAATGAGCCGACATGCCCGCCTTCGATGGCTTGCCCGAATAGAATGCCGATCAGCGCAAGGCCAATCCCGCCTAAACTGCTCCAGTCCATGCTTTCTCTTTAAGGTTTGCGCGCAGTCTGGCAATCGCCTGGCTGTGTAACTGGCTGACGCGTGATTCGGAAACATTCATCACCACGCCGATTTCTTTAAGGTTAAGTTCCTGTTCGTAATAGAGCCCCATCAGTATCTTTTCCCGTTCCGGTAGCGCATCGATGGCCTCAATCAGCGCATCGCGGAAATCGCCAGCCAGCAACCCCTTGATCGGGTCATTGCTGTCATCGCCTTTAAACCGGTCGAGAAAATGTTCTCCGCCGTCGGTATCATGGAAATCTTCGTAGTAAATCAATTGATGACCACTGCAATCGCCAAGCATGTCATAGTAATCATCCAGTGAAAGGTTAAGTTTTTTGGCGACTTCCTTTTCTGTCGGCGGCCTTCCCAGCGCTTGCTCAAGCTGGCTGATGGCGGCTTCCATATCACGCATGTTTTTCCTCAGACTGCGTGGCAGCCAGTCTGTGTTGCGCAGTTCGTCCAGCATGGAACCGCGGATTCTCTGTGCCGCATAGGTTTCGAACTGTGCGCCATGAATGTCCTCATAGCGATTGATGGCGTCCAGCAAGCCCATCATCCCGGCCTGTATCAAATCATCCATTTCAACACTGGGCGGCAGCTTGGCCTTAAGCTGATAGGCCAGCTTCTTGACTAAGCTCGCATGCTGATTGAGCATCTCGTCCTTTTGATCTTTTTTTCCGTGAACTGTATACATAGATAACCCTTGTCTTAAATAAGAGACGCAAGCTTGGTTTTAGCTGCCTGGTCGTGCCTGCCGTCCAGGCGCTGAGCAATTTGCTTGAGTGCCGCTGAAGCGCTCGCCAGCGGAAATGCCTCGATGACTGAGCGGCCAAGTTTCGCAGCGCGGCTAAGATGGACATCGGGCGGGATTGCGCCGAAGTACTCCAGCTCGATTTGCAAAAAACGCCTGGCCACCTGTGAGATGTTATCGAATACCAACTGCGCCTGAGATTCCGACGCGTTATCGACAATGATGCCAAAGGAGCGGCTGCCAAGCTGGCCATAAATTTTCTTAATCAGCGCGTAAGCTTCCTTAATTGAATCGGGCTGGCGCGTGAGCTTGATAATGATTTCACCTTCATTGAGTGCTTTCAGCGGCAACAGGTGATTCGAGTTCAATGCGGCATCCACCAGAATAATTTCATATTGCTGCGTCAAACCGATAAAAATCGCATTGAGTTGCTCGCCCAGAAAGCTGTCAAGCGGCTTGCCGACCTGATGGCCTGGCATCAGTTTGGCAACAGAAAACCCGTTGCCGGAATTTTTTATTGCACTTTGCAACAGAGATTCCGAGTTAATCACATCCAGCAGCGCAGGCAGTTTGTTAATTTCGTAAATGCTTTCGCTGGATTCATGTGACGCATGTAGAATCAGAACGTCACTTCCATGCGCGACGATCGGTGTGGCCAGATTAGCCATCAGGCGCGCCTGATCGCGGCTGGGAGCGGTAGAAAGTATAGAGACCACTCTGGGCCTTGGGGCGGCCATAATCCGCCTGAGCCCTGCGGCCTGGTCGTTTTGAATTTGCCTGTTTTGATGATTTTGAAAGTTAAGCATAGCTTGCCTCCGCAAATTGAGCGGTGTTTACAGGTTGTACCGTGCTGCCCATCACAAAAGGCAATTCCTCATCCAGAAACTGGAACGGCCAGCCGCGGGCAGCACTGAGTTTAAGGGCATGTTCTATCAGCTGCTGTTTGTCTGCCAGATGAATATCCTCTGGAACGCGCTGACCATCGGTGGTGTAATAGAGCTTGAGTTTTTCCCTGATGATGACATCCAGCGTGCTGCCTATAGTCGCTGCTTCATCCAGCTTGGTCATGATGCAGCCTGCCAGTCCGTTCCCTTTGTATGCTTTGATGACATCCGCCAGCGTTTCGCCGGTACTGGTTGCGCTCAGGCATAGCAATCGTTTAATGGGCGTATTGCTGCTGGAGAGCATGCTGATCTGTTCTGTCACCATTTGGTCGCGCTGGCTGACGCCTACCGTGTCAATTAAAATGGTATGCTTGTTTTTCAGTTCGCCCAGCGCGATTTGCAGATCCGCTTCATCTTTGACTGCATGCACCATCACGCCAAGGATCTTGCCGTAGATCCGGAGCTGTTCATGACCGCCGACCCGGTATGCGTCAGTGGTAATAAGTCCCAGATTCTGTGTGCCGTGCTTCATGACATAACGGGCGGCAAGTTTTGCCATGGTGGTGGTTTTGCCCACGCCGGTCGGACCAATCAAGGCAAATATGCCGCCCTGATCCAGCACTTCGGTTTCGCTCTCTACCGAATTAAGGTTTCTGGCAAGGATAGCCTTGATCCAGGCGGTTGATTTCTCGCCATCCAGGTTTGAGGGCAATTTTTCCGCCAGATGTCTGGATAATGAGGCGCTGAACCCGGCATCTAATAACGTGCTCAAGGTTTTTGACTTGATGGCGTCGCGTTGCTGGATATTGCCCCACGAAATTGTGGTGAGCTGAGATTCCACGACGCGGCGCATCTCGCGCATTTCATTGAGCATCGCTGTCATCTGCTGGCTGGATACCTGCTGCTCAGGCGCATCAACGGGTGACAGTTTTACCGGCGCGGGTGTCCTTCTGGCCTTTTCTTGTACAGGTGTTTTTATCTGCTTGCCTGGTTTGGCTTGTTCGGCAGTTTCAGCCTTAACAGGCGTGGCCTTTTTGGCAGCCATGCCTGAATTCTGAATGCGATTTTTCTTTTTAATATGCGATAACAAAGTTGTCGGTTCGTTACTCGTGTCATTTTGTGCCAGTGGCTGATTCGCCTGACTAGCGGTCACCGCATGCATATCTTGTTCTTTGCAGGCCATGATTTCATTACCGCCATTCACAGCGCGGTTGGAGAGGATAATAGCATCGTCTCCCAGGCCCCTGCGCACCATGCTCAGTGCCTCATGCGAGTTTTTTCCGAAAAATCGTTTAATGTTCATGCTTGACCTCCAATAAGACTAGTGACACGTATGGTTTTTGAATCAGGTAGTTCTTCATGCGATAACACACGCAAGTGCGGAACTGCGCGGCGCAGGAATTTGGAGAGCGTCGCCCTTAGCGGCGAAGCAACCAGCAGTACTGGCGTCATTCCCAATTGCTCCTGCTGTTTTGCAGCGGTTTCGGTCTGTCTTGACAGTGTTTCAGCGATGCCCGGTTCTATGGCGGCACCGGTTGCGGTGTTGTTTTGCAAAGCCTGCATCAGCAGGCGTTCGAGATTGTTATCCAGCGACATCACGGTCACTTCATTGCCGACCGGGAATAACTGCTGCACGATGGCGCGGCCAAGCTGTACGCGCACAAATGCAGTCAGTTCATTTGCGTCTTGCGTATGGGGGGCATGTTCGGCAAGCGTTTCAACAATAGTGCGCATGTCGCGGATATGCACGCCTTCTGCCAGCAGGTTCTGCAGCACCTTCTGAATAATAGACAGCGAGAGCAGCTTGGGAACAAGGTCTTCTATCAGTTTAGGCGATTCCTTGCTGATATGGTCGAGCAGTTGCTGCGCTTCCTGGCGGCCTAATAATTCGGCAGCATGCAGTGAGATGATGTGGTTCAGGTGTGTGGCAATGACCGTGCCGGCATCCACCACGGTGTAGCCCATGCCTTGCGCCTCGTCACGCAGGCTGGCATCTATCCAGACTGCAGGCAGGCCAAATGCCGGATCTGAGGTGGTTGGGCCTGGTAGCGCGCCGCTCACCATGCCAGGGTCGATCGCTAGAAATTGGCCGAAATGAGATTCCCCGCTGGCAATTTCCACGCCCTTCAGCGTGATGCGGTAGCTGGATGGCTTGAGCTCAAGATTATCCCGAATGTGTACAGTCGGTGCCAGAAAGCCGACTTCCTGTGCGAATTTCTTGCGCAGGCCTTTAATGCGTTTAAGCAGATCGCCGCCCTGGGTTTTATCTACCAGCGGAATTAGACGATAGCCCACTTCGAGTCCGACAACATCAACCGGGGTGACATCATCCCAGCTGGCTTCTTCAATTTCTGTGCTTACTTCAGGTTTGTTTTCTGGCACAGGTTCGGCTTTTGCATTTTTTTTCTGCTCATCGACCATATAAGCGATCCCTGCAAGAATGCCCGCCAGCATCAGAAATGCAAAATGCGGCATGCCGGGAATGGCGCCCATGCCTGCAATAATGCCAGCAGTGACATAGATGACTTTTGGGTTGGAGAACAATTGCGTCATCAGCTGGCCGCCAATGTCTTCGTTGTTGGCGACCCGCGATACCACCACGCCGGCTGCCACTGAAATGACGAGTGATGGAATCTGTGCAACGAGGCCATCGCCGATGGCAAGCAGGGTGTAGTTTTTAACGGCATCGGCAAACGCCATGTCATGCTGCACTATACCGACAATCAATCCGCCTACGATGTTGATGATGATAACTAGGATACCGGCAATGGCATCACCCCGCACATACTTGCTGGCACCGTCCATTGCACCATAGAACTCTGATTCCTGACTGATTTCTTTACGGCGAAGGCGTGCTTCGTCTTCACCGATCAGTCCTGCATTCAGGTCTGCATCGATCGCCATCTGTTTGCCGGGCATGGCATCCAGGGTAAAGCGCGCGCCGACTTCCGCAATACGACCGGCACCTTTGGTGACCACGGTGAAGTTTATGATGGTTAAAATAACAAATACCACGATACCGACCGTGTAATTGCCGCCAATCAGAAAGTGTCCAAACGCTTCAATCACTTTGCCGGCGGCATCCGGTCCGGAATGACCTTCAGTCAGCACCACGCGGGTAGACGCCACGTTGAGGGATAGCCGCAGCATGGTGGTGACCAGCAATACGGTCGGGAAGGCAATAAAATCGAGCGCCTTGGTGGTTTGCAGGCCGATGAGCAATACCATAATGGACAACGCGATATTAAAACTGAATAGCACATCCAGGATCACCGCGGGCAATGGCAATATCATCATTGCCAGCAGCAGTATGATAATCAGCGGTGCCGCAATGTTGCGGCTACCCAGTTTATTCATCCAGACTGGCAAGTTAAGCGAGCTCATGAGATGACGGCCTCCGCATCATGAGCGCTAGCGGCAGGAATCAGGCTGTGCGGGTCCAGGGCTTCTGGCACTGGCAAAGCTTTAGGCGCTTCGGGACGGAAGCCGCCTTCTTTGTTGAAGATGCGCATCTGGAATACATAGGCCAGCACTTCGGCGACTGCAGAGTAGAGCGCCTCGGGGATTTCACTGCCCAGTTCCGTATGTGCGTATAAAGCACGTGCCAGCTTGGGCGCTTCCATGGTAAGCACTTTGTGTTCGGCTGCGATTTCACGAATCTTCAAGGCAATGGCATCGGCACCTTTTGCAACCACTATTGGCGCGCGCATCCCTGCATCCTGATATTTGATGGCTACTGCATAGTGGGTAGGGTTGGTGATAACGACATCCGCTGTCGGGATCTCTGACATCATTCTGCGTTTGGCCATTTCACGTTGCTGCTGACGGATTCTGGCTTTGATTTCAGGGTTGCCTTCGGATTCTTTGGATTCCTGGCGCACCTCTTCTTTGGTCATTTTCAGCTTGTTGGCGTAGTGATAAAGCTGGTAGGGCACATCAATGGCTGCGATAAACACCAGCGCGCTCACAATCGACAGGAAGCCTGTCAGCATTAAATCGTTTACTTGTGCAATGCTGGTTTTCAAAGGCAGCAATGAAAGTGAAAGCATCGGTTCCATGTCATGCGAAACCACAACGTAGGCTACAGTTGCCACTAAAATAGTCTTGGCGACGGACTTGATCAGCTCGACAGCAGAATTTTTAGAGAACATATTGCCCAGCCCCTTCATCGGGTTGAGGCGGCCGAATTGTGGCACGAGCGCTTTGCCGCTGAATATCCAGCCGCCAATCAGGACAGGTGAGGCAATGGCCACAGCCAGTAAAATCAGTGCAAATGGCGCAAATGCCAGCAGCAGTGTATAGACATTGTCTGACATTCTCATCAGCAGTACCGATGCGTCAAAAGCCATGGTGCGGTCAAAATGCAAACCGGAGCTCATGGCTGCTTTTAATGCCTGCTGCAGATGGTTACCCATTATTAAAAAACTTAATCCGGCAGCAAGCAGCACGGTCACAGTCGCCAGCTCGCGAGAGCGGGGTACGTCGCCTTCTTCCCGCGCTTTCTCTAAGCGCTTGGGTGAGGCCTGTTCCGTCTTTTCTAAATCGCTGTCTTCTGCCATGACGATTTCCTAAGTAATCTGCTCCATGAAATGTTAATTAAGAAAGTACACCCGGTTTTTACTGCGTACTTTTGCTCATGGAATTCATTATTAAGTAAATTAATGCGTTTGTATCTTGAGAATAAAAGGGTGAAAACTGGCCTTTCCTGAAGCCGGCAAGTGGGGGATTGTTTGGCGGAAAGAAAAAGTTGCTATTTTTCTAAATATTTAATATATAAAAAACAATGAGATATAAAATATTTCAGGTTTTTTTAGAAATTATCCTAAAGTATTTTCAAGTGCTGCCGATAAACACTAAAGAAGTGATGCCGTTACTGTTTTTTGTGCAATGCAGTTTAAAAGGATAGAAAATGCATAACGGCAAAAACCAAGAAAACTTTAATCTTTTTCAGGATATTTTTTTGATGACTTAGATGAATTAACTGCTTTCATCCGCGCTTAAATTAAACCAGGCTGCATTTTATGTAATTTAAGCATTTGAAATATATAGATATTTATAACCCCTTGTAGGTGTTTGTAAGACAAACACCTACAAGGGCGTGTCCGCTTGTCCTACCTAAAAAACCGACAAACCCCGATATTTTATTTCGATTAAAAGGCTCAAAGTACGCCTAACACGAATTGCGAACTTTTTAACAACCACTGAAAAACGAATGGGGAAATAAAATGAATGAAGCAGAAATCATGTCAGAGATCAAAGATGCCAACTTGAATTATTTATTGCTGGCGCAACAAATGATTCGCGCAGACAAGGCGACCGCGATTTTCCGTTTAGGCATCAGCAAAGACATTGCCGATTTACTGGAAGGCTTAAGCACCTTGCAGCTGCTCAAACTTTGCAGCACCAATATGATGTTAGCGCGCTTCCGTTTTGATGACAGCACCATTCTGGGCATGCTGACCAATTATACAAAAGACCGCTCACAAGCCCATTTACATACCGCCGTGTTAATGGCGGGCCAGAATGCTGCGTCACAAAATACTGGTGCAATGGTGTCATAACCGCATCGGGTTGATTGAACCAAGATAGATATTGATCCTAGAAAAGGAAAGAATCATGCAAAATAAAAGTGTAGTGAATGAATCAGAGCAAATCCAGCTGGCTATCCAAATGATCAAACTTGGTGCCAGGTTGCAATTACTTGAATCGCAAACGACCTTATCGCGTGAACGCTTGATTAAGCTATACAAAGAATTGAAGGGTGTTTCGCCACCTAAGGGTATGCTGCCTTTCTCTACGGACTGGTTCTTGACCTGGCAGCCTAATATTCATTCATCCATTTTTTACAATATTTACAAGTTTATGGTGGATTATGCCGATGTAAAAGGGATTGACGCCATCATCAAAGCCTATAGCCTGTATCAACAGCAGGTAACAGAACAAGATTCAGAAGTGGAGCCAGTGCTGTCGCTGACGCGCGCCTGGACTCTGGTGCGTTTTGTGGAAAGCAAGATGTTGAAAATGAAAAGCTGTACTTGTTGCGGGGGTGAATTTATCGTAAACACTTACGATCTGAACCAGAATTACGTATGCAATCTGTGCCATGTGCCTTCCCGCGCAGGCAAAACCAAAAAAGCCAAAGAGCTCACTTATAAACTGGTTTCGATGACTGCGTAAGGTCAATCATGGGTAATGCACAGAATAGGCGATACATTGAAGAACATGATGTAAAACAATATGTTGGATTAGGGTCGTTTGATGTTGCAAAATCACCTGCAAAACATATTAGTAAGATGCATTTGAAGCCCGCGACGCTGGCTGTTCTGGTGCAAGGTGCCGCACTGATTACCGTCCTGGCATTGTCATGGACTGTTCAGTTGGTAGCCGCAGCTTATCTTGATGTGAATTTGACGTTTTCGATGGTGGCTTTGGTGCTGATGCAGGCTTCATTCGCCGCAATATTTTCCTCTTTGGCGGGCATGGCGAGCTGGTGGCGCTGGATACATTTAGGCTTCCCCGTTGCCATTTGGGGCATGTCCAGCTGGCATATCCCCAATGAGTTTTATTTAGTTGGCTTTATTGTCAGCCTTGGGTTGTTCTGGACGACATTCCGCAGTCAGGTGCCATTCTTTCCTTCCCGCCCGGTGGTGTGGCGGCAAGTGGCGAAACTGATGCCAAAGGACAAATCCGTGCGTTTAATCGACATCGGCAGTGGTTTAGGCGATATGCCGATGTATATCGCCAAAGCTAGGCCGGATAGCTATATCGAAGGCATTGAAATCGCACCCCTGCCATGGCTGGTGAGTTTACTGCGCGCAAAAATACGACGCTCCAAAGCAGTTCTAAAACTGGGGGACTACCGGGCACTGGATTTTGCGAACTACGATATTATTTTTGCCTATTTGTCGCCTGCGGCCATGTTGGCATTGTGGCAAAAGGCACATAAGGAAATGAGACCGGGCAGTTTGCTTATCAGTCTGGAGTTTGAAATCCCGGGTATAGCGCCAAGCATGCGGATTGCCGGTACCGGACATTCACCGGCGATTTATGTCTGGCGAATGCCCTAACGATATCACCAGCATAGCGCCTTTTTACAGGCTTCATAGAAATACTCTTCATTTAATCATCCTCCCGATTAAAGAATATAAAAATTTATCCGTAATACAACATTAGAGATCTCCCGATGTTGTTACCGGCGAAATAGCAATTAAAAAGCAGCGATGTTCATTGAATTGCATTGCGTGGTAATTGAGATAATCAACAATAACCCCAATAAGTGCATGAACTCAAATGAAAAATGATCGATTAGGATTACTGATGATTGCGGCCTCGCTGGTCGTCATTGCGATTGTGAGTGGTCTGCTATACAAGCATCAGGTTAAATTGCATGAGGACAAAACGCGTGTGCACGGCGTGGCGCTCTCGCGTGCATTATCCGGTATGCAATACTCCCAAATAGTTTCCAGCACGAATAACGCCGGCCTGCTACACAGCCTGATCAATGTTCAGAACAACGAGGATTTTGCCTATGCTGCGGTTGTCGATCTGGCGGGCGAAAAACTATACGAAACCACCTCGGCGGGCAGCATCGTGCCCGCTGCCACCATGCCGACAGAGCCTTTTGCCTGGTTTGGCGAGCACAATCTGACATCGCCCGGAGATGGCCGCCAGATCAGGGAGTTTTTCGCACCTGTCATGAATATAGATCAACTCGCTGGGTTTGTGAGGATAGGATATTACAATCAGCCAGCAAGCCAGCTGAATGACCAGATTTCCAGTTTTGGCCTGATGGCGCTGCCGATATTTCTGCTCACAACACTTTCCTACTTCCTGATCCGCCGTGAAATAAAGCCCCTTGGCCGGTTAAGCGAAAAAATAGAGCAAGCGTCGCTTATTTATGGGGTTCCCGTTTCAGCATCTGGGCATTCTCACGATCTGGGCGATTTTATCCAGCGTTTTGATCAGTTTATCCAACTAGTTCAGTCCAGAGTCCATCGAATGAACCTGGAGTCTGTTTCTACCCAAACCGCCAGCCATTTGCTCTCATATAAGCAGGAGAAAGCAGAGTCTGCACTCAATTCGATTCCCGATGCCGTGCTGGTGATAGACAACGCTTGTATTCCTACCTTTGCTAATCAAAAAATAGAACCGGTTCTTGGCGTAAACCGTGAGGCCATCATTGGCAAGCAGCCTCAGGACTGGTGCGATAACAAGGAGGTACTGGCTTTTCTCATGCGGTTCAGAAGCCCTTCGTTGACGATGCGTTCAACTAACATCGAGTATGCCCCCGAAAATAATCCTGATCGCCGGATCAGCATTTCGGCATTTCCTCTTTTTTCACCGCGGGACCAAAATACTTTATTCGGCATGCTGATCGTATTTCGCGATATCAGTAAAGAACATCTGGCCAAACAGGCGGGTGCCGAATTCGTGTCGCATGTTTCGCATGAGCTTAAAACCCCTTTAAACACGCTCTCGGCCTATAGTGAACTGCTGCTTGATTACGCCAGCCTAGCAGAAACCGAAAGAGTTGATGCGGTAAACGTGATTAATAGCGAAGTCGAGCGCATGGCTGCGCTCATCAACAATCTGCTGAACATTTCAAAAATGGAAACAGGCACGCTGCAACTGGCACGCAAGCGTGTGAAGATACACGACCTGTTGCAGGACGCCTTTAATAGCATGAACAGCAACGCATTAGGCAAGGGCGTTGCTCTGGAGCTTAAGATTCCGCCTGATCTCGGCTCGGCCCGGCTGGACAAAGACATGTTCCGTATTGCCATCGATAATCTGCTAAGCAATGCCATCAAGTACAGCAACGCTGGCGGCAAGGTCACGCTTTGCGCGCAGGCGCTTGATGATGACCAGATCCAGATCAGCGTGCGTGACCAGGGCATTGGCATAGCACCGGAAGACAGCCAAAAAATATTCATGAAATATTACCGGGCCAACAATAGCGAAACCGCTTTACGCAGCGGTCATGGGCTAGGCTTGTATTTGGCCAAGCAGATCATAGAGCTGCATCACGGTGCCATCAGCGTCAATAGCGAGCTGGGCAAAGGCACAGAGTTCATCATTACATTCAAGGCGCAGGCCGTTCAGCTAGAGGAGTTACAAGCCGCATGAAACATATTTTAATCGTTGATGACGAGCCGCACATGACACGCGTGCTCAAACTGTATCTCGAGCGGGCGGGCTATGCTGTGGAGACTTCACCCAATGGTCAGGCCGCGCTGGCTGCCATCATGAAGCATCCGCCGGATGTGATGGTGACCGACATACAGATGCCGCTGATGACCGGCAAACAGCTTTGCCTGGCGCTTGAAGAACAATACCCGCAGCGCACGTTCCCGATTTTTGTGATGACCTCCATGACAGACCGTGAACACCGTGAATGGACACAGAAGATCGATCATCTTGAGTTTCTGGAAAAGCCGCTCAGCATGCGCGCACTGACGCGTGCGCTCGATAAATATTTTGGAGCTGAACATATTGAAGGCGGGGTGGCTCATGTCTGATCAAATATTCAGTCAGATCGACTTTCCAAGATATCAGCGCTGGCTTAATCGCGCAGTTGGTTCAGAAATCATCCTGGTGGTATTTGATAAAGCAGGCAATCCGCTGTGGGGCGGCGATCATCCGCAGGCGCAAGCGCTTGGAACCGCTATCGCCTCGTCTGGCAACGTCGAGGCAGGCTTGCATCGCCACGATTTAGGTAGCAGCAAAACCGCGCTTTATCAATCGCTGGGTGTTACCAATGACGGTTTGCTCGGCTGGGTATCGGTGATCGTCGATTATTTCAAAAAGAACGACACGCCCATGAAAATCGATCAGCTTGCGGAATCGATAGAAGATCTGGCAGCGGGCATTTTTGACGAATACAAGCATAAGGCGGATCTCGAGCTAATAACTGAAGAGCTTGGCGCGCGTTATGAGGAGCTGCATCTGGTGTACGCAGTAGATCAGCATGTTCAAAGCCATTCCGGCGAGAATAGCCAGGTGTTTCAAAGTTTGCTGCAATCGGCATCCGAACATCTGAATGTGGATGTGGTTGCTTTTGTGCGACCGTCAAATGAAATATGCCAGTACACCACCTCGCTCAGCAAAGAAATCCATAATCTCGATTTGGTGCTGATCGAAATGCGTGGCGACCTGTATCGTTTTATTCAGGCTTCAGGTGAAACGGTGATTCTCAATGCCGAAGACGACCCGCGTCGCGCCTACATATTTACCGACATGCCCTATAAAGTGCTGGCTTGCCCGGTAATCACTGAGGGCAAGGTTGATTCTCTGGTGGTGCTGCTCAATCATCAGCATAAGCCTGATTTTACCAACAGCGATCGTAAACTGGCGGAAGTGCTGGCGAATCAGCTCTCCAGCCTCAGCAACACCTACCTGCTGCTTGAAAGCATGAAAGAATTCAATCAGCAGATGGCCAAGGTGTTAATTGAGGCAGTCGAGGCTAAGGATCCTTACACGCGCGGCCACAGCGAACGGGTGCATCATTTGTCGATGGAAATCGGCAAGGCCATGGGGTTGCCGGCTGATGAACTGGATGATTTGTTTTGGGGTTCACTGCTACATGATGTGGGAAAAATTGGTATCCCCGATGCCGTGTTGTGCAAGCCCAGCCGGCTGACCAAGGATGAATATACCTTCATCATGGTGCATCCGGAGCGCAGCTACGAGATTCTGCGCCATATCAAGCACCTGGATAAAGCCATACTCGGCGCGCGCCATCATCAGGAAATGTATGACGGCAAAGGTTACCCGCATGGCCTCAAGGGCGAACGTATTCCATTGCATGGCCGCATCATTGCAGTGGCAGACACCTACGATTCCATCACCAGCTCCCGCGCCTATCGGGCAGGGCGCAGCCACGAGGTGGCCATGAAGGAAATCGAGCGTGTGGCGGGTACACAGCTTGATCCTGCGATTGTGGAAGTGTTCAAGAAAATAGTGGCTGTTGAGCCGGAATGGCTGCAGCGTTTTCATATCAGACGGGAAAAGGCCGCCGCATAATGGCAGAAGAAATTGCACGCAGCATAATTGGTGCGATGACTTATCTTGCTCCGGCCGGGCCACTGGTAGGCGAGGATGCCTGCAAAGCCTTGGAAAAAGCCATTCAAGACTGCATTGCCGCCAACCAGATCCACTTGATTCTGGATCTGGAGCAGGTTTCAATACTCGGTGGCAGAGCGCTTGAAATCATCCTCGACACCAATGCCATGCTCACGCACAACGGCGGTTCTCTCAGGTATGTCAATCCGTCGGCGCTTTTAAAAGATATCCTGATCGCGACCGGGGTTGGGGATCAGGCCGCATTGAATGCGGTGAGCTTTGGCGAGCTGCATGCCGTTGGGGAAGATTTTTCTGCCGGCCCACCGATGAAACTGGGTGAAATCCTGCTGGAAATGGGTGTAGTTACCGAAGCGCAACTTGAGCAGGCCGCAAAACAGCAATCCAACAGCAATAAGCGTATGGGGAAAATCCTGATCGAAACCGGCACCATTTCGGATAATGACCTGCTGAACGCACTCAGCCGCCAGCTCAGAATCCCGCATATCACTTTGCGTACCGGACTTTATGAGCAAGCCGCTACTGACCTGATCCCGAAAGACGTGGCACGGCGTCTGGAAATACTGCCCATGTTCAAGGTGCATGATACCTTGACGCTGGCGACTACCGATCCGCAATCGGTGCCGGCATTGGACGAATTACAGGACATTTCCGGAGGCAAGCTGCGGCTGGTGCTTGCCAGACGCGAAGAGATCCTGAAGCATCAGATGGATGCGTATAGCGGCAATGAGTTCAATCCTGAGTTAGTCAATAACATGGCGACCGATATCGAACTGGTCGAGCAGGTACAGACCGATTACACGCGGATTGATGAAATGGCAGGCGGCAGTCCGGTCATCAATCTGGTCAACGGATTGATCCAGCGCGCGGTACGCGATGGCGCCAGCGATATCCATATCGAAAGCGGGCGCAACCGTTCGTTTGTGCGGTTTCGTATTGATGGCCTGCTGTATGAGGTACTCTCGACCCGCGCCGATCTGCATCCCGCCATCGTCTCACGGCTCAAGGTGATGGCCAACCTGGATATTGCCGAGCGCCGGCTGCCGCAGGATGGGCGCATGCAGGTGATGACGCAGGGCCGCAGTGTTGACCTGCGCTTCAGCTCTTTGTCCGGCATCTATGGTGAAAAAGTCGTATTGCGCGTGCTGGACAAGAATCAATCTATTCTTGATGTCGAGAAGCTCGGCATGAGCGGCCAGAATCTTGCTGTGCTGAAAAAACTGCTTGGGCGCAGCTATGGGCTGATTCTGGTTACCGGGCCTACCGGCAGCGGCAAAACCACAACGCTTTACGCCTCGGTGAATCACCTGAAAAGTATCGAGAGGAATATCGTTACGATTGAAGACCCGGTGGAATATCAGCTTGACATCATCAATCAGAACCAGGTCAACGATGCGATCGGGTTATCTTTTGCCAAAATGCTTAAGCACGTGCTGCGGCAAGATCCTGACATCATCATGGTCGGCGAAATCCGCGATCGTGAAACCGCAGAAATTGCGGTTCAGGCGGCGCTCACCGGCCACTTGGTGCTTTCCACCTTGCATACTAACGACGCGGTGGGCGCGCTCTCGCGCATGATGGACATGGGCGTGGAGCCTTACCTGCTTTCATCTGCGCTGGCAGGTGTGGTGGGTCAGCGCTTAGTTCGCGGCATCTGCCCGGCCTGCAAAACCACTTATCTGCCCCCGCCAGAACTTGTAGAGCGATACAAGTGGCCAGAGGGAACGCGCCTGACGCGCGGCAAGGGCTGCTCCGCCTGCTACGACTCGGGTTACCGCGGCCGCTTGGGCATTCACGAAATCATCGAATCCACGGACGGCTTGCAACAGCTGATGGCCAAAAACCCGACCAAGAACGAACTGCAGGCTTTTACTGCGGCAGAAGGTTACCAGACTTTATTCGATGACGGGATAAAGCGTGCGCTAGATGGACGCACCACTATCGAAGAAGTCGCCCGCGTGATCCACGCAAGTTAACCCATATGAGCTAAACCATCATGGCAATCAATATTAACCCGGCACAAGCACCCATACAATCAGCGGCAAACCAGCCGGCAAAACGCAGCTGGAACATGGACATTCGCTTCGGCCCAACCAAGATCAGCCTCGACCAGCGTATGGTATTCACCGAACGTCTGTTATTACTGCTGGAAACTGGCGTCAGCCTGCTCGAAGCGCTCAAGGCGATGCAGTTGCAGACGGAAGAGCCTTTGCTGGCGGAGATTATAGGGTCGCTGGTTGATACGATCAGCGAAGGCAAAAGCTTTTCTGCGGCGCTGGAAAAACATCCGGAAATGTTTTCCAGCACTTATTCCAGCCTGGTATTTGCGGCAGAAGAGGGCGGCTTTCTGCCGCAAGTGCTAAGCCAGCTTTTAAGAATGGATGAAAAGAACAGCCAGATGCGCAGCAATATCATTTCAGCGCTGTCTTACCCCGCATTTTTAATTGTTTTTTCCATGGCTGTGGTGGTGTTTGTGCTGGTAGTGATTTTCCCTAAGTTTGAAACTTTATTTGCCTCGATTCACGACCAGCTGCCCATCACCACAGTCTTCCTGATGGCGCTGTCGGCCTTTTTCCGTCATTACTGGATACTCATCATCATCGGTTTAAGTGCAGCAGGCTGGGCAACATTTACCTGGATGAAAAGCCTGCCCGGCAAACTCATGCTGGATAAATTAAAAATGACTGCACCCGTTATTAAGGATATTTATACGCAAATTTATCTCAGCCAGACGCTCAGCGTGCTTGGTTTGTCGCTGGCCAACGGTGTGCCAATTACGGTAGCCCTAAAGGCCAGCCAGGGCGTGGTGAGCAATTACATATTTGCAAGATTTCTGGAAGACATCCGCAACCACGTCAACGAAGGGCGGGGCATCGCCATCGGCTTCACAAATTCGCCCATCGTGCCGCCCATGGTGCGGCAAATGGTTTCCACCGGTGAGCAAACCGGCAACCTTGGCATGGTAATGACGCGTGTGGCCGATTTTTACGAACGCGAACTTACCAAGCGCATCACCATACTTTCAAAATCGGTCGAGCCGATCATGCTGATTGTGATGGGGGTCGTGGTGGGCTTGATCGTTGTTTCTCTGATTCTGCCCATTTTCAAGCTGTCGCGTGCTATCCACTAAAAGGAATTTCTATGCAAATGATGAAACAAAATGCTTTTTATGCCTTTATTGCCCTAAAGAAAATTTATGCACTGCCGTTACTATGATTATGAACAAAACTAGAAAGGTTGAAAAAATGCGCTCTATTACAAACAAATCCATCAAGCTGGTGCAGCAAGGCTTCACCCTCTATTACAAACAAATCCATCAAGCTGGTGCAGCAAGGCTTCACCCTTGTCGAACTGCTTATTGTTGTCATTATTCTGGCGATTCTGGCAGCCATCGTGATTCCGCAGTTCTCAAGCGCGACGACCGATGCGCAGGAATCTGCGCTGGATTCCAATTTGAATGCATTACGCTCGGCCATCGATCTTTACAAGGTTCAGCATAACGGCAAATACCCGGGCCAGGTCGCTGCAACCGGGGCAACCTGTTCGGTAGGTGCTGCCGGTACCGGCGCGGTTGATACGGCACAAGCACTGATTAGCCAACTGACCTTGTACAGTGATGTCACAGGCAAGACTTGTACGGGCGCAGCTACCCAAACTACACTTGGCCCCTACTTGCGCAAAGGCTTCCCAGCTGAGCCAATCAACAACAAAGGTTCTGTTGCGGCGGATATTGCAATTCAGCTCACAGGTGCAGCGCTTAGCCCTGGCGCAGCAACTGGCGGCTGGGCTTACGATAATAAAACTGGCCAAATCGTGATGAACAGCAACGCGACAGACAGCAAAGGCGCTGCTTACTCTACGCACTAAGCAAAACAACAGCATTTCATTGGGCAATTAGCATGCAAAGAATCGCCCAACGCGGTTTTACCCTGGTGGAAATGCTGATTGTCATTGTCATCCTGGGGATTGTCGCGATAGTGGCAATCCCTTTGCTTTCATCTAACGATCCTCAAAAGTTGAGTGTGGCGGCGGAAGAAACCGCCAACACCTTGCGTTTTGCGCTGAGCGAAGCCAAGCGCACTGGAGGTTATGTGCTGGTGGATGGCAAATCGACGGCTGCACGCTTGAAGCTTTACTATTCCAATAGCAGCGCCAACTTGACCACAGCCATCAACGACCCGCTCACCAAACGCACACTTGACCTGAATGTGGCTAACAGCGCCTTTTCGCAAGGCGTGACGCTAACGCCCAAGTTCATGCAAGGCAGCGTGGGGTATCCGCAACTACTGATCGGACCAGGTTTGTCACAACTTCAAGTCTTCGATGGCACGCTAAACAAAGGACCGTTGCAAGCCAATAGCGGCGTACTGCTTACGCTGGGCTCGCAAAGCGTTATGGTCAGCATTAATCAAACGACTGGCCTGGTGACTTTGCCATGAGCCTGACGCTGAAATCGCTCAAGGCAATACATGTTAACCAGCGCGGTTTTTCTTATGCCGAGGTGTTGCTTTCCGTGATGCTGCTGGCCATATTGCTGGTGCCGGCGATGCAGGCACTCAATACAGCCATTCTTGGCGGTTCGAATAATCTGGCGGCTAGACAGCTCAACTTGCGCAGCAAGATGGAAGAAGTGCTGAGCAAGCCTTTTGGCATGCTGTATGCCGAAACCTATCTGGTCGGCGGCAACACCCCCACTTCTGTCAGCGCCAGTTTATCTGACGCCTCCGGCGTGCCTGACCGCCGCGTGGTGGTGCTGTACCGCTACGATGTCCTCACCAATGCGCTCAGCAGCAACGACACCGGCCTGCTTTATGTGAGCGTTTATTACGAGGCTGAGGGCAGCGCCGGCGCGCTGAATACGCTGCTAGGAAGATGGTGGTAGCCATGCGTACCCTTCAATCAAAATCAGGTCACACACAACGCGGCGTGACCCTGATCGAGCTGATGCTGGCCACCCTGGTCGGCGTGATTCTGCTGGCCGGGCTCAACTCCGTGGTTAAGCTGGGGCTGGATGCGCAGACCGCAGGCCGCAATAGCAACGAGCTGGCCTACCAGGGCCGATTTGCGCTGGAACGGATGGTAGATAAGGCGCGCAGCCTGGCGCCCAAAATATTGACCACGCCAACCGCCAACACAACAGGCGACTGGTTTGCGCCAAGCGGCTGCACAGGCGCTGCTTGTGTGATGTATTGCCGTAACGCCACTAACCAGTTGATAGAAACCACGACCAGCGACAACGCCTGCACTGGCACCACGGTAATTGCCAGCAATGTAAGTGCATTCTCTGCAGCACTGCCAGTCAGCATGGGTGGAGTTGATAGGTCGATTGCTGTTCTTAGCCTGACTTTGAATGATTCGGCAAACAACACTATTACCTTGTCATCCAATATACGGCTTGGCGGAGGTACGAAATGAGCCCGCGAAGTGTCAGAACAGCCGGCTTTACCCTGCTGCCGGTGATCCTCACCATGACTTTAATCGCGGCTATCGCCTTTCTGCTCAACCGCGATAACGGTATGAATGCCGAGATGGTTTCCAGCCAAATGTATGCAGACCGTGCCCGTTATGCCGCCGAAGCTGGCTTGCAGGCAGCCAATGCACGCGTGCAGAGTTTCAGTTGTGCTGGGGGGTTTCCAGTAATAGGAAGTCCTGTGGCTAACAGTAACTTCGGTGGCGCCAGCTATTCGGCTTATGCGACGACTGCATCAGGTAACACCACCAGCCTGATTTCTACCGGCACTTATAACGGCACTTCGGTCACACTTACGCGCAACAATATTTATGTTTATCAATCCGCACCTAAGACCTATACCTTGCAGCCCAATGCAACGGCAGGCATGGATACCTATATCACAACCAACAGCGCCACGAATAATGGCGCATCCGGTTCCTTGAGTCTCACCGCCACTAATTTTCCGCTGATTAAATTTGACCTCTCTATGTTCCCCGCAGGCAGCCGACCTGTTTCTACCACGTTATCGCTATATGCTAATGGTGGTTTTTTAGCATTTACGCATTTATACCGCATGACTGGCGACTGGCAGGAAGGCACAGGAGCGAGCGGGAGCGGAGCTAACTGGATAACAAGCGACGGCACCACGCCTTGGGTGACGGCGGGTGGTGATTACCACCCGACTATAATTACTACTTTTAATGGCATCCCTGGGTATTGGCTCGATTTTGATACTACCGATTTAGCTTCTAGCTGGCTGAGCGGTAGCTATCCCAATTATGGCGTGCGTTTTACGCCGAGCACTGCGTTTGGCTCCCTTACTTTTACCAGCAGTGACAATAGCGATGCCACAAAACGGCCAAAAATGACCTTTAATTACCTGCTGCCCTGCGGCGCCACTGGCCCTTCAGACCCGACAGGTGGAACAGTCACCCTGAGCCCCACTGCCGACGGTTATGACGACACCATTGCGTTGGCAGCCAATGATGGCGCCGCACCTACGCTCAGGTTACTTAACAGCTCAACACGGGAAGCCCGCAGCCTTATACAGTTTGATACCAGCAGTATTCCGGCTGGCGCTAAAGTGCAAAGTGCAAAATTACGCATGTATGTAAACTCCATAGCAAGCCCAACTACTAACCTGAAATCAATATGGGTCAATGCGCTCAATGAGCCATGGGTAGAAGGCGCGGGCGCCACCAAGGTCTGTCCAACTAAGCCAACAGCTGGCAGCAGCTGGAACTACCGCACCGATTGCACCAGCTGGTCATTCATCCACCCGCCCAATACCGCGCAGGTATGGGCCGCCATGGCCAAGATGCCGACTGCTAGAACCAACCACATGGTGGCTACAGTGAATAACAAAATCTATACCATTGGCGGTTATAACCCAGTTGGCGGTTATTTCAATACCGTAGAAGAATATGACCCCGCCACCAACACATGGACTACCAAGGCGCCGATGCCTACTGCCCGCTCGGATGCTGCAGCAGTGGTGGTCAATGGCAAAATTTATGTGTTTGGGGGATCCACTGGATCAGCATCAGATAAAACTGAGGAATATGACCCAGCTACGAACACATGGGCCACAAAGAAAAAAATGCTCTCAAAGAGAATGTATATAGCTGCAGCAGCTGTTAATAACAAAATATATGTCATTGGTGGGGCAGCTAGTGCAACTGCAGTCAAAACTAACGAGGAATATGACCCCGCAACCGACACCTGGACTACCAAAGCCCAGATGACGACCGCCAGAATGTATCTGTCAACACAATCTGTGAATGGAAAAATCTATGCCATTGGTGGCTGGACCGGCTCAGCAAGTTTAACCAATAACGAGATGTACGACCCTAGCGCCAACATCTGGGCGACCAAAGCTGCGCTTTCAATTGGAACAGACTCAATGGCTTCGGCAGTATTGGGTAACAAGATTTACCTCATCGGCGGCATGCGCGCCAGTTCTGCAACCAATGCAGTAGTGATGTACGACACCCTGAACAATGTTTATACCACTCAGCTAAATTATCCAGTGGCAACCGATGTGCCAGCAGCGGCAACAGTAAATGGTTACATCTACAGCATGGGCGGCGACGATGGCGTCTCGGTTGTGTATCAAAGTCATTACAAATTTGATACGGGCATTCCCACACCTGTTGCCACGGCCTCCGACGAATCTACGTCGGCATCGCCGTTAGCGGCTGGATTTACCAGCGGTTGGATCAATTTTGACCTGAAACCGCTGGTACAGGAATGGGTGGACGGCGTACGCCCTAACAACGGTGTGGTGATTTATACCGAGGTTGCAGACCAGTTCAGTATCAACAGTCGTGAGAATAGCAGCAAGAATCCCCAGCTAATCGTCACATACTAAACGCAGGCTGGCGTTTATCATCTGATTAAATACCTAGAGGCTATCTAAAGACCTTGCATGAATACTGCATTTAAAGACTTGCTCAAGCCAGCATTAGAATGGCTGCCAAGCCTGTTGCCAAAAATTGGCAGCAGGCACAGCATTGGCCTTTATGTGGGCCATGACAGGCTTAATCTGGTGCAAATGGAGCAGGCGACAGATAACGCCTGTATTCGAGCCATCGCCTCTATTTCTTATCCATGTTCGCGTGATGAATTGTTCCAGCATCCACAAAAACTGAAGGCGTTATTAAATCAGGCTTACGCAATGCAGCCATTTAAAGGCAAACACGTGGTTTCATGCTTGCCGGCAGACCAGATCAAGATTATAGCTATACAGAAGGCCAGCCGGATGCCGCGGCAGTAGTGGCTGAATTACGTGCGCGATTGAAAGATGAACTGGACGGGATGGTGGTTGACTTTATGACATTGCGTCAGGAGGAATCCGATTCTGGCAAGCGGGATGCATTAGTCGCGCTGGCCCCGCGCGATAAAGTCGTCGCCTATCTGGATTTGCTGGCCAGTGCCGGTCTTAAGGTCGATGCACTGGATATCGGCCCAGCCGCATTGACGCGCCTTGTTGTGCATGCCGGTGCGATCCACACGCCGGAGTTCCCGATATTGCCGAATGTATTGCTCATCAATTTTGGTGCCGGGTCCAGTTTTTTAACGGTGATCTGGGGCCGTCGCCTGATGCTGGACCGTGCCGTGGAATTCTCAGAAAACCGCATATTTTCACGCCTTGCGCAGGTGTTGGAGATGCCGCAAGAGCTGGCGATGCACTTGCTGTATGAAAAAAACGCGGCGTCAGATACGCAATCACACAATTCGATTGAAACCGATCAAATGGTAACGGAAGTGCTCAGACCGGAAATGGCGCTGCTGTTGCAGGAAATCAATAAGACTTTAGTCTATATGGCCTCGCGCACACGCGGAAAATCGGTGGACAAGATTTATCTGGCCGGGCGGGTGGCGCGTTATCCGGGCATTCTCGATTATCTGCGGGAACAGCTGCAAGTTTCTGTGAATGTTTTAGATCCGGTAGAAGTGTTTGCTACTGAAAAATGCAGATCGCATGATCAGGGCTTGGGAACAATGGCTGGCATTGCGCTGGCGACTGGACTGGCTTTGCGGGGAGTGCCGGAACATGGGTGATATGGATCTGATTCCTGATGATTACCGGCATCATCTTGATTTGCGGCGTGCTGTACACAATTTTATCGCAGCGTGCGTGGTCGTACTGGCTTGTATCGGGTCAATCAAGATGCTGCTTACTTACCTGATATGGCGTGAAAACGTGCAGGTGGTTCGCCTAGAGCAGCAAGAACAGGTTTTGCAAAACAATAAAAGCAAGACCGAAGAATTCCGTCAACAAAAACAAGTGACGGAACAGCAGCTTGCCGTGCTGAATGAATTGCGCGGACGTGATCGCGTAACACTTTTTCTGCAAGCGATAGATAGCGCTTATGCTGAAGGGGTATGGTTTGATAGCCTGCGTTTTATGCGCCGCAGCAGCACCGGCACCTTGGATAATGTACCCGGCGCGGCCAATACGGGCATTATTGTGGTGCCGGCTAATGCTGAAACGCCGCAATCGTTAGAAGTTAACCCTTTGGAAATAAATCATGGTGCCGAGATTGTCGGCCATGCGATGAGCCATTCAATGCTGGCAGAATTCATGCGCAAGCTTGGCACACAAGCAAGTGTGGCCGATCTGCGCTTAATCGATACCGGCACAAGGAACTATACGACCATGCAGGTGGTGGATTTCAATCTGGCCCTGCAGGTAAGCGAGAAAGCGCAGGCGCAGCCATGATGACAAAAGCCATTCAAGCGCTTGGCAAGTTGAATCCACGTCTGGTATATGGGCTGATGCTGCTCGTAATTGGTCTGCTGGCCTTTGAGGGCTGGATTTTGCTGCTGCGCAAACCTTATGCTGAATATCAACAGATATTATCCACCAGAGAGTCGTTGTCATCTTCTTTGCGTCAATCTCCAGATCAGTTAAGCGAGCTGGATAAGCTCGCAAACGAACTCAAACACCTTTCTGAAAAACTTAGCGGCGAACTGCGCCTGCCGGCCTCCGATGACAAGATGGCTGCGTCATTGATGGAGGCGCTGGACCGCTCGGCTTCAATGCATGATGTGATGCTTGCCAGCGTTAAACCGAAAGAAAGAAAACAGGTTTCGGTGTTTGAAGAGGTTTCCTTTGAAGTGAGCGCAAAGGGCTCATATCTGCATTTATGCGCATGGATGCTGGATTTTGCTAAAACCTTGGGCAATAACGCAACGGTTACCGAGTTTGATATGAAATCGGCAGACGAAGGCAGGCAAGTCGCGCTGTCTTTAAACATTGCGCTTTATCGGCCGTTAAGACTGAATGAGGTGGCCAAATGATTAGCACCTTCAATCGCTTGGGGTTTGTGTTGATTACGGTATTTTTTCTACCGCCGGTATTTGCGGGAGATTCACTCAAACATGATCCGTTTGCACGACCGTTGCTGTCGGCGCCATTGCCAAGCAACACAATCGCCGGAACTGTTGCTGAGGAAGAAATGCCGTGGAATCCGCAATTAATCGCAGTGATGGTGGCAGGCAAAGATTCACTGGTCAATCTGGATGGCGTGATTATCAGGTTAGGCGAAGAGAACGACGGCTACCGCCTGGTGCAGGTGCGGGACCGCGAGGCAGTATTCAAAAAAGGCAATAAACGCATTGTGCTGAATATGGAAATGTCGGCCTTACGGAAGAACAAAGAGCGAGGTGGTGAATGATCATGACCAAAATAAAGGTTTATATCGCATTAATAGTCTGTTTGGTAAGCGCAGGTGGCGTTTGCAATGCAGCACCGGCGAGTGCCGGTAAGCAGGAAAATATCGGTGATCGGGTGACTCTCAATTTTAGGGAATCCTCCATTCAGGAGGTGTTTGATGTGCTTTCGCGCAAAGACAAGGTCAATATCATTCTTGGCAAAGGCGTTACAGGTACTGTTTCAGTTAATTTATACAACATTACGGTCAATGAGGCGATTTACCGCGTGGCTGCAGCGGCAGGTTTTGCCGTGGAATTTAGAAATGGCGACTTTTTTATTCTGGAGCACAAAGAAGCTGGCCTCGAGCATCCGGAAGGAATCATGAAATTACGCACATTCAAGGTGCAGTATTCGGATCCCAAACAGGTTGCTGATATTCTAGGCAAATATCTTTCCCGATATGGCAAGGTGACCCCGCTTATTGACCGGAAGATGATCGTGATTGAAGACACGCCGGAATTCCTCGAGCGCGCGGGCAAGCTCCTGCTGGAGCTGGACGCGCAGCCGAAACAGGTATTGATTGAAGCCAAAGTGCTGGAGGTCAAGCTGGATGATGGCGAGATTTATGGCGTGGACTGGAGCAAAGTTTTCGGTTCTGCCGCTGGCACGCATGGCAGCTTTGGCATCAATGGCCTGGCTGCAGGCAGCGCGACGGGCGGCCCAAGCCAGGCCGGTTTTTTCTTCAGCCTGGCGAATAAAAATCTGGAATTGTTTCTTGAAGCGCAATCCACCCGAAATCGTGTGCGGACGTTATCCACACCCAAGCTGCTGGCGCTGGAAAACCAGGAAGCACGGGTTTCTATAGGCGACAGCACGGGCTACAAGGTGACTACCACGATTAACCAGGTAACGACGGAAAGCATCCAGTTTCTGGAGTCCGGGGTCATCCTCAGAGTGACGCCTACCGTAGATCAGCAGGGGCGCGTGTTGCTGAAAGTTCATCCCGAAGTCAGTTCGGCCACACTTAGCGCAGGAATCCCTTCCAAGAAAAGCACGGAAGTCACCACCGAATTGCTGAGTGAAGATGGACAATCTGTGTTTATAGGCGGACTGATTAAAAAAATCAGCAGCAAAGACAAAACCGGCGTGCCTATTCTGGGTGACATCCCCGGTATTGGACGGCTATTCTCTACCACTACTGAAACCATCAATAACACAGAAACGGTAGTCATCATCACGCCCAGGGTCATTCAGAACCCGCGTGCGGCAAGTGAATTTACCGATGAAAGTATCGCACAAATTGATCATGCCGCTGACTTGATTATGGATCACCAGCTGAAACTGGAATCTTCAATTGTGACGGAAAGGTTAAACGCCTCAGAGACACGATAGCAGGGCATGCACGGTACAAACCCGGATTTATCCCTTTATTTCATCGATTGATTTGCTGTCCATCTTGATATTCTGGCTCTAATTATTAATACATCAGAAGTATAAATTTTGTTCAGGAGTGCATAAGTATGTTTGTCATCATTGGTTATATTGTAATTTGCGGCACAATATTTGGTGGCTATGCCATGGCTGGCGGCCATTTAGGCGGCTTATGGCAACCGTTGGAAGTGCTCATGATTTTTGGTGGCGCCATAGGTGCATTTGTTGTTGGTAACGATAACAAAGCCATAAAAGCGACTATGAAAGCGTTGCCCACAATATTTAAAGGCTCTAAATTCACCAAAGCACTTTACATGGATTTGCTTGCGCTGCTGTTTGAAATTTTAGCCAAAATTCGTAAAGACGGCATGATGGCGATTGAAAACGATATTGAAAATCCGGAAGCCAGTCCGTTATTCAGCAAATATCCCAAGATACTTCACGACCACCATCTGGTGGAGTTTATAACTGACTATCTGCGCCTGATGGTGTCCGGCAATATGGATGCGTTCCAAGTGGAAAACCTCATGGACAACGAAATTGAAACACACCATATGGAAGGCCATGTGCCAGCCCATTGTATTTCCATACTCGGTGACGCGTTGCCAGCGTTTGGTATTGTGGCTGCGGTGATGGGCGTGGTGCACACCATGGAGAGTTTGCATTTGCCGCCGAATGAGTTGGGCGTGCTGATTGGACATGCGCTGGTCGGTACTTTCCTGGGTATCTTGCTGGCCTATGGCTTTATTGGTCCGTTAGCAGGTTTGCTGGAACAAAAGTTGGAAGAGAGCACCAAAATGTATAACACGGTAAAAGTGACGCTGATTTCAAGCCTTAATGGTTATGCGCCCGCGATCGCGGTGGAGTTTGGCCGCAAGGTGCTTTATTCAACCGAGCGCCCCGGTTTTGCTGAACTTGAAACGCATGTGAAACAGTCCAAAGCCGGCAAATAATACCCTACAAACGAAGATAACATCAGACGGAGCTTGCAATGGCCGAGGAACGCGCTAGACCGATTATTGTAAAGAAGATCAAGAAAGTCTCAGGCGGACACCACGGTGGCGCCTGGAAAATCGCCTATGCCGACTTTGTGACGGCGATGATGGCATTCTTTCTATTGATGTGGTTATTGGGTTCAACCTCCAAAGCGCAAAGAGAAGGCATCGCCGAATATTTTAAAACCCCGCTGAAGGTAGCCATGATGGGCGGCCCTGCAGTGGGCGTAACTGATTCGTTGCTTAAAAATACAGGCGGTAAAGACATCACCAAAAAGCAGGGGCAGGTTAAGCCTGTGGAAGACAAGAAAATTAAAGAAAAAATGGTAGATGTCACGGATGCCAAGCAGGCGCTGGAGAAAGCTGAAGCGGCAAAACTGGAAGAGCTGAAAAGCAAGATTGAAAAAGCTATCGAAGACAGCCCGGCTTTAAGCAAGTTCAAAAACCAATTGTTACTGGATATTACTTCTGAAGGGTTGCGTGTGCAGATTGTGGATGAACAGAATCGGGCCATGTTTGCTTCATCCAAGGCGGATATGCAACCCTATGCGCAGCAGATTCTGCGCGAGATCGGCAAGATGCTGAATGGAGTTCCCAACAAAATCAGTTTGTCAGGGCACACCGATGCTGTGGCCTATGCAGGCGGCGATAAGGGTTATAGCAATTGGGAGCTTTCGGCAGACCGTGCCAATGCTTCGCGGCGTGAATTGATCGCAGGCGGCATGGACGAATCCAAGTTGCTGCGTGTGGTGGGATTGGCCTCAGCCTCTTTGTTTGACAAGGAAAATCCGTTAGACCCCAGCAATCGGCGCATCAGCATCATCGTCATGAATAAGCAGGCAGAAGAAAACGCTTTGCGGGATGATGCTGCAGTTCATCTACCCTCAACCGCAGACCAGTCGGAGATTGACAAAGCAGTATCGGCACCATAGTTAAATCATGTTTATCAGATTGATTATTAATTGGTTTGGATCCTGAGGGACTGGCAAATTAAATGAATAAAAATAATTTCACGGGATTGCGAGCAAAGATGCTGCTGGCTTTGTCAGCAGGTGTGCTGTCATTGTATGTTTTACTATTTTTCTCTGCGCGAAGCGTGCTGATTGATGGTTATGCTCAGTTGGAGAAAGAAAAAGCTGGGATTCTTCTTAGCAGCGCAATTGGTTTACTTAATGAGCAATCGAACCAACTCAGTACCATAGTACGTGATAATGCACATTGGGATGACTTGTACCAATACATGCACAAACAAACCCCTGCTTTTGTTGAATCCAGCTTCGCTGATGCCACGCTTGCTAACTTAAAGGTTAATGCTATTTTAATAGTGAATACCAAAGGGGAAACCTTAGTTAAAAAAAGTATTGACTATAGAAGTGGAAAGTCATGGCGCATACCAGAATTCATAATGCAGGAGGTTAAGGAAGGTGGCGCATTTATAGACCCATCTAAGAATGATCTGTCAGGCTTATTTTGGACACAACAAGGCATCTGCATTGTGAATCGCCCCTAATGCAGTAGATACTTTTTAGCCTCATAATTGAGGTTAAAAAGGAGCATTAGATGAGCAGCAAACGATTCACAGAAGAATTTAAGCTAGAAGCCATTAAATTAATCACTGAGCGGCAATATTCAATTG
>JBGANY010000004.1:0-153631 GCA_044222005.1 Methylotenera sp.
AGAAAATGGATTTTAACAGGAAAACAAATTGAATAATTATGAGAAAATGCTAGCTTGATAAAACGCCCCCGTAGCTCAGTGGATAGAGCATCCCCCTCCTAAGGGGAGGGCCACACGTTCGATTCGTGTCGGGGGCGCCAGTTAGTTTTGTCTGGAATCCAGTTCTTCCCAGCGTGCGAGGTGGATTTCGAGTAGGGTCTCAATTTCAATCAACCGTGCTTGTAATGTTTTTACTTTTTCAGGTTGCGTTTTATAAAGTTCGCCATCAGCAAGTTGTGTATGAATATTGGCTTGTTCGGCTTCAAGCTGTTCAATTCTGGCTGGAATTTCATCTAGCTCTTTTTGCTCTTTAAAGCTTAATTTTGTTGGTTTATTGGCTTTTTCAATATCTGATTTAGATGCTCCAGAAGGCCCATGGATATTGGCTTGCGGGGTAGGTGTTTTTTGCTTTTGTTGCGTGGAGAAGCGTTGCCAGTCATCATAGCCGCCGCCAAATTCGGTGAGTACGCCGTTGCCTTCAAACGCAATCACTTGCGTGACGGTGTTCTCTAAAAACGCTCTGTCGTGGCTGACTAAAAACAGCGTGCCAGAAAATTCCTGCAGCAAGCTTTCTAACAGTTCCAGCGTGTCGATATCCAGGTCATTCGTCGGCTCGTCTAGCACCAGCACATTGGCAGGGCGGGCAAACAGGCGTGCTAATAGCAGGCGGTTACGCTCGCCGCCGGAGAGTGATTTGACAGGTGAGCGCGAACGTTGCGGCGGAAACAAAAAGTCCTCCAGATAACTAATCACATGTTTGCGCTCGTTGCCGATTTCGACGAAATCAGAACCCGGGCTAATGGTGTCGGCCAATGTCGCTTCTTCATCTAATTGCTCGCGCATCTGGTCAAAATAGGCCACATTGATTTTTGTTCCTCGCGTGATTTTGCCGCTGTCAGGCTCAATGTCGCCAAGAATGAGTTTGAGCAGGGTGGTTTTGCCGATGCCGTTTGGCCCGAGCAGGCCGATTTTGTCACCGCGCAAGATACGTGTGCTGAAATTTTTAATCAGCACTTTATCGCCATAAGCCTTGCTTACGTTTTCCAGCTCTGCAACCAGTTTGCCGCTGCGTTCGCCCGCATCCAGATTGAGTTTGACGTTGCCTTGGCGCTCACGCCTTGCGGCACGCTCTAAGCGTAAGGCTTCTAATCGGCGCACGCGGCCTTCGTTACGGGTGCGGCGCGCTTTGATGCCCTGGCGAATCCATACTTCCTCTTGCGCCAACACCTTATCAAACTTGGCTGCGTGCGTTTCTTCCACAGCTATAAGTTCTTCTTTTTTAGTTTGATATTGCGTAAAGTTGCCCACAAAATCAGTCAGTTTCCCACGATCCAGTTCGGTAATGCGCGTGGCGAGTTTGTCCAAAAAGCGTCTGTCATGCGTGATAAATAGCACACTGCCGTTAAAACCCGATAATAAGTCTTCTAGCCACTCAATGGCTTCTAAATCCAGGTGGTTAGTCGGTTCATCCAGTAATAGCACTTCTGGCCTCGCTACCAGTGCACGCCCAAGCGCCACGCGCTTACGCCAGCCACCGGAGAGTGTAGAAACTAGCGCATCCGCATCCAGTTTCAAGCGACTTAACACGGTTTCCACACGTGATTGTGCCGCCCAGCCATTTTGCGCATCCAGATCGTGCTGCAAGTGCTGCATTTTGGTCATCAGTGCATCAATATCTGCGTTTGGCATGCCCATGTCATGCGTTACCTGGTGATAGTCAATAATAGTTTGCTGTAGCGCACCTAAACCCTCTGCCACCGCTTCAAACACGGTGTGTGTCGTGTCAAGTTCGGGCTCTTGCGGTACATACACCACACGCACATTCGATGCACGCCATACCGTGCCTTCATCCAGCTTAATCGTGCCTGCGATGGCTTTAAGCAAGCTGGATTTGCCCGCACCATTGCGCCCAATCAATCCGACACGCTCGCCAGCATCCAGTTGAAAAGAAGCGTGATCGAGCAGGGCGTGGTGCCCAAAGGCAAGGCAGGCGTTATCCAGGGTGATGTAAGGCATGGTTGAATATTACTCTCTATTTATTTGCTAACATGGCGCGAATATTGGCCATTTTCGATTTGCCGAATTCTTTGCTTTCTATCGGGTCATTAAACGGGTTGCCAAAATGCCGCACATCGTCCTTGGGTAATTCCGCGATAAACCGGCTGGGTTCGCACATTTCCATCTCACCTGCCCGTTTGCGTTTTTTGCACCAGGATATGTTGAGGGATTTTTGTGCACGCGTAATGCCTACGTACATCAGGCGGCGTTCTTCTTCGATACGATCGGCATCAACAGATTCGCGATGCGGCAGAATGCCTTCTTCCACGCCGATTAAAAACACATGCCCAAACTCCAGGCCTTTGGCAGCGTGCAGCGTAGAGAGTTTCACTGCATCCGGCTCGCCATCTTCTCGGCCTTCCAGCATGCTCATGAGCGACACCATCTGCGTCAGTTCGAGCAGGTTTTTAGCTTCCGCTTCGTTGCCATAGTCGGTATTTGCTTCACCTTTTTTAGTGAGCCAGGCAATAAACTCGAGCACATTCGCCCATTTGACCTCGGCTGCGCGTGGTTCCTCGCTGTCATATAAAAAGGCTTCGTATTGAATGGTGGCGAGCAAGTCATTCAGCACGTCACCAGCCGAATCGCGCACGGCGCGTGCCTGCAGCTTATTGATGTACTGGCAAAAATTCAACAAATCGTCTAATTGCTTGTTACCAATTTCGCTTTGAAAACCTTGCTCAAATGCAGCTGCAAACAACGACATTTTGTGTGCGCTGGCATACTCGCCCAGTCGTTCTAATGTAGTGTTGCCGATGCCTTTTTTGGGCGTAGTCGCCGCGCGGATAAAGGCAGGGTCGTCATCCTCATTGGCAATCAGCCGTAAATAACTGACCAGATCTTTAATCTCGGCTTTATCAAAAAAAGATTGCCCGCCAGAGATGGTGTAGGGAATCTTATGGTTGCGTAATTGCTGCTCAAAAATGCGTGCCTGATGGTTGCCGCGGTATAAAATCGCATAATCCAGAAACCTGGTGCGGTTTTCAAATTTATGCGCCTGCAGTTTCATGATGACAGATTCGGCCTCGTGTTCTTCGCTCATGGTGGCCGAAACCTGAATCAAATCGCCGGTGCCAAGCTCGCTCCACAGTTTCTTTTCAAACAGTTTAGGGTTGTTAGAGATCACCTGGTTGGCAGCCCGAAGAATGCGCACCGTAGAGCGGTAATTTTGCTCTAATTTGATGACTTTAAGTTTGCTGAAGTCTTCGGTAAGCTGGCGCAGATTTTCCACATCCGCGCCGCGCCAGCCGTAAATGGCCTGGTCGTCGTCACCCACCGCGGTAAACTGGCCACGCAAGCCGGTGAGCATTTTCACCAGTTTGTATTGGCACGCGTTGGTGTCCTGGTATTCGTCTATCAGCAGATATTGCAGTTTGCGTTGCCATTTATTGAGTGCGCTTTCGTGCTGCTCAAATAATTCAACTGGCAGTTTAATCAAATCATCAAAATCTACCGCCTGATAGGCTTTGAGCGTTTGTTGATACAGTTGATATACCTTGGCGGCCGCGTGCGTTAGTTCTTCGTCTGCCATGGCTTTGGCTTGATCAGGGCTGATAAAGGCATTCTTCCAAGCAGAAATCTGATATTGCGTTTTGCGTAATAGCTGCTTGTCGGTAGTGGCCAAAATGTCGGCCACTATCTTAAAGCTATCGGATGAATCCAAAATGGAGAACTGTGGTTTGTAGCCTAGTAACGCAGCTTCGGCACGCAGCATCTGCAGGCCAAGCGAGTGGAAAGTCGCGATCGTCAGACCTTTCGTACTTTTACCCTGCATCAGTTTGCTCACGCGCTCCTGCATCTCACGCGCGGCCTTATTGGTAAAGGTAATCGCGGCGATTTCTTTGGGAGAGTAGCCTGCCTCGTCAATTAAATAGCTGATTTTCTGCGTGATGACGCGTGTTTTACCGCTGCCCGCGCCAGCGAGCACCAGCAATGGGCCATCGAGATACTTGACTGCTTCGCGCTGGGGTGAATTGAGGCTGTTTAACATGTTTTTTGAGCGGACTTTTAAAAGAACCTGGCACGATATTCTGACAGGCTGACTATTTGCGAACTAAGCGTTTATAGTATGATTGTACCTGCTTAATAAAAACTAACGCCTATAGTTTCTCAATTTTAAGCTAAAAAATATTCCTATTAATCTTCGGTAGCCGTCTGCAATGCCAAAATTTGATTTAAAAACGATTGTTTTCATGTCAATGCTGCTGACCTTCATGCTTTCCATGCTGTTGGCGATCACTCGTAAACATCACAAAAAAGTGCATGGGCCTGGCTACTGGGCGGTAGGCAATCTGGTGATTGGCTTGGGCATGGTGCTGGTGTTGATGCAGTTGGATGCGCCGAAGCGGGTTTTTTTGCCGGGCATGGCCTTGATTGGCGCAGGTTTAAGCTTGTATATCAATGGCATACAGGCATTTATCGGAAAAATACCGAACCATCGTATTCCTGTGGCTGTGTTTTTTCTGCTGATGACGATTGATGCCTATTTTATGCTCAATGGAAGCGACATCCGCATGGCGGTGATACTGGGCGCGATTATCTTCGCGGCAATTTATCTATATTGCGCGCGGCTTACGTTTTCACGTGACGAAGGCATTGTAGGCAATTTGTACTGGATAACCTCAAGCCTATATCTGCTGATGGCGCTATTGATGCTGTGCCGCGCGGTTTATGCCTCGTGGGTAGAGGTGGCGGTATTTGATTCTTTTGCCGCCTGGCCGGTGAATGCCTATACCTTCATGCTGGGCGCGGTTTCGCAGTTTTTTATCTCCAGCCTGTTTGTGCTGATGCTCAGCTATAAACTGAGTCAGAACCTGGAGTCGATTGCGACAATTGACAGCCTTACCGGCGTGCTGAATCGCCGCGGCCTGGAGGAAGCCGCCTTGAAAATGCAGGACATTTGCAAACGCATTAATCTGAGCATGGCGGTGTTGCTGATCGATATTGACCATTTTAAAAAAGTGAATGATCAATACGGGCACTTGTGCGGTGATGATGTGTTAAGGCATCTGGCCAAGGAGATTGCGGGGGTGCTGCGTTCCAGCGATGTGCTTGGCCGCTATGGGGGCGAGGAATTTTGTGTATTTCTGCCGAATACTACAGAAGGCGATGCAGTCGGGCTGGCTGAACGCATCCGCACGAGGATTGAAGCAAGCCCGTTAAAAATGAACCGAGCAAGCATTAAAACCACCGTCAGCATCGGCGTAGCGGATTCAGTGCGCGCTGGTTATGATTTTAAAGGCCTGGTAGCCACTGCGGATAGCGCCATGTATGCCGCGAAAAACAGCGGTCGGAATCGCGTGATGAGTTACACGCAGATTACGCGCGACACCAGGCAATCTTCATAATACAATCTAATTAAATTGTCCGGACGGATTAACATTTTCATCGATAGTTAAAACGTTTATTTGAAAGCCAAGTATGAATGACAGAACCAATAAAACTTCTATTTGCAGCATTGTTTCTTTAGACATTGTCGATTTTTCAAAAAAAACAGACGCGGAACAAATAGAAATCAGAAACCAGCTGAATGATTTAATTAATCATGCCGTGGTTGATATTGCACAAGATGACCGCACAATCTTGGATACGAGTGACGGCACGGCGATTGCCTGCAACGGTGCATTAGAAGACGCGCTGGAAGACGCATTGTTTATCTCGCTCACTATTCGTGATGAAATATTAAAAAACAATTCAAATAGCTCGGCTCCTCTATATGTGCGCTTTGGCATTAATTTGGGCCCGGTGCGTGTGTCCAACGGCAATAATAATCAGCCAAATATACTGGGTGAAGGTCTTGATGAGGCGCAGCGGATTATGAGCTTTGCTAAACCGAACCAGATTCTGGTTTCACGTGCGTATTACGAAGTTGCTTCCAAGCTATCGCAGGAAATCTCACAAATGTTCGAGTATAACGATATGCATGCGCATGAACATGAGGTTTACTCGGTACGTGTACTTAAAGACCAATTAGTGGAAGATGCGCCTGTAACCATTGCAGCAGACGATTCACAGTCAGGTAATTGGCAATCCATCGCAGGCAAAATTAATTTTAAATATACAGTTCTAAGCTTGATGGTGCTTGCAGGACTTGTTGTTTTGGCCAAATTGGCATCTACCCCAACTGAACCGACTATTGTATTAGAGAAACCGGCAGTGGCAGAAACGCCCGCGTCAACTCCATCCACAACAATAGCCAAGCCAGCCAATGAGGGTTTATTGCCAACTGAAACAGTTGAAACTGTTCCACCAAAAGTGGAGCCGGTTAAGGCCAATACTGTTCAGAAAAAAACCAATAATAAAACCGGAAAAAAAACTGAAACGCCGACAAATGTGGTAACTAAGGCAGAAGAGTCAAGCGGGGAAAAAGCTACTGAGAAACCTGCAGGAACTAAAGCCGAAAATAAATCAGACAAAGAAAAATCAGGCTGGAAAACTTTCACTGAGAGTATCAAACAAGGCTCGGAACGTAAATGCTCACAGGGGGAGATTGCACTGGGGCAGTGCCGCTAACTATCTATTTGGCTGTTTCCAGCAGGTTCGCCGGCGATCATGGCTGCTCTGGAGCTTGGGCTTTCTAGACTCATGCGGCCGATTGCGCCGCTACGGTAATCAGTCAAAAAAGCCACCGCGGTTTTTTCTGTATCCCATAATCCGTCATGGCGCTTGTAACTACGGCGTTTGGCGATGGCTTCGAGTAAATCCACGCCATCCATCTTGCTAACATCCAGCTTCATGGCATCCAGCTTGTAACGCACATTCAGCAGGATGGGGTAGGTTTTAAGCAGGTTGTCGGCTAAAAACAGCGCTACATCCTCATCAATCACCGCGTTGCGGCCAATGGCATGGCTGGCCGCCAGCATGTAGCCATCGCTTTCATATTCAATCTTGGGCCACATCATGCCTGGTGTATCGGTAATGCTCATGGTGTCGCTTAAATCAAAGCGCTGCTGGCTCTTGGTCACTGCTGGCTCATCGCCCACTTTTGCAACACGGCGATTCAATAGCGCATTCATGAGTGTTGATTTGCCTACGTTAGGAATGCCCATAATCATCATCCGTAACGGTTTTAAGTGCGTGCCACGGTGTGGCGCAAGGCTTAAGCATAGTTTAGGGATTTTGTTCGCATCCCCTGGCTTTTTGCATGAAAGTGCAACCGCTTTGGTGTTGGGCTGCGCATTAAAATAGTTGAGCCAATCCTGCGTTACTTTTGGGTCGGCCAAATCCGCTTTGTTGAGTATTTTGAGCTGCGGACGCTGACGAAACAGGCGCATTTCGTCAATGATGGGGTTATGGCTGGCAGCGGGTATGCGCGCATCCAGCACCTCAATGACAACGTCGGTAAACTCCATGGTTTCTTCCGCTTTTTTGCGGGCTTGGGTCATATGACCCGGATACCACTGGATACTCATAATGTAAGCACTCAAATAAACTTTCGCTATTTTACATGGCTTATGTGGACAGAACCTAAGTTAAAATAAACGATGACATTAATTCCTGAAATTAAACCCAATCAATCTTTCGAGTTGCTTAAGGCGCTACATATCCTCACGCGCGAAGGCAAGCTGAATCAGGACAGTCGCCGTAAGCTCAAGCAGGTGCATCACCTGGTGAATTTTATTGAGCCGCTTTTTAACGAGGTGTTGGCGCACAATCCAAATCCGGTGCTGGTCGATCACGGTGCGGGAAAATCGTACTTAGGCTTTATTTTGTATGATTTATTACTCAAACAATTGAATGCCGGTGAAGTGATTGGCATCGAAACGCGTGCTGAGTTGGTGGAAAAATCAAGGGATCTGGCGCGGCACTTAGGGTTTGCGCGCATGCGGTTTGAACATTTAACGGTTGAAGAATCCATTACCTCAAGTACGCTGTCAAGCTTCGTGGATATTGTCACAGCGCTGCATGCCTGTAACACCGCGACGGATGACGCCATCCAATTTGGCCTAAAAAAGCATGCTAAATACATCGTGCTGGTGCCATGCTGCCAGGCGGAAGTGGCAGAGGTGCTACGTAAGCATAAAAATGAAAGTTTTGGCAAAACGCCTTTAAGCGAAATTTGGCGCCACCCGATTCATACCCGCGAATTTGGCAGCCAGATCACCAACGTATTGCGCTGCTTGCAATTGGAAGCGGCAGGGTATAGCGTCACAGTGACCGAACTGGTGGGTTGGGAGCATTCGATGAAAAACGAACTGATCATCGCCAAATATACGGGTCAGCCACGCAAGAATGCACGGACGAGGCTGGAAGCTATTTTGCAAGAATTCAATTTAGAAGATTTGCAACAACGGTTTGTTAATTGTTAAGTCCTGAGAGGTTTTAGCCATATCTTAAGTACGGTAGACAAGGCAAACAAAAGGTGTAACATAATCTCAATAAACTCATTAATCTTTTGATGTTGTATTTTAGATTACCTTGACGATAAGTAGCTTTTGATAAGGGGACTTATATGAAGCTAAAAAAACTACCTGTAAACGAGAATGGCATGACAAGCGTCAAAAGAACCTCGCGCTCTGCCGCCGCCTCGGTCTTGGTGCTGGCACTATTCAGCTTATCTGCTTTCGCCGACTGCGTGGAATACAGCGAGAAGCGTGCCAAGCAGGCAGCGCAAGCAATGGCCAAGAGCCCTCCGAAGTTTTCTGATCTGGGGCTCCCTGAGCTTGCTGGCCTCACGATCGATGCCGCCAAGTCATCAAGCGATCCCAAATGCGATTCGCCAGAGAAGCGTACTATTTACTTCTATAAAACCAATTTATCACGATTGGAATTCTACAAGGCAATCTTTCCGTACATGAAGCCGTGGCGCACCTGGACGAGTCCCTCGGGCGGGGATTCACACGATTTCTATCTATCTTCCGGAACCAGGGTGCAGATACGCTGCTCAGGAAACTGCAAGGCCGATGATTACAATACGCCAGGAAAGATTGACGAAATTTTGGTCAATCGACGCGAAATGAAAGACCAGTTAATCACGGGCGGGCCGGGCTGGAATTGGACTCCAGAGGACTTGGCCAAAGGGAGCGGCCAACCTGCGGCAGGGCGTGCGGACAGGGAAAGGCCAACATCTTCCGCGGCCGCAGGGGTGCCTACTGGCGGGAGTAGTAACACCTCTAGTCAGAGCTCCGTTGATAACAATCAATCAAGTAGCAATACGTCAAGCAGCAGTAGCACCGAGAAAGCTCCCGATACTGTGGATGACGCACTCAACAAAGCCAAGAAATTGAAGGATTTAATCAGGTTTTGATCGGTAAGTGATCTTTGCAAAGTGCGTGCTGCAAAGATCTCATTAAATCAACAGATAACTCTTGAAAGGTGATTCACATGAAACTGAAAAAACAATCAACAATTGCAGTCGCTTTATTCACTTGTGCTTTGCCAACGGTTACCTGGGCTGATGCCGTTCATGTCCATTCCTGGCATGGATAGTGGCATGGCGGGCCTGATGCGTGACATGATGGGTGGCGGGGCTGGAAGCGATAATACTTTTGGCAACGCGAATAACGACGGCGTGTCTCCAGGAGGGGCAGGTAAATGGATGGATAATGCGTTACGCGTCAGCAAAGTTCCTTCGGGGTCAAAAGGCACGCATGCTTTGCCTTCAGGCATGTCTATGGGAACATCTATTCCCCTGATACCCGTTGAGTCTGGAAAAGTGGAGCCTGGCAATAGAGAATACACCGACCCAAAAATGCAGGACACAGGCAAGATTTATTTTTACTGGGGGTGTAGTGAAAAAGTGCGCTCTGGCCAGCCTAAAGTAATTGATTTTTCATCTAAAAGTGGTTTTAGCAAGTTTTTAGCAGGAAACTACACTGCAGATCGCGGTGCTAGAGCCATTGCCGGAAATTCCATTTGGCCTAACGTACAAGATAAAAAGCGTGTGCCCGACAATGCTTCACTGGTAGGTGAACATGCCATTTCGGGTGACGGCGTGCCGGAAGGTATGAAGTTTAGTGTTGATTCTGCTTATGATTTTATGCCTAAAATCGACGCGAAAGCGACAGGGGAAACCAGCGGCCCTGTGAATGTGACTTGGAATAATGTCACGAATGCAAAAGCTTATTTTTTAAATGCGATGGGCTCTAAAGGCAAAGGCGATATGATCATTTGGAGCGCAAGTGAAAAACCAGAACCAGGTTGGGGCTTGATGAATTATTTAACTCCGAAAATGATAGAAAAGTTGCTTAAAGACAAATTGATTCTGCCTAATAGTCAACAAAGTTGTGCTATTCCGGAAGGCATCTTTAAAGAAACGCAAGGGGTGATGGCGCAAATGATTGCTTATGGGCCAGAACTCAACGTGGTTTACCCGGTGCCAGACCCCAAGAAAAAAATCAAGCCTGAATGGGCGTCGCGCTTGCGCGTCAAATCCACCACGATGGTCATGCTGGGCGGCATGAATGCTCACCGAGGACAGGAAGATTCGGGTACAGGTGGTCGAAGTTTTACGGCTGATAAGCCAAGTGCTTCAGGGGCTGATAAACCGAGTGGTATCGGTGATGGCGTTCTAGACAAAGCTAAAAAATTAAAAGATGTGTTTGGCTTTTAAAAGCTAAAATTCATTTGAAATTCACTCAGGTACTTGTATCGGCAGTGGGTTTAATTATCAGCCTATCGTCCGATGCAGATAACAAGCACAACCAAGTATGGCAGCCATCAGCCGATATTGCATCGGCTTTTTTCTTGTCAGTAAATGGAAAAGTACTGTGGCAAAGCAATGCGGATAAACGTTTGCCACCTGCCAGTTTAACCAAGCTTGTTTCCGCATTGGTGATTGTTGAAAACTCAAAATTAAACGATTGGGTGATGATTAGCAATAATGCCAGCAAACAGGACGGCACTAAATTGCATCTCAAGCCCAAAGAGGAGTTCAGAGCGGCTTATTTGTTAGGCGCAATGCTGATAAGATCTGCCAATGATGCCTGTATGGCGCTCGCCGAGTGGGATGCAGGCAACGAAGCTGAATTTGTAAAAAAAATGAATGCAAAAGTAGCCGCGCTGAAACTTAAAAACACCCATTTTACAAATGCTTGCGGGTTTGATGGCGCTAATCATTACAGCACAGCCAGCGATTTGGCAGTGATTGCACAAGCGGCAAATCAAGCACCAAAAATTAAAGTATGGACAGATATGCAAGACTATACTTTACAAGCTAAATCAGGGGAAAAGTATAGTTTGGTGACTGGCAACTTGTTGTTAGGTCGGGTAGAGGGCGTAGATGGCCTTAAAACCGGATTTACGCAAAAAGCGGGAAAATGCTTGATTGCACACGGCACGCGCAATAATAAAGAAATTTTTTTAGTGATGCTGAATGCGCCTAATCGCTGGTGGGATGCGGCCAATGTGCTTGATTTGGCCTTCAACCATGCATCAGCTCAACAGTAAACAAATTATTGGGCTGTTGTGTCTTGCCGTGTTTGCAGTCTACGACAATGCGCTACGCTTGGGCACATTTCAGTTTGATGATTACAACGTCATTGTCAACAATCCCGTTGTTCATTCGTGGCATGCCTGGTGGTCGGATGTTGGGCATGGCATACGCCCATTGCTCAAGCTCAGCTATACATTTGATTGGACATTGGGATGGGGCGAACCTGGCTTTCATTTTACGAACCTGCTGATTCATGGCGGCAATAGTGTACTGGTCTGGTTTTTGACAATCGCCTTTCTACGCCAGTCAGGCAGAACAAGCCCTCACGCAATGCTGGTCGGCACGGTTGCAGCGCTTTTGTTTGCTGTACACCCAATCCACACCGAGGCAGTGACCTATATCAGCGGAAGATCGGCCTCGCTGATGACCTTGTTCTATCTGGGCGGGATATTGTGTTACATGACTGGCGTGCAAAAGCAGAGCCAGTTTTACTTGCATGTAGCAATACCAATACTCTTCATTGCTGCGCTCGCGGTGAAAGAAGCTGCAGTAACCTTTCCACTGGCTCTGATGTTGCTGCATCGCAGCATGGGAGGCGGTTGGCGAAATGCCATCACCACCATGTGGACAAGCTGGCTGGTATTTTTTGCGACAGCTCTGTTTTTTATACTGGATAAGAATTATTCTCTACATCTTGCCCGCAGCCTTGACATGCATGATGGGTTGTCAAGCTTGGTCATGCAAACTAACGCCGTGCTCTATTTACTGGGGCAATGGTTTTGCCCGCTATGGCTCAATATCGACCCGGACTTGAGCCATTCAGTTGCGATTTCACCCTTCAAGCTAGGAGTGGTGATTGCCGCCATTGCAGTCTATCTGGTTTTGCTGAAAAAAATCAGGCAGCGGCCATGGCTGAACTTCGCGCTGGGCTGGCTGTTCATTCATCTGTTTTTAATTTACCTGATCACACCGCGGCTGGATATTGCCAACGAGCGACAGCTTTATCTGATCAGTTGGCCGTTGCTGATGGCCTTGGTGGCAGAGATGGCCCTCTTGTTAAGCGCAAGACAATTGATTATGGTGGCGATGGTTTTGTTGATTTCGGCCAGCACGCTTACCATCATGCGTAATTCTGATTACCGCAGCGAGGTCTCGCTGTGGCAGGCCACGGCCAAACTTTCACCCAATAAATCAAGAGTGCATAACAACCTTGGCTTTGCTTATTTTCTGGCCAGGCAGCCTGAAAAGGCACGTCAGTGCTACCTGAAAGCATTGGCACTGGATCATCAGAATTTCAAGGCGAAGTACAACCTAGAGGCTCTGAACAACGTCAAGAAGTAGTCTGCAAATGGCTTATGCTTTTGGAACCTGATCTCTCTAGATATTTAGTGCTTGTATATTTTCAATAATATTGTCTTGGCCGACCTTCCAAGCAATACCCGCACGTTTCATCTTTTCTAATATATTCGGGCGTACTTCACAAAGCATCAGGCGAGTATTATTACGCTCGCAAGTATCGATCAGATCCCATAGTGTTTGCAACCCGGTAGCATCGATAATCGGCACCTGTCCCATACGCAATACTAATACATCAGCATGGCTATGAACATGCTGCAACGCGCTCATCAGATTTTCTGCTGCACCAAAAAAGAATGGGCCTTCCATTGCATACACTGCCACATTACTGGGCAATATAAAATTTTCATTGTTGGTTTCTTGTGCCAGTTGTGCATGAGTTTGTTGCTGAATACTCACGGCTTCGCTCATGCGTTTCATAAACAGCAGCGCGGCTAGCATTACGCCGATATTCACTGCAACAACCAAATCGGTAAACACTGTCAATGCGAATGTGATAAGAAGCACTGCTACATCTGCTTTGGGTGCTGTGCGTACCATATGTGAAAAACGATGCAGTTCGCTCATGTTATACGCTACCACAAACAATATTGCAGATAACGAACATAAAGGGATGTGTGCTGCAAGTGGTGCTAACACCAGTACAATGATGATCAATGTCAGCGTATGCACAATACCTGCCAATGGGCTGGTAGCGCCGTTGCGGATATTGGTGGCGGTACGCGCAATCGCGCCCGTAGAAGCAAAACCGCCAAATAAGGGTGAGAAAATGTTGGCAATTCCCTGACCAACAAGTTCCTGGTTGGAGTCATGCTTGGTGCCGGTCATGCTGTCCGCTACCACCGCAGAGAGTAAGGATTCAATCGCCCCCAATAGTGCAATGGTAAATGCAGGGCCAACCAGCTGTAATACTTGAGAAAACCTGATGGGTAAAAACTCAAACTTGGGCAAACTTTGTGGGATGCCACCAAAAGCTGAGCCAATAGTGGCAACGCCTTTAAATTCGAATAGCGCTTGAATCAGGGTTGCCGACACCATGGCAACTAAAGGTGAAGGTATGCGCTTAAACAGGCGAGGTGAAATAATTACCACGAGCAGAGTAAACAAGGCTAAAAGCGCTGTTTCAAGATGTAAGCTTGGAAATGCCTGTATTAAATCCCAAACTTTTTCGTGAAAGTGTTCAGCACCCAACTCAGGTTTTAAGCCAAAAAAATCTTTCCATTGGCCGATCCAGATAATGACCGCAATTCCAGAAGTGAATCCAACAATGACAGGGTCCGGAATAAATTTAATAACGCTGCCAAAACGTACCAGACCCATGATGAGCAGCATAAATCCGGCCATCAAGGTGGCCATTTGCAAACCCGCAATGCCATATTTGGCAGTGATGCCGGCAAGTATCACGATAAATGCACCTGTAGGGCCTGATATCTGCAGCCGGCTGCCACCGAATATAGAGCTGATGCCGCCTGCAACGATAGCGGTATAGATGCCTTGCTCTGGTTTGGCCCCTGAAGCAATGGCAAAGGCCATTGCCAAGGGCAGTGCAACAATTCCTACAATGACACCCGCCAGCAGATTGTTGGCCCAATGTGGTTTAGCAAACAAACCTGCGCGTTTGGCTTCTAAGAATGCAATCATCGAATGAATATGCCTAGTTTATGCAATTGCCAGATTTAATATTAGCATTCAAGGCGCATATGTACCAAAAGTACTTGCTCACGACATGATAAAATTCGTTGTTGATGAATGCCAATAATCCAAAGAATTTGAAATCCGTAACCTTGAATCTTTCCCCGTTGAATACCGACCTGCAACGCTGCATGTTGGCAGACCGTCACGTGTTGCGCCGCAAGCTGCGTGATGCGGCGGATTTGCAGAAATTGCCAGATGAAAAAGCGCAATTAAAAGCACAACGTTTGCTGGGCGAGATTGCACAGACGGTGCATGCCTCCCAGCAAAAATATCAGCAACGTTTAAGTAACCTGCCAAAGCCGGAGTACCCGCTCGAATTGCCTGTTTCATCCAGGCGTGATGAGATTGCGAAAGCCATACAGGAAAACCAGGTGGTGATAGTCTGCGGTGAAACGGGCTCTGGCAAAACGACACAACTCCCTAAAATTTGCCTGGAGCTTGGCGGAGGTGTTTCCGGTTTGATTGGCCATACGCAGCCGCGCCGCATCGCCGCGCGCTCGGTGGCAGTACGTATCGCGCAAGAGCTGAATTCGCCATTGGGTGAGGTGGTGGGTTACAAGGTACGGTTTAACGATAAGTTGTCAGAATCCAGCTATATCAAGCTGATGACGGATGGGATTCTGCTCGCAGAAACGCAAGGGGACAAATTCCTGAATGCCTATGACACTATTATTATTGACGAGGCACACGAGCGCAGCCTGAATATTGATTTTTTGCTGGGTTATCTCAAACAGCTATTACCAAAACGCCCCGATTTAAAAATCATCGTGACTTCAGCCACCATTGATGCGGATAGATTTTCTCGACACTTTAACGGTGCGCCTGTGATCGAGGTTTCCGGCCGCACTTATCCTGTAGAAGTGCGTTATAGGCCGCTTGGTAAAGCGGGATTTCGCGCTAAAGAAAGTGCCGAGGCTGAAAATGCTCAGTTTGATTTAGAGGATGAGACCATATTTGGAATTGCCCGCAAAGCCAAGACAGAAGCGCGCTGGCTGGAAGAGGATGATGAAGAGGAAGCTATTGAAGAAGCCATTTTAGACGCTGCTGATGATTTACTGCGGCAGGGCGATGGTGACATTCTGGTGTTTCTGCCGGGTGAGCGCGAGATTCGCGACGTGGCTGACCACTTGCGCAAATATCAGGGCCGTTCGACCAAACTCAAGCACATCGAAGTCTTGCCGTTATTTGCGCGCTTAAGCATTGAAGATCAGCAAAAAATATTCAAACCGCATAGTTTGCGTCGTATTGTACTGGCGACTAACGTGGCGGAAACCTCGCTCACTGTGCCAGGTATCAAATACGTGATTGATGCAGGGCTGGCGCGGGTGAACCGCTACAGCACACGCGCCAAAGTAGAGCAGTTGCAGATAGAGAAAATTTCACAGGCGGCTGCCAAGCAGCGCGCAGGGCGTTGCGGACGCGTATCAAACGGCATTTGCGTGCGCTTGTACTCGGAGGAGGATTTTAACGGCCGGCCGGAGTTTACCCAACCAGAGATACTGCGCAGTTCATTAGCGGCTGTGATCTTGCGTATGGCCGCGTTGCGCTTGGGCGATGTGACAGAGTTTCCGTTTATTGAAGCGCCTACTTCACGCTTGATTGCCGATGGTTACTTGTTATTACAAGAGCTTGGTGCAGTTGATGAAAAGCGCCAGATTACTGAAACAGGCTTGCAACTTGCTAAACTGCCGTTAGATCCGCGTGTTGGGCGCATGATTCTGGCGGCAAAACGCGAGCATTGCTTAAAGGATATTCTGATTATCGCCAGTGTACTGAGTATACAGGACCCGCGCGAACGTCCAATGGATAAGCGCGAGGCGGCGGATACTGCGCACGCCAAGTTTGCAGGTGAGGGGTCGGATTTTATGAGCTATCTCAAGCTGTGGGATTGGTTTGACCATGCCCTCAAAAACAAGAAATCCAATAAAGATTTGCTCAACCAATGCCACACTAATTTCCTGTCTTTCTTACGCTTAAAAGAATGGCGTGAGTTGCATGGGCAGTTGCTCGAAATTGTTTCTGAAATTTGGCCAGACGAAATTTCTGTGCGTCAGGTAAAACAAGGGCGCGAAGCCAACGAAAGAGAGACGCAGGCAATACAAGTAGTACGACAAGGAGCGAATGAGGCAGGCGACAAAGCCATTGTGAGGCATGGCGCACAGAAAGAAGCGAATTATGAGCAGATTCATAAAGCGCTGTTAGCCGGGTTGCTGGGCAATATCGGCTTTAAGGATGGCGAGAGCGAGTCTTATGCAGGCGCGCGTGGTATTCGTTTCTACATTGCACCCGGTTCTTGTTTAAAGAAAACGCGTCCCAAATGGGTCATGGCGGCTGAGCTGGTGGATACCGCCAAGCTTTATGCGCGCTATGTGGCAAAAATAGAACCGGACTGGATAGAGCCGTTGGCGCGTGGTTTAACCGACAGCCATTACTCAGACCCGCGCTGGGATAGAAAGATGGGCATGGTCAATGCGTGGGAGCGCGTGAGTTTGTACGGGTTGACGATTATCCCCAAGCGTCGCGTGCATTACGGGCCAATCAACCCTGCTGAATCACGTGAGATTTTTATACGCGAGGCGCTTGCAAATGGAGAGTTTGATACTAAATCTGCATTTTTCACTGCCAATGAGCGCCTGATCGCTGAAGTTGAAGAATTGGAGCATAAGGCGCGGCGTCAGGACGTGCTGGTGGATGAGCACCAGTTATTTGCATTTTATGACGCCAGAATTCCTGCGGATATTGTTAACGCGGCGAGTTTTGAAAAATGGCGTGTCGATGCTGAAAAAATCAATCCTAAACTGTTGTATTTAACGCGCGATGACTTGATGCGTCATGGTGCGGATGCCATTACCGCTGTGCAGTTTCCTGAAAAAATCATGTTGGATGGCGTTGAAATTAGCCTAAAGTATCGTTTTGAACCAGGGCATGTTTTGGATGGCGTCACAGCAACCATTCAGCTTGCATTGCTGAACCAATTAAACCCGGTGCAAACCGAGTGGCTGGTACCAGGCATGCTGCGCGAAAAGCTGACTTACCTCATTAAAGCCTTGCCCAAGACATTCCGCCGCGTGTGTGTGCCTGTCCCCGAGTTTGTAACAGGCTTTTTAGAGTCTGTTGGTAATGATTATTCTAAACCTTTGCTGGAATCCTTAGCCGCTTATATACAGAATAAAACTACGCTCAAAATTAGCAAAGAAGACTGGAATTTGAGCGATATACCACCGCATCATTTAATGAACTTTAGTGTCATTGATGACGCAGGGCGCGAGCTGGCGATGGGACGCGACTGGAATAGCTTGAAAAAACAGCTTGGCTCAGCCGCGCAGCTCACTTTTAGAAACACTTCTCCAGATATTGAGAAAACCGGGCTAAAGCAGTGGGATTTTGGCGATTTACCGCAAACGCTGAGTTTTGAGCGCGATGGCTTGAAGGTGACGGGTTACCCCGCTCTGGAAGACGCGGATGATAGCATTTCGGTAAAGCTGTTCGATACCGAACGCGAAGCCGAACAAAGTCATCGTGAAGGTGTTTGTCGGTTGATGCGCTTTGAGCTAAAAGAGCAAATGAAGCAGTTGGAAAAAAGCCTGCCGAATTTTAATCAATATGCGCTTTCATTAAGAAACGTCATGTCGCCGGATGATTTGCGCGAAGACATGATTCGCGCCATTGCAGATCGCGCGTTTATTGGTGAAGATGAATTACCGCGCACCAATGCAGATTTCATGAAACTGAAGGCGCGTGCAAGAACACGGCTGCCAGCCGTGACAGAAGCGATTGCAAGACAGGCACAGGCGATTGCGACGGAGTATCAGCTGCTCATCACTCAGCAGAGCAAAATGCCAGCTACCGTGAATCGCTTGAAGCATGATCTGGAACAGCAGGTGAGCCAGCTGGTGTATAAGAACTGTTTCAGCCAAACGCCCTGGGAGCAGCTGCAGCATATTCCGCGGTATCTTAAAGCGCTGCGTTTGCGCATCGAAAAGCAGCCGGCAAACCCGGAGCGTGACGGTAAAAATGCCGCAAGTGTGGGGTTAATCTGGCAGCGCTGGCAGGATAAAATGAACGCGCTCCATCAGGCTAACCATGACATTCCACAAGCCCTGCGGGATTATCGCTGGCTGATTGAGGAACTGCGTGTTTCTTTGTTTGCGCAGGAACTCAGAACGCCATTTCCAGTCTCGATTAAACGACTTGAAAAAACCTGGCAGGAAATTAATCACTAAATTTTGATGGCAATAAATCTTTCTACAAATCACGCGTTTGAAGCTTTTTTGCAAACACCAAGAAACGACAGGCTGATTCGCTTCAAATTCAGTCGTAATGCCTTGATTGCATTTGTATTTTCCATATTGATGCATGCGCTTATCTTATTTTTCGTGGAGCCTAAGTTTCAGCAGCAACCTAAGAGAGAGTCACCGCCATTTCAGGTGGTGCTAGCCCAGCCAGAACAGGCGGAAGTGATTCCAGAGCAGCCCCAGGAATCAATACCAGAGCGGCTTCCAGAGCCTATTGTTGAGCCGGTTAAAAGGCCGTCAAAGGTGATAACAAAACAAGCTGCGCGCGATGCAAAACCACCAGTTTTTTCAGTGCCAGATGTGCTAGCGACAAACAGACCAGAACCGGAAGCTTTGCCGAAAAAAGCCGATAAAACTAAAGAGCCAGATATGTTTGCAGCCCTAAATGCCAAGCGGGCGGAGCGGGAGCGTGCTGAAAGCGAGGCTGCAAAGATCAACGCAGAAGCGGCTGCGCGTGAAACTGGCCCAACTGAAGAAGAAAAAAGAGACGCAAAAATCAAAAGTAATTTTCAGAATGGCACCAACGGCATTTTTGAAATTACCAGTTTGGGCAGCCGCAGCGCGAGTTTCACATTTCTTGGCTGGCTAAATGATTACAGCACCTCGAAACGCCAGTATTTTGAAGTGGAGGCCAGTACTGGTCAGGATGTGCGGCTGGTGATGATTAGAAAAATGATTTGGCTGATTCGCGAGCATTACCAAGGCGATTTCAACTGGGAATCCCACCGCCTGGGGCGTACCGTGGTTAAATCGGCGCGGGTGGAAGACAGCGCGGAACTGGAAGATTTCTTGATGACGGAGTTTTTTGGAACGAATTATAAAACCGTGTTGTAAGTCAGCCATAAAACTGCACGATAGCTCAAGGTGAGGCATCTCTCTCATATATGCGCGCATTCATTGTCAACATGATAGTGACTGCAAGACAGGTGGCATGCGGTTTGCAGGCCGATTACATTGCTAATGAAGAAAACAGATGTTTTTGAAATGCATGCATTCAAACTTGCGTGAGCATTTTTCTAACCGTGTTTTCATCCAGGTTTTTTCCAATGATCACAATGCGGTTGCTCGGCGCATCCTCAGTCCAGCCTTCCAGCAAGGTGGGCGGGTAGGGCGTGAAATGCACGGCGTGAATCGCCAGCGGCGCTGGCTGGTCAGCCGCATGGAGTATGCCTTTCAGGCGCAGTAGGTTTTCGCCGTGGGTTTGGCAGAGTTTTAAAATCACAGGTTTCAAATCACGCCAGCTGAGCGGGCTGGGCAGGGTAACTGAAAAGCTGCTGATCTCGCCGTTGTGTGGTTTTTTAAACAGACCGGGTTTGCTGTTTGTCAGTCCAAGGGGGGCGCGCAGCCAGCGTTCTGGCTCGGCGCGTTTGCCGGTTGGGTCGAATAAACCTACATCAATGATGAAATCGGGATCGATCTCACCGTGCTGTATTTTGTGTTGTGTTGCGCCAGCATTGATTGCTATGAGCTTTTCTTTCAGTGCAGATAATTGTTCCGGCGACGCCAGGTCGGTTTTGGTCAGCAACAGCACATCGGCCACCGCTGCCTGTTTGCGCGCTTCTGCATGGTCTTCCAGCTGCTTCAGGCCGTAGACGCTGTCAACGGTGACAACCACGGCGTCCAGACGGAACACTGATTCAATCACAGGCTCATTCATGAGATTGGACAGGATCGGACCCGGATCGGCCATGCCGGTGGTTTCGATGACCACGCGGTTAAATTGTGGAATCGCCTGCAGCGCGCGTTTGAAAAACAGATCGCGCATGGTGTCGGCTAGCTCATTCTTTAAGCTGCAGCATACGCAGCCGGAGCTTAACAGCACTGTATTGTCGGCGATTTGCTCGCTATCAACTTGCGTGGCGAGAATGTGATCCAAACCTGCTTCGCCCAGTTCATTGATGATGACGGCGCTGTCTTTCATCTGCGGATTGGCAAGCAAATGATTGAGTAATGTAGTTTTGCCGCTGCCCAAAAAACCGGTGAGCAGGGTTACAGGTATTCTTTTGTCCATGTTTTGTATTTTATGCCAAGAGCTTGGCTGAAAGCACGGTAAAATAGGAATTATGAATGTATTTTACGAAGAAGAAGGCCATTTCAAGGTGGCCTTTGTCATGACCGAGAATCCTGGTTCTATGCAGGTGGAATCGCCCACGGGCAAACGCTCCAAAATCAAGTCGAACAGCGTGCTGCTGCGGTTCGAGGATACGCTGAATGGCTTTATGGAAGCGGCGCAGCACGACGCGGAGAATCTGGAAATCGATTTTTTGTGGGAATGCTGCGGCGAGCCTGAATTCGGTTTTGAGGACCTGGCGCAGGAGTATTACGGCAAAAAGCCCAGCGCAATCGAGGCGGCGGCCACGGCTATCAAGCTGCACAGTGCCCCCATGTATTTTTATCGCAAAGGCAAGGGGCGCTATAAAGCCGCACCCGCCGAAACGCTAAAACTCGCGTTAGCAGCGGTTGAACGCAAAAAACAGCAGGCCGAGCAAATGGCTGCGTGGGTGGTTCAACTGAATAACAAGCAGCTGCCAGAAGGCTTTTCCAGCAAGGCTGACAGTCTGATTTATCATCCGGATAAAAACAGCCTTGAGTGGAAAGCGATTGATGAGGCCGCGCAAACCTCGGGCAGGCTGGCGCTTGCCGTGATGCATGATTGCGGCTTAATCAAGAACGCACATGATTATCACCTGGGCGCTTTTCTGCGCGAGATGTTCAGCGATGGCACGGATTTTCCTGATTTTGATTTACCTGTGATTCCACAAGATTTGCCACTGGCAAGCGCAGAATGTTTCAGTATTGACGATGCCACTACTACAGAGATTGATGACGCGTTTAGTCTGGAAACACTTAATAACGGCAATATCCGAGTGGGTATACATATCGCGGCGCCAGCTTTGAGCGTGCTGCCAGAAACGCCTTTGGACGCCATTGTGCTCTCGCGACTTTCTACCGTGTATATACCCGGCAACAAAATCACCATGCTGCCCGATAGTGTAGTGACGCCGTTCAGCCTGGATGCGGGGAAAACCAGACCAGCGTTATGTCTGTATTGTGAAGTGACACCTGAATTTGAGGTGATTGCACACGAAACCAAAGTGGAACAAATTCGGGTTGCCGATAATTTGCGGCACGACACGTTAGAGCCTTTTTTCAATACGGAAACCTTATCCGAAGACAGCGGACATCCATATTGGTCGCGCCTCAAGTTTTTGTTTGATCTTGCAGAAACGCTGGAAAAGGCACGCGGTAAATATGACCCCAACCGTGCGCCGCAAATAGATTTCAATTTTTATGTGACCGACGGAATTGTTAGTATCGTGCTGCGCGAGCGTGGATCGCCGATGGATAAAGTGGTGTCGGAGCTGATGATTCATGCCAACAGCCATTGGGGCGGCTTATTGAAAGAGGCTGGCTTGGCCGCGGTCTATCGCGCGCAAACGGGCGGGAAAGTATTTATGACATCAAACGCTGAGCCGCATCAAGGCTTGGGCGTGGCGCAATATACCTGGTGCACCTCGCCATTGCGCCGCGCAGTGGATCTGATCAATCAGCGGCAACTGATTGCGATGCTGCAAGCAGCGCCTGCACCTTACAACGCGCAGGATGGCAAACTGAATGTCATTATCCGCAATTTTGACCAGACTTATAATGCCTATAGCGAATTTCAAACCCGCATGGAGCGTTACTGGTGCCTGCAGTATCTGATTCAGGAACAACTGGCTGAAGTCACGGCAACGGTTTGGCGCGAGAATCTGGTGCGGATTGACGGCATGTTTTATATCACCAAAGTACCGAGCTTGCCCGAGTTAAAGGTGGGAACAAAAGTGTTGCTGGAGATCAAGCATATAGACACTTTGCTGATGGAGCTGAATTGCAAGTTTAAAGGAGTGATAGCGGCTGAACTGATTGCGGTGGTTGAAGAGAATGTTGAGATTTAGCGGATAACATTTATGTTGAGGTTTGGCAGGAAGATTCATAAAAGTGTTGCTGATGACAGCATTGTCGAAGTCAGCGAAAGCAACGGCATTCGCTCGCTCTACCTAGGCTCGGTCACCATTCAGAGCAGCATGCGGGTCAGTGCGCCGTTTGCGCTCGAACTGGCCTACTCGCGCGGCATGATGGGGTTTCTGCTGTTTTCGGATAAGGTAAAAAACGTGCTGACTATTGGCTTGGGCGGCGGCTCAGTACCCAAGTATATCCATGCGTATTGTCCTGAAATCAACCAGACTGTAGTGGAAATCAACCCGCAAGTCATCAGAATCTCCCGCAGTCATTTTTATGTGCCAGAGAACGATTCAAGATTTGATATTATCGAGGGCGATGGTATTGCTTACCTGCTCAATCATACCAACAGCGCCGATGTGCTGATGATAGATGCCTTTGATAGTGTGGGCATTCCGCCCAATTTTTGCAGTCAGGACTTTTTCGACAGCTGTGAATCGGCGCTCACAAATCAAGGCATCTTTGCGATTAATCTGTGGGGCAGCGATAAAAAATTTGATATTTACTTGCAGCGCATCGAGCAGTCTTTCGATAAGATGGTATTGATGCTGCCGACAGGCAGGCCGGGCAATATTGTCGTTTTTGGCTTCAAGCACGCACCGGATTTGCATATCGCCAATTTGCATGCGCGTGCGAAAATGCTTGAGCATACGCACAAAATAGAATTTTTAAGTTTTTTAGAAAAACTGTGCGAACATAATCCCCATGACAACAGGCAGCTTTTTTAAAGTAAAAGAGAAATAATGAATCAATATTTTGCTACCTGCCCGCGCGGCCTGGAAGCCTTGCTGGTGAACGAGTTGAAGCAATGCAATGCAAAAGATATCACGCCCACCGATGGCGGCGTGGCTTTTGCCGGTGAGTTAAGTGTGTGTTATTCCGCGAACTTGCATTCACGCATCGCCACGCGCGTGCTGATGCAGGCGGGGCGCGGAAAGTATGCGACGGAAGAGGATCTGTACCAGGCGGCGTACAAGCTCAATTGGCCAAACTGGTTTGATGTGAAGCATGATTTCATGGTGAAAGTCACCGGCGTGAAATGCCCGCTAAAAAGTCTGGAATTTGCCACGCTACGCATTAAGGATGCGGTGTGCGACAAGTTCAGGCAAGCTGTCGGCTCGCGCCCTTACATCAACACCAAAACGCCGGCAGTGCGCATCCACGCTTATCTAACGGCCGATAGCTACCAGTTTTACGTGGATACTTCAGGCGATGCCTTGTATCAGCGCGGCAACCGTAAAGCCAGCATTGAAGCGCCTTTGCGCGAAAATCTGTCCGCGGGTGTTTTGCTGCTTTCCGGCTGGAAAGCCGGACAGCCATTGCTGGATCCGATGTGCGGCAGCGGCACGTTTTTGCTGGAAGCGGCGATGATGGCGCTGAATATAGCGCCCGGCCTAAAAAGGAGCTTCGGTTTTGAAAAGCTGAAAAATTTCGAATCAGATACCTGGAAAAAAATCAAGAACGCCGCGCTGAAACAGGCGCAACCCGCGACCTTTCAGAAAATTTACGGAAGCGATTCTGATTTGCGTGCAGTGCGTGTGGCGCGTCAAAACCTAAGCGAAGCAGGCTTGCTGGAAGCCGTGCAACTGGCACAGACGGATATTACCGAAGTGATTCCGCCAGCGGATAACGGTGTGCTGGTGGCCAATCCGCCTTACGGCGTGCGCATTGGCGAGGACGAAGATCTGGCCTTGTTGTACCCCAAAATAGGCGAGGCGCTGAAGCGCAGATTTGCGGGCTGGAACACTTATTTTTTAACCAGTGATTTGCGCCTGCCTTAGGTTATGTCGAAACTAAAATAGCACCATAAAAATGGTAATTACATGCTCTAGAAGCCGCATGGATATTGCCTTGCAGGGTATGTTTTTAGATGATTTGGACGGTTAAATATGAATGATTCATTGGATAACTTACGGGTGCGTATCAACGCTTTTGTCGCCGAGCGTGACTGGGCGCAGTTTCATACGCCCAAAAATCTGGCGATGGCGATGATTGTAGAAGCAGCGGAACTGGTTGAGCAATTTCAATGGGATACGCCACAAGAAAGCCAGCAATTAGCACCCGAAAAACGTGAAGCGGTGGCACACGAATTGGCCGATACGTTTGTGTATTTGCTCAGAATCGCCGAAGTGCTGAAGATCGATCTGATTGATGCGACCAATAAGAAAATTGAACTGAATGCGCAGAAATACCCGGTTGAAAAAGCGCGTGGCAGCAATGCCAGGTATACGGAATACTTGTAGGCACGGCGATTTAAAAACTGCTCCCATAAAAAAGCCAGCTTAACGCTGGCTTTTTATTTTAAACCACTTGATTACTTTAATGCGGCAAGTGCAGCATCATAGTTAGGTTCCTGCGTAATTTCAGGCACCAGTTCTACGTGTTTAACGACGTTGTTCTCATCTAGAACAATGACAGCGCGGGCACACAAACCAGCCAGTTTGCTGGTAAACAGCAAAACACCGTAATTCATTAAAAAATCACGGCCGCGCATGCTGGATAAGTTCACGACATTCTCGATGCCTTCTGCAGCGCAAAAACGTGTTTGTGCAAAGGGCAGATCAGCTGACACATTCAATACCACGGTGTTAGCCAGGCTTGCGGCATGCTTGTTGAATGTCCGGACCGAGGTGGCACAGGTGGGTGTATCAATACTGGGGAATATATTCAATACCTTACGCTTGCCTGCATAGGTATCCAAGGTGACATCTGCAAGCGCTTTATCGACTAATGTGAAATTCGGCGCGGTGCTGCCAATTTTAGGCAGGTTGCCAGCAACCTCTACTGGATTGCCTTTGAGCGTAACGGAGCTAGACATGATTTCCCCCTTTTCTAATTATAAAAATCCAAGTACCTATCATAAAACAAAAAATACCATTTAGAACAGATGCTTCCAAATTAAAGTTATCAATACAAAAATATTACACCACTAAATTCTCGCTCAAATAGCCAATGGTCATGGTCTGGTTGTGAAGCACGCTATCCGTGGTGTGTGGACGCGGTGCAAGTTCGCCATAGGAGTAGAAGCCAGTGACGCTGGTTTGCGGCCCTAAAATTTGCTGCACCAGTTTTACTTCATCCACGACTTGTTCCGCCATAACACCTTTGCGGCCTACGCAACTTACACATACAGCCAATCCAGGCTGGTTGGTTTTGTTTGCACTCAGGCCGTCCATCACCAGATTAGCAGCGCCGCCTGCGCCTTCTACCAGCCTGTCATGGTTGGTCTGGCATAGGCGTACCGTTTCACCTTCTTCGACGTTGCCCGCAAAGGTCAGGCTGTTTTTATTGCTGTCGATAGCCAGCAGCGTACGAATTTTCTCAACGTCCCGCTTGCCTTCTTCAATTACCGCAAGCGGAAACTTTAAGCCGGTGCCGGGCAGGCCACGCGCAAACGCTTCGCCGATATACATTCTGTAAAGGGGTAATGCGGGTTTTCCGTCAAGTTCTAGCACCACGTTTTTCTCGGATTTGGTCACTTTGCGTGGCGGGCCATAAGGCTTCCACCCGCCAAGCGCGCCACTGGATGTAATGAGCGCGTCACCATACAAGCCAACGGCAATCACTTGGTTATCTGAAACGGTATCATTAAAAAGTTGCAGTGTTTTTACAAAAGCACCCCCGTCACCGGCCAGGCCGCCTACAATGGGGATGTCACCCAGCACGCTTTGAAAGCCTTTCAATAATTCTGAGCCGTTGACGTTCAGGCCGTCTGAAAACACCAGAACAGTTCGCAGCCCATCCGATTTAAGCTGCTTTGCCAGGCTGGCAGCGGCTTCAAATGAGCTTTGCATACCGGACATTTTGGTTTGCGCTACGCGCTGGATGGTTTTTTCCCATTGGATGGCGGTGATCTGAATGCTGTCATCGAACACGCCAGTCTGGCTAATCTCGCCCGAGGTAGTGCAGCCTACCAATTGTGCGCTTCAGAAAATCTTTTTACCGAGCCGAATACCAAGACCAGATTGGCGCTGGGAAGTGGTGATGCGCCAGGCAAATCTTTTAATGCCATCTTTGAATCTACGGACTCTTGTCTAATAATCATTGTTGCAGGTTCCTACTAATATGAATCAAATAATTCAGAGCCAAATTCTTTACATATGCTGCCAAGCCTACTTTTTTTTTGTTAAAGTATATTATTACAAATATTATGTAAGTGTTGCAAATTATTTCAGAAAATGTAATATTTGTATGCGTAAAAGAATAAAATCATTTAAAAATATCAGTAAAAATACATTTTTAAAGATTGTTTGTAATGAGGCAATGTTAAAGCATATAAATTGTTTTATATGTCAGGGGAGTATCAAGTGGCGCAAGCGAATCTAGCCGGTACAAAAGTTATGGTCATTGACGACAGTAATACGATACGCCGCAGCGCAGAGATATTTCTTAAAACAGCAGGTTGTGAAGTGATTCTGGCAGAAGATGGTTTTGATGCGCTGGCCAAAATTGCCGACCTGCATCCGCAAGTGATTTTTGTGGATATCATGATGCCGCGCCTGGATGGCTACCAGACCTGTTCGCTCATTAAGCGCAATGCAAAATTCAAATCCACCCCTGTGATTATGTTGTCCAGTAAAGATGGCCTGTTCGACCGCGCGCGCGGGCGGATGGCGGGTTCCGATCAATATTTGACCAAACCGTTTACGCAAGACACTTTGATTGATGCGGTAAATACTTATATCAATAAATAATGTTTTTGGAGAGCCGTAATGGCCATTAATAAAATCTTAATCGTGGATGACTCTGCAACAGACCGGTTTTATCTGACCGAGTTGCTGGAGGATCTGGGCTTCCAGGTCGTAGCGTTGGAAAGCGGTGAGGCATGCGTGGAAAAAGCCGCAAGCATCATGCCGGACCTCATTATCATGGATATCATCATGACCGGGTTAACGGGCTTTCAGGCAACACGCACCCTGACAAAAGACCCGGCGACCACCAAAATCCCAGTGATTTTATGTTCCGGCAAGCTGCAGGTAACCGATCTTTCCTGGGCAGAAAAGATGGGTGCCAAAGCGTGTGTTCAGAAGCCGATTTCTAAAGATGAGCTGAAAGCAATTATTGATAAACTGGGTTAAGGCTCAATTTTTGGCACACACTTTTTGAGAACAACTTATGGCAAAAGAATCACAGTTAAGAGAATACCAATCCAGCATTCTAGCCCGGTTGGAGAATGCGAAAAAAGCAGGGGCAGAAGCGCCAGCGGGCTATCTTGGCGTGGTGATCGGCAGCAAAAACGTCCTGGTAAGCCTGCAGGAGATTTCTGAAACCCTGCCTATTATGGATATTCACCGTGTACCTATCGTCAAGCCCTGGTTTTTAGGAGTGGCCAATGTACGTGGCGTGCTGTATGCCATTAATGATTTGGCGCAGTTGCTGGAAAATACGTTTACTGGAATATCATCTAATGCGCGACTTTTGTTAATGAGCGATGCAGTGACTTCGAATGTAGCGTTTGTGGTCGACAAGATGATAGGCTTGCGCAAGCTGGATGAAATGAAAATGCGCGATGAAATGGCAGAAGAAACCATATGCTTGAAAGCCCAAACCTACCAGGATGAGGAAAATCGCGTCTGGCATGTGCTGGATTGTGACAAGCTGGTGAACTCCAAAGAGTTTGCAACACCTTATGCAATATAAAAGAGAAATTAAAAGGGATTAAATATGGCACTTAATATAAAAAATATTCCAGCTAAAATTAAGCAGGTGTTTGCTGGCAAGGTCAGTAGTGGCAGTTCAAGTGGTGCTACCACTACCCGCCAAATTCTGTTGCCTATCCTAGGTTTGCTTATTTTCATGGCCTTGGCGTTCTACGCTGTTAACCATGTGCGGGTGAATGGTCCCTTGTATACCCAAATTAAAAACCTGGAAGACTTGCGTACTGATGTGTCGCCACCGCCTTTGTATGTAATAGATGCTTATGCCAACGCTAACGACATGTATTTTGCATTGTCATCGGGTGATGCTGACGCTAAATTGATGGATACATATTTTGAAAATCATGATTTGCATCAGCACGAATTCGAAGATCGAAAGGCATATTGGGAAATATATAATAAAGGCAAAATTTCAGAAGCGCTAAGAGGTCAATATACTGCAGTCACAAAAGCAGCCGAGAGCTTTTTTTACATATACAATACAAAATTTGTTCCAGCGATTGAATCACATTCATCTGATGCTGCGCTGGCCGCGCTAGGTGAATTGAAACAAGCATTTGTGGTAAGTCAGCAAGCATCGAAAACGTTGGCATTGGCGCTAAGAAACGAATCCCAGAATCTTGCAGATAAAAGCAATACGCTTTTGCAATACTTCTTGATAGGTTTGGCATTGCTGGCGGTAGTTATTATCATAGCGATTTACATTTTTGGTAAACGCCAAGCGAAAACGATCGACAGCGCTCTGATGATGCTGGAAAACGATGGCCAAGCTAACCAGATGGCGGTGTTGAACTTGCTGGATGAAATGGGCGACCTGGCCGATGGCGACTTAACCGTGCGCGCCGAAGTGAAAGAAAATATTACGGGTGCGATTGCCGACTCCATTAACTACACCATTGATAGCTTGCGTGACCTGGTAACAGAGATTAACCGTGCTTCCGAGCAAGTGAATACGGCCACCGGGCAGGCGCAGGTAACGTCCGTTTCGTTGTTATCTGCTGCTGAAAAACAAGCGCAGCAAATTACAGAAACTACTGATGCGGTAAGTAATATGACGCGGTCTATCCTTGAGGTGTCTACCAATGCAAGCCAGGCTTCACAGGTGGCGCAGCGCTCGCTGCAAGCTGCTACGCAGGGTTCGCAGGCGGTGCAGAATACCATCGCCGGCATGAACGATATTCGCGAACAAATTCAGGAAACCTCGAAGCGGATTAAACGACTGGGTGAAAGCTCGCAGGAAATTGGCGAGATTGTGGAGCTGATCTCGGATATTACCGAACAAACCAACATTCTGGCCTTGAATGCGGCGATTCAGGCAGCGTCTGCGGGCGAGGCGGGCAGGGGTTTTACCGTGGTTGCGGAAGAAGTGCAGCGTTTAGCGGAACGTTCATCGGAAGCGACCAAGCAGATTGGCGCGATTGTAAAAACCATTCAGACCGACACTCATAGCGCGGTTGCGGCGATGGAGAAGAGCACCGAGGGCGTGGTGGAGGGAGCGCGACTTTCGGATGCGGCGGGTAAGGCGCTGACTGAGATTGAAACCGTTTCCAACAGTCTGGCGCGTTTGATTCAATCGATTTCTGCCGCAACCGAGGCACAAACCCAGGTGGCTTCTACCGTGACTAAAAACATGCAGCAAATTCAGGAAATTACATCGCTAACCACTAAAGGCACAAAACTGACGGCAGAATCGGTAGGACAATTGACCAAGCTGGCGGAAGAGCTGCGTGATTCGGTTGCAGGCTTTAAACTGGCTTAAATTACACCTTAAATTGTTGGGAGTGTATTAGGTGGCAGAAAATTTTGATAGCGGCCCGTTAAGCTGGGTTAAAGACCAGATTAATCAACTGCTTGACTCTGTATTGGAGAATGTCAATACAGTACGCGGCAATGTTCATGACACTTCTCCGATGCGTTTTTCGCAAACCAGTCTGTATCAGGCTTCGGGCGCGCTGGATATGGTGGGTTTGGAGGGCTGTAAACGTTTTTGCAGCGAGCTGGAAAAGTTGGCCGGAAAACTAGAGAAAAAAACTATCAATGCCACGCCGGAAATTATGGAAGCGCTCAGCAAGGCAGTAAAAACGCTGCAGTCCTATTTGCAGGAGCTGCTCAATGGCTCCCCCGATATCCCTCTGCGCTTATATCCAGCATTAAGTCCAATTATGGCTGCTCAGGGCGAAACGCTGGAAGAGAGTGAGTTGTTTTTTCCTGACACCACGAGCAGCGCGCCTAAAGATATTCCAAGCAAACAGTTAACAGAAGCGGAGTACGCGGGTTTTATTGTCGAGCAGCGCATGGTCTATCAAAAATCGCTGCTGAACTGGCTGCAATCCAGACAGACCGGCGCTTTGGAGGCCATGACTGCGGCGGTAAGCAATGTAAGTCAGGCACAGCAAAAAACCAGCAATAAAACCCTCTGGTGGGCGGCTAGTGCGTTTACTGAATCCCTGGAGCAAAAAGAAATCGCAGAAAACCAGGGCGCAAAACGATTGTGCAGGAAGCTGGATCAGGAGCTGCGTCTGTTTGCAGACGGTGTGAGTAAGCCGCATAGCAATCTGCTACGCGATATTTTATATTATGTGGCGATTAGCGATGTTGATAAAGCAAACGTGCGCAAGGTAAAAGAAGCATTCGAGCTTGATCAGCTGATTGATAAAAAAGCATCTGTAGATTTTGCCGGAACTGGTGTCGACGCTGATGAAACGGCACGGGTGCAGCAACTGATCGACGAGCTGGATCAGCTGAGAGAGTTATGGGATGAGGTATCAGGCACCATTGATTTTACCAAAGTGGATGTAAATGGCGGCAATACGCCGGTACCTTTGGATAATGTATTAATTACCAGGTTTTCAGACGTGCTGGCCGTCAGCTGTGCGATCACGCAAAACTTAAGGCATACGGCGCTGGCTGATGTTTATTCGGCATTGCAGCAAGCAAGCAACACGCTGCGGGATGATGCCGGCAAGGTGAACCATGCGGCATTGATCGAGGTGGCCGCAGCGCTGAATTTGATTGAAGACGCGCTTAAGAATTATCAATATATGGATTCAGACAGGATACATAAATTACTTTCTGAAGTGCAGCGCCTTGAATCAATCTCGTCCGGTGAAGTTTACGGCAAACTTGAAGCTGACAGGGCAGAAGCGCTGGACCGCGATACGGTCAAGACGGTGGTCGCGCATCTTAAAGAATCGCTGAAAACAGTTGAGCAGGCGCTGGATAGCTACTTCCGTCATCCTTCGGAAAAAGCCTCGTTAATGCTTACGCCGCAGCCGCTGAAACAGGTTTTTGCAGTGTTTGATATGCTGGGAATGCCTACGCCAGCAACCATCGTGAATGCGTGTGGCAGCCTCATTCGGCATTTTCAGCAAGCTGATTATGTGGCAAATCAGGCACATTTTGAACTGGTGGCGGAGAGCCTGAGCATGATTGGCCTGTATGCGGATGAATTGCCAAAAACCCGCCCCGAATCTGAGCAGGCGCTTGAAGATGCGTTGCAACGCCTGAATAATACCCTCGCGGAAGCTGGCCTGGAAAAAACAGATAGCGAGGCACAGATTAAAGCGGCTTCAGCAGCGCCTGCCGATGCGACAGTCATGGAAGCTGTCGAAAGCCTTGCCGCTAAAGAAGCGGAGCAGGCCGTGGGTCCAGCTATTGCGGATGACGCTGGCGTGGTTGACCGGGCATTTGATTCTGAACTGCTGGATATTTATCTTATAGAGGCCGAAGAAGTGCTGGCGCATATTGCACAGAATTGTCAGGCTTTGCGCGTGAATGCAACAGACCGTGAGGCTCTGGTTGAGGTGCGGCGCAGTTTTCATACCTTGAAGGGCAGTGGCCGCACAGTGGGATTAAGTGCGCTTGGTGAGATCGCAGGCAAGGTCGAGTTCTTTCTGAACGGTGTGCTTGATAAAAAATCCACGCTGAACCCTCAGCAAATCGTTTCGATTGAACAGATTTCAGCCGCATTTGCGGGGTGGACGGCTGATTTGCGTGCAAATGGCCAGGTGAACGTAAACCAGGAGACTTGGTTTACCCGTATTGCATCACTCTCGAGCGAAGGCGAAAAAACAGGCGCCAAGCCAGCGAAAAAACCGGACGCACAGGTGCTGATTGGCGGTACACGCAAATTGAGCCGCGCGCTGTATGATATTTTTATCAAGGAAAGCATGCAAAACATCACGTTGCTGGAGCAGGAAGCTGCCAAACTAGCAGCAGACAGCAGCCTGCAGCCTTCCGCCGGGGCGCGCCGCGCCGTTCATACCTTGGCCAGCAATGCCCTCGCTACAGGGTTCAAGCCCATGGGGGAATTGGGCCGCGCGCTGGAAAACTGGCTGGATGCAGTCAGTGTGACCTGGTCCCCGCAGTATCTGGAGCTTTATACCAATACCGTTAAGTCATTGGCGAATATGTGGCAAAAAATTTCTGAACTGCGTAACCCGCGTTCAGCCAATGCATTGATTAAGGTGCTTAACCTGGCAGCCCAGCAGACAGCGCAGAATAAAGAGCCTTCCGTCGAGCTTGCCGAAATTCCACAGCAGGAAGAAGCTGTTGCCATGACTGCTACTGAGATTGTGGAAGCCGCGTTGGTACACGAGGTCGCGGAAGAGACAAATCCTGAGCAGGTGGCAGATATTGATGTGAAGCTGGTTACCGAAAGCATGCCTTACCAGGCGCCAGGTGCGCATGATGCTACGCCGGTTAACCAGGAACTGCTTACCATGTTTATCGAAGAGGCACGTGAAATTCTGCCTGAAATCGGCGCTGAATTGCGTGCATGGCGGACAAGCCCCAAACAGACGGATCACCCGGATGCATTACAGCGTGCGTTACACACCCTGAAAGGCAGCGCGCGCATGGCAGCTCAGTCAGCCCTTGGCGATGCTGTACATGAACTGGAAGATCACGTGATGCGCTCACTCAAGCGCAGAAATGAAGCAATTGATTTCGAAGGCATGTTTGTAGAGCTGGATAAAATCGGTGGCCATTTTGAAGCAGCAATGGGTCACATCCCGAGTCAGGCAATTGATCAGGTCCAAGAGAAAGTTACAGTACCGGCAGGCCGTACCACTGACAGAAAAGCGCAATTCCTGCGCATGCGGGCGGATACGCTGGACAGGCTCATCAACGATGCGGGTGAAATTTCTATTATCCGCTCACGGCTGGACAGGGAGTTGGCAAACTTTAAGCAGTCGTCCAATGATTTAACCGAGAGCGTGACGCGTTTGCGTACTTATTTGCGCGAGCTGGAAATCGAGGCGGAAACGCAATTGCAATCCCGCATGAATGTGTTGCAGGAAACCCACGAAACTTTTGACCCGCTTGAATTTGACCGATTTACGCGCCTGCAGGAACTTACCCGGATGATCGCCGAAAGCGTAAATGACGTGGCGACCATCCAACACGGGTTGCTCTCGAATCTGGATCAATCCGAAGCGGCTTTACAGCAGCAAAGCCGCATGAACCGCGATTTGCAACAAAGCTTGCTTGGCGTGCGTATGCTGCCATTCAGGCAAATTACAGAGCGTTTGCAACGTATTGTGCGACAAACTGCGCGCGAGCTTAAAAAATCTGTCGATTTGGAAATTGATGGCGAAGCCACGGAAATCGACCGCAGCGTACTGGATAAGCTGGGCGCGCCGCTGGAGCATTTATTGCGCAATGCGGTGGCACATGGTATCGAATCCCCCTCCGAGCGTCTGAAGTCAGGCAAGCCCGAAACAGGTTCGATCAAACTCAGGGTGCGTCAGGAAAATGATGAAATCAGTATCATTGTGAGCGACGATGGCACTGGCATCAATCTGCAGCGTGTTAGAGAAAGAGCAATCAAGAACAATATGCTGGATGCAAATGCTGAGGTGAGTGAGCAAGCATTGATGTCGCTCATCTTTGAACCGGGGTTTTCTACCGCCGAGCGAGTTTCGCAAATTTCAGGTCGCGGTGTTGGTCTGGACGTCGTGCGTAATGACGTTAGCGGTTTAGGCGGTCGTGTGGATTTGAACAGTGAGTTTGGCAAAGGCACCACGTTTAATGTGCATTTACCAGTCACGCTTTCTGTAGCACATGTGTTGGCAGTGCGCTCCGGCCATGAGATTTATGCATTGCCGGTGGCCATGATCGAGCAGGCACAAAAAATCAAACGGCTGGATTTAATTAATGCCTACCAGGCAGGCGAAATCAAATGGGCAGACAAGCAATATCCGCTGCATTATTTATCCAAGTTGCTGGATCACCAGGAACATCAGCCGGAAGACCATGCCTACGTTTCAGTGTTGTTGCTGCGTAGTGGTTCATATAATATTGCTTTGCATGTGGATGAGGTGATCGGCAATCAGGAGGCGGTGATGAAACCCATTGGCACTCAGCTGGCACGTGTGCCGGGCATTGTGGGGGCGACGGTAGCAGGCGATGGTAGCATCGTGCTGATTATCAATCCTGTGCAATTGGCTAACCGTGAAGATCTGGCAGTAGGCAGCGTTGTTGTAAAAACTAGCAAAGCCAAAGCACCGGAAATGGTTGCCAAACAGCGTATATTGGTGGTGGATGATTCACTTACCATGCGTAAAGTCTTGGGTCGCTTGCTGGAGCGCGAAGGTTTTGAGGTAATGGTTGCAAAAGATGGTATGGATGCGATGCAACTGCTGCAGGAAACCACGCCGGATGCGATTCTAACTGACATCGAAATGCCGCGTATGGATGGCTTTGGTCTGGCGCGCAATATTCGCGACGATGCGCGTACAGCCAATACGCCGTTGATTATGATCAGCTCGCGTACCGCAGATAAGCATCAAAACCTAGCCAAAGAAATTGGTGTCGATGCCTTCTTCGGTAAGCCTGTGCAAGATGATGATTTGATTAGTAAAATTAACGAATTGCTGGCGTCAAGGCATACCCTGCATTAATTGACGAACCAATAGGCACATTGAAAACCGCTAAGACTTATTTAAAAATCTTAGCGGTTTTTTTGACTGAATAAGACACCATTTTTTTTGCATGCAGGTAAAATAGTGGCATGCAAGATTCCGTTCAACATCCAGCCGAAAATTCAGAAACGCTCAGCCCACAGTTTATCCACTTGCGCTGCCACAGCGAATATTCGATTGTGGATGGCATTGTGCGGATTGACGATTATATCGACGCAGCCAGCAAAGATGCCATGCCGGCTGTGGCGCTTACCGACCTAAGCAACTTATTCGGCGCGATTAAATTTTATAAAGCCGCGCGTGGGCGCGGAATCAAGCCGATTCTGGGTTGCGAGCTTTGGCTGGAAAATACCAGCAACCGTGATCAGGCATTCCGTATTTTGTTGCTGGTGCAAACCAGTGCGGGCTACCTCAAATTATGCCAGCTCATCAGCAAAGCCTATCTTGAGAATCAATACAGGGGCCGTGCTGAGATTAAGCAAGCGTGGCTGGAAGAGTCTGAGGGATTGATCCTCATCTCCGGCAATGCGCAGAGCGACATCGGGGCCGCATTGAATGCAGGAAATTCAAAGCTGGCGTTGCAGCTGGTAGCCTCATGGTCGATTATGTTTCCTGGACGCTTCTATATCGAGCTGCAGCGGACAGCGGATCCTAAAGATCATCCCGCACAGGAAATTCTAATCAGCAATGCGTTAGACCTGGCCAGCCAGTGCGATTTGCCGGTGGTCGCCACGCACCCGATACAATTTATCAGCCCGGATGACTTCAAGGCGCATGAGGCGCGCACCTGCATTGCTGAAGGCTATATGCTGGCAGATACGCGTCGTCCCAAAAACTTCACGCCACAGCAATATTTCAAATCGCAGGCGCAAATGTGCGAGTTATTTGCAGACATTCCCGAGGCGCTTGCAAACTCGGTCGAGATTGCCAAACGCTGCAATTTAACACTCACACTTGGCAAGAATTATCTGCCCAATTTCCCTACGCCCAATCAGGAAAGCCTGGATGCTTATCTCGTCCGGCAATCGGAAATTGGTCTGGAAGTACGCCTGCAGACATTGTACCCGGATGCGGAGGTGCGCGAAGCCAAGCGGAAAGTATATGCAGCCAGGCTGGAGTTTGAATGCAAAATCATTAACCAGATGGGCTTTGCGGGTTACTTTTTAATTGTGGCCGATTTTATCAACTGGGCAAAAAATAACGGCGTGCCGGTTGGGCCTGGGCGCGGCTCTGGCGCTGGCTCTCTTGTGGCTTATAGCCTCAATATTACCGATCTTGATCCGTTGAAATATAACCTGCTTTTTGAGCGTTTCTTGAATCCAGACCGTGTTTCCATGCCTGACTTTGACATCGATTTCTGCATGGACGGGCGTGACCGCGTCATCGATTATGTGAAACAAAAATATGGTCTGGATGCCGTATCACAAATTGCCACTTTCGGTACCATGGCGGCTAAAGCGGTGATCCGTGACGTTGGGCGCGTGCTGGATTTGCCGTTTAATTTTGTTGATGGCATCGCAAAACTGATCCCGCTGGAGCTGGGCATTACACTGGAGTCTGCGCTGGAGAAAGAGCCGCAGTTGCAAGAAAGAAGAGAGGCGGAGGAAGAGGTTGCTGAACTGCTGGAGCTGGCGCTGCGGCTGGAAGGCCTGGTGCGCAATGTGGGCATGCACGCAGGCGGCGTGCTAATTTCACCGGGCAAGATTTCTGATTTTTCACCGATTTACTGCCAGGCCGATGGCGGTAGTTTGGTGAGCCAGTACGATAAGGACGATGTAGAAGCGGTTGGTTTGGTGAAATTCGACTTTCTGGGCCTGCGCACACTAACCATTCTGGAGCTGGCGCTTGAAAATGCCAACAAACGGCGCCTCGCTGCAGGCCAGGCCCCGCTTGCCTTCCAGAGCATGCCTCTGGATGATAAGGCGACCTTCAATCTGCTTAAAACGGCGAATACCACAGCAGTGTTTCAGCTGGAATCGCGCGGCATGAAAGACATGCTGAAGCAAGCCTTGCCCGATTGTTTTGAGGACATTATCGCCTTGGTGGCGTTATACCGCCCGGGCCCGATGGACCTGATCCCGGATTTCTGCCGCCGCAAGCACGGCAAGCAAAGGGTAGAGTATCCGCATCCGGCGACCGAACCTATTTTGAAAGAGACCTACGGCATCGCGGTATATCAAGAGCAGGTCATGCAAATTGCGCAGGTGGTGGCAGGATACAGTCTGGGCGGCGCTGATCTGCTGCGTCGCGCCATGGGCAAAAAGAAACCGGAAGAAATGGTGGCGCAGCGTGCCATATTTACCGAAGGTGCGCTTAAAAATGGTTTAACCGAGCGCCAGGCCAATGAGTTATTCGACTTGCTGGAAAAGTTTGCCGGTTATGGGTTTAATAAGTCACACGCCGCCGCCTATGCCTTGGTGGCGTATCAGACGGCTTATTTGAAGGCGCATTATCCCGCGGCGTTTCTGGCGTCCACCATGTCGGCCGACATGAACAACACCGACAACATCCACAGCTTCTTTGATGACTGCGCGCCGAATAAAGTCGAGGTGCTGCCGCCTGACATCAACCAGAGCGGCTACCGTTTCGAACCGCTCAATAACGGCCAGATATTATATGGGTTGGGCGCAGTAAAAGGCACCGGGCTGGCCGCAATCGAGGTGATTCTGACGGCGCGTGCACAGGACGGCCCATTTAAGGATCTGTTTGATTTTTGCGCGCGCCTGGATCTGCGCAAGGTGAATCGCCGCGTGATTGAGTCGCTGATTCGTGCCGGTGCGTTTGACAAGCTGGAGCCGAACCGTTCTGCATTGCTGGCGGGTGTCGGCTTGGCGATTGCGGCAGCCGAGCAATCTAATCATCATGCAAACCAGAACAGCTTGTTCGGCGAAACGGCGGAAACCAAACATGAACTGCCGAAAGTGCCGGCCTGGTCGCCCGAGCAGGCGTTGATAGAAGAAAAAGCCGCGCTGGGTTTTTATTTAAGCGGGCACCCGTTTTTAAGTGCAAAAGAGGATATCAGTCAATTTGTGCGCGGCACGCTGGCTGATCTGGTGCCGCAGGAGCAGCCTAAATTATTGGCAGGCATTGTGGCCGGAGTGCGCATCCGCATGACGCAGCGCGGCAAGATGGCCATCGTGACGATTGATGATGCGGTCGCCAGGGTGGACGTAGTGGTGGGTAGCGAGTTGCTCAATCAGTACGCACATTTGATTAAAGAAGACCAATTGTTGGTGATTGAAGGGCGCGTCAGTCATGATGAGTTCTCAGGCGGCAACCGTGTCAATGCACGCAAGCTGTACGATTTGGCTGCGGCGCGCAGCGCCTATGCTAGCATGCTTAAAATATCCTGCAATGGGCAATCGGATGCTGCAAAACTCACCACCATATTGAGCCCGTACCGTAAAAAAACGGCAGAACCTGAAAAAAAGTTGTGCCCGGTTAAAATTGAATATCATAATAGCCAAGGCCAGGCCAGCCTGATGCTGGGTGACGCGTGGCGCGTGGAACTGCAGGATGAATTGTTGCAAAATCTTCATGCATGGTTGTCAAAAGAAAACGTAAAAATCCTTTATAATTAGCGCAGTTTGTATTTAATGCATCACACGAGATGAAAGCCGGAAATGAAAGTTAGCTATTTGGATTTTGAGCAAGGCATCGCCGAGCTGGAAAAGCGCATTGATGCGCTGCAGGTGTCGCATGACGATCATGACGATTTGGATATTTCCAAAGAGCTTGAACAATTGCAGAAAAAAAACAAAAAACTGCTCGAAGATACTTATAAAAACTTGAGCGCATGGCAAATCTCGCAAGTGGCGCGCCATCCGCAACGCCCCTACACGCTTGATTACATCAGCAATTTGTTCACTGATTTTGAGGAACTGCACGGCGATCGTGCCTTTGCTGACGACCCGGCGATTGTGGGCGGTATTGCACGTTTTGAAGGCACACCAGTAATGGTGATCGGCCACCAAAAAGGGCGTGATGTCAAAGAACGCCAGTACCGTAATTTCGGCATGCCGCGCCCGGAAGGCTACCGTAAAGCCTTGCGCTTGTTCCGTCTGGCGGAAAAGTTCGGTCTGCCGATTATTACGCTCATTGACACACCGGGCGCTTACCCCGGCATCGGCGCGGAAGAGCGTGGCCAATCCGAAGCTATTGCCAAGAATCTCTATGTGATGAGCGAACTTAAAACGCCCATCCTCGGCGTGATTATCGGCGAAGGCGGCTCGGGAGGCGCGCTGGCGCTGGGTGTAGTGGATCAGTTATTAATGCTGCAATATGCTACTTATTCGGTAATTTCGCCTGAGGGCTGTGCTTCGATCTTATGGAAAAGCGCTACCAAGGCGCCAGAGGCCGCAGAAACATTGGCGATTACGGCAGACCGCTTAAAAGCTTTAGGTCTGGTGGATGTGATTGTGAGCGAGCCTTTGGGCGGCGCGCACCGCGACGTGGATACCACTATGCAATCGCTGCGCCGCGCGTTAAAAAGTGAGCTGGCTGCATTGCAAAAGAAAAGCACAGATAAGCTACTCGCGGCGCGTTATGAGCGTTTAATGGGTTATGGCAAGTTCAAAGAAACTGCCAGCAAATAAAACCCTTCAATATCAGCTTAGAACTTTTTTAACTGATATTTTTTCAAGCCAAAGTTTAGTAAATCCTAAGCTGGTTGTCGGCTTCAGTGGCGGTCTGGATTCCTGCGTATTGCTGCATTTGCTTGCCGAATGTCGTCAAACGCTCCCGTTTCAATTACAAGCGCACCATGTGCACCATGGCTTGAGCCCTAACGCGGATGCGTGGGCTGATTTTTGTCGTGATATTTGTGCAAAACTGGATATTCCGTTCAGGCTATCAAAAGTAGAAATCAATAGAAAAAGCGGCACAGGCCTTGAGGCAGCTGCCCGCGAGGCGCGCTACAAGGCGCTGCTGGCCTCAGATGCTGATTTTATTTGCCTGGCGCATCATCAGGATGACCAGGCCGAAACTTTACTGCTTCAGCTTGCGCGGGGCGCAGGTGTAAAGGGGCTGGCAGGCATGACAGGCTTGAATAAAAAGTTGCTGCGACCTTTGCTGAACGTGCCCCGTAGCGCATTAGAAGCTTATGCAGAGCAGCATCAATTGGCATGGATTGAAGACGAAAGCAACATTGACACCAAGTTTGATAGAAATTTTATGCGGCATGAAGTGCTGCCAAAGTTAGAAAAAAAATATCCAGCCATCAGGCAGACCATCAGCCGGGCTGCGCAGCACATGGCGGAAGCTGACTTATTACTGGATGAGCTGGCTAAAATGGATGTGGCAAATTGTCAATCAGACCATCATGACAGCAGGCAATTAGCACTCCAGCCGCTGGCAGCATTAAGCGCAGTACGCATAAAAAATGCACTGCGCTGGTGGCTGGCACGGCATGTTTGTGATGTGCCAAGTGCCGCGCAGTTACAGCAAATTTCGCAACAATTACTGCATGCCAAAGCTGATGCCAGCGTAGAAATAAAAGTGGCGGCTGACCTTGTTCTGCGTCGCTTTCATGGCCGTGCCTATTTGGTTAAGCATGTGCCTGAGGATGCGGGAGAAGATGCGCGCAGCACTTTCAGCCTTGTGTGGCTAGGCGAAAAAATGATAATTCTGCCCGATCAGTCACGTTTATTGTTCAGTGAAAAGCAGGGCGCAGGTATTGACTTGCGGCACCTTAAAACCAAAGAGCTGATGATTCGATACCGCCAAGGTGGCGAGACCATCAAGCCGGAACAGAATAGACCCACTCGCCGCCTGAACGCACTGCTGCAAGCGGCCAACATCCCGCCTTGGCAGCGTGAACGCTTGCCTTTGTTGTTTGTAGATGCAGATTTGGCGCTACTGCCAGATATCGCTGTCGATGTTCGCTATCAGGCAAAACCGGACGAGATGGGTTTGCAGGTGAACTGGCAATTGAACTGATAATTTGCTTCTAAGTGGTTGTAAATAACCATAATGGTGGTTGTATACAACCAATATTTAAGTCTATAATCTTCGCATAAAAGTAAGAAATAAATTTTCTTATTGATTCTATTCACTATTTTTTAATCACCAGGTTTTGGAACAAATTTTGCAGCTGATATAAAGATGTAATAACCAAAACTTAGGAAACAACATGCAGAGACCATCACAACTAAAAACAATACTATTAGCAGTGCTAGCTGTTTATTCAATGCCTCAATTGGCGAACGCCGAAAACAAAGCCGAGGCTTTGGAAACTGGAAAAATCGAGGTGATTAGCACCACGCCGTTGCCGGGTATTGGCACTGCGATTGACCAGGTGCCTGCAAACGTACAGTCGGTGAATGCGAGAGATATAGCGAAGCAGCATACGCTGGAAATGTCCGACTACATCAACAATAACCTGGGCGGTGTAACAGTGACCGAAGGCCAAAGCAACCCTTACATGGCCGATGTGAATTTCCGCGGTTTTACTGCATCCCCCTTGGCTGGCGCGCCACAGGGCTTGTCGGTGTTTCAGGACGGCGTGCGGATTAATGAGCCATTTGGTGATACGGTTAACTGGGGTTTGATTCCACAAAGTGCGATTTCCAGCATTAACTTGATGCCAGGTTCTAATCCTGTGTTTGGTCTCAATACTTTGGGCGGCGCGCTTTCGGTGAACACTAAAAGCGGTTCAAGTTACCCTGGTTTTGCTGCAGAAGTAATGGCGGGTTCCTGGGCACGCCGTGGTTTGAATGCAAGCTATGGTGGTGCAAATGGCAATATCGATTATTTTGTGACAGGTAATTTTAATAAGGAAAACGGTTGGCGCGACTCGTCTCAAAGTGAGGTGAATCAATTATTCAGCAAAGTGGGCTGGCAAGATGATAAAAGCGATCTGGATTTGAGTTTGACGCTTGCGCATAACAATTTAAACGGTGTACAGGCATTGCCAAAAAGCTGGTTGAATAAGCCGGAAATCGCCTATACGTACCCGGATAGCATCGGTAATCGCATGCAGATGCTGAGCCTGAAGGGAAGTCACTTCTTTACAGATGAGCATTTAGTAGGTGCGAACGTTTATGTGCGTAATAGCCGCATTAACAACTTTGCGAGTAACACCAATGACTGTTTTGCAAGTACTGAAATTTTGGCAGGCGAGGCATGTGATCAAACTCTGACCGAACCAGTGGATATTGCCAGCCAAGGTTCAAACGAGCAATCTTCTACGCGTCAGTTAGGCTACGGTTTTGCCGCACAGTATTCTTATCTAGGTGATGTGATGGCACATAAAAACCAGCTTACTACCGGTTTTAGCGCAGATTTAGGTCGCACTAAGTACAAATCGGAAGAACAGACAACAGATTTCAGTGCAAATCGCGGTGCAGTGGCAAATAGCGATTTTGAAACAGAAACGGATATTGTTACGCACAATAAATATTTAGGTTTATATGCCACAGATATTTTTTCAGTGAATGACAAGTTCCATGTCACCCTTTCTGGCCGTTATAACTATGTGCAGGTGCGTGTTAAAGACAAAATGGAGGCTGATCCAAATACCGGTAAATTTGTAGCGGGCGATAGCGATCATGCTAAGCATACTTTTAACCGCTTTAACCCAGCGATTGGCGTTAACTATAACCCAACGTCTACATTGGGCTTATATGGCGGCTACAACGAGGGCATGCGTGCGCCAACGCCAATCGAGCTGAGTTGTGCTGATCCGGCAACACCTTGTCGTTTGCCCACTGACTTTTTGGCTGACCCGGTGTTGAAACCAGTAATCTCCAAGACATTTGAAGCGGGTGTTCGTGGGCAGCTTAATTCAAGCATTAATTGGAATGCCGGTGTGTTCCATACAAAATTGAAAGACGACATTCAGTTTATTAGCAGTGGTAACAGCTTTAACCTGGGTTATTTTGATAACGTGGGCGATACACAGCGGCAAGGCATTGAACTTGGTCTGGGCGCAAAATTGGATAAGTTGAGCTTAAGCGCCAATTACCAATACCTGCGTGCTACATTTAAAGATAGTGTGCAGTTCCATAACGAAAACAATTCCTCTGCAGATGCGGATGGTAACTTTACCGCTAAATCTGGCGACTATCTACCCAATATTCCAAAACACTCACTCAAACTGCGTGCTGCTTATGACTTTACGCCAAGTTTAACGGTTGGCTTGAATATGATCGCAAATACGAGCGTGTTTGCACGTGGGGATGAAAATAATCAGGATGAAAATGGCAAAGTAGCAGGGTATGCCGTGTTTAATCTGGATGCAAACTGGCGCTTTCATCAGAACTGGAGCGGTTTCTTGAAAGTAATTAATCTTGCTGACAAGGATTACTCGACCATGGGAATTTTAGGCACCAATGCCTTTAATACCGCAGATAAAAGCTTTAACGCTGTTCCAGCAGACTGGCAAGCCGAGCAGTTCCAGTCACCTGGCGCACCCCGCGCTGCCTGGGTAGGCGTACGCTATGAGTTTGGCGGCGCTAAACCTGGCGCAGCGGCCATTGATAACGATTAGAGGAAATCTTGCTCGCACAACAAATTCAGTCGGAGCCCAAAATACCTCAGCTAAAACAAGCAATCAAAATATTGATTGTGGAAGATGAGGTGCTGTTTGCACGTGCGGTGTTGAAGCGCTTGCAAAAGGCGGGGTTTGAGTGCGAGCACGCTGAAACGTTGCAGGATGCCCGTGCCGTGGTCAAACAGTTTTCGCCGGATCTGGTGTTACTGGATATGCGCCTGCCCGACGGCAATGGGATGGATTTGCTGCCGGAGCTTGCTGCAAGCGGTATCACGGTGATAGTGATGACTGCTTACGGTGATATTAGCGATGCTGTGAATGCCGTCAAGCTGGGTGCAGACGACTACCTTAAAAAGCCGATTGATTTGGAAGAGCTTTTGCTGATCGTGCAGAAAAATGAAAAAACTGCCGAACTCAAAATTAGTCTGGATTATTCACGTCAGCGCAACGCCCATAAGGCCGAGAGCGTGAGTCTGGTTGGCGAAAGCCCTGCAATTCAAAGTCTGCGCTTGCAGATTGCCAGAATTGCACAATTGGGCAGCATGAATGACGCAGTGCCGCCCACGGTGCTGATTACTGGCGATACGGGCACCGGCAAGGACGTGGTGGCACGTTTGCTGCATGCCTCTTGTGCCAATAAAGATAAGCCGTTTGTTCATGTGGATTGTGCATCGTTGCCCGCCGAGTTGATTGAAAGTGAATTATTTGGCCATGAAAAAGGCGCATTTACCAATGCGGTTAGTGCGCGCCCGGGTTTGATTGAAGCCGCGGAAGACGGCACGTTATTTCTGGATGAGATCGGCGAATTGCCGCTGACCTTGCAAGCTAAGTTATTGAATGTGCTTGAGCGCCGCAAAGTACGCCGTCTGGGCGCTACCAAAGAACGCGACGTACCAGCGCGCATCATTGCGGCCACTAATCGAGATTTGCACGAGATGGTGAATGCCGGAACATTCCGCTCAGATTTGTATTACCGCTTGAATGTGATGACCATAGTGCTTGCGCCATTGCGTGAGCGTGCGGATGACGTGGTAGTGTTGGCAAAACACTTTATCAGCCTGACAGAAAAGCGTTACGGTTTAACAAAACACTCACTTAGCCCGACCGCCATTGAAGCGCTGCTACAATACACCTGGCCGGGCAATGTACGTGAGCTGCGTCATCAGATCAGCCGTGCCGTGCTGTTGAGCAATCAGCCACAAATCTCTGCAACCGATTTGGCGTTGCCTGCAGCCAAGCCTGAGCAGCATGAAGCAAAATACAAAGTGCAACTTACACTGGATGCTTCCGAAAAACATATGCTGCTAAATGCGCTGGAAGCCTCGCATCACAATGTATCAGAAGCTGCACGCCAACTGGGTATTACGCGGATGACGATGCGATATCGCATGGATAAGCACGGCATTACTGTCTAAGCACAGTCAGTGCTATACGTCAGAAAATAATCGCCTCGTGGTATCATTCCAGTAAATATCAGACTGGAGTTTTTCATGCAAATCGGTTCACCTTTAACGCCTTCCGCCACAAAAGTCATGCTGCTGGGCAGCGGCGAGCTGGGCAAAGAGGTCATTATCGCACTGCAACGTCTAGGGGTGGAAGTGATTGCGGTGGATCGTTACGAGAATGCGCCAGGGCATCAAGTGGCGCACCGCGCTTACACCATTGATATGACCGATGCAGTGGCACTGAAGGCATTGGTGGCCGAAGAAAAACCAGATTTAATTGTGCCGGAAATCGAGGCGCTGAATACCGATGCGCTGGCAGATATAGAGCGTGAAGGTTTGGCCACTGTCATTCCAACTGTTAAAGCCGTACAGCTCACCATGAACCGAGAAGGCATTCGCCGGCTGGCGGCGGAAGCTCTTAAATTACCTACTTCACCTTACGCATTCGCCCATAACTGTGAGGCCCTGCAGGCCGCCATTGATGGGGAAGGTGGCGACGCGGGGATTGGTTATCCGTGTTTTATCAAGCCGACCATGTCATCATCAGGCAAAGGCCAGTCGCGCGTAACGGAGAAATCGCAAGTACAGGCCGCCTGGGATTATGCTGCAACCGGGGGGCGCGTGAATCAGGGCGTGGTGATTGTGGAAGGCCAGATTGATTTTGATTACGAAATTACCTTGCTGACCGTGCGCGCCAAAAATGCAGCAAGCGAGGTGCAAACTTATTTTTGTGAGCCGATTGGCCACGTACAAAAAAGCGGCGATTACGTCGAAAGCTGGCAACCGCAGGCAATGACCGCCAATGCAATAAAAGCCGCGCAGCATGTGGCCAAAACCATCACAGATGCGCTTGGCGGGGTTGGATTGTTTGGCGTGGAGCTATTCGTTAAAGGCGATCAGGTATGGTTCAGCGAGGTAAGTCCACGCCCGCACGACACCGGCATGGTGACCATGTGTTCGCAAAGGTTGAGCGAATTTGAACTGCATGCGCGCGCGATTTTGGGCTTGCCGGTGGATGTGGCCATGACTAGCGCGGGCGCCAGCGCCGTGATTTATGGTGGCTCGGAGAGTAAAAACTTGAAATACGATGGCCTGGAAGCCGCTCTGACTGTGCCTTGCAGCGATGTGCGTTTATTCGGAAAACCGCAATCTTTTGCTAAACGCCGTATGGGCGTGGCACTGGCGACAGGCAAAGATACCGATGAGGCGAGAAGCCGTGCCAAGCTGGCGGCCAGCCTGGTAAAAACCAGCGACTAAGGCCAGCCGATGCTGAATATGATCGAAGAAGCCGGCAGCAATAAATCCACCTTTTACGAACTGCTGGGTGGTGAACAAGGCGGAACAGAGAAAATCCGCACGCTGGTAGAAACCTTTTACGATGTGATGGATAGCGACCCCAGGGCCAAAGGTATCCGTGCCATGCACCAGGCGGATCTAACCAGCGCACGTGAGAAGCTGTTTATGTTCTTGATGGGCTGGACCGGCGGCCCGCAGCTTTACATCGAGCGTTACGGACACCCCATGCTGCGTCGCCGGCACATGCCATTTTCTATTGGCGAAAGTGAGCGCGACCAGTGGATGTACTGCATGATAAAAGCCATGCAGACCTTGAACTTTGAAGAAGACTTAATGATCAAGCTTGCCGAGCAGTTGTATGGCGTGGCTGATTTTATGCGCAATCGATAAGTTGAATTTCGGTATTCAAATTTGCAGACTTCACCAAGGCCGGCGATTTTAGATATACAATCTTAATTAATAACTTAGCGGCACACAGAGACATTACACATTATAAAAATAATAATATTAGTGCGGATGACTGGGCACATACAACAGGCCAGAGGCGGGGAAGGCGGGAGATGAAAATTTTGGTTGCGGAAAATAACGAGAACTCAAAAGAAATAATAGAGCTAAATGAAGAAAAACAACGGCTTATTAAAAGTGAGGCGCGCTTTAGGGATTTTGCCGAGGCTTCAGCCGACTGGTTCTGGGAGTCGGATGAGCAACTGAGAATCAATGCGACCACAGGCGGGCCGGCAGGCTTGGGTTCTTATAGCCTGACTGACTTGGCGGAAGCTTGCCATAGCCACACGTCTAACGAAATGCTCAAAACCCTGCAGGAGCATAAACGCTTTGTGGATTATGTAGTGCATTTTACCGACGAGCAGGGCAAGCTGGCTTACTTGCGTATTTCCGGCAAGCCGGTATTTGAGGACGACGGCAGCTTTGCCGGCTATCGTGGCGTCGGGCGCGATGTGAGTGAAATTGTGGCGCTCAATCGTAAAGTAGAGTTTCTGGCGTCGCATGACGAATTGACGGGTTTGCCAAACCGCAGCTTGTTCAGACAAAGGTTGGAACATGCCATCGCCAAGGCCGCACGCACCGGGCAGCAGGTGCTGCTGCTGTTTTTTGATCTGGATCGCTTCAAATTAATCAACGATACACTTGGGCATGAGGCGGGCGACCAGTTGCTGATCATGGCGACCAAGCGCATTACCGAGAAGGCGCGCGCTACCGACATTCTATGCCGGCTGGGGGGCGATGAGTTTGTGATGTTGATGGAGGGCGCTTCTCCGCAGGATGGGCATCGTCTGGTGCGCGATATCATCGCTGCGTTTTCAACCCCATTTGAAATTCTGCAGCAGCGTGTGTATTGCACTACGAGTATCGGCGTGAGCGTGTATCCCGATGATACACAGGATCCGCAAACATTGGTGGTGTATGCGGATTTGGCGATGTATCGTGCCAAACAGAATGGCCGCAACGATTTCGAGTTTTATACCAGCAACCTGAATTTTATTGCGCACCAATGGCTGGATATGGAAAACGGCATTCGTCATGCGCTGACAGAAAACCAGTTTTTTGTGCTGTTCCAGCCGCAAATAGAAAATGATAAAAATCAGTTAGTCGGCATGGAGGCATTGCTGCGCTGGCGGCATCCGGAGCGCGGCTTAATTCCGCCACTAGAGTTTATTAAAATTGCTGAGCAATCGTCATTAATCAACCAGATTGGCGAGTGGGTAATGGATGTGACCTGTGCAAAAATTCGTGCCTGGCTGGACAAGGGCTTAAATGTGCCGCGTGTTTCTGTCAATATTTCGGCGCGTCATCTGCGCTCGGAGAGCCTGGTCAAAATGCTGAACTCGGTCACGGATAAATACGGCATATCCCCACACATGATGTGCATCGAAATTACCGAACATGCGCTGCTGGAAGAGGGCGACACGGTCAAGAAGAACATGCGTCAAATCAAAGAGGCTGGTTTCGGCATCTCTCTGGATGATTTTGGCATGGGGCATTCATCGCTGCTGTATCTCAAACGCTGGGCGGTGGATGAGGTGAAAATTGACCGCTCTTTTGTGGATGGACTGGTAAGCAGTGCGGAAGACCGTGTTATTGTAAAAGCGATTGTGGCCTTGGGTGACGCGCTGGGCCTGCAGTTGGTGGGCGAGGGCGTAGAAAACCAGTTACAGGCGGATATTCTTTCGGAGAGCGGCTGTAAAAATGTGCAGGGCTATTTTTACTCGCCGCCGATTGAAGCAAAAGAGATGGAAATCTGGCTTAAAAGATAGGCCTGCTATTTGTTAAGTTTCGGGCTGCCTGATTTTAAGCCGCCCAGCAATGCTGCAATTGGCGTCTTGCGCGCACTGCTTACGCTGCTGATGACCTTGCTGCTGCTGTTTGCAGCAGGTTCGTAAGGCTTGTCAAACCAGGGGTCCGCAGAGGGCTTGCGCGCTGTCTGGCGCGGTTTGGCTCTGTTTGATTCAATGGCATGATCTTCATCGCGCTTGGCAGACTCACGCGTGGCGCGGTGACTGGCTTTGCGCGCGCTGGCCTTTATTTCCGCTTTTTCTTTATCAATCGTGCGTTTGATAAGCTTTTCGATTTCTGCCAGATATTTTTCTTCGTCTTCACACACCAGTGAAATCGCCACACCACTCGCACCAGCACGACCTGTGCGGCCGATACGGTGCACGTAATCTTCCGGTGCGCTCGGAATTTCGTAATTAATCACCATAGGCAACTGGTCAATATCCAGACCGCGCGCGGCAACATCAGTGGCAACCAGGGCCGTGATTTTGCCTGCTTTAAACGCATCCAGCGCTTCGATGCGTTCTTTCTGGCTTTTATCGCCATGAATCGCATCGGCTGCGATGCCTTCCTTCTGCAAGGCACGGCTCAAGCGGCTGGCAGTAAGTTTGGTCTTGGTGAAAATAATGACTTGCTTGCTGTCGTCGGCCTGCAGCAGTTGCGTGAGCAGCGCCTGCTTTCGTCTGCCAGCTTTTTAATCTCGTTTGAAAAAGTCGCTGAGAACATCAGGTTTTGGCGCTGTTTGGGCAGCAAAGCCAGAATGCGCTTCAAATCCGGCATAAAGCCCATGTCCAGCATTCTGTCGGCTTCGTCCAATACCAGAATTTGTACCTGGCCTAAGTTGAGCGTTTTTTGCTCTACGTGATCAAGCAACCTGCCGGGTGTCGCGACCAGCACTTCCACACCAGTTTTTAAGTGCGGCGTTTGCGTTTTGATGTCTACGCCGCCAAACACCACCAGGCTGCGCAGGGCGGTGTGCTTGGCGTAAACCCTGATACTTTCCTCAACCTGAATCGCCAACTCACGCGTTGGCGTCAATACCAACGCGCGTATCGGGTGTTTTGCAGGTGATGTGCTGCTGCTGGCAAGCGGCAACAGTTTTTGCAAAATCGGTAACGCGAATGCCGCCGTTTTGCCTGTGCCGGTCTGCGCGCCTGCCATTAAATCCATGCCTTGCAAAGCCAAAGGAATGGCCTTGGCTTGTATTGGCGTGGGTATCGTGTAGCCAGTCTCGCTAACCGCCTTTAGTAAAGGGGCTGCGAGGCCTAGCATGTCAAATTTGATTTCTGTAGTAGTGGTCATCGTTTCCATTAAATTGGTTTATGCAAAACTACGTGAGCGTCTAGGACTAGCATCGCCACCACTACGGCCTGTGCTGGCGCTTGAGCTTCCGCTAGAAGCAGGGCGGTCATTGTTGCGTTGAGGACGTGGATTACCAAATTTTTCGCCAGTGGCTACACGAGGTACATCGCCACGAGGCGCAGAACGACCGCCTTCGCTACGATTAGGACGTGCGCCAAAACTGCCTTCAGGCTTGCGTGCATAAGATTTTGGTGTAGCGCCTCTATCATTAGAAGCTCTGTCGCCATTACTTTTTCCGCCAAAGCCTTTGCTTAATTCTCGTGCAAATTGCATATCGGTATCTTTAGTATAGCTGCGGCTGTTGCCGTTAATTTCGGTGGGTTTTGATTCACGATTACCGGCAGATTCGTTATTGGTAAAACGCTCAACATTGCGCACTGGTCTATCAGATCTATCAGCAAATGTGCGACCTTGTGGTCTGTCGCTAGATTTAAAGTCGCCTCTGTCGTTTGATTTATGGTTAGGTCTACCGCTTGGTTTTTCACCCATGATACGGTCGCCAAAACTAGCGCGATTATTATCGCGCGGTTGATAACCGCCGCGACCGCCAGGTGTGTGAGATCTTTCATTGCGGTTCGATCTTTCTGAGCCACGACTGCTGCCAGATTTACCCGGAGCGCTATCCATCTTCATGGCACGCTTTGGCTCAAAACCTTCAATCACTGCGGCTTCCAGACGCTGGCCCGTGAATTGTTCGATTTTACGCAGGATGTGTCGATCCATATTGGACGCGAATGAGATCGCCACTCCAGTATTGTTGGCGCGGCCGGTACGGCCGATGCGGTGCACATAATCCTCGGCAAATTTTGGCAAGTCGTAATTAATCACATGGCTGATGCCTTGTACGTCAATGCCGCGCGCAGCGACATCGGTTGCGACCAGCACTTTGACATCACCATGACGCAGTTTAGTGAGTGTACGGTTACGCGCGCTCTGGGTCATGTCGCCATGCAGCGCGGCAGTCTTGTGGCCGGCGGCGTATAAGTCTTCTGCCAGCACGTCAGCATGGCGCTTGGTACTGGTGAAGATAATGGCTTGGTTTACATCTGGAGCAATCAATAGATGTTCAAGCAATTTGTTCTTGTGCGTCATGTCGTCAACGAAATGTAAGCGCTGCTCAATGTTGGCGTGCTTTTCTTTTTGACCGGCCACTTGAATGGTCACCGGATTGCGTAAGAACTGTTTCGCGATATGGCCGATGCCATCTAAAGTGGCTGAGAATAACAGGGTTTGGCGTTCGGCGGGCAATGCCGCGCAAATGCGCTCTACATCGGGCATAAAGCCCATGTCCAGCATGCGGTCAGCTTCATCAAGCACCAGCATCTGCAGGCGGCTTAGATCGATGCGACCGCGTTCCATATGGTCGATAAAGCGGCCAGGCGTAGCGACTAGAATATCCAATGGCTGTGACAGCAATTTATTTTGTAATGGGTAAGGCATGCCACCCACGATGCTCACGGTGCGGGCACGGATGTATTTGCCGTATTTGCGTGCTGCTTCATTCACCTGCGCAGCCAGTTCGCGTGTTGGTGTAAGCACCAGAATGCGTGGGCCACGGCTTTTGGATTCGTGAGGCGTGGCTAATAAGTTAAGCGCAGGCAAGGTAAATGCAGCGGTTTTACCGGTGCCGGTTTGGGCAGAGGCCAGAATATCACGGCCGGCTAATACTTCAGGTATCGCCTGTGCCTGGATCGGCGTAGGCGTGTCATAACCTGCTTCAGTAACCGCGCGCAGGATGGATGGGTGTAGATTTAATAATTCAAAAGACAAAACAGTCCCTTTCTTAGTTATCACCAATAAAGTGATAACCAACATAAGTCGAACAAAAAGGGCGCAAGCAAATCAAGTATGCTGAGAGTTTCAACATAAACGCAAAAGCAATCAATTAAAAAGCTTTATTTACCAGCGCACGGGCATAGCCGCTAACCAGTAAAAGATAGATTTTATGTAAATTAAAATTTACCAATCTATTGATAGTCACTTCAAAATTTCACGAGTGACAATGGGTCAGGGCGATGAATCTAAAACTTTTATAAAGTTCTAAAGTTGCGCGCAGTATAACCATTTAATTTCTAAAGTCAAATTTAAATGTACGAAGTGTGTTAAAATCGCGCCCTTTCAAACATTTGGCAGTTCACATGGCTCGTAATTTAAGAAACATCGCAATCATCGCCCACGTTGACCACGGTAAAACCACCATGGTCGATAAACTTCTGCAACAGGCAGGCACGTTCGCTTCGCATCAGGCCGTGACCGAGCGGGTGATGGACAGCAACGATCTTGAAAGAGAGCGCGGAATTACGATTCTCGCCAAAAATACGGCGGTAAACTATGAAGGCACGCACATCAATATTGTAGACACGCCAGGCCATGCCGACTTCGGCGGCGAGGTAGAGCGCGTACTGGGCATGGTGGACGGCGTAGTGCTGTTGGTGGATGCAGTAGAAGGCCCGATGCCACAAACGCGCTTCGTCACCAAAAAGGCTTTGGCACTGGGGTTGAAGCCAATCGTGGTGATTAATAAAGTAGACCGCCCGGGCGCACGTCCGGATTGGGTGATTAATCATACTTTTGATTTGTTTGCCAATTTGGGTGCAACGGACGAACAACTGGATTTCCCGGTGGTATATGCCTCCGCACTCAACGGCTTTGCAACGCTGGACATGAAAACGCCTAGCGACACCATGCGCCCGTTATTTGAAACGATTCTAAGTCATGTGGCGCCGCCAGAAGGTGACCCGGACGCACCATTACAATTACAGATTTCCGCCTTGGATTACTCTACCTACACAGGCCGCCTGGGTGTGGGCCGTGTGCGTAATGGCCGTATCAAGCCTGGCCAAGTGGTGGCGGTGATGCGTGAAGACGAGCAGATTGCACAAGGCCGCATTAACCAGGTGCTGGGCTTTAGAGGCCTGGAGCGTGTGCCGGTAGAAGAAGCTGAAGCAGGCGATATCGTGATTGTTTCAGGTCTGGAAGATATCGGTATTGGCTTTACCATTGCAGACCGCGACAAACCGGTAGGATTGCCGCATTTGGGCGTAGATGAGCCGACGCTGACCATGGACTTTATGGTGAATACATCGCCATTGGCCGGCACAGAAGGCAAATTCGTGACTTCACGCCAGATCCGTGATCGCCTGACTAAAGAGCTGCTGGTCAATGTAGCGCTGCGGGTAGAAGATACGCAGGACGCCGATGTGTTCCGCGTTTCCGGCCGCGGTGAATTGCACTTGACGATTCTGCTTGAAAATATGCGCCGCGAAGGCTTTGAAATAGCAGTAGGCAAACCGCGCGTAGTCTACCGAGAAATTAACGGCGAAAAATGTGAGCCATACGAGATTTTAACGGTGGATCTGGAAGATGAAAATCAAGGTGCGGTGATGGAGGAGCTGGGTCGCCGCCGTGGTGAAATGCAGAATATGGAATCGGATGGCAATGGTCGTACGCGCTTGGAATATAAAATCCCGGCGCGTGGCTTGATTGGCTTTCAAGGCGAATTCTTAACCATGACGCGCGGTACAGGCCTGATGGCACATATTTTTGACGAATATGCGCCTGTCAAACCGGATATGCCTGGCCGTCGCAATGGCGTGCTGATTTCGGCCGAACATGGTGAAGCAGTGGCTTACGCGCTCTGGAAACTGCAGGATCGCGGCAGAATGTTCGCTGTGCCGGGCGATAAACTTTATGAAGGCATGATCATCGGCATCCACAGCCGCGATAACGATTTAATCGTGAATCCGATCAAAGGCAAGCAACTTACCAACGTGCGTGCTTCCGGTACCGATGAAGCGGTGCGTCTGGTGCCGCCAGTGGCCTTAACGCTGGAATCTGCAGTAGAGTTTATTGACGATGACGAGCTGGTGGAAATTACGCCAAAAAACATTCGTATCCGTAAACGCTTTTTGTTGGAGCATGAGCGCAAACGTGCAATGAAAGAGTAATAAAAAAGCCAGCATAAGCTGGCTTTTTTACTTTTAATTTAAAAACTAGCATGCTAGTTTTTTTGGCGGAAAGGGAGGGATTTGAACCCTCGATACGTTATGAACGTATGCCGGATTTCGAGTCCGGTGCATTCAACCACTCTGCCACCTTTCCAAATCGCTTTAAATGACTAATAATGGATGCTCTGCAATCTAATATCCATGCGGGTCGCAGGGCATGTCTTTTGGGGCCGTCATATACCCTTACGCTAAGCTTATTCTACACCCTGGCTCGCCAGGTAGTCTTCGTAGTTACCCGTGTAATCCACAATGCCATCCGGTTTGATTTCCAGTATCCGCGTGGCGATGGAACTGACAAATTCGCGATCATGGCTCACGAAAAACAGTGTGCCTTTGTATTTATCTAGCGCGGTGTTCAGCGCTTCAATCGATTCCATATCCATGTGGTTGGTGGGTTCATCCATCAGCAGCACATTGGTGCGGCCGAGCATGAGCTTGCCATAGAGCATACGGCCTTTTTCACCGCCTGAAAGCACTTTGACGGATTTTTTAGCATCATCCCCAGAGAACAGCAAGCGGCCTAGCATGCTGCGCACGGCCTGGTCGTCTTCATTGCTTTGGCGGTATTTTGCCATCCAGTCAAATAGTGTTTCATCTTTTTCAAACTCGTATTCGTGATCTTGCGCAAAATAGCCAAGCGTAGCTTTTTCAGCCCATTTCACTTCACCATGGTTGGGTTTTAAATCGCCTGCCAGGCAGCGTAAAAAGGTGGTTTTGCCAACACCGTTTTCGCCAATAATCGCAACTTTTTCACCGGCTTCAAACATCATGCTGACGTCGTTAAACAGCGGTTTATCAAAGCCATGGCTGAGTTTCTTAAGCTCAACCGCGTTGCGATGCAGCTTTTCGCGCTCGTCGTATTCAAAACGGATGAACGGATACTGGCGGCTGGAAGGTTTAAATTCTTCAATTTTAATTTTATCGATTTGTTTGGCACGGCTGGTGGCCTGCTTTGCTTTTGATGCATTGGCCGAGAAGCGGCGCACAAATTCCTGCAAATCGGCAATTTGCTGTTTAGCCTTGGCGTTATCTTTGGCTTGCTGGGCACGCGCTGCGGTGCTGGCTTCCATGTAATCATCGTAATTGCCAGGGTAAACCGCCAGCTTGCCGTAATCCATATCGCAGGTGTGCGTACATACCTGGTTTAAAAAGTGCCTGTCGTGCGAAATGATAATCATGGTGCAATCGCGATTATTCAGCACGTCTTCCAGCCAGCGGATGGTGTTAATGTCGAGGTTGTTGGTGGGCTCATCCAGCAGCAAAACATCAGGGTTAGCAAACAATGCCTGCACTAGCAACACACGCAGCTTCCAGCCCGGTGCAATAGCGCTCATGGGGCCGTTATGCTGCTCAAGGGGGATGCCTACGCCCATCAGCAGTTCGCCAGCGCGCGCTTCAGCAGTATAACCGCCGTATTCAGCGAATACATGTTCCAGCTCTGCGGCGCGCATGTAATCCTCTTCGGTGGCTTCCAGATTAGCGTAAATGGCATCGCGCTCTTGCATCGCCTTCCACATTTGTTCGTGGCCCATCATCACTACATCCAGTACGCGCTGGTCTTCGTAGGCGAACTGGTCCTGTTTCAAAAAGGCCATGCGTTCGTTGCTGTCCAGGGTGACATTGCCGGAGGATGGCTCCAGCACGCCGGCCAGAATCTTCATAAAGGTCGATTTGCCGCAGCCGTTGGCGCCGATGAGGCCATAGCGGTTGCCGTCACCGAATTTTACCGAGACATTTTCAAACAGCGGCTTTGCGCCGAACTGCATGGTGATATTGTTAGCGATTAACATCTAAATTTTCTCTATTTCTTTCAATTAAACTTGTTATAAATGACGACTTCATTAAAATCCAGTTGCCCGCCGCGCGGGTTGGCAGGCTGCAGCGCTTTGCCAACCACCACAAACATCGCGGGAGTATGGTCGGCGGGCAGATTCAGCAGTTTGGCAACCGCATCAAAGTCGAAACCATCCATGGGGCAGGTGTCATAGCCCATCTCCTTGGCTGCCAGCATGATGGTCATGGCCGCCATACCGCAGGAACGCATCGCCTCGTCGCGCTGCACCTGCTCCTTGCCATCGTAATATTGTTTGATGGCCGGGATGAGATAATCTTGCACCGGCTTGGACGCGTTTGCCCAGTAGCGCTCAGGCTGTTTCGCCCAGGATTTCAAATCGGCGGTCAGCACAATCAGCAGCGAGGCATCCGTGACCTGCGGCTGATCCCAGCTTGCCGCACGGATTTGCTTGCGCAGCGCAGCATCGGTGACGACAACGAAACGCCAGTTCTGGATGTTAAACGCGGTGGGCGCGAGCATGGCCAAAGACATGAGCTTGGCGATTTCTTCCTCTGTCAGCTTGTGTAGAGGGTCATAGGTTTTAACGGAGCGGCGTTTGACGATGGCTTGGGTTACGCTAATGACTTGGGTTTCGTTCATTTCCAGCTTTCTCTTAATAATGTGTCGCAATGATTTCTAATGTGGTATTGCCGGCCGGCCTCGCCCATACGACATTTTCGCCAATCTTATGGCCGATAAGCGCTTTGGCCAAAGGCGATATCCAGCTGACTTTATTGGCTTTAATATCGGCCTCGTCCTCGCCCACGATTTCATAGGTGTGGCTATCGCCATTTTCGTCCTCCACGGTCACTTGTGCTCCAAACAGCACAAGCTGGGAAGCCGCATCCGGTTTAGTCACCAGAGCGCTTTCCAGCCGAGCCGAAATATAGCGTAAATCGCGATTCAGAACGGCCAGTTTTTGTTGCGTGCCGGAATCCTCTTTGTTGGCCGAAAGGCTTGATATTTCCCGCTCCAATGCGGCGGCCTGCTGCTGCAATTGCGCATAACCATTGGCTGTCACGTAATTTGGATGCGCACTGATCGGACGCTCTGGCACATCGGTGCCTGCGTGCTCTAAATCATCTTCCTTTACAAATCCGCGGCTCATAAAAACTTTAAGCCAAGACTAGCTTAACAGCTATGCTTGGCTTGCTGTTGATGGTAAATAATCAGTTAGGGTTGTCGATAAACTCAAGCGCAACACTGCTTGTGGCTGCCAAATCGGCAAGACGCTTTTGTGTTTCTTTAGCACCAATGACAATGGCTTTTGCGCCGCTGATTTTATCTTTACCGCTTGTAAGTGCTTTTGCCATCGTTGTTGCAGTGAGCGATTCGTCTTCGCCCGCTACGACCACAGTGCTTGATTTAAGCGCCAGGGAGCTCACAATTGCAGCTACTTTGCCGGTATCGACATCTTTCTCAACCTCGCAATTGGCCAGTCGCGGCGCAATAAAACCTTCTGGCGCACCAATGAAAATGAGTGTGTTTTTATCTCCAGGATACTTGGCATTCACGGTTTCAAAAATCTTTTGCGGATAAACGGAAATGTCATGTTTATCACTCACGCAGCCGGCCAGTAATGCCAGCGCAAATGCCAAAAAGTAATGAATAGAATGTTTCATGGCAACCTCATCTTGTTGATTTGTTGGGTAAATCCTAACAGGCAGATATTAGTATACTCGAAAAGTTAAGCACTATTCCCACTCAATCGTCGCAGGCGGCTTGCCGGAAATGTCGTACACCACACGGTTGATACCGCGCACTTCGTTAATGATTCGGTTAGAAACGCGGCCGAGCAGATCGTAAGGCAATTCAGCCCAATGCGCGGTCATAAAATCGCTGGTAACTACGGCGCGCAGGGCGACTACATAATCATAGGTGCGTCCGTCGCCCATCACACCGACAGACTTGACGGGCAAGAACACTGCAAAAGCCTGGCTGGTGAGGTCGTACCAGCTTTTACCGGTTTTTTCATCGATGGTGTTGCGTAATTCTTCGATAAAAATTGCATCGGCGCGGCGAAGCAAATCAGCATAGTCTTTTTTGACTTCGCCCAGGATGCGTACACCTAAACCAGGCCCGGGGAAGGGGTGGCGGTACACCATATCATGCGGCAAGCCAAGCGCCACGCCAAGTTCGCGCACTTCATCCTTGAACAGGTCGCGTAGCGGTTCCAGCAATTTTAAGCCGAGTGTTTCCGGCAAACCGCCGACATTGTGGTGGCTTTTGATGGTGACGGCTTTTTTGGGTCCGCCATTATGTTTAGTCCCGCCGGATTCAATTACATCCGGGTAAATGGTACCTTGCGCCAGAAAAGTCGCGCCCTTATGCCCGCCATCGCCCGCCTTCAGTTTGGCAGCCTCTGCTTTGAATACTTCCACAAACTCGCGGCCGATGATCTTGCGTTTGGCTTCCGGGTCGGTCACGCCGCTTAAATGCCCCATAAACTGGTCAACCGCGTCCACGCGGATGACTCGCGCATGCAGCTTGCCAACAAACATTTCCATCACCATGTCGCCCTCATTCAGGCGCAGCAGGCCGTGGTCAACGAATACGCAGGTGAGCTGGCTCCCAATCGCGCAGTGAATCAGCGCAGCGGCAACGCTGGAATCCACGCCGCCCGACAAACCCAAAATGACTTCTTCATCACCCACTTGCGCCCGGATTTTTTCGACAGCTTCCGCAATATGGTCTTTCATCACCCAGTCGGGTTTTGCGCCGCAAATTTCCAGCACAAAACGCTCAAGCATGGCCTGGCCTTGTTTGGTATGCGTCACTTCCGGGTGGAATTGCACGCCGTAGAATTTGCGCGTTTCATCCGCAAACGCGGCGATGGGGGTAGTTTCGTTGCTGGCAATAACTTTAAAGCCAGGTGGTAATTCGGTAACTTTGTCACCATGGCTCATCCATACATCCAGCAAGCCGTGACCTTCAGCATTGGTGCGGTCCTGAATGTCTCTAAATAGCGCAGAATGGCCGCGGGCGCGGATTTCAGCGTAACCGAATTCACGCTTATGGCCAGCCTCTACCTTGCCGCCTAACTGTTGTGCCATGGTCTGCATGCCGTAACAAATGCCCAGAACCGGCACGCCCAACTCGAACACCACTTGTGGCGCTCTGTCAGTATCCTCTTCGTAAGCGCTGGCATGACTGCCGGAAAGGATGATCCCCTCTGCGCCAAAGTCTTTGACAAACTCATTCGACACGTCGCAAGGATGGATCTCGCAGTACACATGCGCCTCGCGCACACGGCGTGCGATGAGCTGGGTGACTTGTGAGCCGAAATCGAGAATAAGGATTTTTGAGTGATTCATATAAAATACCTGCCTGCAGAGCCAATATCCATGCGGCCCGCAGGCTAGTCTATGCGATAGTTAGGCGCTTCTTTGGTAATCTGCACGTCATGCACGTGCGATTCACGCATGCCGGCACTGGTGATTTGTACAAATTCAGCCTTGCTGCGCATATCCTGAATATTCGCAGCGCCCACATAGCCCATTGAGGCGCGCAAACCGCCCATCAGTTGATGGATGACCGCAACCACGCTGCCTTTATAAGGCACGCGGCCTTCGATGCCTTCCGGTACCAGTTTGTCCGCATTGCCATTGTTGTCCTGAAAATATCTATCGCTGGAGCCTTTTTGCATGGCGCCAATCGAGCCCATGCCGCGATAGGATTTATATGAGCGGCCCTGGAATAGCTCAATTTCACCAGGCGCTTCTTCAGTGCCTGCAAACATGCCGCCCAGCATGACAGAATAAGCACCTGCAGCGATGGCTTTTGAAATATCGCCAGAGAAACGAATGCCGCCATCGGCAATAAATGGTACGCCGGATTTTTCGAGCGCTTCTGCCACGTTGCAGATGGCGCTGATTTGCGGTACGCCTACGCCAGCAACAATGCGAGTGGTACAGATGGAGCCTGGACCAATGCCTACCTTCACTCCATCCGCGCCCGCATCTACCAGCGCTCTGGCTGCTTCTGCGGTGGCGATGTTGCCGCCGATGACTTCAATTGCCGGATAATATTTTTTCACCCAGGTCACGCGGTCCAGTACGCCTTGCGAATGACCGTGCGCAGTGTCCACTACAATCACGTCCACGCCGGCTTCGGCAAGTGCCGCCACCCGTTCCTCGGTGCCTTCACCCACGCCAACAGCCGCGCCTACGCGCAGGCGGCCTTTATTATCCTTACAGGCCAGCGGGTGGTCGTGCGATTTCTGAATATCCTTAACGGTAATCAAGCCTTTAAGCGTATCCTGCTCATCAATCACCAGCACGCGCTCCAGGCGGTATTGATGCAGCAGACGGATCGCTTCTTCACGTGGGGCGCCTTCGCGCACTGTGATCAATTTGTCACGTGGCGTCATGATGTTGCTGATGGCCTGATCTAGGTTAGTCTCAAAGCGCAAATCACGGTTGGTGACAATGCCGACGATTTTGTTGCCATCCACGACAGGCAGTCCTGAAATCTTATGTTTTTGTGTGAGCGCCAGCACGTCTCGCACCGTCATGTGCGGCTGAATGGTGACTGGGTCGTTTACTACGCCGGATTCAAAGCGTTTTACGCGTGAAACATGCGCGGCTTGTTGCGCCGGTGTCATATTCTTGTGAATAATGCCCAATCCGCCTTCTTGCGCCAGCACAATCGCAAGCGGCGCTTCGGTCACGGTATCCATCGCCGCAGAAACCAGCGGGATGTTGAGTTTGATATTGCGGGTGAGTTGAGTGCTTAAATTAACTTCGCGTGGCATCACCACAGAGTGCGCGGGAACTAATAAAACATCATCAAAGGTAAGAGCCTGTTGCAGCAAACGCATGAGTTATCCTTAATTTCCAAAACGAGATTATACAGATTTGCAATGCTTATTAAAAGTTGGTAAGCTCAATTGCGTGAAATATGATTAAAAACATGCAGTAATCGTTAAATTATCAATTAATATCTAAATTAATCGGCGTGAAGTAAACTATATTTTCGATAAAAACGTTGCTTATGACAAAATCTACCAAGAGCGACATTGGTAAAACGGATAGGAACAGACATGAAATATCTACATTTGCTTTTAGCTTTAATGATGTTTATCACAGCACCGTTGCTAAGCCACGCAGAAATCTATAAATGGAAAGACAAAGACGGCTCGATTCGATATACCGATACGCCGCCGCCTTCAAATGTGAAACAAGAGGCCATTGGAGGCAAAAAAAAGCCTGCGACCCCGACCGGTAAAGAACCGCTGGCGCCTGTAGAAAATGTCCAGCAAGCACCATCTACAGTCAAAGCCGCCCCGCCAATCCCTAGGAATGCAGAAGACGAAGCTGCTGCGCAACGCCAGCGCAATGCCGAAGCGGAAAAAAGAAATAAACAGGAGAAAGAAGCTGAGGCTAAAAGAAAAGCAGAAAATTGCAAGGCCGCCAAAGCCAACTATGAAACTTATACCCAAGGCGGGCGTGTTTATAAAATGAACGAAAAAGGCGAGCGTGAATATATGGACGATAAAGACTTACAGGCTGGCAAAGAGCAGGCGCAAAGAGAAATTAACGAAAACTGCAATTAGTTTGTTGTAAATATCAATCTTCAGGCGGTGCATCTCCACCGCCTTTTTTCATGATTTTCCCATCCGCGGCGCGCTGCTTGCGCACTTCCTTCGGATCGGCAATCAATGGGCGATAAATCTCGACGCGGTCTAGGTTGCGCAGCGGTGCATCAAGCCTGGTGAGTTTGCCAAAAATACCGATCTGATTCACTTTCAGGTCGATTTCCGGGAATTTCTGCAGCATGCCAGATGCCTGAATCGCTGCTTCTGCGCTGGACCCTGGCGGCATATGTACAGGAATGATGAGTTGCTGATGCGGCAGTGCATATGCGACTTCCACCATAATATTTTGACTACTCATTGGCGTCCTTCATGCTGTAAATTTTATCTGCGCGCGCTACAAAGCCATCCACAAACGTATTGGCAATGTGGCCAAATACCGGTGCAATCATTTTCTCTAAGAAACCATTGGCAAATTCGTAGTTTAATCTGAATTCGATTTTACAGGCATCCTGCCGTAATTCAGTAAATCGCCAATCGCCTTCTAAATGCTTAAACGGGCCGTTCTTCAGTTTTATTTCCATCGTGTGCGGAAATGTTTTGTGATTTTGCGTTGTAAAATTTTGCTTCAGCCCATGATAGTTAATGTGCAAGGTCGCGCTGGTGCTGGTTTCCGTGCGTTCGTGCAAGTCTACGCCGCCACACCAGGGCAAAAATTTCGGATAATCTTCCACCGCGTCCACCAAAGCATACATCTGCTCGGCTGAGTGCATCACCAATACTGTTTTTTCAACTTGCGCCATTAAGTTTTTAATACTAGCGTAAAATAGCATTTTAAGTCATAAACCATGAATTAATAGCAATATGAGCATCGCCCAAAATAAAAAAGCTTTTTTCGATTACTTTATCGAAGAAAAATATGAAGCCGGCATTGTGCTGGAAGGCTGGGAAGTCAAAGCTATCCGCGACAATCGTGTCAATCTAAAGGAAGCCTATGTGGTGATCATGCGCGGCGAGATCTACCTCATTGGCTGCCATATCACGCCGCTGGGGGCGGCTTCTACACATATCCGTCCCGATGCGATACGCACGCGCAAGCTGTTGCTGCACAATGAAGAGATCGCAAAACTCATCGGCAAAGTTGAGCGTGCCGGTTACACATTGGTGCCATTGGATATGCACTTTTCAAAAGGGCGCGTTAAAGTACAAATCGGCCTGGCAAAAGGCAAAAAACAGCACGACAAGCGTGATACCGAAAAAGCGCGTGATTGGGAGCGCGAAAAAGGCCGCATCATGCGCGCGCATAACAAGTAGCGTATAATTAGCCAACCAATAAAACTAATTTATGTTTTATTAGTCATAGCAATACTGATTTGGGGATGACCCGGTTTCGACGTGGGTTACAAAGCAGTGCAGGGCATACCGAGGGTTCAGGTTTCCTCGTAAATCCATCTGAAAAAGTATAGTCGCAAACGACGAAACTTACGCTCTAGCCGCTTAATACCGGCTGGACGCTGCACCATCTCTCCCGTGGGGTGGGTGGCCTTAAAAACCATCGCAGCGTCATATACACGGGATACGTGATGTGTCGGGTTACTTGGCACTTCATTAACCTTAAGGTAACTCGTCTTGCAGATGCTTGTCGGTTGGTGCATGCAAGGTCAAACTAAACAACCAGGCTAAGTATGTAGAACTGTCTGTGGCGGGCTTGCGGACGGGGGTTCGATTCCCCCCATCTCCACCAAACAACAAATACCACCCTTGCGGTGGTATTTTTATTTCTTCAATTTTTCTCCGATATGCGCTTCTCCACGCTGTTTGGCGAGCATGACCTGCTTTTGCCTTTCGGTCAGCGCCGCGCGTTTTTCTGCAGAAACTTTGTCGTAGCAATGCGGGCACGAAATGCCGGCTACATACTGCGGGCTTTGCATTTCCTCCTGCGAGAGCGGCATGCGGCAGGCATAGCACTGGTCGTAATCGCCGACTTCCAGCCCATGTTTAACAGCCACGCGTTGGTCGAACACAAAGCATTCGCCTTGCCACAGGCTTTGCGCCTCGGGCACAGTTTCCAGGTATTTCAAAATGCCGCCTTGCAGGTGATATACTTCTTCAAAGCCTTGTTCTTTCATGAAAGACGAGGCTTTTTCGCAGCGGATGCCGCCTGTGCAGAACATGGCGACTTTTTTATTTTTAGCTTTATCCAGGTTTTGTTCGACAAATTTTGGGAATTCGCGGAATGTCGTTGTTTTTGGGTCAACTGCGCCTTTGAATGTGCCGATATGCACTTCGTAATCATTGCGCGTGTCTAGCACAACCACGTCTGGATCTGAAATCAGCGCGTTCCAGTCCTCAGGTTTGACATAAGTGCCAACCGTATTATTGGGATTCACACTCGGCACGCCCATGGTGACGATCTCTTTTTTCAGCTTCACCTTCATGCGGTAAAATGGGTGCTCATCGGCGTAGGATTCTTTGTGCTCCAGATTGGCAAACCGTTGTTTGAAAACAGAATCCTGCCTTAAGTAATCAAGCACTTTGTGAACGTCATCCGGCAGGCCAGCAATGGTGCCGTTGATGCCTTCCTCAGCCAGCAAGAGCGTGCCTTTGATGTTGTGTTTTTGGCATTCAGCCAGTATGGGCGCTTGCAAGGCTTTGTAATCGGGCAGGCTAACGAATTTATACAGCGCGGCGGTGAGGTATTTGGGCATGTTGCAAAGTCAATCGAACAAAGTGCTATTTTAGCACTCGCGTTACTTAAGACGAAATGACTAAAATCTCACCATTGCCGCTGCATGCCAAATCGCCCGCAAAACGCTGTACGCGGTTGGTCTGGATTTGGTTGAATGCTGTCGGAAGTGACCTGAAAGAGCGAAATAACAGCGCCAGAAACGGCAGGGTATGCGTGCCGCAGTTTTGAATGGTAGCGTGTAAAGCAGGCTTGTTTTTCAGCAGGATGGTGCCGCGTTTCAAGCTAAAACCAACGTAATTGCCAACGCTGCCAAACACGCCGATGGTGCCGGCTATCATGCGGCTGCCACAGTAATCGCCCGCATCGCCGTTAATTAAAATGAGGCCGCGGCGCATGCTGTCGCCGACTCTGTCGCCGACATTTTTTTTACACAAAATGATTCCATTCTGCATTTGCGCGCCTAAAAAATCACCAGCATCGTCCTCGGCGGTAATCTTGCCATGCGACATTTTGTGGCCGATGTAATCAAGTTGTTTGCAGTTTCTAAATATAATATTTTCAGTGTCATTCCCGGAAACTTCAAAAAAATCAGCCACTTGAGGTGAGTTATGTTGCGGGGATAGCTTCAGTTGCAGAATCTGCTGCAGGTTTAAGCCCGCCAAACCGTCCGGCGTAAGGCGGCGACAATCCAGCCTGTGGTTGATGGTGTGCTTGAGTGTAAAGGTAAGTGCACTCATGATTTATGGCCTAGAATTTCATGCAGTCTGAACAGGTGCGGCCCCAGCTTGCCGCCGTAGTTGCCCGCAGAGATGCGTTTGACGCCGCTGTTTTCCAGCTGGCAAATGGCTTCTATGCCAGTTTTCATGGCTTTGGCGATGTCCTCGAAAGTCAGGCCGTCAATCACGATTTCCATCACCGATTCAATATCGTCATCTAACTCTGTGTTCACGATGCCTTTCAGGGTGGGGCAGAAGGCATCGTTAGTCGAAGCGAACATTTTGGGGTATTTACTGCCCACCTTGGAGCCGGAGCGCACCACGCCGCCCGGGAAGGGCATGATCACATTGGGTACTTGTTTCATGGCCTCGATTGCCGCTTCTGCAGCAGCCAGCGCGGCAGGCCGGGAAGTCGCCAGGATGAGAAAATTGCCGCCGCCAATCGCGCGCACCATGCCGGTAGTTTCCTGCGTTAGAAACTCGCCATCCATCACTGGGATACGCCAGTAACGGATACCGTTAATCAGCTTCGAGGTCTGGTAGCCATCACCAAAATAGCGCAGATGTTTGCCCAGATTGATCTTGTCTTCACTCTCGATGCCTGCAAACGCGGCTACGGTCGGGCAGGTGAGTATGCATTGCCCCATGCGGGTTTCCAGCTGCTGCATGAGCACTTTGCTGCCCATGGCGAACATCAGAATACTCACTCCGGGCCTGCCATCCGGCGTTTCTTCGGCTGATAATTCGCGCTCAATGCCAGCCTCTACCCCGCAGCCGATCACGCTGGTGGCAAAGCCTGTCATGGCGTTGGCCGCGTGATACGCCCACTTGAGGTTCTGCGCGGTGATGAGCGCGCGCGTGCCGCGCATGTTGAATGCCTCGGCAAAGGTGTCGTCAATTTTTATGCCGTTAATGATCATGGTTTGTTGGTGTGCGTTATCACTTTTCCACGCCCATCCTGAGTGATTTCATCATCTGAAATTTTGAAGTTATCTAATTGAATCGTATGGTATTTTTCAAAATATTCGCTTAAACCTTTTTCTACGTTTATGTCAAATGTAGGTTTGGCGGTATGCGTTGCGCCCCACACCACCTTGACCACTTTACCGTTTTTCACCACGAGCTCACCATCTTTGAATACATAATCAGGTTTGCTAAACATGGCTTCACGGTCAGGCTGGTCGGTGTACACGGTAATATCCGCAGCCGCGCCGATGCCTAAATGCCCCCGGTCGCTTAGCCCGATGAGTTTGGCTGCGCCGGTGCGCGTCATGATGGCGATTTCGTACAGGCTGTATTCTCGGTTGAGCGATGTGAGATTGCTCATGGCTTGCGCATCCAGATTCAACTTAGCAAAGGCTTCGTTTCTAAAGGTTTTGTCCATGAGCAGACGAATCAAATGCGGGTAGCTGGTAAATGGCGCGCCATTCGGGTGGTCGGTAGTCAAAAAGATGCGCCAAGGGTCTTCTACGCAAAGGAATAGCTCCAGGCCGATTGCCCATTGCAATGCGTTGACGTAATTCTGGTCGCGGTACTTGAACGGCACCACACCACAGCCCGCATCACATTCAATGTCCATTATGACGGATTTTTTCGGGTTGGCGTGTTTTGCGTTCAAGTGCTGCATCATGGTGTCGCCCGATGCCGTGACGGTTTGCCCAAATAGAATCTGCCCGACATCGGCAGTGATGTGCTTGTTTTTATTGAGCGCTTCGGCAATCTGCGCGGCGGCGGACGAGAATTTTTTATCGCCCTCAGCGCCATAACTGTGAAACTGGATGTGCGTGAGGTGCATGGGCACACCATCGCTCGCGCCCATGGTGTTAAGCGTGGTTTCAAAGTTGCCTGCCGCGCCCAGGTTGTTGCAATGCACGTGCAACGGTTTGGCGATGCCCAGTTGATGCACCGCAGTGCTTAGACTTTTTAGAATCTCGCGTGGCGAAACCTGGTAGTGGATATTGTTTTCGCCAATGGCTTGCGTCGCCGCGAGCGTCCACGCCACATAGTCGTTAATGGCTTTCTGGTCAGCTTTGTTACTTAAAAGCCGCAAAAAATAATCGTCATTGCCCAGCATGGCGTAGCCGCCTTTGTCTATCATCGGCGTATCACCCATTTCAAGGTGCGCATGGCGAGCGTTGATCGGCAAAATCGCAGGCTCAAACGCTGAGGTATAGCCCATTTCAATGTAGCGGAAACCTGTATCCGTCGTGCTGGGCGTGGCATTGTGGCTGCAATGGGGCGTGCAGATATGCGCTTCAGGTTCGGTGTAGTTTTTCGTTTCCTGAAACTCCGGCAGCATCATGCGCGCGATATTCACCTTGCCGCCGCCAATGTGGCTGTGCATGTCGATCGCGCCTGACATCACCACTTTGCCTGTCAAGTCGTAGGCCTGTGTGATTTTTTCGTGAGCATCTGGTTTGCTGATAATGTGCCCGTCGCGGATGTAAATATCCTGTACCACGCCATCCTTGCCGTGTGCGGGATCGTACAATTTACCGTTTTTAAGCAGCGTAATCATCCGAGCTGCCCCTCAATTTGACTAATGACATCACCTAGCGTTGGCAAGCCTGTTTCGCGCAGTTTCTTCAGCGGCAGCGTGACGGAACCATCTACCCTGAATAGCATGCCGTAGCAATCCAGGCCTGGCGTGGCAATGGGAATAAATACATCGGGCTCGGAAGCAGGCCGGCTGTTCGGGTTGCCTAATACAATGGTTGGCAGGCCTGAATCAGGCGGATTTTTTTCCGGGCTAAAGCTGTTTACCCAAACAACGGCGTCATGCTGAATGGATGGATTATCGCCCAAGGTTAAACCGCTCAGCCAGGTATTTGCATAATTTATGCTGGTGTCGCCGTCGCTGCCGCCCAACTGAAGACCGGCTGCACGAGATGATTGGTTTAGCGCGGCAACGATTTCAGTGATATTCTGCACGCTCAGTTCGGCATGCGGAAAATCCAGATCTTTCGCCACCCAGGCCAGCACGGCATATTTGGCCTGTTTCAGTTTATCGGCAACCGTTTGTAAATCGCTGGTGTTGACGCCCGCAACTTGTGTTGCTATTAGCTTTTTACCAAGCACTAGAGCGCGCAAGGCAAGTGTGATTACGGGCAAATCAACTGCCCGGCAAGCCAATAGGGACGTGCCCCCCAGGCCTGCCCTCGAATGCTTAAATCGGGGGGCATCGTTTTTTTGAATATTTTCGCCAATAAAGATAATCTCGCGTTGTTCAGCGCCAATAAACATGCCGTCTTGCTGAATAAAGCGTTCAAAAAAGCGCGGATTGTGCGTCACAATATCCGTTCCAATGCACACCATCACATCAGCACGGTTTTTAACTTCCGTCAGCGTCGTCATCTGCCAGCCGCTGCTTTGCAGCACGCGCAGATTGCGTTGCGAGCTGGTTGCGTTCATGTGTTGCAGGGTAGCATTGGTTTTTTGTGCCAAATGATAAATGGCCCTAAAGCCTTGCACATCAGTGCTCGACCCTGCAAATAATGGTTTTTGTGCTGCCTTCAGTATTTGCGCGGCTTTTGCAACCGCTTGTGCCAAAGTGGCGGGTTTGCCAGAAATTTGAGGCGTGGTATCGACGATAGATTGCTCAAAAAACGCGATACTTTTCGCACAGCTATTCGCCAACACGCTGATTTTATTCTGATTATTCTCAGCCAGCACATCGTCACACAGTAAGCCGCAGGCAGGGCAGGTGGCCATTACTGTTTTGGTGTCGGCGATGTTGGAATTCATAACATCAGATTTTGCCACAATTTTGGCTGCTGACTTACAATTTTGCTACAAATTGATGGTTTATAAAAACTGCTAAAAATGTTAAAGTGCGTGCCTTTCTAAGTAGTTCATTTAAATATTTATTTTTACGTACCCTTAGCATTATCAAACCAGACGCAGTGGCAAAAAACGTGATTGGTAAAATTTATACCCGTTTTGAAAACGCTGGTTTGAAAATCGTTGCAGCGAAAATGACGCATCTCACGCAGGCTGAAGCAGAAGGCTTTTACGCAGTGCACAAAGCGCGTCCTTTTTTCAATGATCTCGTGAAATTCATGATTTCTGGCCCTGTGATGATTCAGGCGCTTGAAGGTGAAAACGCAGTATTGAAAAACCGTGAGCTGATGGGCGCTACCAACCCGAAAGAAGCGGCGCCAGGCACGATCCGCGCGGACTTTGCCGAGAGCATCGACGCGAATGCGGTACATGGCTCGGACTCTGCTGAGAATGCTGCGATTGAGATTAAATACTTCTTTGGTTAATTTACTCGATTACAATCGGACACAACTCGCCGAGTACTTTGTCGGGCTTGGCGAGAAGCCGTTTCGCGCCAAGCAGATGATGCGATGGATGCACCATTTTGGCGTGAATGACTTTGCGCAGATGACCGACATTGCGAAAAGTTTACGAGAAAAACTGCAAATCGAGGCAGAAATTTCACCGCCGACGGTGCAGTTGGAACAGGTGTCTGATGACGGCACGCGCAAATGGCTCATAGATGTAAATAATAAAGGCGGCACGGATACAGCGAATAGTATTGAAACGGTGTTTATTCCCGAGGATGATCGCGGTACTTTGTGTATTTCCAGTCAGGTGGGTTGTGCGCTGGCGTGCACATTTTGCAGTACGGGCAGGCAAGGCTTTAACCGCAATCTGAGTGTTTCTGAAATCATCGGCCAGCTTTGGCTGGCGAATGAATCGCTAAGAAAATCTGACGGCTATGACATGCTGCCTGCAAGTGAGCGCATTATAAGTAACGTAGTCATGATGGGCATGGGCGAGCCGTTGACCAATTATGATAACGTCGTGACCGCGATGCAGATCATGCTGGATGACAGCGCCTATGGCTTAAGCCGCCGCCGCGTGACGCTTTCTACCAGCGGCATCGTGCCGGCGATGGACAGGCTCAAAGAAGACTGTCCTGTCGCGCTGGCCGTGAGCCTGCATGCGCCTAACGACGCGCTGCGCGACGAGATTGTGCCGATTAATAAAAAATATCCGCTTAAAAAATTAATGGCCGCTTGTGAGCGTTATCTGGTGAAAGCGCCGCGCGACTTTGTGACGTTTGAATACGTCATGCTGGATGGCGTGAACGACACGGTTGAGCATGCGCACCAGTTGCTTGATGTAGTGAAAAACGTGCCATGCAAATTCAATTTAATCCCGTTCAACCCGTTTCCTAACAGCGGATACGAAACATCTAAACCTAGCCACATCCGCGTATTCCGTGATATTTTAATGCAGGCGGGCTATGTGGTGACCGTGCGTAAAACGCGCGGTGAGGATATAGACGCCGCTTGTGGCCAGCTGGCAGGCAAGGTGTTAGATAAAACCAAACGTAGCATGAAAATTCCAATAAAGGCGGTTGCATGAAGTTAACTTTAATCAGATTCAGCGGGCTTGTGGTAGCGACGGCTTTAATCAGCGCCTGCGCTACAAGCCCGCAGGGCGGTGCCGACGGCTACGGAGAAACCAAAACCACTGCGCGTGCACGTGCGCATACCGATTTGGGAGCGGCGTATTATCAGCAGAATAAACTGGAAATCGCGCTGGCCGAGTTTAACCATGCGATTCAGATTGACCCGGATTATGCACAGGCTTACAACGGCTTGGGCCTGGTGCATGCGGCGTTGAACGAGGATGCGAAAGCAGATGCCAGCTTCAAAAAAGCCATTCAGATTCAGCCTAACAGCTCGGAATCACATAATAACTATGGCAGTTTTTTATGCTCGCGCAGCCGTTACGATGAATCCATCACGCATTTTTTAGAGGCGGTTAAAAACCCGCTGTATGCTACACCGAACATAGCTTACGCTAATGCTGGCATCTGTTCGGCACGTAAGAACGATGTCAAAAATGCAGAAATATATCTCAACAAGGCGCTGCAAATTCAGCCGCTCACACACTCTGCGGCTACTCAGCTTGCCGAATTGCAATACAAGCGTGGCGATGCAAGAACCGCGCAAAAAACATTGCAGAATGCGCTGCTGTCATCACCCAGTGCCGAGACTTTATGGCTGGGGATTAAAATCGAGCGCGTACTGGGCGGCAAGGACAATATCGCCAGCTATGCGCTGCAGTTGCGTCAACAATATCCTGATTCTGAGCAAACGCGATTGCTGTTGAGCGGTCAATAGCGGTACGTAACCGACATGAGGCTATAAACTAAGGTGACATTATGGCGCGTAAACCCAAAGAACCCACCCTGAAACCGGAAATGACACAGAACGTATCCACGCAGCCGGAAGAGTTGAATCAGCCTGCACATAGCACCTATAAGCTTTCCCGCTGTGGCGGCGCTTTGCGCTCGGCGCGCGAAAATCAGGGCTTGACCGTACAGGATATCGCAAGCCGGCTCAGATTGAGTCCCAAACAAATTGAAGCGATCGAGGCAGATAATTTTTCAGCGCTTCCGGAGCCGACCATTGTCAGAGGGTTTATCCGCAATTATGCGAAGCTGCTTAAAATCAACATGGAACCTCTGCTGGATGCGTATAGCGTGCTTGCACCAAACAGCGTGCCGCATGAGTTTACTGTAAAGCCCACTTCAAGAATGAAAGTGACCCGCTACGACAAGCCGAAAACTGGGCGTTATCTTTGGGCAGGCCTGATCTTGTTGGCGGGTTTGGGGGCATGGCTGTTTTATCAGAGTTATATTGAAAAACCCAGCCCGGCTAAGCCTGCAACCACCCAGAGCAGTGTGGAGCCCTTGCCGCAGGCTGCGCTGCCGGCTGCAGAGCGTACAGCTTCGCCAGAGCATGTGACCACGCTGGATTTACCACCCGCAGAAACTGGCGCAGCGGTTACGGCTGAGCCTGCAGCGCTTCCCGCAGATACGAATGTGAATAATCCGGTGGCTGCGAACCTGCCGCCAGCGCCGAACCCTGTGCCGGCTGAAACGCTTCCGCCCGCGGCTATAGGCATGTCCCAGCTGGAATTTAATGCTAGCCAAGAAACATGGGTAAGCGTGGTTGATGCAACTGGCAAAGAAATTTTCAATAAAACGATATTTGCCGGCAGCCGCGAAAGCGTCGAGGTGACGCTACCGGTCGATGTGGTGGTGGGTAATGCGGGTGCCACCAATATCAGCATGAATGGCAAACCGGTCAATCTGGCGCCGCATTCGCGCCAAAATGTCGCACGTATCAGACTCGAGTAGCAAGGAACCTCTGATTAAGTCCGCCATGAGCCACGTTGCTAACAAATTTGAGATGATTGCAAGGCGCACGACGCAGGTCGTAGTTATTCTACGAAGCCAAGGAGTGCAACAAAGCAAGCACTCAAATTTGTTGCAACCCTTATGGGACAAGGCTTTGCAGGCGATCTGCGTTGTCAAACTCCTCGTGAAGGGGATCACCATTCAACTCGTCGTTTTTCTAGCATCTCATCCCGCAAAGCCGCTGTCGCGGCCATGTGGGACTTAATCAGAGGTTCCTAAATATGCGGCGCAATTCTTTACAAGTAATGATAGGCCACGTGCCTGTGGGCGGCGGTTTGCAAGGCACTGCGCCGGCTCCGGTGGTTGTTCAGAGCATGACCAACACCGATACCGCCGATGCAAAATCTACCATTCAGCAAGTATTTGAGCTGTGGCAGGCAGGCAGCGAAGTGGTGCGTATTACCGTCAATTCACCCGAAGCAGCTGCCCAGGTTGCTAATATCCGCGCTGGTTTGGATACGCTGGGCTGTAACGTGCCACTGGTGGGCGATTTTCATTACAACGGCCACAAGCTGTTAAGCGCTTATCCAGATTGCGCGCAAGCTTTGGCCAAATATCGCATCAATCCTGGTAATGTGGGCAAGGGTTCCAAGCGTGATGAGCAGTTTGCCGCCATGATAGAAACTGCCATTCAATATAAAAAAGCAGTGCGCATCGGCGTCAACTGGGGCAGCCTGGACCAAGCCAAAATGGCACAGATGATGGATGACAATGGCAAATCGCCTAATCCAGTATCTTCCGATGAATTGATGCGCGAGGCACTGATTCAATCGGCGCTCGAAAGTGCGCAGCAGGCCGTGGATATTGGCCTGCAGCCTAACCAGATTATCATCTCCTGCAAAGTCAGCAACGTGCAGGATCTGGTCAAAGTGTATCGCGAGCTGGCCAAACGCTGCGATTACCCGTTGCATCTGGGCTTAACCGAAGCGGGCATGGGCAGCAAGGGTATCGTGGCTTCGACGGCAGCCCTGTCATTGCTGTTGCAGGAGGGCATTGGCGATACGATCCGTGTCAGCCTCACGCCGGAACCCAAAGAATCGCGCACCAAGGAAGTCGTCGTCGCGCAGGAGATTCTGCAAACCATGGGCATTCGCTCATTCACACCTTTGGTGACAGCCTGCCCAGGTTGCGGGCGTACTACTAGCACGTATTTCCAGGAACTTGCTATGCAGATTCAAAGCTATCTGCGCAATCAAATGCCGGTTTGGCGCAAAAGCTATCCGGGTGTGGAGAATATGAGCGTGGCGGTGATGGGCTGCGTGGTGAATGGGCCGGGCGAATCCAAATTGGCGAATATTGGTATCAGTTTACCGGGCACGGGTGAAGTGCCGGTTGCACCGGTGTTTGTAGATGGCGAGAAAACTGTGACGCTGAAAGGCGACAATATTGCGCAGGAATTCCAGGCGATTGTTGAAGCTTATGTGCAAAAAAACTATGCAGAGGGCGGCAAGCTCCGTACTAATTTAACCCAAAAAACCATTCCAATTTCAGCAGTTAATTAAAATAAAAATGAATCAAAAGTTTCAATCCATTAAAGGCTTTTACGACATTCTGCCAGAAGCCACGCCGCTGTGGTTCAAGCTTGAAGACACCGCCAGACGCGTACTGGCGCAATATGGCTACAACAATATCCGCTTGCCGCTGGTGGAAACCACGGATTTGTTTGTTCGCAGCGTAGGCGAGCATACCGATATTGTCGAAAAGGAAATGTATGCGTGGGAAGACGAGCTGAATGGCGATAAACTCACACTGCGCCCGGAAGGCACTGCAGGTTGCGTTAGGGCGGTGGTTCAGCATAGCCTGACTTATAACGGCCCGCAACGCTTATGGTACAACGGCGCGATGTTCCGGCACGAGAACGTGCAGAAAGGCCGCCAGCGCCAGTTTCACCAGATTGGGGTTGAAGCGTTTGGGTTTGAGTCGCCCGATGTGGATGCCGAGCAAATCGTCATGCTGGCCAGATTATGGCGCGAATTGGGTATTGCCGATGTTGAGCTTCAAATCAACAGCATCGGTGATGCGCATGAACGCGCAGCGTATCGTGATACGCTCATCGCTTACTTTGAGCAGCATGCGGAATTGCTGGATGAAGACGCTAAACGCCGCCTGTATACCAATCCGCTACGCATTCTGGATAGCAAAAACCCGCGCATGCAGGCCATGTGCGAAGCTGCACCAAAATTGATGGATTGTCTGGACGAAGCGAGCCGAACGCATTTTGAAAAACTGTGTCAATTGCTAAGCGATGCTGGCGTGGTTTACAGCATCAATAACAGGTTGGTGCGTGGGCTGGATTATTACAATCGCACGGTATTTGAATGGGTGACCACCAAGCTGGGGGCGCAAGGTACGATCGCAGCCGGCGGGCGCTATGACACATTGATAGAGCGACTTGGCGGCGAGCCTACACCTGCATGCGGTTTTGGCATTGGCCTGGAGCGCGTGATCCTATTAATGCAGGAATATGGAGCGACTGCAACCGATTCGCCGGACATATATTTAGTGAACGTTGGCGAATTGGCAGAAAAACAGGCTTTTTCTGCCGCAGAAGCCTTGCGCAGTGCGGGTTTAAGCGTGGTATTACATGCGGGCGGCGGCAGTTTTAAATCGCAGATGAAAAAGGCAGACAGAAGCGGCGCACGCTACGCGGCGATTTTGGGCGATGACGAGGCGGCGGCGAGTGAGATTTCGCTGAAACCGTTATTGCAAGGGGGTGAGCAGGTGCGCTGCAAATTGATGGAAGTTGCAAACCAGGTAGGGGAACCAACATGAACGAGCAAAATCAGTTTTCAAAAGCCATCGTCGTGCTGGGCTTGTTGCTGGCCATCGGCATGGCGACTGCCGCGTTTATTCTGGGCGTGCAGGCCAAGCGCGCGGTTTCCGGACAGCAGTCCATCACCGTCAAAGGCTTGGCCGAGAAGCCGATCAGGGCGGATAGTGCGGAATGGACGCTCAATATCGCCGTGACCGATGCCACACAGCGCGGCGCCCTGCAAAAACTGGCTGCCGAGCGCAAAGTACTGGAAGATTTCTTGGTGAAACAGGGGCTGCCTCAAGACAGCATTACGGTGGATGTTGAAAACATTTACGACCACTATGACGAAGTGTTTATTAAAGACACTCCGCGCCAAGTACGTAACGGCTATGACGGCAGCCAGAGCATTCGTGTTGCGAGCAGGGATTTAGCCAAAATCACGCAGGCCAACAAGGCCTTGCTGCAATTGCGTGCGGATAATCATCCGGTCACCGCGCAGCCGCCGAATTATCTGGTGGGCAATCTGGAAGAAATCAAAATGTCGCTGATTGCGGACGCCACCAAAAATGCCCGCACGCGTGCCACCGAGTTTGTAAAGCAGGACGGCGTGAAAGTGGGTGTCATGAAATCGGCCTCGCAAGGCGCATTCTATATCCTGCCTGTGGGTGGCGGAGAAGACAGCGACAACAGCTACGGCGGCGTTTATGATAAATCGACCATTGATAAAATGGCGCGGGTGGTAGTGACGATTGTTTATAATATCGAATAGATAATGCCCGAAATCTTAAATATTCAGAACCTAAGCATTACACCCAAAAATGCGCTGGAGCGCCTCTTGGTGAACAATGTTTCGCTGTCGTTATCGGCAGGCAAAACCACATGTATCGTGGGCGAATCTGGCAGCGGCAAAAGCCTGACTGCACTCAGCATCATGGGTTTGCTTTCGTCGCAGCTGCAAGCGCAAGGGAGTATACAGTTTCAGGGGCAAGCGCTTATGCGCCTTGATAATAAAGCCATGCAGGGCATACGCGGCGCGAAAATCGGCATGATTTTTCAGGAGCCGATGACTTCATTAAATCCGGTCCTGACGGTCGGCTATCAAATAGGCGAATCACTTACCGCACATTTGGGTTTGAAGGGTTCCGGTCTTAAGTTGCGAGTAGAGAGCCTATTGCAGCAGGTCGGCATCCCGATCGAGCGCGCCAATAGCTACCCAGACGAGCTTTCCGGTGGGCAGCGCCAGCGCGTGATGATTGCCATGAGCATTGCGTGCGAACCCATGTTGCTGATCGCCGACGAGCCAACCACTGCGCTGGATGTGACGGTACAGGCACAGATTCTGCAACTGTTGGACGAACTGAAAACTCGCATGAATATGGCGATGCTCTTTATTACGCACGATTTCGGCGTGGTGGCGGATATCGCGGATGACGTGATTGTGATGTTCCGTGGCGAGATAGTGGAAGCCGGCACCAAAAATGAAGTGCTGCATAAGCCAAAACATCCTTATACCAAGGCCTTGTTGGCCTGCGTGCCGGATGCTGAAGGTAAAAAGCAGTTGAAGCCGATTGATTATGCCTGGCTGAACGATAAGAAAGCTGCGGCATGAGCGATATTATCCTGCAGGCGAATCATCTGGTTAAAACCTTTCAGCAGCGCAGCGGGCGCTTTGGCTTTGGCAGTACGCAAATCAAGGCGCTCGACGATGTGAGCATTGCATTGAGGGCGGGTTCTACGCTTGCGGTAGTGGGTGAATCTGGCAGCGGTAAATCCACGCTGGCGCGTTGTCTGTTACAATTACACCCTTTTGATAGCGGCGAAGTGCTGTTTCAAGGGCAAGACCTTGCCAAACTCAGCGGTCAGGCACTACGTGATGTGCGTAAGTATTTGCAAATGGTATTTCAGGATCCGTTTGCATCGCTGAATCCGCGTATGCGGGTAGGCGAAATCGTAGCTGAAGGCTTACTGATTCACGGTCTGGGCAGTGCTGCGGAGCAGAAAGAAAAAGTGCAGCAGATGCTGGAGCGTGTGGGGCTGGAAGCGGCAGATGCACAAAAATACCCGCACCAGTTTTCTGGCGGACAACGGCAGCGCATCGGCATTGCGCGAGCTTTAGTGCTATCGCCCAAGGTGGTAGTGTGTGATGAACCGGTTTCCGCGCTGGATGTCTCGGTGCAGGCGCAAATATTACTGTTGCTCAAGGAGTTGCAGCAGGAGATGAATCTGAGCTACATTTTTATCAGCCACGATTTGCGCGTGGTGCGGCATATTGCCGACGAAATGGTAGTGATGCATCAAGGCAAGATTGTGGAGCAGGGCAAGGTGGTAGACATTTACCATGCACCGCAACAGCCCTACACGCAGCAGTTGTTAAATGCAATTCCAGGCCGGAAAGCTGCTTAGAATTTTGAGATAGAAAACTTAGTTAGAAAGAAAAGCATGGCATACGATTTAGAAGAGCAGGAGCAGTTAGACGAATTCAAAGCATGGTGGAAAAAGAACGGCAGCATGGTCACCAATCTGGTATTGGCTGCCCTGATCGCCTATTCTGCCTGGCAGGGCTATCATTGGTTTCAGAATAAAAAAGCAGCTGAGGCTTCCGGTTTATATCAGACCTTGGTCGTGACCGAGTTGGCCAAAACCGCCGAAATCAAAGCGCAATCTGCCAAGTTGATGGAGGATTTTAAAGGCACGCCTTACGCCGGCCGCGCAGCGGTGTTTGCAGCCAAAGCCAACTTCGCCGCGAATGACAGCAAAAGCGCCAAAGCGCAGCTTACATGGGCAGTTAAAAACGCAAAGGAAAGCGCTGTTCAGGCGATTGCTGGCCTGCAGCTGGCCGGCATTCTATTTGAAGAAAAAAATTATGATGAGGCCCAAAAAGTGCTCGCCGCAATTAACGACAAGGGTTATGAGGGGTTAAAGGCAAACCTGCAAGGCGATGTCCTGCTGGCGCAAGGCAAAAATGCGGAAGCAAAAAAAGCCTACCAAACCGCACTGGAAAACCTGGATAGCCAGGGCAGAATGCATCAATATACACAGCAAAAGCTCGAGTCGCTGGGTGTTTAATCCAACCTTTGATGTGAACTGATTGCCGGAATTTATGAGTCATTTAAAACAGTTTCGATTTTTCCTGATTTTTGGTTTTGCACTGCTTGCAGGGTGCAGCACGCTCACGGAGTTAAGGTCAGATCTTTCCGATAAGATATTTGGCCGCGAGCCACCCAATCCGCCGGCGGTGCTGGAGGAGATCACGCCAACCTATACTGCAAAAATTGACTGGTCCGGCAATGTAGGAAAAACAGAAAGGTACGATTACACTCCAGCATTGGATTCCAGCGCAGTGTATGCGGCTAACGCAGCAGGCGAGATCGCAAAGCTGGATATTGCCAACGGCCGCCAACTATGGCGCGTGAAAGTGGGCGAGCCGGTCAGCGGCGGTGTCGGGATTGGTGCCGGCATTATATTGGTAGGTACCAATAAAGGTAACGTCCATGCGTATGACGCTGCAGGAAAACCGCTCTGGAAAGCCAAAGTTACCAGCGAGATTCTGAGCGTGCCGCGCTATTTTGATGGCATGGTCATCGTGCGTACCGGGGATAACCGTATCTTTGGTCTTGACGCGACCGATGGCAGCCGAAAATGGGTATATGAGCGCATTAATCCGGCACTGATTTTAAGAAGCAGCGTGGGCATCGTGGTGGATGGCGGTGCTGTATACGCGGGTTTTGCGGGGGGGAAACTGGTTGCGATTCGTGCAGACAATGGCAAACTGCTATGGGAGGCCACCGTCGCGCAACCCAAAGGCGTCACTGAAATCGAACGTATCGCCGATATCACCAGCCTGCCGGTGGTGGACGGCCCGCTGGTGTATGCCGTAGCGTATCAAGGCAAAATTGCAGCGGTAGATCGCACCAATGGCCGTGTTGTCTGGAACCGGGACATTTCCAGCTATAGCGGGTTAAATGCCGAGGATGCCAAGATATTTGTATCGCATACGCTGGGTGCGGTTTATTCACTGGATTACGCTACGGGTAAAACTTTCTGGCGCCAGGGCGCGCTGGCAAATCGCCGCCTGACAGCGCCGTTACCGATGGGCAGCGTGATTGCGGTGGGTGATTTGGAAGGCTATGTACACTTTTTAACGCGGGATGAAGGCAAGTTTGCCGCGCGGATCAAACTGGATAGCAATGCTGTCATGTCGCTTGTTCCCAGTTCGGCTTCTACACAGCTCATCGCAGAAACGCGCGATGGCGGCTTATATGCAATCAGTGTTGCAGAGAAAAATATCAAGTCAGCGCCTGCAACTCAAGTGCGGCCTGTGCCATCACCAGTTGTAGCGCCAGTACCTGAAGCCGCGACTGGGTCTGCCCCAGCCGAACCAGAAGCACCGAGCATTGAACGCAGCATTCTGTTCAATAATGATTCAATTCTGCTGCCCGACCAGAACCCAGGCCAGCAGCCAGATAACGGTAGCGTGCCAAACATCACGCTACCCAATACAGGGCCTTAACCACTCGTCATGCTGCCCACCATCGTGCTCGTTGGTCGTCCCAACGTTGGAAAATCCACTTTATTCAATCGCCTGACCAAAAGCCGTGACGCGCTGGTGGCGGATTTGCCCGGGCTGACGCGCGACCGCCACTACGGGCGCGGCATAGGTGCCAGCAGGCCTTATCTGGTGATTGATACCGGCGGTTTTGAACCGACCGCCGAAAGCGGCATTTTAAAAGAGATGGCACGCCAGACTTTGCTGGCGATTGATGAAGCGGATGTCGTGATTTTTCTGGTGGATGGCCGCGCCGGCATTACCCCGCAGGAATATATCATCGCGGATAAACTGCGCAGGGCGCAGCGCCCGGTGCTGCTGGCGGTGAACAAAACCGAAGGCATGCAAAAAGCGGTGGTGTCGGCGGATTTCCATGAGTTAGGGCTTGGTGAGCCGTTATCTATCTCGTCTGCGCATGGCGAAGGCGTGAAAGACTTGATCGAACTGGCGCTGGAAAATTTTCCTGAGCCACAAGAAGATGAAGAAGTTAAACACAATAACAAAGTGCCGAGAGTGGCCATCGTCGGCCGTCCCAACGTAGGCAAATCAACGCTGGTGAATGCCCTGCTAGGTGAGGAGCGCGTTATTGCTTTTGACGAGCCTGGCACCACGCGCGATTCGATTGAAATCGACCTGGAAAAGAACGGCAAACATTATGTGATCATCGATACAGCCGGTGTACGCAAACGCGGCAAGGTGTTTGAGTCGATTGAAAAATTCTCAGTGGTAAAAACCATGCAGGCGATTGAGGATGCCAATGTGGCGATTCTGGTGGTGGATGCGCAAGAGGGTATCACGGAACAGGATGCGCACGTGGCTGCATATATTCTGGATGCCGGGCGCGCCTTGGTGGTGGCGATTAACAAATGGGATGGCCTGAAAGACGATGAGCGCGAGTGGATTAAAAATGAAATTGATCGCAAACTCCAATTTCTGGATTTCGCCAAATTCCACTACATTTCTGCGCTTCGCAAAAAAGGGTTGACTGAACTGTTTGCTTCGGTAGACGGCGCATTCAAGGCGGCGTTTGCCAAACTGGCCACGCCGCAACTCACGCGTGTGCTGATCGATGCGGTTGCGCAGCACCAGCCGCCGGTCAGCAAGGGTATTCGTCCAAAATTGCGCTACGCGCATCAGGGTGGCATGAATCCGCCGATCGTGGTGATACACGGCAACCATGTGGATGGTGTAAAAGACAGCTACAAACGCTTTCTGGAAGGCGTGTTTCGCAAGACTTTCCAGCTGACAGGTACGCCATTGCGCGTTCAGTTCAAGCAGGGCGATAATCCGTTTGCAGAGCCGGACAAACGCAAAGCGGGTGAGGGGATTGTGAGCATGCGCCGTCGTAAGACTGCACAGCGTGCTGAATTAAAAGCAAAAAAGGATATTGAAGAAAAAGGCCGGCGCGCCAAAAAGCATTGAGCTTTGCCCGCTAAGACGTTCGGATAAAGGCTATTTATCCAGCAGCTTGTCTTCCTTAGGCAATTCATAAGGGTCTGCCACATAGGCAGGCCCTTTCATAAGCATGACGACAATGCATCCTATGGCGGTTGCGCCTACAAAGAACCAGTAGCTGAAAAGAAGCCCCAGGCACTGGTAAATGATCTTCTGCTGTGCCGGGCTCAGCGTGGCGTTGTTTAAATAAATACTGAGTATGATGGCAGCGAGTGGCGCTGTGCCCAGAAGAAATATCACCGGTATTTTTTTGAACAACACCCACTCAAACCCTGAGGGTGATCTGGTATATCCCGGCAATTTGTTAAGCAGGCCCATAAGTGGAGTTTTTAATAGAGGCTTTCCCAGAACTTCCACCACACGCGCTCGTCCTCAGTCACTTTGCCGGTTACCATCGGATTTTGCGGGTAATTGGTTTTTAACACACGCAGGGTGTCTTCTTTCAAATCCTGCAAGTCCATGTGGTCATAAGCGCTGATACTGATGACAAGCGCTTCTTCAACGGAAATAGAATTTGGATAATATTCCAGCACATATTTGGCGCGGTTAAGCGCTGCCAGATAGGCCTGACGCTTCATGTAATAGCGTGCTACGTGCATTTCGTGCTGAGACAACGTGTTCACCAGATACACCATGCGTTGTGTGGCGTCTTTATAGTAGCGGCTTTTCGGGTAGCGTTCGGTGAGCTCTTTGAATGCAGCGAATGAGAGTTTAAGCGCCTTCGGGTCGCGATCGCTGATTTCCTGTGCAGTCGCCTTTTCGATAATGCCGCGCTCGCTAAAGCTGGACAGGCCTTTTAAGTAATAAGCGTAGTCGACATTCGGATGATTGGGATGCAGTTTAATGAAACGATCTGCCGCGGCCACGCTGGAAACTGGATCGCCTTTTTTGTAGTAGGCGTAGGCAATCTCAAGCTGCGCCTGGGTTGCATATTTGCCGTGCGGAAAGCGTGATTCCAGTTTCTGAAAATAGCCAATGGCTTTGTCATAATCCTTGTCGATCATTTTAGCTTCGCCTTCCTGGTAGATGCGCTCAGCTTGCCAGCCTTTGGTGTCATCCAGTTCAGTGGGGTCGCCGAAAATAGCGCACGCTTGCATAAATAAAGCTAAAAGCCCAATGGATAAAAGCGGTAAAATACGTTTCACGATATATTTCAAAATGAAAACCTGCAAATTAATTTGTTTCATTATAACTGATGCCAAAGAAAAAGCCGATGCAAACGAAGACAGATATTACGCTTAACATCCCAATGCATTTGGGTGGTGAGCGGTTGGACATCGCATTGCAGAAAATGTTGCCTGAGCACTCACGCAGCCGTTTGCAGGCCTGGATAAAAGCCGGCCTGGTGACTTTGAATAACGAAGCTACAACTGCCAAAACCAAAGTGTGGGGCGGCGAAAAAGTGAATGTGAAGCCGCAGGACAATCCGCAGGAACAGGCTTTTTTGCCGGAAAACATCCCGCTGGATATTGTGTACGAAGATGACGAATTGCTGGTAATCAACAAGCCTGCCGGTTTGGTGGTGCACCCTGCGGCCGGCAACTGGAGCGGCACTTTGCTGAATGCTTTGCTGTACTACGCCCCGCAGTTGGCAGAAATTCCCCGTTGCGGCATCGTGCACCGGCTGGACAAGGACACCAGCGGTTTGCTGGTAGTGGCAAAAACACTGGAAGCGCAGACCAGCCTGGTGCGCCAGTTGCAGGCGCGCACGGTAAAGCGTGAATACCGGGCGATTGTATGGGGACAGATCTGGCGCAATGGCACGATTAACCAGCCCATCGGGCGCCATCCGCATGCGCGTACCAAAATGGCGGTTACCCGCACGGGCAAGCCGGCCGTGACGCACTACGAGGTGCTGGAACGCTTTGGCGTGCATACTTACTTGCGCTGTGTGCTTGAGACGGGCCGTACTCATCAAATCCGCGTGCATTTACAGTTCCTCAAGGCACCCATGCTGGGCGATCCTGTCTATGGCATAGGCAATATCATTCCGCATAAACTCATGACGCAAACCTTGAAAGATGCGGTTTCCGGTTTTAAGCGCCAGGCGTTGCATGCGATCAAGCTTGGGCTGATTCATCCTAAGACTCAGCAGCCGATGGAATGGCAGATCGAGTTGGCGGCTGATATGAAAGCCTTGCTGGAAGCAATGCGCCACGAAGATGTAGTAGAGGAAGCCATGCCGGAGTTCTTGCCCCCAGAGTTCTTACCGGAAGACCAGCCGTATGAATACGATGAATCGGATGAAGATTGGGATGACTTTGACGATGAGGACGAATTAGATGCTGAAGAAGAGTGACTTCATGGTTCCCGATTGGCCAGCGCCGTCCAATGTGCATGCATTGCAGACCACGCGCGTTGGCGGCGTTAGCCGTGCGCCATACGACACGCTGAACCTGGGCATCCATGTGGGCGATGACCCGCTTAATGTTGCAGCAAACTGCCAATTACTGAGCCCTTTTGTGCCGAGCGAACCGGTATGGCTGAATCAGGTACACGGCACGCTGACGATAGACGCAGAAACTGCAGGTTGCGCGCCACCGGATGCTGATGCCAGCTACACGCATCAGCGTAATGTGGTTTGTGCCACCATGACGGCAGATTGCCTGCCGCTGCTTTTCTGTAACCAGGCCGGCACAGAAGTCGCAGCAGTGCATGCAGGCTGGAAAGGTTTGCTGGACGGCGTGATTGAATCCGCGCTGGATAAAATGCAATCCAAACCCAGTGAGATTTTAGTCTGGCTCGGTCCCGCGATTGGCCCGCAGGCATTTGAGGTCGGTAGTGAAGTACGCGATGCTTTTATCAAAAAACTACCACAAGCAGAAACTGCGTTTCAGCCGCACGGCGAAAAATGGCTGGGTGACATATTCATGCTGGCCAGGCAACGCCTTGCCGAACGTGGCGCGACGCAGGTGTATGGCGGCGGCATTTGCACGTATAGCAATCCTGAGCGCTTCTTTTCATTTCGACGCGACAATGTCACCGGGCGCATGGCAACGCTGATCTGGTTAGAGAACCTCTGATTAAGTCCGCCATGAGGGACTTAATCAGAGGTTCCTTGGTTTATAATGCTACAACTTTTTTCTGTACAGATTCATGACCATTCCTAACTTTTCCGTTTTACTCTGGATTGTAATATTCAGCCTGATTGGCGGCGTTTTAAGCGTGGCAGGTGCTGCGCTGGTAGCCTTGCATGCGCGTATCGCGGCTATTCCCATGCTGATCAGCTATGCCATCGGCGCAATGCTGGGGGCGGTTTTTCTGGAGATTCTGCCCGAAGCGATAAAAATCGCCAGCAATGTGCAGCACATGACAGCTACGGTGCTATTCGGCATTTTGCTGTTTTTTACGCTTGAAAAACTGGTGATATGGCGGCATTGCCATGGCGACCATTGCGAAGTACATGCGATTCATACCGAGGAGGAATGCCCGGAAACGCATCCGCACACCACCAAATACAAGCCGGTCAGCGTGAAGCAGCCTTTGGTGAACTTGCATACTGCAAACCATCACACCCATGCGCATGACCATGGGCGCAGCGGCATGATGGTGATGATAGGCGACACGTTTCATAACTTTGTAGATGGCATTCTGATCGCCTCGGCATTTATGGTCGATGTAAAAGTCGGGATAGTGACGGCGATCGCGATTATCGCGCATGAAATTCCGCAGGAAGTGGGCGATTTTTTAATCCTGCTGCACTCAGGCTACAGCAAAAAACAGGCATTTATTTTCAATCTGGTATCCAGTTTTGCAACCGTTGTCGGTGGTGCTATTGCTTATTTTGCCTTGAGCCATGTGCAGGGCTGGATTCCCACTATTTTGGGTCTGGCGGCTTCAAGTATGCTGTATGTGGCGGTGGCGGATTTAATTCCCAGCCTGCATAAACGCACCGAACTGCACGCCACCATTTCGCAGCTCGTGCTGATTGCCTGCGGCGTAGCCTCGATCTGGCTGGCAGGCCATTTTTTAGAATAGTTGGACTATATGAAAACTCCTACATCCATTGCACCAAAAGTCGGTTTCGTTTCCCTGGGCTGCCCCAAGGCAGGCTCGGATGCAGAGCGCATTCTTACGCAATTGCGGGCAGAAGGTTACGAAATCGGTGCAACTTACGAAGATTCCGATTTGGTTGTTGTCAACACCTGCGGCTTTATCGATAGTGCGGTAGAAGAGTCGCTGGATGCGATAGGCGAGGCGATTAACAAGAATGGCAAAGTCATCGTCACCGGCTGTTTAGGCGCAAAAAAGGGCGTGGTCGAGTCGGCACACCCAAGCGTATTGGCCGTGACAGGCCCGCACGCGCTGGAAGAAGTCATGACAGCCGTACATGCCAATCTGCCCAAATTGCATGATCCTTATACTGACTTGGTGCCACCGCAAGGCATACGTTTAACGCCTAGCCACTATGCGTATTTGAAAATCTCGGAAGGTTGTAACCACCGTTGCAGTTTTTGCATCATCCCCAGCCTGCGTGGCGATTTAGTCAGCCGCCCGATAGGCGAGGTGATGAATGAGGCGGAAAACCTTGTCAATGCAGGCGTTTCCGAGATTTTAGTCATCTCGCAGGACACTTCGGCCTATGGTGTCGATGTCAAGTATAGAAGCGGCTTCTGGAATGGCCGCCCAATCAAAACGCGCATGACGGAACTCACCAAAGCGTTAAGTGAGCTCGGCGTGTGGGTGCGTTTGCACTATGTGTACCCATATCCGCATGTGGATGAGGTGATTCCATTGATGGCGGATGGCCTGATTTTGCCGTATCTGGATGTGCCGTTTCAGCATGCCAGTCCGCGTATTCTCAAGGCTATGAAACGCCCTGCGAGCAGCGAGAACAATCTTGCGCGCATCAAGGCATGGCGCGAAATCTGCCCGGATATTACCGTGCGCAGTACCTTTATTGCCGGCTTTCCGGGCGAGACGGAAGACGATTTTCAGCAACTGCTCGATTTCTTGGAAGAAGCGCAACTGGATAGAGTCGGCTGTTTTGCCTATTCTGCGGGAGCGCTTAAGCCGATTTATGGCGGTGCAGGAGCGCATCAGCGCCGCCAAGCTGCATGCCAAAATCGGCAGCATGCAGACCGTGCTGGTGGATGAGATTGTGCATGATGCCGAAGGTAATGTCGAAGCAGTTGGCCGCACTAAAGCGGATGCGCCGGAGATTGATGGTGTGGTATATCTGGAAGATGCCGAAGGGTTAACACCGGGGGATTTTGTGGAAGTGGAGATTTATAGTGCGGATGGGCATGATTTGAGGGGTGGGCCACCGCGTGACTAATTTAGAAATAGAGCTTAAGAACGCCCAAGAAGAAGTAAAAAATAAGTGTGGGCGAAATATGCTTCTATTTCAGCAAGCTGAACACTTGCTTAAGTATTTAGTTTCAATAGGTGAGATTTCTGGCTACGCGAGTGAGGTTAACAATAAATTAGAAAAACAAAAAGAAAAAACTTCAGTAAAAACTTTGGGTCAATTGGTCGGGAAGTTTACAGAAAATACTTTTAGTGAACATGAAGAGCATGCTTCACCAGAGGTTGTAAAGGAAATGTTTATTTCTACTAGTTTCAAAATTGAAAGTGATACGGCCTATTATGAAGCTAGAAAGCAAGCTTTAGCTTTAATGGTTGTTGATAGAAATGATCTAAATCATCATTTATTGCCACGTATTAATTTCAGTTCGATTGATAGTTGCAGACAAACAATTGAGTACCTTGATAAACAACGTGAAAAGCATTTGCCAGAGATTGAGATTCTTAAAAATATAGTTAAAAGTCGCCAAGAAAGTATAAAAGTTTTAGCTCAAGTTTTAGATTCTGATGAATTTTGGAATCACATTGAATCTGAAAGCCAACACCCTAATAACTGAAAGTTATTGAGTCGATAGTAACTTCTTTCGCCTCTAGGCGAGTCACTTTACTTTTGCTTGCTCAAAAGAAAGTAACCAAATAAAAGAGCACCCCGCTGCCGCTTGTTTCCTTCGGTCTTAGCGCCGCATCTGGGCGGCTGCGGAACTCGTGCTTTCAGCACTCAAACAGTCCTCGCCGCTTTCCATCTGCCGCTCAAGCCGAAGGCGCGGCAAAGGGGATTTAAAGTCAACACCATACGAATGCAACTGTAAATTGATGCTCTGGAAGCCTCATGCGTATTGGCTTGCAGGTCATTCATTTTATCGAAAATGCGCGTTACTTTTCGTTTAGCGCATCATATGTCTGTTGTGCGCTAAGCACCGCTTCAATATTGGCCTCCGACCACGTTTTAATGGCATAGAGTAAGTCTTTTAGCGTGTGTCCAAGCGGGGTGAGGGCGTATTCCACTTTTGGCGGAACAGTGGCGTAAACCGTTCTGTCCACCAGCCCGTCGCGCTCTAGATTGCGCAAGGTCTGCGTGAGCATCTTTTGCGAGATACCGTCAATCTCGCGCTGCAGATGGCTAAAGCGTTTGGTACCGTCTTGCAGCAAAATCACCACCAGCACTGTCCATTTATCTGCGATTCTGTTCAGTACCAGGCGTGTGGGGCATAGCGCATTAAAAGCACATGCGTGATTCTCTAGTGGTATTTGTTCATTAGTATCCATAAAGTACCTATATGATATTGTGGTGCCTACTTACTTTTAGTTACTATAACTGATAGTATGCGCTGAATCAATCTCAACACTAAAAACAGGAGTGTAAAAATGGCATCAGTCGTTGTAATCTATCATAGTGGTTATGGGCATACTGCAAGGCAGGCCGAGGCAGTTGCGGCAGGCGCAAAAGCGGATTTAATCGCGATTGACGCGAATGGCGATATCACTGAAGCGGATTGGACTAAGTTGGACGCTGCAAAGGCGATTATCTTTGGCTCCCCGACTTATATGGGTAGCGTGAGCTGGCAGTTTAAAAAATTTGCTGATGCCAGCTCAAAAAAATGGTTTACACAAGAATGGAAAAACAAGGTTTTTGCCGGATTTACCAATTCTGCCACCATGAATGGCGATAAATTCTCGACCATTCAATATTTAATCACGCTTGCCATGCAGCACTCTGGCGTGTGGGTGGGTACTGGCTTGATGCCAGCCAACACCAAGGCTGCCAAACATGGCGATGTGAACTATGTAGGTGGTTTTACTGGCGCACTGATGACGTCACCAAGCGATGCATCGCCTGACGAAGTGAATAAAGGCGATCTGGAAACCGCACGGTTGTTGGGTGTGCGTGTAGCGGAATTTGCGGCTAAAGGCTAATGCGTAAATAAATCTGGCAAGACCGGAGTGGGGCGTTCACTATCGGCGCGGGCTTCCAAAAAATCCAAGGTATAAGGGCAACGTGTAGGTTTTTTGGTTACTTTTTTCTTTTTGGCGCCGGTAATTGCAGTATTGATGTAGGGCGTCTGGCTGATGCGGATATAACCTGAAGAAACGAGTTTTTGCGCCGTGGTTTCGAAGAGGCTTAAAGGATTGTCGATGTTCTGCAGGATGATGGCGGCTTTGGTGACTTTAAGCACGTTATACATCACGAATTTGCTGGATGTTTGTTTGCCGTAGATTTCGCCAGTTAGAATCATTTTGTTAAACCATTTTTGCCATAAAGCTGTCATCATTAACAATACTGTCAGATATATAATGCATTAACACTTTAATGAACGCAAGTATCTTATTGTCTTAATTGGTATTTTAAGATTAAATTGGTAGGTAGTTGCATGTTTTGGATAATTTTATGAGCGCCAAACTGATAATAATAAGCTTTCTGTTAACTATTCTCGTTACTGCATGTGATAAAAAACCAGAGCGCGCCGCGCCGCCGGCGGGGACGAGCATGCCCGCCATGCCTGTAAGCGTGATTGCTGTACAGCCAACCTCTGTGCCAATGAGTGTGGAAGCCGTTGCACAGACCGAAGGTGCCAGCGAAGTGGAAATTCGTCCGCGTGTAGGTGGCATCATTTTAAAGAAAATGTTTGAAGAGGGCGCGCCGGTAAAGGCCGGACAGGTGATGTTCCAGATTGACCCGGCGCCATTCCAGATCGCGCTGGCGCAAGCTAAGGCGCAGGCAGCAGGACAAAGCGCGCGCATCACACAAACCGCACGCGAATCCAGCCGCTTAAAAGAGTTGTTAGCCACACAATCCATCAGCCAGCGCGAGTACGATAACGCGACTTCGGATGCCAGTATCTCACAAGCAGGCATGATGCAGGCGCAGGCCAGTATCAAAGAGGCCGAGCTGAACCTTTCTTACACCAAAGTCACCGCGCCGGTTTCTGGCATTGCCGGGCGTTTCCAGTTTTCAGAAGGCGCGCTGGTGCAAGCCAATACCAGCTTATTGACGACCATTATTCAAGTTTCACCGATCTGGGTGCGGTTTAGCTTGTCTGAAAGTGAGCTGCAAAGTCTGGGTGGGCATTTGGATGCAAAACATGTGTCTGAGGTAAGTTTGATTTTGCCCGATGGCAGCGAGTATGCGCATAAGGGGAAATTGAATTTTACCGCCAATCAAATCAACCCCAGCCTTGGTACGCAAGAATTGCGCGCCACATTTGAGAATAAGGATAAAACCTTGCTGCCAGGCCAGTTTGTGCGCGCCCGCGTGACAACCGGCATGCGCGAAGGCGTGTTTCTAGTGCCGCAAACTGCAGTCTTAACAGGTGAGCAAGGCAAATTTGTGTATGTGGCCAACGAGAAAAACGAAGCAACGATGCGGCCTGTGGTGGTGGGTGAATGGAAGGGTAAAGACTGGATTATTCTGGAAGGCTTAAAGGCCAATGACAAGGTGATTGTAGATAATTTAATCAAATTGCGCCCGAATGCACCTGTAGCGCCACATGCTCTGGGATCAGTTCCCAGCTTGCATCCTGGAGCATCTGCTAAATAGCTGAGAATAATCAATAATGATTAAATTTTTAAGCCATGATTAAGTTTTTTATAACCCGCCCCATTTTTGCTGGCGTTTTATCTATCATCATTGTATTGGCGGGCGCAGCCGCTGCACTTAAGCTGCCTATTGCGCAGTACCCGGAAATCGCCCCGCCAACCGTGACGATTACTGCGGTTTACCCCGGCGCGAGCGCAGAGACACTCTCTAAAACCGTGGCTGCGCCGATAGAAGAGCAGCTAAGCGGTGTCGAGCGCTTGCTGTATTTCAATTCGAGTGCGGATTCCAGCGGCACGCTGACGATTACCGCCACGTTTGAAGTGGGCACCAATATCGACCAGGCGACCTTTAACGTGAGTAACCGCGTCAACATTGCTACGCCGCGCTTGCCGGACGAGGTGCGGCGCAACGGGTTGATTGTTCAAAAAAAATCCAACGATATTCTGCTGGTGGTGATGCTGACGTCGGAGGACAAAAAACACGACAGGCTGTTTTTAAGCAACTACGCGACGCTGAATGTGCTGGATGAACTGAAACGCGTGCAAGGTGTGGGTGATGTGCTGATATTTGGCGGACAGGATTACGCCATGCGCGTGTGGTTGCGGCCTGACCGCATGGCGCAGCTGGGCGTGACGACCACCGATATTGCGCAGGCGATTCAATCGCAAAACGCGCAATATGCAGCGGGCAAAATTGGCCAGGATCCTGCGCCAAATGACCAGCAAATCGTATATACCGTCACCGCCAAAGGGCGTTTGCTGGAGCCGGAACAGTTCGGCAATATCATTATTAAGGCAGACGGACCGCGCGGTATTCTGTACCTGAAGGATGTGGCACGTATTGAGCTGGGGGCGCAAAACTATAACGTGCGCTCAGCGCTGGATGGCACGACCGGTGTGGCGATCCCGATTTTCCTGCAAACAGGTTCCAATGCGCTGGAAACTGCAAACAACATCAAGCTGAAAATGGCAGAGCTGAAACAGCGCTTTCCAAAAGGCATGCAATTCAGCATTCCTTACGATACCAGCGACTTTGTAAAGGCAACGATTGAAGAAGTTTTCAAAACGCTGGGCGAGGCCCTGGTGCTGGTGGTGCTGGTGGTGTATCTATTCCTGCAGAGCTGGCGCGCAACGCTGATCCCCATTATCGCGGTGCCAATTTCGCTGATCGGTACTTTCGCTGGCTTATATTTGCTCGGCTTCAGCATTAATCTGCTGACGCTTTTTGCCATGATTCTGGCAATTGGCATTGTGGTGGATGATGCGATTGTGGTGCTGGAAAACATCGAACGCCTGATGACTGAAGAAGGCCTCAAGCCGATGGAAGCCGCAATCAAATCCATGCGGCAAGTTTCCGCCGCCGTGGTGGCGATCGTGATGGTGCTATGCGCGGTGTTTATTCCGGTGGCGTTTCTGGGCGGCATTGCCGGTGCGCTGTATCGGCAGTTTGCCGTCACCGTGGCGATTGCGGTAGTGATTTCCGGGGTGGTGGCGCTTACGCTGACTCCCGCTTTGTGTGCGATTTTATTGAGGAATGTGCACCAGAAATCCGCGTTCTTTAACGCATTTAATCAAGGTTTCCATAAACTTACGCATTTTTATACGCGCGTTGTGGATTTAACGTTGCACCATAGAATTATCGGCACAGTTGTGTTTGCTGTGATTATCGCCTTATGCGCCATATTGCTCAACCGCGTGCCCAATAGCTTTGTGCCGGCTGAAGATCAGGGTTATGTCATCACGGCGGTGATTATGCCGGATGGCGCGACCCTGAATCGCACCGAGAAAACCACGGAGGCGGTGCGTAAGGGCATTGCGCAAGACCCGGCAGTGGCACATGAATTTGCGGTGATTGGTTTCGATTTGATTGGCGGAGGCAACAAAACCAGCGCAGCGACCATGTTTGTGCGGCTGAAAGACTGGGAAGAGCGTACGACCACCGCCGAGCAGATTGTAGGTAAACTGTTTGGCTTCGGGATGGGCCAGCCGGATGGTATAGCCATTGCGTTTAATCCACCCGCCATTCGCGGATTGGGCAGCGCCGGCGGTTTTGAGGTCTATGTGCAAAGCCGTATTGACACTGATCCGCAAAAACTCGCGGCCGTGTTGAACAGTTTTGTCGACACGCTGCGTGCCAATCCGAAGCTCACAGGAATTAACACCTTTTTCCGGCCCACCGTTCCGCAGTTGTATATTGAGGTGGATGAAGCTAAAGCCTTATCTTTGGGCGTGCCAATCTCTGATATTTACGCCACTTTGCAAAGCACTATGGGGCAGCTTTATGTAAATGATTTCAACAAATCCGGCCGTACATATAAAGTACAGCTGCAGGCCGAACCGCAATTCCGCATGCAGCCTGAAGATATCGGCAAAGTGTATGTGCGCAGCAAGGCGGGCGCCATGATTCCACTGTCATCATTAAGCAAAGTGAGCAGTATCATCGGTGCCGAGCAACTGGAGCGCTATAACGGCCTGTTATCTGCAAAGATACTCGGCAGCGGTGCATCTGGCGTGAGTTCCGGCGATGCGATCGAGTTGGTTGAAAAGCTGGCAAAAGAAACCTTGCCGGAAGGCTACCAGATCGCCTGGACAGGCCAGGCCTATCAGGAAAAGCGCACAGGTTCCGCCGCGCTGTTCGCTTTCAGTTTTGCTATTATCATGGTGTTCCTGATTTTGGCCGCACAGTTCGAAACCTGGGCGCTGCCGCTCGCCGTTATCATGGCGGTACCCTTTGCGCTGGCTGGTGCACTGATAGCCGTGTTTGTGCGCGGCATGCCGAACGACATTTACTTTCAAATCGGGCTCATCACATTAATCGGGCTGGCGGCTAAAAATGCCATTCTGATTGTGGAATTTGCCAGCCAGAAAATGGAAGAAGGCATGCCTCTGCTGCAGGCTGCGGTTGAGGCGGCACGGTTACGGTTCAGGCCAATCGTCATGACCTCGATGGCTTTCGTGTTGGGTATCACGCCGCTGCTGGTGGCCACTGGCGCGGGCTCTGCCGCCCGCCGCAGCATGGGTACAGGCGTGTTTGGCGGCATGTTGCTGGCGACCTTTGTTGCCACAATTTTTATTCCGCTGTTCTTCTCATGGCTGTCCGGAAAAACCGTGCATCGTCATCATGTCGGTGACGATAGCTCGCAGCAAAAAGAGGCGGCAACATGAAAAATTTGAGCCTGTTGCTAGTATTGTTTTTGGTCGCTTGTAAGGCTGTCGGCCCAGATTACAAGCGTGCTGAGCCCAATTTGCCTGCTAAATATAGCGAGGAGGATACTGTTTCAAATGCATCGAATGATGTGATGAAGCAGTGGCAAAGAAAGTGGTGGCAACATTATCAGGACGAAAAACTGAATGAATTGGTTGATCTCACCCTTAAAAACAACACCAATATTCAGCTCGCGGTTGCGCGTATTGAAGAAGCCGATGCGAGCATGCGCGAAGTCGGCGCCTATCTGTTGCCGGAGATTGATTTTTCTACCAAAGCTGAGCGCAACAAGGTCACAGAACTCGGGCCATTTCCTACCTTTACATCGCCGATTCGTAACAATTACACCATCGGACTTAACACCACCTATGAAATTGACTTCTGGGGCAGGCTGAAGCGTAATAAAGAAGCGGCGAAGGCGAATGCCCTGGCGACGCGAAACGCCAAAGAAACCGTCGAACTTTCGCTGACAGGCCTGGTTGCCAGCAACTATTTGCAATTGCGTGGTTTGGATGCACAAATCGCGGTCACCAAAGACAACCAGAAAAGCCGTAAAGAAGCGCTTGGCTTGAATCAGAGGCGACTTGCGGGCGGTGTGGCGAGCGCGCTGGAAGTGAGCCAGGCTGAGGTGGCGGTGAGCAATTTAGAGGCGCAGTTGATTGAGCTAACAAGGTTGCGTGCGATAAGCCAGCATCAGCTTGCGGTACTGACCGGCGTGCTGGATTTGAAGCTAGAAGCCGCGGATATCCGTACCTTACCGGTTCCGCCCACCCCGCCTGCTGGCTTGCCTTCCGCATTACTGGAAAATCGCCCGGATATTCGCCAGGCCGAGCAAGCGCTGATAGCAGAAAATGCCAGAATCGGCATCGCTAAAGCTGCGCTGTATCCAAGCATTACCCTGACCGGCAGCTATGGCGGCGAAAGTCTGGAACTCAGTGATTTGTTAAAAACGGCTGCACGTGTCTGGACATTGGGAATCGGGCTGGATTTACCGATATTCGATTCCGGCAGGCGCCAGTCCCGTGTGGAGCAAGCTACGGCCAGGCAAAAACAAACTTTGGCGCAGTACCAATCGGCGATACAAGGTGCATTCAGAGAAGTGAATGATGCGCTCGTCACGAGGCGCTTAAATACTGAACGCGAGCAAAGCCTGCTGCAAAGCGAAGCGTCTGCCAAGAAGGCACTTTCAGTGGCTGAGAACCGCTATAAATCAGGCTATTCAGCCTATCTGGAAGTGCTGGACGCGCAGCGTGTACATAACGAGGCTTCGCTCGCGGTGATCCAAGCCAGGCAAGCGAATCTTTTAGCCACGGTGGAGTTGTTTAAAGTGCTGGGCGGCGACTGGAAAGGTGAAAGTTTGGCGGACCAAACACTTCAATCCAATCATTAAACCGGAAAAGCGACCTTGACCCAGTCATCGCGGGATTCAATGGGTTCGCCAAGCAGGACGTGCTTGGTTGAACCATTCATGCTAATGCTGTAGTGGCTGTTGGTGCGGTAGTTGATTTTGGGCAGTATCATCATCGAGGCGTCTGACAGCCCGGCTTCGATTGGCAGATAAATGCCTGAGAACAAGCCAATATCCACTGTGGGGGCCGCGTTTTTTGCACCACTTTCAGCGCGGGGTTCGATCACCGATTCGGTATGGACGTAGGTTTCGTTGGCGCGTATCTGGCGTAACTGCACCCAGGTCGGGTGATTTGAGATGGTCTGGATGCCTACTCTCAGCTGGCTGCCCTGCGTCGGCTTGACCGATCTGATCATACCAAGAATGAGCTTGTTATAGTCTTCATCTACGACCAATCCAATCAGTTTATCCGGCCTGGCCAGGATATTGGCGTACTTGTTGACACGTGTCCCCATGCCGCGCGGGCTTTCATCAGTGATGATCCAGGTGTCGAGCGAGCCGCTATTGGCGGAAAGGCTGCTGCCTTGTTTTAATACGGTATGCGCTCTTATTCGTTCTTCCAGGGATGCACCGTTATGCGATAACCGCAATCCGCTGCTGATCTGATTTGCCTGATGCACCTGGTTACAAATGTTGGCGATACCGGCGGTAACTTTAGCCATTTTTGAACTTGCTTGCCGTTTGGTTTTGCGGCGCTGCCTGACGTAACCGTTCTTTTTCCATTCCTCGAGTAGAATCCTGAGCGTTTCATTCAGTTTTTTTGCATTTTCGATTTTTGCGAAAGCCAGACTTTGAGGAATTTCTCCGCGGTCTGACACGGTGATCGCCACAGATAGTTGTTTTTCCAGCTCATCCAGCTCCCAATAGCGGTAACTGTCGTTAGGCACAAAATCGCGCATGCGCTTTGCAGGCGCATCTTTTTCCAGATCGATGTAAAACAGATATTGCTCAGGTGTGGATTTGTTGCTGATATACGCGCGCGTAAGCAGGGCGTTTATAACGCGTGTTGCGATTTCAAGATGGTATTTCTGCATGCTCGCTTGCCCCAGCTGCCCCAGCATACATATTTGCACATAACAGGCTGCAAGCGTGGTCGAAGGAGAAAAGTCAAACAGTTCCACCGGATTATTCAATAGCATGTGCTGCGCGGCAATCTGATACAGCACATTGATTTGCTGCCATACTTTCGCCGGCGGATTGCTCTGGCTGAACATGCGCCATTTGACCATATTGAAGGCGGTGTATAGCGCGCGTGCGATCAGCAGCATGGGCGTTTTACCTTCCAGCCTGATACTGCTTTCGGGCTGTGCCTGGCCGGCATTAAATACTTTTTCGATGACTTTAAGATGGAAAATATAGGATTGCCGGCAGTAGTTATAACAGGTTTCGCAGATGTTATTTTCCAGCTCAGGTTTCATGTTCTCCACGTTGGAAAACTGTGTAGACAATCTTTCCAGGCGTGCTTGATTGAGCGCCTCGACTTCGAAAATCAAATCGAGTTGCTGTTGTAGGCCCAGCGCATCTTCATCACCGGCCTGGTTGAGTATAAGGGTCAGCTGTTTGTTGGCAAACTGCAATGCTGTCAGGTCATCCATTTCCTCCAGATCGCCCAGCCAGGCCATGCGCTTGCTGGTTTTTTTTATGGAAGTCGGGCCGAACAGGTGTTGGAAAATATTTATCATCAGCAAGAAAACTAATTTGGAATGGCGATTTTAATCAAACTAAATGTAATTAGTGAAAATATAATAATAAATCATTGAATAATCAAGCTTAATTTAAGGAAGCACGGAATAAGTCTCCATGAACCGCGTTGCGAATAAATTTGTGATGATTGCGAGGCGTGCGACGCAAGTCGTAGTTATTCTACAAAGCCAAGGAGCACAACAAAGCAAGCACGCAAATTTAACGCAACCCTATGGCACAGGGCTTTGCAGGCGGTCTGCGGTGTTGCGCGGCTCGTGAAGGAAATGACCATTCAGCTTCGCCAGGCGTCTTGCATCCCATCCTGCAAAGCCACTGTCGCGGTCATGAGGACTTATTCCGTGCTTCCTTAATCATGTTGTTGGCGATTAAGCGATTATGATTGCATGGTAAAATTAAGCCTTTTCAGTTAAAAGTAAATCTCACATGACAGTTCGTACACGTTTTGCGCCTAGTCCTACCGGATTTTTGCACATCGGAGGCGCACGCACCGCGCTATTTTCATGGGCTTATGCCAAAAAGCATCATGGCCAATTTATTTTGCGTATCGAAGATACCGACGTAGAGCGTTCCACCCCGCAGGCAGTGCAGGCTATTCTGGATGGCATGCATTGGCTGGGTTTGGATTACGACGAAGGCCCGTTCTATCAGATGCAGCGCATGGATATCTACAAAAAAGTCATCCAAAGCATGCTGGATAATGGTACGGCCTATTATTGCTACTGCAGCAAAGAAGAACTGGAAGCACTGCGCGAAAGCCAGATGCAGCAAGGCCTGAAGCCGCGTTACGATGGCAGGTGGCGGCCAGAAGCTGGCAAAACGCTTCCTGCGGTTCCGCAGGATATTCCGCCGGTAGTGCGCTTCAAAAATCCGCAAACGGGTATAGTGGCCTGGGATGATCTAGTAAAAGGGCGCATCGAAATCGCCAATGCGGAGCTGGATGATCTGATTATCGCCCGCGCAGATGGCACGCCGACCTACAACTTTTGCGTGGTGGTGGATGACTGGGAAATGGCCATCACGCAAGTGATTCGCGGCGATGACCATGTCAACAATACGCCGCGCCAGATCAATATGCTGCAGGCGCTTGGTGCCACGGTTCCGCAATATGCGCATTTATCCATGATTCTAGGGGATGACGGACAGAAACTATCCAAGCGTCATGGCGCCGTGAGTGTAATGCAATATCATGAAGATGGCTATTTACCAGAAGCTGTCTTGAATTATCTGGCGCGTTTGGGCTGGAGCCATGGCGATGCGGAAATTTTTACTATGCAGCAGTTTTGTGAATGGTTCGATCTGGATCATATTACGCCATCCGCTGCACAATTTAATACCGAAAAACTCAATTGGCTGAATGCGCATTACATTAAGGAGGCCAATATTGACGTGCTTGCAGACGATATTGCCAGCCGGCTGAAAAAGCTGGACGTTGTCGCGCAGGCGCAACCAAAATTGCAGGACGTGCTGGCTTTATACCGTGAGCGCGCTAATAATCTGAATCAATTGGCACGCGATGTTGCCTATTTTTATACTTTGCCGCAAGTCAGTGCAGAAGATGTTGCAAAGCATATTACACCTGAAATTATGCCAGCAGTTCAATCACTTAGCCAGAATCTGGCGCAGATTAACTGGTCAGCAGAGGCAATACACGAGGCGATTAATGCAGTCGTGACGCAATATCAACTCAAGTTTCCAAAAGTGGCCATGCCGCTGCGTGTGATGCTGACGGGTATTGCGCAATCGCCCAGTATCGACCAGGTAATGGCGTTGCTGGGGCAAAAGGAAGCGCTTAGCAGAATACAAAATTACATCCGATAATTTTTTATCAGGCACTTGAAAAGCGAACAAAAAGGCGCAATCATAGTCATATGCAGGGTAGAATGCGCTTTTACTAATAATATTCAGGCAAAGCCACTCCAATTTTATTAAAACTACAAGGAGCACAACATGAACAACAAAGGACAAATGCTGCAGGATCCATTCCTAAACGCTCTCAGAAAAGAACACGTACAGGTGTCCATCTATTTGGTGAACGGTATCAAGCTGCAAGGACAGGTTGATTCTTTTGATCAATACGTGATTCTACTTAAAAATACCGTAACCCAGATGGTGTATAAGCACGCCATTTCTACTATTGTGCCAGCGCGTGCGGTGAGCATGCCGTTGCCTGAGCATTTGGAAGAATAAAGCTTGTCAATTAGATCCTCTGGTTACGGCGAAAACACTTTAGCGAATCCATCTGTCTCAACCGCCGCATCTAATGGTGTGGTAGTGTTGGTTAGTTTGGATTTCGGCGATTCAGATTATGCGGAAAGCCTGCATGAATTGCGTCAATTGGTGACATCAGCGGGCATGCAAGTGCGCGGTACGGTTGAAGGCAAGCGAAGCGCGCCAGATGCAAAGCTTTTTATTGGCAGTGGTAAAGCCGATGAATTAAAGCTGATGCTGGAATCATCTGAGACCAGTTTGGTTGCATTCAATCATGATTTAAGTCCATCGCAACAGCGCAATTTAGAGCGTTTTTTGCAAGCTAAAGTGCTGGATAGAACAGGTTTGATTTTAGATATTTTTGCACAACGTGCAAAAAGCCATGAAGGCAAACTACAAGTTGAGTTGGCGCAGTTAGAGCATTTATCTACGCGCTTAGTACGCGGCTGGACCCACTTGGAACGCCAAAAAGGTGGTATTGGCGTGCGAGGCGGCCCAGGTGAGAAGCAATTAGAGCTAGATAAGCGAATGATTGGCGTGCGGGTAAAACAACTGCGCGAAAAGCTGGCAAAACTCAAGCAACAGCGTTGCATGCAGCGTAAATCGCGTAAGCGCTCAAACACCATGACCGTGTCATTAGTCGGCTACACCAATGCGGGCAAATCCACCTTATTCAACCGCCTGACGCAGTCGGGTGTCTATGTGGCAGACCAGCTGTTTGCCACGCTGGATACCACTTCGCGCAAAATGTATTTGGGTGATAACTATCATTCCGGCGGCGGCACGCTGGTTATTTCAGATACGGTCGGGTTTATCAAGCATTTGCCTACCACTTTGATTGAGGCTTTTGGGGCTACCTTGGAGGAGGCTGCACAGGCAGATCTGCTGCTGCATGTGGTCGATGTGGCCAGTACGAACCGTGAGGCACAGATCGCACAAGTGAACCATGTGCTGCATGAAATTGGTGCAGCCAGCGTGCCGCAGATTCTGTTGTTGAACCAGATTGACAGGCTGGATAACGAGGCGGGCTTCGAGCGCGATGAATATGGTAGAATCTACAAAGTGCGCGTATCTGCAAAGACTGGCGCCGGTTTGGAGTTTTTCAGGCTCGCTTTATTGGAGCATCAGCAGCTATTGAAAAAATTAAGCACAGAAGAAAGTGCATATGCTTAAGGTTAACGTTTTATCCAATGTTTAGAATTGAGTTCGGAGTCATGAATGATTAAGTTTCCTGGTTTTGGTCAACGTAAGCCTGTATTTGGTCAAAGAAACAATGAAGGGCCGCCTGATTTAGACGAAGTATTGCGCGATTTAAGCCAGAAGTTGAATAATTTATTTGGCCGTGGCGGCAACAGCGGTAACAATAATAATCGGACTACGGACGGCAAAGGTGTTGATGTGCCGATTGTACCAATTTTGGCGATTATCGTTGCAATCTGGATGGCGACGGGTTTTTATATCGTCGATCAAGGCTCGCTTGGCGTAGTGCAACGCTTTGGCAGATTTGTGACTACTACCGAGCCCGGCCCACGCTGGCATTGGCCATTTCCAATAGAGACAAAAACAGTAGTCAATATGGAGCAAGTGCGGCGATTAGAAGTAGGTTATCGAAGCAGCAACGAAGGTTCTGGCAGTAAAACCAAAGTGCCTAGAGAAGCCCTGATGCTGACTGAAGATGAAAATATTATCGACATGCAAGTAGCTGTGCAGTACAAACTTAAAAATGCGAAAGATTACATATTTAATAATCGCGATACTGATAAATCTGTAATGTCGGCAGCGGAAACCGCCATTCGTGAAATTGTCGGTAAAAGTAAGCTGGATGACCTTTTACAGAAAGGTTTGCCGGACACCTCTGCACGCATGCAGGCGATTCTGGATAGTTATAACACTGGCATATTAATTACCAGTGTTTCTCGGCAAAAAGGTGCAGCGCCAGAGCAGGTAAAAGAGGCGTTTGACGATGTGAACCGCGCCAACCAGGATTACCAGCGTCAAATTAACCTGGGCCAGGCTTATGCCAATGATGTGATTCCTAAAGCGCGTGGTAATGCATCGCGCCTGGCGGCTGAGGCAGCAGGCTACAAATTAAAAGTGGAAAGCGAAGCAACAGGTAACGCCAGTCGGTTCGAGCAGATTTTGACACAATACAACAAAGCGCCAGAAGTAACCCGCCAGCGCTTGTATCTGGATGCACAAGAGCAGATTTTATCAAACACCAGCAAGGTGATTGTCGACCAGAAAGGCGGCAATAGCTTGTTATATTTGCCATTAGATAAATTAATGGAAGCGACCAGGGCTTCAGGCTCTGGCGCGGCAACAGCTTCTGCGAATGTAAATAAGCAAGAAGAGTCAAATGTTGAAGAGTCGCGTGGATTAACCCGCGATCGGGACAGTCGCTAAACCTGCGCAAAGCGAGTCTGCACAAAGAGAGTTTGAGAGAAGAGAGTTAAGATGAAAAATATTGGAGTAGGTTTAATTGGGTTGATTGTGGCCTTGATTGTGCTGACGATGTCACTTTTTACGGTCGATCAGCGCGAGTACGCCTTGGTGTTCAGGTTGGGTGAGCTTGTCGCAGTTAAAAAAGAGCCAGGGCTTTATTTTAAAGTGCCTTTGGTGGACGATTTAAAGTATTTCGAAAAACGCATTGTGACGCTTGATTGGGAGCAGCCTGCGGAGATTGTGACGAGTGAAAATAAAACCATGACGGTGGATTCGTTTGTGAAATGGCGCATTATTGACCCCGCGAAATATTATGTATCGGTAAAAGAGGGCGGTGAAGCCGCTGCTGAAGACAGGCTTTCGCAAGTGGTAAATGCTGGTTTGCGTGATGAATTTGGTAAACGTACTGTGCGCGATGTTATTGCGGGTGAGCGCGGGGCGATTATGAGAAACATGAAAATCAGAGCGGATAAAGAAGCGCGCCAGATTGGCATTCAAGTGGTGGATGTACGCTTGAAACGTGTTGACTATTCAGAAGATATCAGCAAGTCGGTATATGACCGTATGATTGCGGAGCGTAAGCGTATTGCCAACCAGTTACGTTCTGAAGGTTCGGCGGCCTCTGAAAAGATTCGCGCCGATGCCGATAAACAGCGCGAAGTCATTATTGCAGAAGCTTTCCGCGATGCGCAAAAGATGAAAGGTGAAGGCGACGCCAAAGCGGCCGAGATTTATTCTAATGCTTACGGCAAAAATCCCGAGTTTTATGCGTTTTACCGCAGCCAGGAAGCTTACAAAAATAGCTTTAAAAGCAAATCAGACGTGATGGTGCTAGATCCAAGTTCAGATTTCTTCAAATATATGCGCAGCTCTGGCGGAAAATAGTCAGTCAGAAAATAGGTTAGAAATCGCTTGAACAATACATTGCTTATGGCATTGGGGCTCATGCTGGTGCTTGAAGGGCTGTTGCCATTCATCGCACCACAAGCCTGGCGCGAAACATTCAGGCGCATGATTGAACTCAAAGATGGCCAGTTGCGTTTTGTTGGCCTCATCTCAATTGTTGGCGGTTTGTTGCTGATGTTGCTAAGCCGCTAATTCTAGGTTACTGGTGCAAGCCGTTTTTAGAAGTTTGCTAGTATAATAACGGCTATGCGAAATTGGTTACTCCCTGAATATATCGAAGACGTGTTGCCCAGTGAGGCTGCGCGCATCGAACAACTTCGTCGTAAGCTGCTGGATTTATTCAGGGTTCACGGCTATCAATATGTGATTCCACCCACTTTGGAGTATATGGAATCGCTCATCACCGGCACAGGCCACGACCTTGATTTGGCCACATTCAAAGTGGTAGATCAGCTCACTGGGCGTCTGATGGGCATTCGTGCCGATATGACGCCGCAAGCTGCGCGCATAGATGCGCACATGCTCAATCATCAAGGCGTGTCCCGCCTTTGCTACGCGGGCACGGTGCTGCGTACCAAGCCAGATGGCCTCGCACGCACGCGAGAGCCATTGCAGATAGGCGCTGAGCTGTTCGGGCACGCCGGTATTGAAAGTGATATCGAGATACAGCGCCTGATGATTAAAGCCTTGCAGCTGCTTGGTTTGGAAGAGTTGCATATTGATTTTAGCCATGTCGCGATTTTTGAGAGCCTGGTGAAGGCTGGCAATATCAATGCGGATTTAGAACAGGCGCTGTACTCAGCGCTGTTAAGCAAAGACAAAGCGGCGGTAGCTCATCTGGCAGCCGGCCTGCCAAAATCTATTCAGCAGGCGCTTGTGAGTTTGACCGAGCTTAACGGTGATGTGGCGATGCTGGAGAAAGCAGTAAATGTGCTGCCGGAACTGCCGGAAATCAATCTGGCATTGGCCGATTTGCGGGCTGTTGCAAGCAAATTGAGTGATCTGAACGTGCATGTCTCGTTCGATTTATGCGAGCTACGTGGCTATCACTACCACAGCGGCATTGTGTTTGCGGCCTATGCGCAAGGTTATGCAGGGCCATTGGCGCTGGGCGGACGTTATGATGAAGTCGGCATCGCGTTTGGGCGTGCCCGGCCGGCAACGGGCTTTAGCCTCGATTTGCGCGGCGTGGTAACTGCGCTCGCGCCAGCCAGCCAGCCTAAAGCGATTTTGGCGCCGGAAGGGAATGACAAGGCGTTGCTCAATGAAATCGAAGCGTTGCGTGCTGATGGCCTGATAGTGATCCAGGCACTGCCGAATGTGCTGCTGAACGCTGCCGAGCTTAACTGCGATAGCGCGCTGGTGTTACGAAATGGCGAATGGCTCATCGAGGCGCTTGCCCAACATTAAAAATATTTAAATTTGATAAAAGTAGTAAATTATGGCAAAAAATGTAGTAGTGATTGGCACACAATGGGGCGATGAAGGCAAAGGCAAGATTGTTGATTGGCTGACCGATCACGCGCAAGGCGTGGTGCGCTTTCAGGGCGGCCATAACGCAGGGCATACGCTGGTGGTAGGGCAAGGCAATGCGCAGCGCATTTACAAATTGAACCTGGTGCCATCCGGCATCGTGCGCGCAGGGGTAAACTGCTATATCGGCAACGGCGTGGTGCTGGATGCAGGCCACTTGCTGAGCGAAATTGCCGCGCTGGAAAAAGATGGTTTGGAAGTGAAAAACCGCCTGAAAGTCAGCCCGGGCTGTCCGCTGATTTTGAGTCATCATGTGGCGATTGACATCGCGCGTGAAGCCAAACGCAGCGCCGACAAAAAGATCGGCACCACAGGCAAAGGCATCGGCCCTACTTATGAGGATAAAGTCGCGCGGCGTGCCTTGCGCGTTTATGATTTATTTTACCCGGAACGCTTTGCTGAAAAACTGCGCGAAGTAATGGATTACCATAATTTTGTGCTTACTCATTATTTGGGCGCGCAATCTGTTGATTTTAATCAGCAATACGATCTCAGCATGCTGCATGCGGCAGCTTTGAAACCGATGATCGCGGATGTTTCGGCTGAACTTTATGCTGCTAACGGTCGAGGTGAAAATCTGCTGTTTGAGGGCGCGCAAGGCACGCTGCTGGATATTGACCACGGCACCTATCCTTATGTGACCTCCAGCAACTGCATTGCAGGCCAGGCCTCAGCAGGCACGGGTGTTGGCGCCAATATGCTGCATTACGTGCTGGGCATTACCAAGGCTTACACCACGCGTGTAGGTGGCGGGCCTTTCCCTAGTGAACTGGATATTGAGTCAGATGGCGCGCCAGGCACGCAGATGTCGGTAAAAGGTCAGGAAATCGGCACCGTGACCAGGCGCAAGCGCCGCTGCGGCTGGTTTGATGCGGCAGCACTGCGCCGTTCGGCCCGTATCAACGGGCTCACAGGCCTATGTATCACCAAGCTGGATGTGCTGGATGGCATTGATGCGCTCAATATATGTACAGGCTACGAACTGGATGGCAAAGTGGTCGATTTACTGCCTGTAGGCGCGGATGATGTGGCACGTTGTGTTCCAATTTATGAAGTAGTAAGCGGCTGGTCAGAAAATACGTTTGGCGTGAAAACCTGGGATGGCTTGCCAAAAAATGCGCAAAACTACCTTAAGCGCCTGGAAGCCTTATGCGGCGTGCCAATTGCAATTGTTTCGACCGGGCCGGAGCGGGATGAAACTATCATCATTGAACACCCCTTTGCTTAATTGAAAGCAGCATCAACACAGCGTCTTGCATGGGCAATCACCGGTTCCGGGCATTATCTGCGCGAATCACTGGACATACTCAGCACGCTGCAAAATGTAGATATTTTTCTTAGCAGAGCTGCGGCTGAAATCATCCGGCAGTATGGTTTTCAAGTGCAATTAGAAGAAACCGGGCATCGTGTATATCAGGATAAAACCGCTAGCAGCGTGCCGGTGGAACTGTTTTACCACGGCAAATATCACACCCTGGTGATTGCACCTGCTACTTCAAACACCATCGCGAAAATGGCATATGGATTCTCGGACAGCCTGGTTACCAATCTGTTCGCACAGGCAGGAAAGACGCGCGTGCCCAGTATCGTGTTCGCTTGCGACACCGCACCAGAACTTGAGTCTGAGGCCCCACGTGAAAACATGGTGAAGGTATATCCGCGCCAGATTGATTTAGATAACGTAGCAAAACTAGCTGCTTTTGAAGCCACAATAGTGGTCGCCGATATGGCAGAATTAACCCACGCTATTCATGAACGTCTAATCGAAATCAAGTGAAAACCGACAGCCTACTATTTTTGACAGGTAAACTGGCTGAGAAAAGCCTGCATAAAGTCTTGCAGGAAGTGCAGGCGAATCCCAAAACACCGCAATTCAAATACCGCGTCGAGCAAATTGGCGTGTCTGTGGCGGCGCTGATGACGCCAGACTTGATTGCGCGCCGCTTAAATAACGTTGGCGATGCCAACAAAGTAATTTTGCCTGGTCTTTGCCAGGGTGATTTAGGTGGTCTGCAGGCCAAATATGGCGTACCCGTTGAGCGCGGGCCGGATGATTTAAAAGATTTGCCGCAATATTTTGGTCAGCAAGGCCAAGCACCCGATTTAAGCCAGTACAGTACGAAGATTTTTGCCGAGATTGTCGACGCGCCCGATTTGACTGTAGAGCAGATATTAGCCAAAGCTGCGCGCTTTCAGTCGCAGGGCGCGAACGTGATTGATCTGGGCTGTTTGCCCAACAGGCCATTTCCGCATCTGGCAGAATCTATCCAGACGCTTAAAGCAGCCGGCTTCAAGGTCAGTGTCGATTCGATGGATGCCGAAGAATTGCTGCTAGCGGGCAAAGCGGGTGCGGATTATCTGCTAAGTTTGACCGAAAAAACCCTGTGGATTACGGATGCCGTGGAAGCAGCGCCGGTATTGATTCCTGGCAGGCCGGGCAATATGCCCTCACTTTATCGTGCGATTGAAATCTGCCTTAAAAATGGCAAACCGTTCATTGCCGACCCCATTTTAGACCCGATTCATTTTGGGCTGGCTGACTCGATAATGCGCTATCATAAATTACGCAAAAAATATCCTGAGATACCGATCATGATGGGTATTGGTAATTTAACCGAGCTCACCGATGCTGACACCGCGGGCATTAACGCGATTTTGTTCGGCCTGATCAGCGAGTTGGGCATTAACGCAGTACTGGCGACTTCTGTAAGCCCGCACGCTATCAACGCGATTGCAGAAGCGGATGATGCGCGGCGTGTGATGTTCCGTGCAAGGCAGGATAACCGCCTGCCACGCGGCTACAGCAATGGTTTGCTGGGGCTGCATGACAGAAGGCCGTTTCCGTACAATGACGATGAAATCGATGAATTCGCAGCGCAAATTAAAGACCCCAGTTTCAGGGTTATGGTGAGTGAATCCGGCGTGCATGTATATAACCGCGATGGCCATCTACTGGATATTGACCCATTTGCATTTTACTCGGGCCTGGGTGTAGAAAACGATGCTTCGCATGCGTTTTATTTGGGTGTGGAACTGGCGCGCGCGCAAATCGCCTGGCAGCTTAAAAAACGCTATGTGCAGGATGAAGAGCTGAGCTGGGGTGTGGCTAGTAATGCCCAGCAAAAAGCGGCAAAAAAAGCGCACCGCGAGGCATCGCTCAAAGAAAAACAGGCTAGAAAAAGCGAGCCGATAAATGATTTATGAAACCATTGTCATTAGTACAGACCTTGCCGGAAGCCCGCACGTGGCACCGTTTGGTGTGCACCAGGAAGCCGATTTGGTTGTAATTTCACCCTATAAGCCATCCAGAACGCTTAATAATATTTTGGCGACCGGTCACGCGGTGATGAATATGACCGATGATGTGCGCATTTTCGCCGGTGCGCTCACCGGCAGGCAGCCATGGACTCTTACGCATGCCAATAGAATTAAGGGTTACAGGCTTACCGATTGTCTGGCACATACTGAATTGAAGTTGATAGAAATGCGCGATGACGCCATGCGTCCGCAATTTGTGATGCAAAAAATCGAAACGCAAAATCACCAGCCGTTTAGCGGTTTTAACCGTGCTCAGGCTGCCGTGATTGAACTGGCCGTGCTTGCCAGCCGTTTGCAAATGCTGCCGCGAGAGAAAATCCAGACAGAAATGCAATACCTGCAAATCGCCATCGACAAAACTGCAGGTGAGCGTGAAAAGCAGGCCTGGGGTTGGTTGGTGGAAAAGATTGATAATTTTTATGCTGAGCAGCTCGGAGAAAATCAGGCATGACGCAGCTGTTAATCAGCGTCAGAAATATCGAAGAAGCCTTGCTGGCGCTAGAGATGGACGTAGATATCATCGACCTGAAAGACCCTGATGTTGGCGCGCTCGGTGCTCTGGATTTGGTTACTACCAGACAAATCTTGCAGGTTGTCAAAGGCCAGGTATTAGCAAACGCTGCCACAAGTTTCCATACGCTGGTGAGCGCTACGGTAGGCGAGCGTCATGCATCGCTAAGCGAGCTGGTGGAGGATATCAATGTTCGCGCACAATCTGGTGTGGATATTATTAAAATCGGAGTTTCAGCGCTGTTTTATGGCTCTCGTTTTTTTGCTGAAATGTCCAAATTGGCGCATGCGGGCGTGAAAATGGTGGCTGTGTTTTTTGCCGACGAAAAACTCGATCTGGATTTGCTGCCGGCATTGCAAGAAGCTGGCTTCTATGGCGCCATGCTGGATACCAGAAACAAACAGCAGCATTTGTTCGCAATGCAGGCCAAAAAGACCTTGCACCTGTTCACACAGCTATGTAAAAAACATCATTTAAAATCAGGCTTGGCAGGCTCGCTTAAACCGCAACATATTGAGATACTCAGTGAAGTCGGTTCTACCTATATTGGTTTTAGAGGTGGCGTATGCGAAAATTCAATACGCAATGCGGCTTTATCAAAAGCCAAGGTCATAGAAGTTAAGAATATGTTGCTTATACACAACAAACATGATGGAAAAGCTCGTGAAATGCTGCCTGGCGTTGCATAGTCAAGCTTGATTAAGTATAGTGTGTAGGTGAATGTTTGTATTAAAGATTGTTATAAGTTTACAACCGAGGAGTTTAAGAATGAATAAAAAATTTATGGGTCTGGCAGTTGCAGCTACACTTGGCTTGACGGCCTTATCAGCATCTGCAGAAGATATGTTCCGTGGTGCTTGGTATTTATTGCCAGGCGTTAGCTATATGCATACCGACAGTGATTTGGATGCAAATAACGGCGGCGGTGCTTTTATTAAGTTAGGTAAAGAGCTCAGCCCTAGCTGGGATATTCAAGGTGGTCTTGGTTATAACCGCGCAAGCGAGGATACTGGTATTGCTGGAGTAGGTGGTCGTTACAAACAAACGACTTTAGGCTTGGATGCCTTGTATATGTTTAGCCGCAGCAATTTCCGTCCATTCCTGTTAGCAGGTCTGGGTGCAGCACGTAACAATGTTGATTACAGCAATTTTGCCGCACTTCAAGACAGATCAAAAACCTCCTGGCTGGCTAACGTAGGTTTGGGCGCGCAATATTTATTTAACGATTCTTTTGCGCTGCAAGCTGATTTGCGTGAACAATGGTCAAAATCAAATGCAAAGGCACCAGGTACATCATTTGATGCGGATGAAACAATTAGCAATACGTTATTCAACTTAGGCGGTATCTTCCGCTTTGGCGCACCAGCGCCTGTAGTGGCAGAGCCAGCACCAGAGCCAGCACCGATTGCTGCAGCTGAGCCAGCTCCTGCACCAGCTCCGGAACCAGCTCCTGCACCAGAGCCAGTAAAATGCACACCACAAATGGAAACCATCACTGTGGGTGCTGAGAAACTGTTTGGCTTTGATAAAGCCAACCTGAAAGCTGAAGGTAAAGCAGCTTTGGATGATGCTGCTGCAAAAATCAAAGCGAACCCGGAAATCAAAGCAGTGATTGTAACTGGGCATACAGACCGCATTGGTTCTGATGCTTACAACCAAAAACTTTCAGAGCGTCGTGCTAAACAGGTTGCAGATTACCTGGCAGCGCAAGGTGTGGATCCATCCATTATCGAAGCAGTAGGTAAGGGTGAGTCTGAGCCGGTCGTTCAATGTAAAGGTAACAAAGCAACGAAAAAGTTGATTCAATGCTTACAGCCTAACCGTCGCGTAACGATTCAAGCTGAAGGTAAAAAAGAAACTGGTTGCAACTAAGTAATATTAGTTTAATCAACCCAGTAAATAAAAAGCCTCGCAACCGCGGGGCTTTTTTATGGCTGCCATTTTAGTCGCTATAATACTGATATGACATCTTCAATTGATTTAATACAAGTAGACCTAATCATTCAGGCGCGCTGGCTTTGCCCTGTGGTTCCAAGCAATACGCTGCTGGAGCATCAGGCCTTAGTCATCCAGTCTGGAAAGATTGTTGATATCTGCCCGATAGCGCATGCCCGCGCGCGATATGTGGCAACAGAAACGGTACCATTGAATGAGCATGTGTTGATTCCCGGTTTGATTAACCTGCACACACATGCCGCCATGAACTTGATGCGCGGCCTAGCCGATGACTTGCCATTGATGCCCTGGCTTGAGCAGCATATTTGGCCGGCAGAACAGAAATTCGTGTCGCCCGGTTTTGTGCATGATGGTACGTTGCTGGCATGTGCAGAAATGCTGGCTGGCGGCATCACGACTTTTAATGATATGTATTTTTACCCGGAGTCGGCGGCTGAAGCCTGCCTGAATATAGGCATGCGGGCAAATCTGGGCTTGGCGGTACTGGATTTTGCCACCCAATATGCTAACGATGCGGAAGGGTATATTCAGCGGGGTTTAGAGGCGCGCGATCATTTGCGTGGCGAGGCGCTCATGAGTTTTAGTTTCGCTCCGCACGCGCCCTACACTGTTTCAGATACAACGTTTGAGCGCATCATGACGCTGGCTGAGCAGGTCGATATCGGCGTGCATACGCACATGCACGAAACACAGCAGGAAATTATTGAAAGTGAGCAGGCCCATGGTTTGCGGCCCTTGGCTCGATTGGCTAATCTGGGCTTATTGGGCCCCAACCTGACTTTGGCGCATTGCGTATATTTAGAGGATGCTGAAATTGAACTGCTGGCCGAACATGGCAGCAGTATCGCGCACTGTCCAAGTTCAAATCTAAAACTGGCTTCAGGGATTGCCCCCATTGCCAGATACGCCAAGCATGGCGTCAATATTGGCTTGGGGACAGATGGCGCGGCCAGCAACAATCGTTTGGACATGTTTGCCGAGATGCGCCTTGCTGCTTTGCTGGCAAAAGGGCAGAGCGGTGACGCCACTGCAATCTCTGCATATCAGGCGTTGGAAATGGCGACAATCAATGGCGCCAGAGCATTGGGCATGGATGATAAAATAGGCTCAATTGAAACTGGAAAGTTAGCTGATTTGACCGCTGTAAAACTGACCAGCATTGATACGCAGCCTTGTTTTGATCCGGCTTCACATCTGGTTTATGCGGCTGGGCGCGAGCATGTAAGCCATGTCTGGGTGAATGGAGATTTGAAGTTCCATCGCCCAAAAGGTGGCGAAGGCGTGTATCAGAATGTCGAGCCGCAAGAGCTGCTTGATATTGTTGCCAAGTGGCAAACTAAATTAAATGAATTCAAGTCGAAATAAACCACACGAATTTTAATGAACATACGATAAACGCAGATGATGATAAATGCAGATATAGAAGAACTCAATAAATTCAGCGAGTTGGCGCATAAATGGTGGGATAAAACCAGCGAATTCAAGCCGCTGCACGATATTAATCCATTGCGCCTCGGGTATATCGATAAAGCCGTTCCACTGGATGGTAAAACGGTACTAGACGTAGGCTGTGGTGGCGGTATTCTGTCGGAATCGATGGCCATGAAAGGCGCCCAGGTAACCGGTATCGATTTAGGTGAAAAAGCCTTGAAGGTGGCGCAGTTGCACAGTTTAGAGAGCGGCGCCAAGGTGAGTTACCGGCTGGTTTCTGTGGAAGAATTAGCTGCGGAACAGCCTGAGAGTTTTGATGTGGTGACCTGCTTGGAAATGCTGGAACATGTGCCCGACCCCGTTAGCGTGGTGCATGCCTGTGCCAGATTGGTAAAGCCGGGTGGACATGTATTTTTCTCTACTATCAACCGCAACCCAAAGGCCTATTTACTGGCAGTGGTTGGCGCAGAATACGTTTTGAATATGCTCCCGCGTGGTACACATGACTATGCCAAATTTATCAAGCCGTCCGAATTGGCAGGCTGGGCACGGGCTGCAGGGTTGTCGCTGCGTCATCAAATCGGCATGAGCTATAACCCGATTACGCAACATTATTGGCTTGGCGGCGACGTCTCGGTCAATTATCTAATGCATACCGTTAAGGAATAACTTGATCAGCACCATACTTTTTGACCTGGACGGCACCTTGGTCGATACCGCGCCGGATTTGGGTTATGCGCTGAATATTCAGCTGCGCAGACACTGCAAACCAACTTTAAGCGATGCGACGATACGCCCGTATGCATCGCACGGCTCAAAAGGCTTGCTTGGGCTGGGTTTTGGCATTACGCCGGAGGATGCCGGTTTTCCGGCCTTGCGTGAAGAGTACCTGAATATCTACGATGAAGTATTTACCCGCAGCCCGGTATTGTTAGACGGTATTGCAGAGCTGTTGCAAGCGATAGAACATAAACAACTCAAGTGGGGAATTGTCACCAATAAACCGCGCCGTTTTACACAGCGCTTGATTGAAAGCATGGGCCTGCATCAGCGTGCGGCTTGTATTATAAGCGGTGACGATGCAGCAAAGCCGAAGCCATCGCCGGAAACATTGTTGCTGGCTTGCAGGCATGTGGGCGTCAAGCCGCAATCGTGCATTTATGTGGGCGATGCCGAGCGCGATGTAGTGGCTGCAAGGGCTGCCGGGATGAAAACGGTAGTGGCTTTATTCGGCTATATTGATGATGTGAGCGATAAACCGTATGAATGGGGTGCGGATGCGTTGATACAAACGCCAATGGAACTACTGGATTTGCTAACGGAAAACGCCTTGTTCAGCACGGCTTGCATCCCTATAGCGCCATAGACACTAAAGCTGCTTGCGCCCCAATAGCGCCATAGACAAGGTTCCGCTATCCACATATTCTATTTCACCGCCCATTGGCAAACCACGCGCGATGCGGCTAACGGCGATGCCGCGTGTTTTTAACAGCTCACTGATATAGTGCGCGGTGGCTTCGCCTTCGACCGTGTAATTGGTGGCTAAAATTACTTCATTTACCACGCCATCCTGCGCGCGCTTAATCAGTTTATCCAGGTTAATTTCCTTCGGGCCGATGCCGTCCAGCGGCGATAAGCGTCCCATTAGCACAAAATACATGCCGGAGTAGGATTGGGTTTGTTCCATCATCATTAAGTCGGTCGGCATCTCGACCACGCAAAGCTGTGAAGTATCACGTTTCTCCGATTCGCAGAGCGGGCAAATGTTAGTCTCGGAAAAATTATTGCAAAGCGTGCAGTGACCCAGCACTTGCAGTGCATTATTGAGCGATAAAGCCAGCCCACTGGCACCTTTCCGGTCGCGCTGCAGCAAGTGGTAAGCCATGCGAAGCGCCGACTTTGGCCCAACGCCGGGTAAACAGCGCAACGATTCGATGAGTTGCTCTAAAGCAGGGGGATTTTTCACCAATGCAGACTAAAGGCTTAAATTAAAACGGCAGTTTGAAGCCGGCCGGCATCATGCCGCTCATGCGTTGCTGTGAAGTCGCTTCTGCCTTGGCCCGTGCATCATTCAGCGCAATCAGCAGCAGGTCTTCCAGTGTTTCTTTATCATCCATCGCTGCATCGTCAATCATCACGCGTTTCACCGCGTTGTTGCAGGTCATGGTGACTTTTACCATGCCGTTGCTTGCAATGCCTTCTACCTCGGTTACGGCCAGTTCGGCTTGTGCCTTTTGCATATTGGCTTGCATCATTTGGGCTTGTTTCATCATATTGCCCACGCCACCTTTCATCATAATTTCTGCTCCTTTTTGGTTTAAATTTTTGAAAATTATATTTTTCAAATGGGCTTAATAGAATTGGGGATAATGGAGGCGTCAAAATCCTGAATGAGTGCCTGCACAAAACTATCCTGCATAATGGCAGCCTCTGCATTAGATTTTATGTTGGCCTTTTCAACCGCATTCTGTTTGGCCGGGGTGTTGGCGTCGCTGTTGATTTCAAAATTCAGGCGCATTTTTCTGCCAAAATGCTCGTTAATCGCGCTGGATAATTTTTCCTGATAATTGGCGCTGGCCAAATGTTTCTGGCTCTCTGCCACGCGCAGCGTCAGGCTGTTTTCATCAAAACTCACTAGTTCGCAGTTCTGCGCCAAGGCGCGCGCCAGGCCAAGTTTTAGGTTTTGTTCGACCAGTTTGCGCCAGTCGCCATCAAAAATAGCCGGGCTGGAAGGCAATGCCGGCGCGGCTTCCGGAGTGTCGATTTTGACTGGTTTGACTTGCTTCGGCGCCGGTTCAGCCTGCTGCGCATGGGGCGGGCTTTGCACGGCTTGCCTTGCGCCGGGCTGTGCCTGGCTATTGTAGGGCTGATGCGCCGGCTTGCTGGCAGGTTTGTCAGTTTTATCGCCTTCTTGCGGCGCAAACGCCAGCATCCGCAGCAAGGTCATGGTAAAGCCGGCGTATTCATCCGGCGCCAGGCCAATATCACGGCGGCCCAGCAGTGCAATCTGGTAATAAAGCTGGATGGTTTCCGGGCTTAACTTTGTTGCCAGTTCAAGCAACAGGGCGCGTTCCGGCAGATCATCGGCAATGCTTTCAGGCACGGTTTGCGCCATGGCAATCTGGTGCAGAATATTGGCCAAATCGTTCAATGCCGTTTCAAACGAGATATTGCGCATCTGCATCGCTTGCGCTTTTTCGATCAATGCCGCGCCGTCGATTTGAATGAGCGCCTGAATAATCTCGTACAAATAAGACTGGTCAACCGCGCCCATCATGCTGCGTACTTCGGCCTCGTTCACGGTCTGGTTGCCGTAGGCAATCGCCTGATCGGTCAGCGACAGCGCATCGCGCATGCTGCCTGCGGCGGCACGTGAAATCAGGCTAATGGCGGCGGACTCGAAGCTGATGTTTTCCTGCGTAAGCACACTCTGTAAATACTCCGCAATGGTGGCGCTGGCCATTTGCCGCAAATTAAACTGCAAACAGCGCGATAGCACGGTAACGGGGACTTTTTGCGGGTCAGTGGTGGCCAGAATGAATTTAACGTGCGCAGGCGGCTCCTCCAGCGTTTTCAGCATGGCATTGAACGCGCTTTTGGACAGCATGTGCACTTCGTCGATGATATACACCTTAAAGCGGCCTATCGTTGGCGCATATTGGGCGTTGTCGAGCAGGTCGCGCATGGCATCGACTTGCGTGTTGCTGGCGGCATCCACTTCCAGCAAATCCACGAAACGGCCTTTGTCGATTTCGGTACAGGCGTTACACACGCCGCATGGCGTGGCGGTGATGCCGGTTTCGCAATTCAATGACTTAGCCAAGATGCGGGCGAGGGTGGTTTTGCCTACGCCGCGTGTGCCCGTAAACAGATAGGCATGGTGCAGACGCTGCTGGCTTAGGGCATTGGTTAACGCGCGCACTACGTGTGGCTGGCCGACCAGGGTTTCAAACGATTTCGGGCGCCATTTGCGCGCTAGGACTTGATATGACATGGGCTAAATTTTAGCTGAAAACTCATAATTAGACTAAAACAAATTGAAGTTAAATTAGTGATGCTGAAAATCAAAGAGAACAAGGCAGAGCGTCGCAGACAGTACGTTTTTGTACGGCAAGACGCTTTAACGCTGTTGTTTTTGATTGGGAATGGGTGGCGAGCCTTGCCCCCGGCACTTGCTCGGTAGTTGTGGCTGCTTGCTTCCGCACCTGACCAGGTTGGCTACTTTACAATGCGGGGAGGCCCGCCGACCGAGATTCTACCTGAATTTGCATCATTATCCGCAATGTTCGGCAGGATTTTTTATAAAACCAGCTACGGTTTGCTGTTTCAAACGATGTGTATCTGGCAGGCGTTTCTTTAAAATTGAGCGATAAAAGTAGTCTTTAATTCGCTTTTGATTTTTGCTTTTGGTAGGAAAATATAACCAATATATATTTTTTTGATAATAGCTAATCAGTTGACAAACACTATGCTTAATATCAGTAAACAAAACAAATCTGCACTCGTGCCAACCAATATCGCCCGTGAAACCATCAGGCAGATGGCCACGCGCCGTGTGGAGCCCACGCCTGAAAATTACCAGCTTATTTATAACGAAATTGCCGAGATTCCTGAAACAGAAAACCTGGATAGCGCGATCAGAAAAGCGCTCAGACAGTTACCGAATGAAACGCCGGAACAGAACAACTGGATCAACCGCTGGGAAAAACTGTTAAAACATCACAACTGGGCAGCCTTGCCGGCATTGCTGGGGGATGGCATGGACGCTAGCATTACGTTTTCCGAGCAGTGGCCAGAGGCCGTTCGCGAGCTTTTGCTGGCCTGGGATACCAAGCATGTCGGGCTGGATTTATCGCAGAAAAGGGAAGCGCTGGAGCGTTTGCTCATCAATTTTGGCAGCGATCCGCTTCTGGCACAAAAGATACAGAATCTGGCTAAAATCTGGATGCAATATGGTGACGGCAAGATGGGCCAGCCAATAGAGGTGAATACCGAGAACCTGACTGACGAAACCGATACGCAAGCTCCCGCGGCAGAGCCGCCTAGCACGGCGCTTTCTACAGAGGTGGTTGCAATATCAGAAGAACCGACGGTGATTGCCGCATATGACTCGGACCAGTTCCAGGAAACTTTCCGCATTTTACAGGATATGCTCAAGCAATCGCTGAACCATGGACTGATTCCAAGGTTGGACGGCTATCCTGAACTGAAAGAGGATGCACTTGAGGTTTATATTCTGACCGAGAAGGCACGAAAGTTAAAAGACTGGCAATTTATGGCCAAGCAGTTCCGGGCGCTTCTGGTACGTGTCGAGCTGATTGGCGCCAACGAAGAGGGCATGAAGCAGGACTTATTGAGATTGCTTAAATTGCTGATTGATAATATCAGCGAACTAGTGGCTGACGACCAATGGATACGCGGACAGATTGCCGTGGTGCAGACCATCGTCTCGAGTCCGCTTGAAAGAGCGCTGATTCAGGATGCGGAAAAGAGCCTGAAAGAAGTGATCTTCAAACAGGGCATGCTCAAACATAGCTGATTCAAGTGGCACTTATCAAGAGAAAATTGAGAGTTACGCCGGAAAACTATCAGAAACAGAAGATATCTTGCAAATCAACGAGCTGCTGGAAAATCTGATGAAAGATACGCATACCATGCAGGCAGAGATCGTGCGTTCGCGCGAGGTATTGCTGCAACAGCGCGATAATGTCGAATCGGCACAGGAAAAGATTCGCAGCCTGCAAGAGGAACTAACCCAGCTCAGCGAGGCCGTGCGCGTAGACCAGTTGACCGGTGTGCTTAATCGGCGTGGCCTTGATGAAGCGATGGTGAGGGAAATTTCGCGTGTCAAACGCGGCGGGGGTAAGCTAAGCGTCGCTTTGCTCGATATTGATAATTTCAAACGGCTGAATGACACCTATGGGCATCATGTGGGCGATACGGCATTGCAGCATCTGGCCAAGACCATCAAAGAAACCATCAGGCCAACCGATGTGGTGTCACGCATGGGCGGCGAAGAGTTTGTCATCCTGCTGCCGGATACCGATCTTAACCAGGCTGTAATCACGATCCAGCGTTTGCAGCGGGCGCTCACAAAACAGTTTTTTATGGGTAACAATGAGCGATTGCTTATTACTTTCAGTGCCGGCGTTGCGCTGCTTAGAAATGATGAGGAAGAAGCCACCGTCTTGCATCGCGCCGATCAGTCGATGTACCTGGCGAAAAAAACAGGCAAAAACCGTGTGATGACCGAAAATGATTTAAACAACAAAGAAGTTTAATAAAAATGAAAAATTAGTTATAGTAGACTAAATATATTGAAGCTCAATTAACAAAAATAAACAGGGTAGTTCAATTGCTTCCTTTAGTCGATAACCATCTGTTTCTAAAAGCCATGATGCTTGGCGTATCGGATGAAGTCTATCTGATCGATGCATCAACCATGCAGCTCGTGAATGTCAGCGAAAGCGTGCTGAATAATTCCAGCGCTGATCTTGAAAGCTTTAAGCAACAGAGTTTAGATAGCTTGCTTGGTGTCAGCCAGCAAAAGCTTCAGGAGCATACTGACCGTATCGGAAACCAGGCGCACTTTATTGAGATGTCTCTGGATCAGGCGCCCATTATCAGTGAATCCGGACATTTTCAGTTGCGCGTCATACACATGCGCGCTGATGAGAAAGAATACATTCTTGTCATTAAAAACGACTTATTATCCAAAGATAAGATGCTGCAGGCATTGAGTGAGAGTGAAACCCGTTTTCAGGCTATTGTTTCCAACACGCCTGGCATGGTGTTGCAGTTTCAGGTGGATAGTAATGATGACATAAGATTTATTTATCTAAGTGATGGCTGTAAAGCCTTGCTTGGGCAGGATCCGGATGAACTGAGGCAAAGTCCTCAGCTGTTTTACGCAATGATGAATGCAAGAGACCGTGCCACTCTGCGCGCGGGCTTGAAATCATCCAGTGCGCATCTTGGCATGCTGGATTGGGAAGGCCGCATGTGGATTGATGGCTGGCAGGATACCAAGTGGATCAACTTGCGGGCAACGCCAAGAAAGCTCAATGATGATGTCATCCAGTGGGACGGCATCATGCTCAATATCACGCAAAGTAAAAAAGAGAAGCTGGAAATAGAAAAATCGCGGCGTGATCTGGCGGAACTAACTGAACATATCAACAAGATCAAAGAGCAGGAACGTACCAAGATCGCGCGTGAAATACATGATGACCTGGGGGGGAATCTCACCGCGATCAAGATGGGTTTATCCACCATTACCAGCCTGATTGGTGCCGACCAGAATGCTTTAAGGGAACACACGAAGCACCTGGAGGAAATCGTGGATAAGACCTTTGAAACTGTCCACAGAATCTCGGGTAATTTGAGGCCGAATATTCTGGATCTTGGAATCGTGGATGCCATAGAGTGGCAGACCAAAGAATTCACCAAGCAGTTGGCCATCCCTTGCCGGTTCACATGCAATCAGGCAGAAATCTCAGTTACGACAGATCAGGCGATGGCGCTGTTCCGTATCTGTCAGGAGGCGATGTCGAATATCGCTAAATATGCAAAAGCCACGCAGGTGAGTGTTGAATTGAACGCCAGCACGAACGAAGTGGTGATGGCCATCCGCGACAATGGCATTGGTATAGAACCTGATGACCAGCTGAAAGCCAATTCGTTCGGATTGCGTGGCATGCATGAGCGTGCCGTTGCGCTGCATGGCAGCTTTAAAATTTCCAAACCCGCAGACAAACACGGTACCGTCATTACCGTGAAACTTCCAATTTAGCAGGTCATCGTTTGCAGCAGGGCTTCCTTAACCCTGCACACCTGCAATCATCCATTCAAAAGCGTCACGCTGTTTCAAATAAAACATCCTGATCTCAAGCTGAACTGCCTGGCTTAATAAAAGCTGGCATGCTGTTTGCAATTATCTAGCTATACCCGCAGAAAACAGTAGAAATTCAAGTTTAACTGATGATAAAACATACAAAGCTGTCGAAAAAAATACAGCACACAAGAAGGATGCAGTATGAAGAACAATAATAAAATTAAAGTGATCGTCGTAGATGACCATGCCATTCTGAGAGCCGGAATCAACCAGATTCTTGCTGCGACAGACGATGTTGAAGTGATTGCCGAGGCGCAGAACGGTGCCGAAGCCATTAAGCTTTCCCGTCAGTTTGAAGCGGATGTGATGCTGCTGGACATTTCGATGCCGGACCGCAGCGGCATGGAAGTGCTTAAATATATTAAATCTGAAAACAGCCATATCGCGGTGCTCATGCTGTCTACCTATATGGAAGATCAATATGCGGTGCGCGCCCTGAAATCTGGGGCGGCCGGATATCTGTGCAAGCAAAAGGCGTCCTCGGATTTGCTCAATGCAATTCGTACCGTCGCAAAAGGCAAGAAGTTCATTACCCCGGAAGTGGCCGAGATACTGGCAGACCAAGTCGGCATGGAAAAACCGCAATCGCCGCATGAAACTCTGTCAGACCGTGAGTTTCAGACGATGGTGATGATCTCTTCTGGCTTGTCAGTGGGGGAAATCGCAGACCAGTTATCGCTTTCGGTCAAAACAGTGAGCATGTATCGCACACGCCTGCTGGAAAAAATGCATTTGCGCCACAACGCCGAACTTACGCATTACGCCATCAAGAATAATCTAGTCTATTAATTCTGTTTGGCAATTCTCTCTGGGCGTGCGAAATAGCACGTCCATATTTCAAATCAAGATTTAGCCAGTTTTCCCCTCTGTATTACTGCTTTATCACCATGGATTATTAGATATCATGGTAGATATTCGATCTCGGATTTCAAGGTTTTTTCTTGGCATCTCGACACGCTGTGAAATGGCCTATTGAGACGAGACTGGTGTAATGAGGTTTTAATGAAGTAATAGATACAGAAAGCTGAAGGATTATTGCATGCCCCTAAAGATTTAAAAATTACTGCCGACATCAACAACATCGGGACTGCTTACTCGGTAAGAAACGAAAGTAAGGTTCAAGAGAAAAGTTGCAAATGAAACAAAGTTTTAGAGCTTACCCTAAATTTTCTCAAAAGCTTACCGATAATAGATTTAACTGCAACGCAATTCGAAATTAAATTGCAACGCTAAAAGCAGTAGGTGTAATTAAATTTAACTTAATTTTAGGAGATTTATCATGGCTGCAGTAATTAATACCAACATTGCTTCATTAAACACACAACGTAATTTAAGCGCTTCACAAAGCGGTCTTGCTACCTCATTGCAACGTTTGTCATCAGGCATGCGTGTTAACAGCGCTAAAGATGACGCAGCGGGCTTATCAATTGCAACACGTATGGACGCACAAGTGCGTGGCCAGACTGTAGCGATCCGTAATGCCAACGATGCGATTTCTTATGCGCAAACAACAGAGGGCGCATTAGGCAAGGTAACCGATGCATTACAACGTATGCGTGAACTGGCTGTGCAATCTGCCAACGCGACTAACAGTGCCGGCGACCGAACCAATCTGGATACTGAGTTCCAGGAACTGAAAGCGGAAGTGACACGTTTAGGTACAGCAACCAAATTTAACGGTACTGCAGTATTTGGTGGTGCAGCCAAGGTGTTCCAGGTAGGTGCTGACGCATCGGATACGATCAGTGTCGGTGTGATTGCGGCTTCAAGCATTGCTGGCGATGTAACATCAGCAGCCAACGCAACAACAGCATTGGGTGCGATTGATACGGCATTGGATGGTGTAAATACTTCTCGCGCTACGCTGGGTGCTGTGCAGAACCGTTTTGAATCTGTAATCGGCAGCTTGCAAGTGTCAGTAGAGAACCAATCTGCAGCGAAATCTCGCATCATGGATGCCGACTTTGCAGCAGAAACAGCCAACCTGACACGTGGCCAGATCTTGCAACAAGCAGGTACTGCAATGCTAGCGCAAGCTAACTCATTACCTAACGGCGTATTAGCACTATTAAGAGGCTAATCGTAAGTAAGTAAATTGATCTAACTTCCACAGGGTTAATGTTAATCCTGTGGACTTTTGCTAAGGAGGTCATCATGTTTAATCCATCTTTAGATGTGCTTGGTTCTGCTAATAAACCTGCTGGCATGTATCCTGTTGCCACCAGTCCATCTGCATTAACAGGATTAAAAGTGGTTGATAAAGTAGAAAACAAGCAAGCAGCACCCGTCGATAAAGATACGCTTGCGGGTGCAGTACAAAAACTGAACGAATATGTAGCGCCTGCCTTGCAGACCATCGAGTTTTCACTGGATCAGGAATCCAAACGCATGATTGTTAAAGTAGTCGATACGGCGACACAAAAAGTACTGAGGCAAATTCCCAATGAGGAGGTCATGGCCATGTCCAGGACTTTGGATAAACTGCAAGGTCTGGTGATTCGGCAGACTGCCTAATGATGTCTTACAGAATTTTTATGAACACTCTCGCTGTTAACAAGTAAACACTAAAAGGGAATATACACATGCCTATTTCATCCCCAGGAATTGGATCCGGCCTTGACGTAAATTCTATCGTTACCAGCTTAATGAATGTCGAAAGACAACCCTTAACTACTGTAAGCAAGCAAAAAACGGAGTACCAATCTCAAATTTCCGCATATGGCACAATGAAAAGTGCTTTGTCTACCTTCCAGACTGCGGTAAAAGCACTTTCCAGCCCGGCCAAATTTAACGCACAAGCTGCCACATCCAGCAATCCTGCGGTATTTACTGCGACAGCCAATGGCAATGCGACACTGGGTGATTATGCGGTAATCGTCAGCCAGCTGGCAAAGCCACAAAAATTGGCGATGGACGGGTTTGCCAATACTTCTGATGTTGTCGGCACGGGCACGCTGACCATTTCTTTCGGGACGTTCGCGCCTGAAGTGATTACCCCGCCGACACCCAGTTCGTTCACACCCAACACCGCTAAACCCGATGTCACTATAACGATCGGCAGCTCAAACAACACGCTGGCCGGGGTGCGCGATGCGATTAATGCATCCAATTCAAGCGTAAGTGCGACGATTGTGAATGACGGAACGACTAACCGCATGGTGATTACCTCTAAAGACACGGGCGAGGTGAATAGCCTCAAAATTTCAGTGACAGATGATGATACGAATAATCTGGATGCTGCAGGGCTGTCGCGCTTGGCTTACGACCCAACTGCCAGTGCAGGCAACGGTAAAAACATGACGCAAATGCAGGCTGCAAAGAATGCCATCCTGGATATCGATGGAATTGCCGTGGTGAAAGCCAGCAATACCATTACAGACGCCATTGAGGGCGTGACGCTGAATTTACTGGCAACCAGCAATAGTAACAGCGTTAACCTGGGCGTGGCGACGAATCAGGACAAGATCAAGGAGTCGGTCACAGCATTTGTAGATGCCTACAATAAACTGAACGACACCCTGCGCAGCCTGACTAAATATGACGAAACCGGCAAGGCGTCCGGCGTGCTGCTGGGCGATGCCACCGCAAGGTCTGTCATTAACCAGATCAAGACGGTGATGACGAATACCATCACTAGCAGTGGCACTATCAATTCACTGAGTCAGGTTGGTGTGTCTTTTCAGCGCGACGGTAAATTGGCGCTGGATGCAACCAAGCTGGCATCGGCCGTGACGTCAAACTTCAGTGATATTGCGACTTTGTTTGCGACTTCTGCCAAAGCGACAGATCCGTTAATCAGCTTCTCAAATAGTACCAACAAAACACAAGCCGGAACCTATGCGGTAACGGTGAACCAGCTTGGAACCAGTCTGGTCAATGCTGCCGGCACTATCAACGGTGTTGCGGCGACAGGTACCGGAACTAATCTGATCGGTGCTGCGGGTGACCCTAGCGAAGGGCTGAGCATCAAGGTGAACGGCGGTGCGCTGGGTGCGCGCGGTACCGTCACGTTCACCATAGGATATGCGGCGCAGCTGGATAGCGTCATTACCAGCCTGCTGAAGGATGACGGGCTTCTGGCGGCCAGAACACAAGGCATGCAAAGCTCGATCACGCGCCTGGATAAACAGACCGAGGCAATCAATGTGCGGTTGACTGCAATTGAGGCACGTTACCGTGCGCAATTCACCAAGCTCGATACCTTGTTATCCAGCATGTCTAAAACCAGCAGTTTCCTCACACAGCAAATTGCATCAATCAACGCAAATAAACAGTAAATAAATAAGTAAAGGATAAGAAAATGTTTGGATTGAATCAAAGCGGGGTAAATCTGTATGCCAAGATTGGCATCGAAACCGGCGTGCTGGCAGCGAGTCCGAATAAACTGATCATTATGCTTTATGAAGGCGCCATTGCTTCATGCCACAGTGCCATTGTGCATATCCAGAATGCAGACATCCAGAATAAAGGAGCCATGCTGTCGAAAGCCATCATGATTATCGAAAGCGGCCTCAGGCTCAGCCTGGATAAAAAGGCGGGCGGTGAAGTTGCTGCAAGCCTGGATAGTTTGTACGCTTATATGAGCAACCGATTGGCCATTGCCAATATCCGCAACCAGCCCGAGCTGGTGCATGAGGTCATCAAGCTATTAACGGATCTAAAAGGTGCCTGGGAAGCTATTGGCAATGAACAGGCCAGGCCTTCAGCCGCTTCTCAGATGCCGCCTTCAGTAAATCATCTTATTGCCAATTACGCCGGAGCCTGATCTATGGAAAATAAAAACACGATTGCCATCTACGACACCATTGCAGAACTGACCAACCAGATGTTGATGGCAGCCAAATTACATGATTGGGATTTGCTGCTGGAACTGGAAAGCAGCTGCGCCGAGCTTGTTGAAAAACTGAAGTTATTGAAGGATGAACAGCCGCTCACCAACGACATGAACGAACGCAAGGTGGCGAATATCAAGCGCATTCTAGCGGATGACCGTGAGATACGCGACCTGGTTTCGCCAAGGATGGCGAAATTGGGTTCGCTGATTAATCGCTCCCAGACAGGCAAGAAAATGACGCGAGCCTACGGCCGGTAATATACAGGCATAGTGACTCCGGTTGAAATATCATGCTCAACAAGCCCGACAGCTTAGGCACTAAAGCCAGCATCAATCCGCTATCCAGAATCACGCCAGTGCTGCCTGTAGATACCATAGGCAGCATCACGCAGGAGCTTGGCGACCGGGCTACGCAGCTCAACAAAGGGCAGGAGTATATCGCACATGTACTCTCAAAAGCGGGTGATACCTCATACAACGTCAAAGTAGAAGGCGGAGATGTGAAGGGCATCACCCTGAAAATGGAGCTGGGGTCAGCCGCGCAACCTGGACAGACTTTGTTGCTGCGCTATATCCACGAAAATCCAACGCCGACATTTTTGCTTTTATCCGCGCCGGCCAATGATGCTGAAAGTGCCGCTGACATCAGCCCAGCTGCGCAGCTTATCGGGCATATTCTTAAAAAAGCAGATAGCGAAGGCGTGACTTCCCGCTTCGAGGCGGCTTCAATAGTGACGCATGCGCCTAACAATGCACACGCCGTGGCACGCGATCTAAAACACGCAGTCAGCAATAGCGGCTTGTTTTATGAATCACACTTAAGCGACCTGTTACAAAGCAATCAGGCCTTGGCCACAATCAGGCAGGAGCCGCAGAACCAGGCCAATTTACCGCTTGTGGGCCTGATGTCACAGCAATTGGCCATTCTCGAAAATCAGCGCATGTCATGGCACGGCGAAATATGGCCCGGGCAGAAGATGGATTGGGATGTTTATTTGCAGCAAAAAGAGGCCGATAACAGTCAACACGCTTACCAGCAACAATCTGCCGAAGATAGACCGATTGCCAGCGAGATGACGCTGCATTTGCAGCATCTGGGCAAGGTGTCAGCCAGGCTCAGCATCATCGATGGGCGTATGCGAATAGGTATACTGGCCGAACAAACACAAACAATAGATGCTCTTGAAAGCCAGAAGCTAAGTCTGGCCAAGGCAATCGAAAAAAATGGCCAGCAGCTGGATAGGTTGACCATCACACATCATGAATAATCCCCATGACATCAAGTCCGGCGCAGTAGCGGCTATCAAGTCCAATGCGAATCAGCAGGCCATTGCACTGGCCTATGATGCCAGTGACTATGCGCCAAAGGTTGTTGCCAAAGGCCGCGGCTTGATTGCTGAGCAGATCATTGCCAAAGCCAAAGAAAACGGCGTGTTTGTGCATGAATCCAAAGACCTGGTGGCATTATTGATGCAGGTGGATCTGGACGACCACATCCCGCCCGCGCTGTATCAGGCGATTGCAGAGATTCTTGCCTGGCTGTACCGGCTGGAAGCGGGTACAGCCAATGCAGAAGAAGCCATTTTCTAATCCCAGGCTTTGTATCATCAAACACGCTATTGGTTGCTATAGTTGGATTGTGTAAGTTATAGTTCTCTACAAATGGAACCACAGCTCAAACAAACCTTTGGCAATGATTAAAAAACGTGGTCTGCCACCTATTATTCTTAATAAGGGTATACCCTTATAGACTGGGATAGCGGGGGGGTAAGCTAGTCATAAGCTAACGTTTTTGGCAAGTCAGCATCATTCGAGTTCCTAGTGGTTGGGAGTGCTGACTATACAAATGTGAACTGCCCCCCGTTTTTTAATTGATATGGAGAGTACAGCTATGAAACCACTTAAATATATTTCCACAATTATCCTTGCCGTCATGTTTGCCGGGGTGCTGGGGTGCGCCTCAACGTCCAAGCAATCTGGCACAGGAGAATACATTGACGATACCGTTATTACGACAAAGGTAAAGGCGGCAGTACTCAATGAAGCTTCATTAAAATCTGCTGAAATAAACGTCGAAACCTTCAAGGGTGTAGTTCAGTTGAGTGGCTTCGTCAATTCAGAAGCCGATATTAACAAGGCGGTAGAAGTAGCTCGTAGCGTTAAGGGTGTAACATCCGTAAAGAATGACATGCGGCTTAAGTAACGATCAGCACTAAAACTGCTTGTCATGTTTAGGAGAAAAAAATGCTTGAAACTATTGCAATTATCTTGATTGTCCTCTGGGCGCTTGGTTTGGTTTCAGCGTATACCATGGGTGGACTTATTCACATTCTTCTGGTCATCGCGATTGTGGTGATATTGGTGCGTGTAATTCAGGGTCGGCGACTGTAACGACGCTTGATTTTTTATGAAGCGAGGTGGCTTGGTAAATCGGTTCGGTTATACACTGTTTCTATATTGTCAGGTTACCCGTTCCCAATACCAAAGCATATCTCTACCGGAGAAAATGAAATGAATGCAGTCAAAATGTTAGCAATCGCACTAATCGTGGCAGGAGGCCTGGGGTTGGCGTATGACAGTTTCACTTACACCAAGGAAACGCATCAGGCAAAACTGGGGCCGATAGAATTGTCAATCAAGGATAAGGAAACGGTAAACATCCCCGTCTGGGCAGGTGTGGGAGCGATAGTAGCTGGGGTAATCCTGCTTTTTGTCCGTAAGTAGCCCGCGTAGATACCGTCTCGCCTGTCAAGCCAAATTAGCACGTAGGTTGGGGTAAATTGGGTTTATGAACCCCAACACTTCTCACCCCGTTGGGGTTCGTTACACTCACCGCCAACCTACAGCCCGAAGAGTCAAAGGGGTCAGCATCGAATTGTTTTCTGCAACCAAATGGATTCCGTATCAAGTACGGAATGACAGGCTATGCCACGCCGCCCACGTATTAAGCTAGCTGGTGTTCCGCAACACATCGTTCAGCGAGGCGTTAATCGAGCGCCGTGTTTCTTTGCTGATGAGGATTATCACTGCTACCTGCATTGGCTTAAGAAAGCCGCCGATGACTGGCACTGTACTATTCATGCCTACGTGTTGATGACCAACCATGTGCATTTGCTGGTGACGCCTGAGACAAATGAAGGTATTGCCAAGTTGATGCAATCGGTTGGGCGCCGCTATGTGCAATATATTAACCATAGCTATAAACGCACTGGCACGCTGTGGGAAGGCCGCTATAAATCGAGCATTATTCAAGCTGAAACTTACTTGCTGGCCTGTATGCGCTATATAGAGCTTAACCCTGTTCGCGCCAATATGGTGCAAGACCCCAGTCAATACGCATGGTCGAGTTATAGATTTAATGCGCTTGCCCAGCCGAATAGCGTCATCACCCCGCATTCACTTTACCTTAGCCTCGGGCAAGAAGTTGAAGTTAGGCAAGAGGCTTATAGAAGGCTATTTCGTAGTGAGTTGGATGAAGATGCCATTAAAGATATTCGCCTGGCGTTGGCGCAGAGCCAACCTTTAGGCAGTAAAAAGTTTGGTGAAGAGATATGCGAGGCACTGGGCATGCGCCGTACTCAGCATAGGCGCGGGCGACCAAGCAACATTAAAGACCAAGTTACAGTAACAAAAACACAAACAGGGTTTGGGTTTTAATGAACCCTATTGCTTCTGCTATTGAGGGTTAAACCTGCATATTCATAATGTCGTGATAAGCGGATACCAGCTTGTTGCGCACCTGTACCGTAGCCTGAAACGAGATGTTGGCTTTTTGTCCGGCTATCATTACGTCGGACAGGCTGACGCTGTCATCGCCCATGGCAAAGTTCTTGCCCAGGGTTTCGGCATTGACTTGAACTTGGTTGACTTGATCAAGTGACGCTTTCAGTGCATCTGAAAAACTCACTTTTGAGGAGCTTTGGGTATTCTGGATGCCGGCAGAAGAGCCCAATCCAGCGATAGCTTCGCTTTGTGGGCGTTGCGCTGCCGCTTTTAGCTGTGCAAGCATGGATTCTATTCTGCTTGAATCAATTCCACCTGCTTTCATGGGTTACCTCCATTTCATCTTAAAACATTCATTGCTGGCTTGTTAATTAGAACAAATTGCCGTTGATGACTAATTTAACACTTCAAGACCAGCGCGAGGGCTCAAATAGGCTGATGAAAATTGCTCTATTCTTAAATTTGAAAATCCAGGCAATCGGCATAATGATATCTAATCGGTCAGGCAGGTAATTATTGAAGCGTAGTCGGTTAAATAAAAAACCTGAACCTGAAGTAAATGGCAGGTGTAAATGAAGGAATTGTGATGGCAGCAACAACGGATGCGGTCTTAACTGGTGGAGGTACGATGGGATCTGTCTCTCAAATGGGCAACAAATTGCTATTATTGGCTGGCGTAGCCGCCGTGATTGCGGTGATGGCCGTATTCTGGCTATGGAGCCAGCAGCCGGATTACCGCGTGCTGTTCTCAAACTATTCCGATAAAGATGGAGGCGCTATCGTGGCCGCGCTGGAGAAGATGAATGTGCCTTATAAATTTTCCGAGAGTGGCACAGCGATTCTTGTCCCGGCTGCCCAAGTACATCAGGCACGCCTTAAACTGGCCTCAGATGGCCTGCCTAAAGGTGGCAATATCGGTTTCGAGATTTTAGAAAATCAGAAATTCGGTGTTTCGCAATTTGTAGAGCAGGTCAATTTTCAACGTGCGCTGGAAGGCGAGCTGGAACGCAGCATCCAGTCTATCGGCGCGGTTGAGATGGCGAGAATCCATCTTGCTATCCCTAAGGCTTCCGTATTTGTGAGAGACCAGCAAAAACCGACTGCTTCCGTGCTGCTGAATCTGCGCGCAGGCCGCAGTCTGGATGCCCAGCAGGTAGGCGCCGTGGTGCATCTGGTGGCCAGCAGCGTGCCTGATTTGCCCGCAGCTAATGTAACGGTGGTAGACCAGAATGGTAACTTGCTTTCAGACACTTCCAAAAAAATGGGTGCCAATAATCTGGACCCGACACAGCTTAAGTATGTGGATGACATCCAGCAGAGCATTGCCAAGCGCGTTGAATCTATTATTACCCCAATAGTTGGCGCCAAGAATGTACGTGCAGAGGCAAGTGCGGAAATCGACTTTTCCAGCCTGGAGCAGGCGGCAGAGACCTACAAACCTAATCAGAAGCCAGAAGATGTGGTTGTGAGAAGCATGCAGAGCAATGAGTCGCTGAGCAGCAATGGCAACGGTGTGGTAGCCGGCGTGCCTGGGGCCTTGTCGAACCAGCCTCCCGCAAACGCTACTGCGCCAATCACGGCGCCTGCTGGAACAGAAGCAGCAGCGGGTACGGCCACCGCGGCGGTGCCGGTAGATAGCCAGAAGAACGTGACGACCAATTATGAGGTAGACAAGACCGTGCGCTATGTACAGCAGGCGATGGGCGGCATCAAGCGCCTGAATGTTGCGGTAGTGGTGAACAACATGCCGGTTGTAGATAAAAAAGGCAAAGTGACCTATCGTCCTTTGACCGCCGCCGAAAAGCAACAGATCAACGATTTGGCGATGCAGGCAATGGGCTTTAATAAAGAGCGTGGCGATTCATTGACTGTGGTGAACAGTTCATTTGCCGGTGAACCGACAGAAATCGTGCCTGAAGTGCCGATGTGGAAAAATCCGGAAACGATCGAGTACGCCAAAGATGCGCTGCGTTTTATTGTGGGGGTTGTGGTGTTGTTCATGCTTTATTCCCGCGCCTTGAAACCTATGCTGAATAAATTGATGACAGCATCCCCAAAATCGCTGAATGCGCCGGATGGTGAAGATGCCATCGTGAACCTGAGCGGCGAGCAGGCGAAGCTGGCGGCTCCTGCATTCGATCAGAATCTGGTCGCGGCCAAACAAATGGCAAAAGAGAACCCACGCATGGTTGCTAACGTGGTTGCAAACTGGACGAACGGGAACGGATAGAAAAAATGAGTGATGATGGCGTAATGAGAAGCGCAGTATTGATGCTGGCGCTGGGTGAAGATGAAGCCGCCGAAGTGATGAAGTTTCTCAGCCCGAAAGAAGTACAGAAGCTTGGCGAGGCCATGGCAACGATGAAATCGGTAGGCCGGGAGCAGGTAGAAACCGTTGTAACGGAATTTTTGACAGAAGCCGGGCAAAGCAGCGATTTTGCTGTTGATTCCGATGAGTATATCCGTTCGGTATTGAATAAGGCGCTTGGCGAGGATAAGGCTTCCGGTCTCCTTAACCGTATTTTGCAGTCACCGGAGTCAAGCGGTATCGACACTTTGAAGTGGATGGATGCAAACACTGTCGCCGAGTTTATCCAGAACGAGCACCCGCAGATTATCGCGACTATTCTGGTGCATCTGGAGCCAGACCAGGCCTCGGCCGTGCTTGGTCATTTTACCGACCGGTTGCGGCAGGATGTGATGCTGCGTATTGCAACGCTGGACGGCGTTAAGCCCATTGCCTTGCGTGAGCTCAATGACGTGATGAGCAAGCTGCTCACAGGCAACGAGAACATCAAGAAACAGACCATGGGCGGCATCAAGGTGGCGGCCGATATCATGAACTTTATGAGTGGCGACAATGAGGCCAGCGTCATGGAAGGGCTGAAAAGTTACGATGATGAAATGGCGCAGAAGATCATGGATCAGATGTTTGTGTTCGATAACATCATGGATATCGATGACAAGGGCATTCAGGTCATCCTGAAGGAAGTGCAGTCGGAAACACTGATTGTTGCACTTAAAGGTACAACCGAAGAAATACGCGCGAAGATATTCAAGAACATGTCGTCACGTGCAGCAGAAATGATGAAAGAAGACCTGGAAGCAAAAGGTCCGGTCAAACTTTCGGAAGTGGAAGCGCAGCAGAAACAGATTCTGCAAATCGTTCGCAGGCTGGCAGATGAAGGTCAGGTCATGCTGGCTGGCAAAGGCGGAGATGATCAATATGTATAAAGGTGCTCAATATGGCTAATCTGGCTACCCCCAAAGAACAGCAAACTGCCTACGAAAGATGGCAGATGTCATCTTTTGCCGAAGGCGACCAAGGTATCGGCAGCAATAAACCGAAAAAGAAAGAAAACGCTGCCAGCGCCGAAACGGTCTCGCAGATTCTGGAGGCTGTACGCAAAGAGGCTTATGCTAAAGGCGTGCAGGAAGGATTTGCCGTCGGCATGGCAAAGGCGAGAGAGGCGGCTTATGAGGATAAGCAGCGGTTTCTTAAACTGATGGCGGCCTTCAATGAGGCGCTTGAAAAATCAGATGAGCTGATTGCAGATGATGTGTTGTCATTGGCGCTGGATATTGCAAAAGCCATGCTGAAAGTCAAGCTGGACGTGGATCCTGCGTTGGTGCTGCCGGTGGTCATGGACGCTATCCATTACCTTCCCTATGTGCAGAAACCGGCCAGAATCCTGGTGCATCATGATGATGCGCAGATATTGCGTGAGTACCTGGCAGAGGAAATATCCAGCCAGCACTGGCAGATCCAGGAAGACAGCAGTATCGAGCGTGGCGGTTGCCTGGTAGAAACCGGTGCCAATCAGATCGATGCCACCAATGCAGTCCGCTGGAAAAGAATCAGCGAAGCATTGGCGCAGAACAACGATTGGCTGTTGCCATGAATCAGCAAAATCCACCGCCACAAAACCTGCATCAACAGCGCTGGCATGATCAGATGCGCGACTGCAAGGAGATTTTGCGTATTGTCGAGCCTGTAGAAATCGCGGGCCGCATTACAAAGCTGACCGGGCTGGTGATGGAGGCCGTGGGGATTAAATTGCCCATAGGCAGTGCCTGCTATGTGCCTTTGACAGAAGGCAGTAGGGTAGAAGCTGAAGTGGTCGGCTTCGATGGCGATAGCTTGCTGCTGATGCCTCAGAGCAGTGTCGATGGCGTGGTTCCAGGGGCCAAGGTGTTTGCCCTGGAGGTCGCCAAAGCCTTGCCCAAGCCGCGTTTCGGCCAGCCGCCGCGCAGAAGGGTCACCGATATTGCGCGCCATCTGCCGGTAGGCAATGAGCTGCTGGGCCGTGTGGTTGATGGTGCAGGTAATCCGCTGGATGATCTGGGCAAGATTGAAACTTCGCATAGCGCGCCATTGAATGCCCGTCCCATGAATCCATTGATGCGTGCGCCGATTGAAGAGGTGCTGGATGTAGGCGTGCGGGCGATTAACAGCATGCTCACGGTTGGCCGCGGCCAGCGAATGGGCTTGTTTGCAGGTTCCGGCGTAGGTAAAAGCGTGCTGCTTGGCATGATGGCGCGTTATACCACAGCCGATGTGATCGTAGTAGGGCTCATTGGCGAACGCGGGCGAGAGGTTAAGGAGTTTATCGAACAGATTCTAGGCCCAGAAGGGCTGGCACGTTCGGTCGTTGTTGCTGCACCTGCGGATGCGCCTGCATTGATGCGTCTGCAAGGCGCCAACTATGCCACGACCATTGCCGAGAATTTCCGCAATCAGGGCAAGAATGTGCTGCTGATCATGGATTCATTGACCCGCTTTGCCATGGCGCAGCGCGAGATTGCACTGGCGATTGGCGAGCCGCCGGCTACCAAGGGCTATCCGCCCTCTGTATTTGCCAAGCTGCCGGCGCTGGTAGAGCGCGTGGGTAACGGCAAGCCAGGAGAAGGCTCAATCACTGCTTTCTACACTGTACTTACCGAAGGCGATGACCAGCAGGACCCCATTGCCGATGCGGCCCGTGCCATTCTTGACGGGCATATCGTACTTAACCGCAGCCTGGCCGAGAGCGGCCATTACCCTGCGATTGATATTGAGCAGTCGATCAGCCGCGCCATGCACAATATCACCAGCGCGGAGCACCAGAAACTGGCGCGCAAACTCAAGCAGCTGAATTCTCGCTATATGCGCAGTGTGGATCTGATTAATGTCGGGGCTTATGAAGCGGGGAGTGATGCTGTGCTTGATCTGGCGATTACCAAACACGAAAGCATTAACGCATTCTTGCAACAGGATATTTCGGAACGGGCAGGAGTGAATGAGAGTATCCATCATCTGGCGCATGTGCTTGATGAAACGATACAGAACTAAACCGCATAAAAATTAAAAAGATTGAGACGATATGGCAGCACATTCAGCCGGTATATTGAAGACATTAAAGGAGATGGCCGCCAAGGAAGTGGATCTGGCGGCGGAGGCATTGGCGCATACCATGAAGATGGCGGAAGAGGCGCAGAACAAGCAGCGCATGCTAACCGAATACCGGCAGGATTATCTCAAGAACCTCAATCATCTTTTGGAAACCGGCGTGAGTGCGGAAACATACCGGAATTTCCAGAATTTTTTTACCAAGCTGGATCAGGCGGTGATGGGTCAGCAGGAAGTGGTGGCCTTTGCAAAGCAGCAGGTGAAAGTACAGCGCGAATTGTGGCAGGAAAGCCAGCGTAAGAAACTGTCTTATGAGGTACTGTCACAGCGCTCGGATAAGCGTGCACATAAAATCGAGCAAAAAAAGGATCAGAAAATGATGGACGAATTTGCCACGCGCACCAGCAGGACCAGACATTTGTAAATGGTTGATAAAGTGAATGGCCGAAGTATTTTGAGATCAGTAGCAGTTAATTCCTGGAGTGGGACAATATGCAAAATTTAACATTACAAATGACACAAACAACAGTGTTAAAAAAGGCGATGGGCGCGACAAACAATACTAATACAAGTGCTGATAACGCCGCGACTACGGAGCCAAATACATCGTTTCATGCTTTACTGAATAAGCAGGCGAAAGCCCAGAAAGATTCAGCCCGGCAGGAGTTGGCTCAACAAAAACTGGCTCAGCAAAAACCGGCGCCAAAAATTTCAAGTGCGCAAGAGCGCGAAGAAGGCGAGCAGAAGAGCAAGATTGCGGCTGATTATGCCGAGTTTGTCGTCGCGGCCAATGATATAAAAAACTCCGATAGCAGTGTGAGTGAGCATGTTCAGTTTGCGGAAAATGCCAGCGCAGCGCCCATTGTGCAAGCGCTTGATATTCCTGATAAAACACAAATAGCTGCTGAGAATGTCAATGGTAAAGAGGCGTTAAACAATGCGACAGATGCGGCCGTCATTGTTACCGCAGTACCGGTGTCAGTGGTGTTAACGCCTGTAACGAATTCGAGAATTACCAATGCATCGGAAAACTCAGGTTTGCCTGCTGCCAACACTGCTTCGCAAGCAGTCACCACTTCTGAAAGTGCTGCACCGCAGCATAAATTTGCTGCAGCAGCGCGGAATGAAGCTCAGGATACGTTGTCGGCAACAAATGCCAAGGCTGTTCCAGACCAAACCCGCTGGACAGATGTGATGCAGTCGGCAGCCAGGCAGGTTGCGAGTGATGAATCCGTGACTGCAAAATCGATGCTGGATACCGCTAAAGAGGGCAATAAGGATCTTGCGATAAAAAACATGGCGATACCTGCAAGCCCACCTACGCTGGCGCAAATGAATGCCAGCTTGCCAGTGCAGGCTGTAAGTGCCAATACCATCCATGTTTACCCGGGAAAAGCGGGTTGGGATCAGGCAATTAGCCAAAAGGTGTTGTGGATGGTGGGGGCGGGAGAACAATCCGCAACGCTGACACTGAATCCGCCAGACCTTGGACCCTTGCAGGTAGTGATTAATGTGCAGAATGACAAGGCAGATGCGACATTTATCTCGGACAACGCAGAGGTGAGACAAGCCTTGCAGGACGGCATGTCAAATTTGCGTGACAAGATGAGCGAATCCGGGATCCAGCTTGGCCAGGCCAATATAAGCTCTGGCGGGCAGGCACAGCAGGAATTCCAGCAAGCTACGCAAAACAGGGCAGCTTCACGGCTCGATCAAAGTGCCCCCATTTCACATGAGGAAAATGCAGCCAGCACGAAAACCTTAACCCGCATAAGCAACGGGTTGGTGGACACTTTTGCCTAACTATATGACTTTATGATTGTTTTGTACGTGCCAATTCAGTTTTCGCAGGCATCATTAATGCTTTGTAAAGGCAAACTCTAATTTAACGCCTTTTTCCCCTTCTTATCCATGCTTGTTGTCAGGCCATTTTTTTTCATAATGGAGCCATCAGTAACGCCAATGACTGTCCAACGGGTAGCAAAGGCTCCAGCCAATAAGGAAAGGCAAAAATATGGCATTAGATCCAAAATCAGAAGAGGCTGCAGCTGCAGCACCGGCAACATCTTCCAAAAAGAAATTAATCATCATAATTGCTGCAGCGCTGGTGTTGCTTGGTGGAGGTGGCGGAGCCGCTTGGTATTTTATGCATCAGAAGCCGGATCACAAAAAAGAGGTCAGGCACGAAGAGCCGGCAAAAGCGCCAGTCTTTGTTACTCTGGAAACGTTTACTGTGAACCTGCAGCCCGATCCGGATGAAAAGTTCTTGCAATTGGATCTTTCAATGCAGGTTGCCAGTCCAGAGGCTGCAGAGCTGTTGAAGACGCAGATGCCAGCGGTACGTAACCGTTTGCTGATGCTGTTGACGAGCAAGACGGCGACCGACATTTCTAGCATGGAAGGTAAGAAGCAGTTGAGCGATGAGATCGTCGCCGAGGTGAAAAAGCCGTTTTCTGCGGATGCCAAGCCTCAAGAGGTTACAGGCGTTTTCTTCACTTCTTTCGTGATTCAATAATCAGAAGTTTTTTTAGCCATGGCTGATAAATTTTTATCTCAAGACGAAGTCGATGCCCTGCTGAAAGGCGTTGAGGGCGACAGTGATGACGCCAAGCCTGCGGGGGATGATGAGACTGCTGTGCGTGATTACGACATGGCGACGCAAGAACGTATCGTGCGTGGGCGCATGCCTACGCTTGAGATCATCAATGAAAGATTTGCGCGCCTGGTTCGTATCGAGTTGTTCAATTTTTTGCGGCGCAGTGTTGAGGTTTCTGCTGGCCAGGTGCGTATTGTCAAATACAGCGATTTTATTAGCAATCTGGTAGTGCCTACCAATCTGAATTTAATTCAGACGAAACCGTTGCGCGGCAATGCGCTGATGGTGTTTGATCCTAGCCTGGTGTTCCTGGTGGTGGACAATATGTTCGGCGGGGATGGCCGTTTCCACACCCGCGCAGAAGGACGTGAATTCACCCAGACAGAACAGCGCATTATTCAGCGCATTCTCAATATCGTGTTCGAAACTTATTCAAAATCATGGGAGCAAGTGTATCCCGTGCAGTTCGAGTATGTTCGCTCTGAGATCAATACACAGTTTGCCAACATTGCCACGCCGAACGAGGCGGTGGCTGCGATTACGTTTAATGTCGAGTTAGGCCCGGCAAGTGGCGAGATGCATTTCTGTTTTCCCTATTCGATGCTGGAGCCAATCCGCGACATACTGGCGTCATCATCACAAGGTGAGATGCTAGGCGCGGACAAGCGTTGGGTAAAGCTGATGACACAGCAGGTACAGGCTGCGGAAATCGAGATTGTGGCTGATCTGGCCAAGGCCTCAATGCAGCTAGGCGAGGTGCTGAACATGAAAGTGGGTGATGTCATTCCGCTCAATATTGCTGAAGAGATTGAAGGACAGGTCGATGGCATCCCGGTGATGCTTTGCAAATACGGATTATTCAACGGCCAATACGCATTGCGCGTAGAGAAGCTTTTAAGATCCAACTCAACTGAATATATTAAAGGAGAAGCTTATGGCGACTGATGCTGTAGAAGAGGTGGTTGAAGAGACTGTGGAAAATGACTGGAGCGCGCAGTCAGCCGCAGAGTCCTCTGTGTTGCAGACCAGCAATGTTGAACAGGCTCAGGTGTTTTCGGAATTCACGCCGAAAAACAAGCTCAATGAAACCCAGAACGACATTGATTTTATTCTGGATATTCCAGTGCAGCTTACGGTGGAACTGGGGCGCACCAAAATCGCCATCAAGAATCTGCTGCAATTGGCGCAAGGCTCTGTGGTTGAGCTGGACGGCATGGCCGGTGAGCCGATGGATGTGCTGGTGAACGGATGCCTGATTGCGCAGGGCGAGGTCGTGGTGGTGAATGACAAGTTCGGTATTCGTCTGACCGACATCATCACGCCGGCCGAGCGTATCCGCAAAATTAACAAGTAAGTTACTCAGAAAAAATCATCCATGAAGTTACGTTTGAATCTGCTGTTTTTAAGTTTTTATACTGTGTCTTGCAGCGCGTGGGCCGCGGATACTTTTGCTGCATCGCCAACGGGTGGCATATTGAAAATGGTGCTGGGTCTTGCCGTGGTATTGGCTGTGATGGCTCTGCTGACATGGGTATTAAAGCGCATGATGCCAGGCGCTGGCGGCAATAAACAGTCGGTGGCGCGTGTTGTAGGCGGTGTCAGTGTTGGCTCGCGCGAACGTGTCGTGGTGGTGGAGGTGGCAGGGCGCTGGATCGTGGTGGGCGTGGCTGCCGGCCAGGTAAACGGTATTGCCAATCTGGAGGCTGGCTCTATGCAGTTATCAGAAAATGCCCAAGCTGCTGATAACCAGCTTAACCCAAATTTAGGCGCACTTACACAATCACTAGCGCCATCTTTTGCGCAATGGTTAAAGAAATCTACGGCCAAGATGGCTGGTAATGGGATGGCTCGAAATAAGGTGGCAGGAAAAACAGATGCAGAAAAAGATGCGCAAGAATAATTTAAACCCTCTATGGATGCTGGTGTTGATCGCACTGACTCTGCCGCTTACCGCATTTGCCGAGAATGGCTTGCCTCTGGTGAACGCATTGCCAGCGGCGGGCGGCGGTCAGAATTATACCTTGAGCCTGCAAACCTTAATCCTACTGACATCCTTAACCTTCTTGCCAGCAGCGCTGCTGATGATGACAGGATTTACTCGCATTATTATTGTGCTGTCGCTATTGCGCCAGGCACTGGGTACACAATCCGCGCCACCTAACCAGGTGATGATTGGCTTGGCTTTATTCCTCACTTTTTTTGTGATGAGCCCGGTCATAGACAAAATCTACACCGATGCCTACCAGCCGCTTGCAGAGAACAGAATCACCATGCAGGAGGCGATGGATAAAGGTGCTGAGCCGCTTAAAGCCTTTATGATGAAACAGACGCGCGAAAGCGACCTCGCATTGTTCGTGAAAATGGCGCAAATCGAGAAAATCGAAACACCGGAGCAGGTGCCGTTGCGTGTACTGGTGCCGGCTTTTATGACGAGCGAGCTAAAAACCGCGTTCCAGATTGGCTTTGCCATATTCATCCCGTTTTTAATTATCGACATGGTGGTAGCCAGTGTGTTGATGGCGATGGGGATGATGATGGTGTCGCCCGCGATTGTGTCGCTGCCCTTTAAGTTAATGTTATTTGTACTGGTTGACGGCTGGCAGTTGTTGTTAGGCTCGCTGGTACAAAGCTTCTATTAGAGACCTTGTGCAACTACTGCGCTCAATAATACAAGGAAAACCAAATGACTCCGGAAAGCGTAATGACTCTAGGCAGGAATGCAATGGAAATCACGTTGCTGGTGGCTGCGCCCATATTGCTCACAGTGCTTATCATCGGCCTGGTCGTCAGCATATTTCAGGCCGCCACACAGATTAACGAAGCTACATTGTCATTTATTCCCAAGCTGGTAGGCGTGTTTGTGGCACTGATGTTTGCCGGCCCATGGATGCTCACCACCATGGTGGATTATATGCATCTGGTGTTTACCGGCATTCCGTCGATGGCAAATTGACCTAACCAGTTAACATACTTCTAAGTTGATATGGTTTCAATCAGCAGCGAACTTCTTCAAACATGGATTGTTAGCCTGCTCTGGCCTTTGACCAGAGTGCTGGGTGTGATGGCTATTGCACCGATATTCAGTCATAACACGATCCCCAACCGAATCAAGCTGGGCATAGGCATCGTGTTTACCTTGATTATTATGCCTACGCTGCCGCCTTTGCCCCAGTTCGAGATATTTTCGTTTCAAGGCCTGCTGATTTTAGTGCAGCAGCTTGTTATCGGGCTGGCAATTGGCTTCAGCATGCGGCTGGTCTTTGCTGCGGTTGATCTGGCAGGGCAACTGATCGGCATGTCGATGGGCCTGGGTTTTGCTACTTTTTTTGATCCGCAGTCACAAGGCCAGAGTACCGCGGTGAACCAGTTTTTGATTCTTCTCGCCATGCTCATCTTTTTAAGCCTGAATGGCCATTTGATGATCGTGACCGCCATGGCCAATAGCTTCATTACCATGCCGATCGCAATTGGCGGAAGCGGAATCAATCCGATGAAAATCGCACTGTGGGGTGAAACGATTTTCAGTGCGGGCTTGCTGCTGGCTTTGCCGGTGGTGGCTGCATTGCTGATTACTAACATGGCATTGGGGATATTGACCCGAACTGCGCCGCAACTGAATTTATTCGGTATAGGTTTCCCTATCACCTTAAGTATCGGTTTTTTAGTATTGGCATTGGCACTGCCCGGGATGCTGAAACCGATTGAAAACTTTATTGAGCAGGGGATAAGCAATATGCATCAAGTGGCAGCGCCTGGTGCAGCGCCTGCGGCATTATCGCCAGCTCCGGCCCAATCTTCCAGCAGGCCATGAACTCAATACAGCGTTTTGCTCTAATGCAGCACGGATGCTGTTTCATCGCTTATCCATTAAAAAATACTTGACGAATTCGTCATAAAAAACGATGCCAGCTAATGGCCTACTGGCAGCAACGGCCACTTCTGAAGTATCTGGTAGCGCGCCCCTTGATCAGTCGTGACCGATTCCACCAGCACAAACGCATCTACCTGCCACGCGATGGGGGCAATGGCTTGCAATTCCAGAATATGTCCGACCTGGCGTATCAATGTGACATGCGGATTAAACTCATAATTTTCAAACAGAAAACCCGCTGCTATCAACTCCTGCTGCAGCGCCGTGGCTAGTTGGTACAGTGCTGGCACTTCCACCAGCGGTGTAGCATAAGCAATCCGGTTATATGACCAGAATGACAGTCTATCCAATACAAACCCAAAGGGCGGCACTGACACCTTGCCCGCGGTCTGCCTCAATAGCGGCAGATGTGCACGCTCTATCTCTCCCAGAAACAGCAATGTCATGTGCAGAGTATCGGCATCCATAATGCGCCCCTCACACTGCGACTGATATTCCGTTGCTAATGAGTGCAGCGTCCTTTGTACCAATTCTTCTGGCCACAGGGCAAAAAATACGCGCGCTACACTTGAATTTTTTATCGGCATTTCTGCTGGCATGTATTCAAAATGGATCATTTTCCTCTGAAATTCGCATTTTATATTGCACAGTTTTTTAACATGAACTTAGTATAATGCTTTATGAATTACAATGGTTGATAGCGACGATGCCGAATCAGTATGGCCATGCCCCGGGTAGAATGCTACCCCGCACACAACTTATTGCAGGGGAACAAGAATGACCATCCCTCCAGCTCTGCCACAAAAGAAGCTGCGCCTCGTGATTCATGGCCGCGTGCAAGGTGTGTTCTTCCGCAACTCGATGCGTCTGCAAGCGCAAAAGCTGGGGATCAGCGGTTGGGTGAGAAACCGCAGCGATGGTTCGGTAGAGGCTGCGGTGCATGGTAACTCCGCTGCCGTGGATTTAATCGTGCGCTGGGCCCAGCGCGGCCCGGAGTATGCGCAGGTGGAGCGAGTAGAAATTGAGCTTGACGATGGCAGTTACAATGGCTTCGAGGTTATCGGATAATCCACAAATCGTGGATAGCCCAAATTTTGGAATGAGCGTTCCAGCAAACTCAGGGTTATATAAATTGGAATAGCGACAGTTTGGTCGTTTCTACAAATGATTTCTGCGCCGCTTCCATAATGGTTTGCTGTTTCGCGAGGTCTGAGAGCGCGCTGGCATAGTCAAGGTCCTCCAACTCGGAGTGGAAACGTTCCAGCAAACCAGGGCTGCCGTGGATTTAATCGCGAGGTCTGAGAGCGCGCTGGGCGGAGAGGGATTTGCTGTATTGCAGCGCGGCGTGTCCAAGGCATCAAGCTCATTCAGTTTGGAGCCGATGCGCACATTGAGTGGACCCTGCAGATTGCTGATGGCTGTTGCCAGGCCGCCAGTGAAAGCCGCTTGCGTGGAGCGTTGGTGATGGGCGTAATGTCACCAGATTGCTCAAGGTGGCGAATACATCATTACCGCCTGCTTGAAATACGTTGTCGATGACATTTGCCGCCATCCATCCACCTGAATCTGCTGGATTGTCACCGGCATAGCTTGCACCGGAAGCATTTTTGGTATCCGTTTTAATGAGCATAAATATAGTCTCCGATTCTTGCGTATTTGCAAGGTTGATCAATTCTTCAGGGTGTATATAAATTGAAAGAGCCCTGTGTGTGTGAATAGCGACGTTTGCCAGTTTGGTAGATGAGCAGTTAATCTGGCCAGGCTCAAATGATCCAGATTTTGCACCGCCGCTGCGCCGCTTCCATAATGGTTTTCGCCAGAACCAGTTGCTGCTGACTGCTGGGTCAGGAATGCTGAACAAGGCGCCGCCAGGATTGCCGTTCTTGTCCAGACCTTGTGCATGCTGGGCATTAAAGGTTTCTGCGAGCACGACTGCAATTTGCCCCAACTGATTCTGCACGGTGTCTAGTGATTCACTGCGGAACTGAAGCAAACCGCCTATCGCCCCGCCTGGCAGGCTATCCACACCCAAAACCGTTGTTTTGGTCTTGTTCTGATAAGCCACTTCCAACCGGCCGGGATCTGTAGGAGAGGAGGTCGTGATGAGCGAATTGGTGACGGTGCCCACGACTAATGGCAGGCCGTTGCCGATAAATATGTTATAGCTGCCCTGGTTCTGTGGCACGACAGTCGTCTTGATCTGTTTACTGAGTTCAAGCACCAGCTGATCGCGTTGGTCCATCAGGTCATTGGGCGGATTGCCGGCAGAATTGACGGCTTTTTCAATCACGTCATTCAATCTGGCGATCTGTTTGGCATAGCTATTGACCATGTTGACGCTGGAGGTGAGTTGTGTATTGACGCTGTCGCGAATTTCGTTGAGGCGGTTGTTCGTGCTTTGAAAGCGGTTGACCAGGGATTGTGCATAGGACAACATGGTTTGCCGGGTTGGCGTGTCGCCCGGGTTGGCAGAAAGACTCTGTACGCTGGCAAAAAAATCATTGAGCGCAGGATTAAGGCCTACAGAGGCATCTGATAGCATGTTCTCTATAGCACCAAGGTTCGAGCTGTAGACATCTACCCCCGAACTTACCGCCTGGCTATTGACAACCTGCCTGGCCAGTATTTCATTGTAAACACGTGTTACTGCTGAAATCTCGGTCCCTTGGCCAATATAGCCATAGCCGAAGTTCTGCGCCTGTGCGGCAGACTGAACCACGACCTGCCTTGAGTAACCTGGCGTGGAAGCATTGGCGATATTATGCCCGGTGGTGCTAAGGCCGACCTGAGCCGCATTCAGCGCACTTGTTCCGATGCTTAGTATGTTGGAAGCCATGATATCTTTTCGTCAAAATCCATAATATAAGTTTGATGACGGCATAAATATTTAGAACTTTAGGCCGACTAATTAAAATAATTTTTTATGATGCCAATACTTTCTGTATCACGCTGGCGAGTTTGCTGGCGTATTGGGGGTCAGTGGCGTAGCCGGCTTTTTGCATGGCTTGCGCATAACCGTTCACATCTTGCAGGTTCGCCATGACTTTTTCGTAGCGCGGATTGCTGCGCATCAGGTTGGCAAAGTCTTTGAATGAATCTGCATAGCTGTCGTAGGCACGGAATTTTTCGATACGTTTTTGTTTGATGCCATTGATATATTCAGTCGTTGTGGCTTCTACGACTTTGCCATCCCAGTTGCCGGTGGCTTTAATGCCAAACAGATTGTTGCTGGGAGTGCCATCAGCCGCTTTGATCTCGCGCTTGCCCCAGCCGCTTTCCAGAGCGGCTTGGCCGAGCATCAAATGCGCAGGCACGCCGGTGGCACGGCTTGCCGCTTCGGCGTGCTGCGCCATGCGGTTTTGAAATTCAGACGCGCTGCTGCTTAGGGATTTATAATTTAATAGGTTATTCTCAGAAGGCAGATGATTGCTCTGAACTGCCTTGTTTTCAATAGGCTTAGATTCGGGCGCTTTTGTATTGATGGGTGAGAGCGGGTTTCTGATCAGCGCCGACCCCCCTTGCAGGTGAGAGCCAGATATAACGGATTCATCTGCAATCGCCTGCTGCATGTTGTTGGTAGCCGCATAACCACTTTTACTGAGTTGCCTGGCAAGCACATCTGCCAGCCCCAGCCCTTTTGATGCGAGATTGCTGCTCAGTTGCTGATCAAGCATTGAAGTGAAAGTGCGGCTTTGTTCGTTATCAAATGGATTGTCTTGCGATGAAGCTTCGCGCATGCTCTTCAGCATCATGTTCATGAAGATGGCTTCAAACTGCTTGGCTACACCTTTGATCGCTTCTGGCGAATTTTCCTTAGCCGCTTGCTTAAGGTTATTTAAGCCATTGGCATCAAAAGCGACTTTTCCAGATAAATCGGCACTATTAATCATAGCTAGATAATCTCTAATTCGGCACGCAGAGAACCCGCCGCCTTCATGGCTTGCAGTATCGCGAGCAGATCTTGCGGCGTAGCGCCAATCGCATTGAGCGCCTTTACTACGTCAGAAAGATTGGCGCCGTTATTCAGTTGCAGCACCTTGCCAGGCTCTTTATTGATATCAATTCTTGAAACAGCCGTGGAAACGGTCTGGCCATTTGAAAACGCGCCTGGCTGGCTGATGACGGGTGCAGTATCAATGACCACAGACAGGTTGCCATGCGATACGGCGCAGCTTTCTAGCGTAACTGCCTTGTTCATCACCACCGAGCCGGTGCGGGCGTTCAGGATGATTTTCGCAGAACCTGCGGCAGGTGAGATGCTGATGGATTCCAGCGCGGCCAGGAAAGATACACGGCTGCTGCTGGCAGGCGGTTGTACCCGAATCACGCGGCCATCTTGCGCGAAAGCGGTATTCTGGCCAAATTTACGATTAATGGCATCTACCACCAGAGCAGCAGTGGAAAAGTCCGATTCTTTTAATTCCAGATTAACGCCGTCAGTCTGGCTGATGGGATTAGGGAGCGCGCGTTCCACAGTGGCCCCGTCTGAAATACGACCTACGCTCAGGTGGTTAATCTGTGTCTGGCTGCCATTGGCGGAGGCGCCGACGCCGCCGACTACCAGATTGCCCTGTGCAATCGCGTAAATCTGGCCATCAGCGCCTTTAAGTGGAGTCATCAGCAAGGTGCCGCCGCGCAGGCTTTTGGCGTTTCCCATGGACGAAACGGTAATGTCCAGGGTTTGGCCAGGCTGTGCAAAAGCCGGCAGGCTGCTGGTCACGATGACCGAAGCCACATTCTTAAGCTGCAGATTGGTGCCGGGCGGCAAGCTCACGCCCATTTGCTGCATCATGCTGATGATGCTTTGTATGGTAAAAGGTGTCTGTGTTGTCTGGTCGCCTGTCCCATCCAGGCCAACCACCAGGCCGTAGCCGATGAGCTGGTTGCTGCGGACACCTTGAATCGTTGCTAAATCTTTGAGGCGTTCAGCATGAGCAGGCACGCTTAAGGCTATTAAAATCAGCAGCATGAGGCTTATAAACGCTGGATGCCTATGGGCGGATTTCACAAACTGCCTAAAAAGATATCTTGTCATGTTATTTATCACAGCGGTGCAAAACTTAAGAAGAAACGTGCCAGAATAGATGCGATTTGTGCGCCATCAATCTTGCTGTTGGTGCGATATTCGATGCGTGCATCTGCCACTTTGGTAGAGGATACGAAATTGCCAATAGTAATCGTATCTGGGTTGACAACGCCGGAGAAGCGGACAAATTCAGTTCCTTTGTCGAGAGAAATCTGCTTCTCGCCACTCACGACCAAATTACCGTTAGATAGTACCTCCACCACAGTAACGGTGATTGAGCCATTGAAGTTGTTGCTGTTGTTTGCTGCTGCTTTATCCTCGTTTTTAATGTCGGAGCTTGCAGCGATAGTGACATCTTCTTTAAGTAGTCTAACCGGCAAGCCCGTTGGCACTTTTACTAAGGTATCCACAGAGCCTGTTTTACTTCCTGAACTGCCGCCAGCTTTGGTCGCAGAGGTGTTTTCAGTGATATTGATGGTGAGGATGTCACCCACATAACGCGGACGCCTGTCTTCAAACATAGGCCGGTAAGCCGCATTGTTGAAAATCGCACCGCTGCTGGCTGAGGTTGCTGGAACCGCTTTTGGCATGGCTGTTGTCGGTTGTTTGACAATAGAGTCTGGCGTGATGGCACAGCCGCCTAGAATTAACATGCTGCCAATAAGAAATGCTTTAATGTTTAGCATAATCGTTTCTTCGTTTTAATAGACTGTTATCCGGTGATCAAGTTAGGCCTGCATTACATTTGTGCAAGTTTCTGCAGCATCTGGTCTGATGTGGTAATCGCCTTGCTGTTGATTTCATAGGCGCGCTGGGTCTGTATCATATTGACCAGTTCTTCCACAACGTTGACGTTAGAAGTCTCCACATAGCCTTGCGACAGAATGCCTGCGCCATTGGTGCCTGGCGTACTGGTGTTGGCATTGCCGGAAGCGGCCGTTTCCACAAACAGGTTTTCGCCTTTAGCCAGCAAGCCCGCCGGATTGATAAATGTGGCAAGCTGCAGCGAACCCACCTGGGTGGCCGCCGCCGCACCTGCCGTTGTGACAGAAACCGTACCATCGCGGCCTATGGTAAGGCTTTGCGCGTTGGCGGGAATGGTAATGGCGGGCTGTACCGGGAACCCGCTCGAAGTGACCAGCTGGCCCTGGCTATCGACCTGGAAAGAACCATCGCGGGTATAGGCAGTCGTGCCATCCGGCAGTAATACCTGAAAGAAGCCGGCGCCCTGAATGGCGACATCTTTATCGCTACTTGTTTGCTGCAGATTGCCCTGTGTAAAAATACGCTCCGTGGCGACAGGTCTTACGCCTGTGCCAAGCTGCAGGCCGGAGGGCAGCTGTGTCTGCTGTGAAGACTGTGCGCCCGGCTGGCGGATATTCTGATACAGCAAGTCCTCAAACACCGCGCGCGAACGCTTGAAGCCATTGGTGCTGACGTTGGCCAGGTTGTTGGCAATCACGTCCATTTGTGTTTGCTGCGCATCAAGACCGGTCTTTGAAATCCATAGTGAGCGTATCATTTTATTTTCCTTAAAAATCAGCTGTTAAGTCGATATTAACCCCATCCTGCCTAATTCATACTGAGGAGTTGACTGGCTTTATTGGCGTTATTCTCAGCGCTCTGTACCAGTTTCATCTGCGTTTCAAACTGTCGGGCCAGGCTGATCATGCTGACCATGGCTTCGACCACGTTTACATTGCTGCCTTCGAGCGCGCCGCTGACGACACTGACGTTGGCATCAACTTCGGCACTGCCATTTTTGGTGACAAACAGCCCATCTGCTGCGCGTGTCAGTTCTGCCTCAGGCGGATTGACCAGTTTCAGGCGGCCAATCGCATTGGATGGACCGGGCAGGGTGCTGTTGGATACCGAAGAAATAGTGCCGTCTTTGGCAATCGAAATCGTGACGTCAGGCGGGATGCTGATCGGTCCGCCATCACCCATCACAGTGAGGCCGGATGCCGTTTGCAGCAGGCCGTTTTCACTGACTTTGAGGGAACCGTTGCGCGTGTAGCCTTCGGAGCCGTCTGCGCGCTGCACGACCAGCCAGCCTTTGCCCTGGATTGCGACATCCAGGTCGCGATTGGTCGCCTGAATAGCCCCTGGGTTAAAATCTGCACCTACAGTGGCATCGACAACAAAAGCACGTGTTGGCAACCCTTCGCTGATTACCGGCACCGCACGAAATGAATCTACCTGTGCCTTGAAGCCGGTAGACGTGGCGTTGGCCAGATTGTGTGCGGTGGTTGCCTGCTGCTCGAGTATATGTTTTGCGCCGGTCATTGCGGTATAAATCATGCGATCCATCGTGCGCCTCCTTGTTCAGGTTTTAACTAAGTTGGGTGAGCTGTTAACGCAGGTTCACTAGGGTTTGCAGCACCTGATCCTGTGTCTTGATAGTTTGTGCATTGGCCTGGTAAACCCGTTGCGCTGTAATCATATTTACCAGCTCGGCGGTCAGATCCACATTGGAATCTTCGACGGATGATGATTGCAGTACGCCCAATGACCCCGTATTTGGTGTGCCAACCAGCGCGGCGCCAGAAGTCGCGCTTTCAGCCCAGGCATTGCCACCCAGCGATTGCAAGCCATTCGGGTTGACAAAGTTGGCCAGTACCACTTGCCCCAATACTTTGGATTGGCCATTGGTATAGCGTCCGACAATGGTGCCATCCGAGCCGGTATTGAATCCTGACAGACGTCCGGATGTGAAACCATCTTGCGATAAGCTATTGACGCTGAAGTTAGAACCGAATTGTGTACTGCCTGAATAATCCAAAGTCAGTGGAACAGGTGTGGTTGCGCCTGTGGTGACTGCAAAAGATACCGGTGCGGCACTAGCCGGCGTAACTGTCGGGGCAACTCCTGTGCCGGTGAACGTCAGTGTGGCGGTCGGGGTTGGCAGCGCAGTAGTCGGCACGCCATCCGCTGCTGTAAACACATCCCATGAGCCTGCTGCCGTTTTTACAAAGAAGCTTTGTAAGGTGTGCGAATTACCTAAACTATCGAAGACCGTCACAGCGGTAGAGTTATGATAAGTGGTCGGGTCGGCAGGATCAAATCCAGCTGCGGGCAAAGGAGTGTTGCGGGAATCAAGATTGACCAGACCGACGACAGTCGCCGTAGCAGAAGGCTGCAAATCTGCAGTATTGATGTTGAGTTCAGTCGGGGCGCCGCCAGAAAGCACGCCTAAAGCGTTTGCGGTATAACCTGTCAGTCGTTTGCTTTCAGCATCCACAATATAGCCAAGTTTATCCATCTGGAACTGGCCGTTACGCGAATAAGTAATGGCGCCGTTATTGCTCATGCGGAAAAAACCGCCGCCATTAATGGCGATATCCAAAGAGTTGTTGGTGGCGGTGATATTGCCCTGTGTATATTGCTGGGCCACATTCGAGACTTTGGTCCCGATGCCGATCTGTGATGCGCCGCCGCCGCTGAGGGAGTTGGCAAACACATCGGCGAACTCGGCGCGTGATTGCTTGAATCCTACCGTGTTGGCGTTTGATACGTTATTGCCGATCACTTCCAGTTGTTTTGATGCTGCATTTAAACCGCTTAACCCTTGTTGAAAACTCATAATGTTCTCCTGATTGTTCCTGTTAAATTAAAGATGCTTAGAAAATTTCTTTCACGTCACTTGTGTTGACCGATGCTAAATTGCTCAAATTCAGCTTGATGCCACTGGCGCTATTGGAAATGCTCACCACTTGCGCGTAGCTCAGGCCCTCGGCAGCAACGCTTTGGCCAGATGTGGTTGCTGTGATGTCAAATTTGTAACTGCCGGCCTTGGCAACCGAGCCGTCATCCGCAAACCCGTCCCAGCTTAAAGGCAGCGTGCCGGCATCCTGCGCACCCAGTGCAAGAGTTCTGACTGTGCTGCCGGCAGCGTCTTTGATGGTGACGGTCAGCTTGTCGGCGCCTATTGGCAAGTCAACGCCAAAGTAGCCGCCAGTGCCATTGGTGCGCACTTCTTTGCCAGATACCAATACGTTGTGGCCAATCATGCTGGATGCCTGATAGGATTGGCCGGTTTGTACGCTGCCAATCAGTGATTCCAGCGTGTTGTTGAGTTTGTCGATGCCGGTGACGGTAGACAGTTGTGCCATCTGGCTGGTCACCTGGGCGTTATCCATCGGGTTGAGCGGATCCTGGTTCTTCATCTGCGTGACGAGCAAGGTCATAAATCTGTCCTGTGCGGCATCCACGCTACCTTTAGCCGTGTTTTTCTTGCCGTTCACGCTATCCAGCAAGGCCTGGGATGCCGTGTTTGTGGTGTTTTGTACTGTGGTCATGTGGTTTCCTTTAGATTTTTGTGTCAGCTAAATATCTATTGCTGGCCGATCGTGAGCGTTTTCAGCAGCATGGTTTTGGCCGCATTCATGGTTTCCACGTTGTTCTGATAAGCACGGGAGGCAGAGATCATATTCACCATCTCTTCGGTCACATTCACATTGGGCATGGTGACGTAGCCTTTTTCATCCGCCAATGGATGTTTAGGGTCATACACCACTTTGGGTGGTGCAGTATCTTCAATCACTTTTTGCACCTTGACGCCGCTGGCATCGGGCGACTTGGTCGGTATCGCGCTGAACACGACTTGTTTGGCTTTATAAGGCGTGCCGTTGGCACTGGTTGCACTATCTGCATTGGCGAGGTTGCTGGCCACCGTGTTCAATCGCTGTGATTGCGCGCTCATGGCCGAGCCGGAAATATTGAATACATTAAATAGAGACATTTTTTTCTCCTGTCAAAATTTGTAGATTACTGACCTTGTATAGCGGCAAGCATTTTTTTAAGCTGCGCGTTAATCATGGTCAGACTGGCTTCATAGCGGATGCCGTTATCGACGAACTGGTTGCGTTCCACATCCATATCTACCGTGTTGCCATCCACACTGCCTTGAATAATCGGCCGAAACAACGGTTCGCCAGGGGCGCCATTTGACGCGCCTTTTGAAGGCATGCCATCTAGATGTCCTGCGGATGTTTTGGTCGTATTGAAAGTTTCTCTGCTGATACCTGCCGTTGCAGCTTGCATAGCTGATTTAAAATCGATGTCTCTGGCTTTGTAATTCGGCGTATCAGCATTAGCAATATTGGCCGCAATCAGCTCCTGGCGCTGGCCGCGCACTCTTAATGCGGTTTGATAAAAACTCAAAGCATCGTCCAGTTTATTCAACATCATCATTTCCTTTCATCACGGCCTTTGTTTTTCTGGTTAAAGAAAAGACACTTTTTGCCGTTAACATACATGAGGGCTAGTCTAGGATTAAAAGGGTGACTTTAATTTGGAAAGTAAACGGGTAAATCTCGTCCTTTTCTGCGTTTTGCTATACAGAAGACTCCGTAGAATACATATTCATCAATTTGCCATTACGGATAGGGATAGGGATGAACCAGATCAGCCAGCACTTGCGATTAAATTCGGCGCGAGCAGCTTTTGCGCTGGTGGCCATGCTGATATCGGTGCTTGGTCATGCCGAAACCTCGGCCGTGTCTGCAGCCGCCCAACCATCCGCAAAACAGAACTTGGGCGTGATAAAATCAAAAGTCACCGAATTCTTAGAGATGCAGATCATTGGCTACCCCGGTAAGGCGAGCGTGCATGCCGGCGCGATAGACCCCAATTTGAGGTTGCCGCAATGTGCGGACATGCAGGTGTTTCTGCCGACAGGCAGCCGCGCCTGGGGAAAGACCAGTGTGGGCGTGCGCTGCAATGCGCCTAATCCATGGACGATCTATGTGCAGGCTACAGTCAATGTGGTTGCGCAGTATCTGGTGGCAGCTGCGCCTTTGGCTCAGGGGCAGGTTGTTAGCAGTCAAGATCTGCTTTTTGAAAGCGGCGACCTGACACAATTGCCGGCAGGGGTTTTTACCGATCCGGCACAAGCCATCGGGCGTACGGTCAATATATCCATGCAGGCCGGTATGGTGTTAAGGCAGGAAATGCTGAAAATTTCTCCAGTCGTGCAGCAGGGGCAAACCGTCAAGCTGACATCCATCGGCAATGGCTTCAGTGTCACCGCAGAAGGGCAGGCGATGACCAAGGCGAACGAAGGGCAGGTTGTGCAGGTGAAGGTGGCCAGTGGCCAGATCGTGACCGGAATAGCGCGTAATGGCGGCCAGATTGAAGTCAGGTTTTAGTGTGGTTAGTACGGCCGATTTTTCGGGATGAATATTTTGAAATATAAAACGCTTAAAAGCATTAAAGTTCGCTTAAACTATGCCGATACAAGCAATAGAGATGCGCTAAGTGTACACCTTAGCCATGGAAGTTAAATCTGGCATAGCAAATTTCGCGAAAAGGAAAATTCTCATGAAAATTAATGACTCAATCAAAAACAACTTAGGTCTTGGTGTTGATAAAGCTGGCACAGAGAAATCTGGCACAGGCAAAGCGACCGGAAAACCTCAAGTCGATGTCAAAACGGCAGAAAGCGTTACCTTGTCACCAATGTCTGCGCAACTGCAGTCATTAGAGGCAAAAATCGCAGGCGATAACGCCTTCGATGTTGAAAAAGTTGCCGCCATTAAATTGGCCATTGCAAGCGGCCAGTTCAAGGTGAGCTCTGAAAAAGTTGCAGATGGCTTGATTGAAACCGTGAAAGATTTACTCAAAAAAACATGAGGACAGCATGAACGCACCCGCTTCTATTAAAGCCATTTCTTTTCAGCAGGATGCTCAATTGGCAAAAGACCTGTTGGCAATCATCCGCAGCGAGCAAGCTGCTTTGGTGAGGGCAGACATTGATGCGATAGAAGATTTGCTGGATAAAAAGGCTGAAGTATTGCAACGCATGAATATCGTTGTGATGAACCGCTATGACGCTTTGGCTGTAAACGGCTTTGAACCTAACGAAACCGGAATGGGGGAGTGGCTCAAACAGCAGGCCAAACCCGCCCTGAACGAAGCATGGGCAAACCTCAAAAAGACACTCATTCAGGCAAAAGAACTCAACCGCCTGAATGGCCTGCTGATTAACCGGCACTCCTTGCTTAACCAGCAGCTGCTTGACCATCTGCATGGCGGTTCCGGCACTGCCGATGTTTATGGCAGAAACGGCCAGGCAAAAGCGCAATCAATGAAACGCGCTGCTCTAGTGGTTTAATTGAACTGGTACAGTCAAATTTTGATTGGAGAGTGCTGCCAAACTTAATTCTGCGCCATATTGACTTTCTGAGCAAATGCTTGCAGAATCTTTCATAACACCATAAAAATAAAAGAATTTTCATGGTTTCTATATGAACTTAATATCTATAAATATACCTAGTCTACAAATATGCCAGTAGCTATTTCGAATAAGCATTTTGCCAGACAAGAAAACGACACTGCCGCTCGTCAACATCCTTTTATTGCCGCTTTAAACCATATTGATGAGTAACCTGAATAAAGAAGAGGCAATATTATCAGCAAGGTTGGCGCATTTGTTCGCCAATAGCCGGCTGGCAATTACTGTTGGATTCCTGCTCGCAATTGCACTTGTGTATGTCTTTCATAGCATAGTTGCGCCCGGCTTAATTTATTCCTGGCTGGTTTTAGTATCCTTGATTTCACTAGTTCGGTTAGGGATGGTTGCAAAATATCAGCGCTCACCAGTAGCTGATTATCAGACCCTTCAGGCCAGGTTGAGAAACTTCCGCTTAGTTATTACCCTTGCCGGTCTGATATGGGGGTCGACTGGCCTCCTGATGTTTCCTACAGGCGACCATGATCATCAGGTGTTTTTAATCTTCATATTGGCAGGTATGTCGACTGCAGTCGTGATTGCCTATGTGGCGGATATTTTTTGCGCAACCGCATTTGGCCTGGCTGTTTTATCGCCGTTGGTTATTCGCCTGTTTATAGAGGGGGGTAACCCTTCGATGGTCATGGGCGCTACGGGCTTTCTTTACATTGGCTTCCTTATAGCTAGTATTTTTCGTAGCAATAAAGTAATAGTCGAGAACCTCACCTTGCATTTTGAAGCGAGTGAGCGTGAGGAAGCCGTCAAGGTGAGTGATGAATGGCATCGTTCCATACTCGACCGGGCTATAGATGGCTTCTGGCTGACAGATATGCAGGGGCAGCTGCTGCAGGTGAACGACACCTATTGCCGGATGAGCGGTTACAGCGAACAGGAGCTTCTGACCATGCGCATTCATGATCTGGAAGCGATTGAAACGGTAGAAGATGTGGCCAGCCACTTGCAAAAAATCCAAGCGAATGGCGAAGACCGTTTCGAAACCTTGCACCGCCGCAAGGACGGAACAATCTATGACGTCGAAGTGGGTGTTCAGTACCATGCTGTGAATGGCGGGCGGATGGTGGCCTTTTTACAGGACATTACGGAACGTAAACAAACGGAAGCAGCATTGCGGTCGAGTGAAACCCATCTGCGAACCATTGTCGACAATGAACCGGAATGCATCAAAATAGTGGATGCGCATGGGCGCCTGAAGCAGATGAACCCGGCCGGGCTGAGGATGATCGAGGCGGATTCGCTGGAGCAGGTGACCGGGCATTCGCTGCTTGAGGTGGTGGCTCCGGAGCACAGTATGGCCTTTGCCTCGCTGCACAAACGCGTGATTGCTGGTGAACCTGGGCAGCTGGAATTTGAGGTGATTGGCCTCAAGGGTGGGCGCCGCTGGCTGGAAACGCACGCCGTGCCTATTCAGGAGCAAGGTGAAACGATGCTGCTTGGTGTCACTCGTGATATTACCCAGCGCAAACTGGCGGAAGAGGCGCTGCGTGAAAGCGAGTTTCGCTGGAAATTCGCGATTGACCGTGCCTATTCGCCATTCAGGAGCAAGGTGAAACGATGCTGCTTGGTGTCACTCGTGATATTACCCAGCGCAAACTGGCGGAAGAGGCGCTGCGTGAAAGCGAGTTTCGCTGGAAATTCGCGATTGAGGGCGCTGGTGATGGTGTATGGGACTGGAATATTCAAACTGACTCGGCTGAGTACTCCAAGCGCTGGAAGGAAATGCTGGGTTATAGTGATGACGATATTTTGCCTACCAACGATGAATGGAAAACCCGTATCCATCCAGATGATCGGGAATATGTTGCAAATACAATGCAAGATTATCTGGAAGGTAAAACAGAAATTTATGTTGTTGAATACCGCTTGAGATGCAAGGATGGCAACTACAAATGGATTCTTGGCCGAGGCATGATAGTTAGCCACAGTAAGGATGGCCGACCTCTGCGTATGATTGGCACACACACCGACATCACCATGCGCAAACAGATCGAGCATGAGTTGAGTGAAAGCGAGTTCCGCTGGAAATTCGCTATAGAAGGCTCCGGTGACGGCGTATGGGATGTGAATGTGCAGACCGATGAGGCTAAATACTCCAAGCGCTGGAAAGAGATGCTGGGCTATAGCGAAGAGGATGTCATGGGCCACCGCCAGGAATGGATCAACCGCATCCATCCTGAAGATAAAACAAAGGTGCTGGCAGCAGGGCAGGCTTATCTGGATGGTTTGACAGATACCTATGTAGTTGAATACCGCCTGCAGTGCAAGGATGGACAATACAAATGGATGCTGAGCCGGGGCATGATCGTCAGCCGTGATGAAAATAACAGGCCGTTGCGCATGATCGGCACGCAGACAGACATTACCGAGCGCAAAACTGCCCAACTTGCATTGCAGCAGACACGTACCGCGCTGGAAGAGTCGCATGACCGCTTTAAGGATCTCTACGAGTTTGCGCCAATCGGCTATCTCACCATCAGCAGTCACGGCCTGATTACCCAGCTCAACTGGAGAGCGTCCGCAATGCTTGGGATGGACCGCAAGCATA
>JBGANY010000019.1:0-24866 GCA_044222005.1 Methylotenera sp.
AAAGATTTTGGCAACATGCAAGCTTGGCACCCAGCCATTGCCAGTGATAAATTAGAGAAAAAAGGTGAAGAAACCTTCAGAACGCTGACATTAAAATCTGGTGGCGAGATTTACGAAAAACTGCGTAGCGCCGATGACAAAGACATGAAACTGAAATACGAAATCGTGAGCGGCGTAGCACCAGTGGCTGATTACAACTCATTCATGACAGTGACCTCTGGCCCGGGCACAGGCGAATCCACCGTGACTTGGGTAGGCCGTTTTTACCGCACCTACAAGTTAAACCCACCAATCCCAGCAGGTCAGGATGACGAAACAGCCGTGAAATTTGTGACTGACGTTTATGATGCCGGTTTAGCGGGTTTGAAAAAGGCAGCCGAAAACTCAAAGTAACTAGCCAGGCAACTGGCGCAATGGCTAATACCTCCTCTGGCAAAAAACCATGGTGGAAGTTTTGGTAAATCTGCAGGAGCATCGCCTCGTTCAGATTTAAATATAATCGACATGGGCAGTGCCACCTGCAAAAAAAGGGATTGCGAATTTGCAATCCCTTTTTTTATTTAATTGCATAGCCCACAATACCCGCTCATAAAGGTTGACACAAACTGTATCAAGCCACGGCCAGAAGGTGACAAGTTTGGTATGGTATGACACTTTTTGTCAATCCAATGCTTAAAAAAGCGGGGTAAAACCCGCTTTATTTATGCCTTGTTCCGCTACAGGCATGCATCGTACCGATAAACTCTCTTTCCCAAGCCGTTAACCATAAAATAATAAATTAATAAATATTTCATAAAAACAATGGGTTAATAATGAATTAGCTGCGAGAAGGAAAGATCTCCTCCATAAAATGTAAAAGCTGGCACACCCGTTGCTAATACTTACTCAAGCACTGGTATCAACAACGTTCAGTGTGTTTATACTAAATATTATTTTTTACAAAGGAAATGAACATGAACATGAAACAACATATGAGCCAAAAAGGTTTTACCTTAATCGAGTTAATGATTGTTGTTGCCATTATCGGTATTTTGGCTGCGATCGCAATTCCCTCTTACCGTGATTACACTGTCAGGACAAAAACCGCAGCTGCGATTGCTAACGTTGCAGGTCAAAAATTGAAAGTTGGTCTTGGTTACGATGACTCTGGCGCTTTAGGCTGTGTAGATGATAATGGCGTTGCTATTCCTAGCTGTGCGGGTGCAGGTATCTTAACTGGTGTAAGTAGTGGTGGTGCATCAGCAGTTACCGTAACATTAACACCAGCTGCTCCTGCAGCAGCTGGTGGTGATATTACTTGGACATGCGCTCCAACGGCTGGTGTTGGTACTACTGACGTATCTAAAATCTGCTTCTAATAGCAAGCGCAGCCTCGATGGAATGAAATGAAATCGAGGCAACAAAAAGCCCTTCAATTGAAGGGCTTTTTTACATCTTGATAAAGATATTGAAACAAAAAACATAAAAATAGATGTACCCTAAATTGACCTGAAGGCCTGGAAGGCAATATCCATGCAGCCTGCAGAGCAGCTATTTTGACTTGATTTAGCTAGAGCTACGTGTTCCGCCTTCCAACACCACCGCCTTCAACCCGTACTGTGCCAGAATAAACGCTGCGGCGCTGCTGCGGCGGCCGGTCTGGCAATACACAATATATTCTTTGGTGTTGTCCAACTGGCTTAGCAAGCTGCGCAGCTCGTGCAGGGGCGCGTTGATTGCGCCTTCGATATGGTGGTAACTGTATTCCGAGGCAAAGCGTACATCCAGCCACTCCGCGCCATTAGCCACCCTGGCTTTCGCCTCTGCCATACTCACGGTGTTCACAATCGGCGCTTTAAGCAGTTCGACAAAATCCTGTTTTTTCAGGCGTAGTAACTGGCCATCGGTTTTCATGGTAACGGTGGCGTTGCGCTTGGTATCCGAAGCCAGCGCCTCTTCACCAAAGGCTGCGCCGTTGGAAATTTCCGCCAACACCACGGGCGGCTTGTTTGGATCCTTGACGCGACTGACTTCCGCCGTGCCTTGCTGAATCAGGTAATAGTAATCTCCCTCCTGCCCTTGCTTGATGATGACTTGGCCTGCTGCTACATCCATCGGCAACATGCGCTCGAGCATGGTTTCAATATTGGCTGCAGGCAGTTTGGCAAACACGCCGTTGTGCAGTTTGAACGCGTTAAAACTTGCAGCGTCAATCTTCCAGCCCTGCTTGGTGCTTTGCGCATTGACCGTTTTTTGTGTTTGCGCAGGCAGATAACCCGAAAGCTGATCCCATGTCAGCATAATGTCCAGCAAATCCAGATCAATCCGCATAACCTCAATCGGCGTAAGCGCGATGGTGTCTTTAATCTGCAGCCGATTAGTATCCACGGGGTGTTTGGCAGCATCGGTACCCGCACGCAGAATCAGCTTATTGCCGTTCTGATAGCGAATCCCAAGATCACCGCTCACCAGATAAAGTGCCTGTGCACTATTGGTGCTGATGCGTGTCGGATCCAGGTCTTTGCTAACCAGTTCCACGAAACACACTGCAGACAGCTCTTCCAGTCGATTGGGCGAAAGCCTTGCAACAGGCTCGAACCGGGCCAGTGTAGATTTTGAGATGAGGATAGGTTTATGTTCAGTCATAGGGATTATTTACAAATTATTTACAAATAGAATAGTTGTTGATGACGGAGTGCCTTGACATTGTCGCGTGGCAATTGTTATGTATGATTTGCGTCAAAGGTGTCAAAAATTCATGCATCATTTGCGATAGCTCCTACAATCCAGCCTTGCTGAAATATCTGTCAATCCAATAATATGTGAAACTAAAATCATCCTCACACGGCTCCCACCCTTCAGGTCAATCATTTGAGGATTCCCGGTCATCCCATTTACCAATTTTTGCGGCACATCACGGCTTAAAGCCGCATCAAATGGCGCTTTCCACATGATTCAATTAAAAAAACCGTCACTCATATTTTGCAATTAAATCAGCCTTGTTATTAACAACACTGAGGTGCCATTCCATCTCAAATTTATACCGCCAAGTTCAAAATCAAGGCTCAATTTCGTCATTAAAAGCATTTGATGGCAGCATTTCTATTAACGGCAGCATGCCTGGTAAAGTTAACATCAGCAATAAGCCTGCCAACAATAAATACGCCATTCGCTAAAGTTTAGCGCCTATTTAAACATTATTTGCACAATAAGCAATGCGATTTGCGATATGATTTGGCTGGAATGCCCTGAACAACCAATATGAATTTATCTATGTATGACACCCCGATAGAAATAAGCCTTGATGCCACGCCGACCGCCAGCGTGATCTGGCTGCACGGCTTGGGTGCGGATGGCAATGATTTTGTACCCGTCGTTAAAATGCTCAATCTGCCGAACATTCGCTTTGTTTTACCACATGCCGCTTACAAGAAAGTCACCGCGAATAATGGCTATGAAATGCGCGCCTGGTATGACGTATTTGGCTTTAGCGTCGGTAGCCGCGAGGACGAAACCGGCATCCGCGAATCGCAAGCCTATATCGAATCGCTGATTCAACGCGAGATAGACCGCGGCATTCCCGCCAAGCGCATCGTGCTTGCGGGCTTTTCGCAGGGCGGCGCAATCGCGCTGCACACGGCGCTGCGCCATCCGCAAGCATTGGCTGGCGTCATGGCGCTATCCACCTATCTGCCGCTCAAGACGGGTTTAGCCAAAGAAAAATCTAAAGAAAATCAGCATATTCCCATTTTTATGGCGCATGGCACTTTTGATGGCGTGATCAGCCTGGACACTTGCCGCGTTTCTTTTGAAGTGCTGCAGGCGCAGCATTACGTGATTAACTGGCACGAATACCCGATGGCGCATGCGGTGAACCAGCAGGAAATCGAGGATATTCGCGAGTTTTTACGCACAACGCTACGCTAACGCACTGCACCCCATAGAAATGCCATGTGAAAAAACCCGCAACTTTCATTTGTTTTGATAAAATCTCTTAAACGAACCAAAACCATAAAATGACGAGCAAATCCCAACCAAAAGCATCAGACACTACGCCCGACTTTGAAGCCACGCTGGCCGAGCTGGAAACGATTGTGAGCCAGATGGAATCTGGTAACTTGCCACTGGAACAATCCCTGAACGCTTATAAACGCGGCGCTGAACTGCTGCAAATCTGCCAGAAAGCGTTAACGGATGCCGAACAGCAGGTGCGCATTCTGACTGACGCCAACAAGCTTGCCGCGTTTAACCCGGGCAACGAATAAGGTTATGAATAAACCGATGACTACGCTGATCAATGAACAAACAGCCGACTTCAACGCTTGGGCTGGCGATATGCAAATGCGCATGGAAAGCGTGCTGGATGCGTATATGCCGCCTGCCAGCGTTTCACCCATGCGCCTGCACGAAGCCATGCGCTATTCGACCCTGGGTGGCGGTAAGCGTGTGCGCGCTTTGCTGGCCTATGCTGCAGGCGAGTTTTGCGGCGCCAAGCTGGAGCAGGTTGATATTCCTGCCGCCGCGGTGGAACTCATTCACGCGTTCTCGCTGGTGCATGACGATTTGCCGTGCATGGACGACGACGACCTGCGCCGCGGCAAGCCTACCACGCACAAGCAATATGGCGACGCCATGGCGCTGCTGGTGGGTGATGCCCTGCAAAGCCTGGCGTTTCAGCTGATTTCACAGGACAAACTGCTGAAACATGCCACACAGAAACTGCAAATGCTGCACATTCTGGCTCTAGCCAGCGGTTCGCGCGGCATGGCGGGCGGCCAGGCCATCGATATCGAAAGTATCGGCATCCCGCTTACGCGCGAAGAGCTGGAACAAATGCATATACACAAAACAGGCGCACTCATCCGCGCGGCAGCCTTGTTGGGCGCCTATAGTGCCGATGAGCCGGAAGAAGAAGAAATCAAAGCCATTGATCATTTTGCCAAATCGATAGGTCTGGCATTTCAGGTGGTGGACGACATTCTGGATGCTGAAGCCGACACCCAAACCCTGGGCAAAACCGCAGGCAAAGACAAGCTCAACAATAAATCCACGTATGTCACGATTTTAGGATTATCAGCCGCAAAACAACTGGCCAGCGAGCTGCATGCCAACGCTATGGCCGCACTTTCGTTTTACGGCCGCGAGGCAGATTTATTGCGGCATCTGGCCAACTTTATCACCCAACGCAGTTTCTAAACTGCTGTTACTATGTTGCCGCTATTAGACTCCATTCATTTGCCTGAAGACTTGCGCAAGCTTGACCGCGATCAGCTTGCGGTATTGGCTGGCGAGTTGCGCGCATTTCTGGTCGAAAGCGTTTCTAAAACAGGCGGTCACTTAGCCTCTAATTTGGGCGTGGTCGAGCTCACCATCGCCCTTCATTACGTGTTTAATACACCCGATGACAGACTGGTATGGGATGTCGGCCACCAGACCTATCCGCACAAGATTCTCACCGGTCGGCGCGAAGCAATGGCTGACTTGCGCAAGCCTAACGGCATCGCCGGCTTTCCGCGCCGCGGCGAAAGCGAGTATGACACGTTTGGCACAGGGCATTCCAGCACCTCGATTTCTGCCGCGCTGGGCATGGCGATTGCCGCCAAACAAGCTGGCTCTGATCGCCACTGCGTCGCGGTTATCGGCGATGGCGCCATGACTGCCGGCATGGCGTTTGAGGCGCTGAACAATGCGGGCGACATGGATGCTAACTTGCTGGTGATTTTGAACGACAACGACATGAGCATTTCAAGCAATGTGGGGGGCTTAAACCGCTACTTGGCGAAATTGCTTTCTAGCCGTTTTTATGGTGCAGTGCGTCAATCAGGCAAAAAGGTGCTCTCTGGAATGCCGCATGTACAAGAATTTGCCAAACGTGCTGAAGAGCATGTGAAAGGTATGGTATTGCCAGGCACGCTGTTTGAAGAACTGGGCTTCAACTACATCGGCCCGATCGATGGACATGACTTGCCGGTATTGCTTGATACTTTAAGCAATATCCGTGAGCTCAAAGGCATGCAGTTTCTGCATGTGGTGACGCAAAAGGGCAGAGGCTTCGAGCCGGCTGAAGACGACCCGAACAAATACCATGGCGTAAGCAAGTTCGACCCCACTAACGGCATTGCACATCCAATTGCTGCCGCTAAAACCTACACGCAAGTGTTTGGCGACTGGCTGGTGGATATGGCTGACAGCGACAACAAGCTGATTGGTATTACGCCCGCCATGTGCGATGGCTCCGGCCTTAATGCGTTTGCCGAAAAATACCCACAGCGCTATTTCGATGTCGGCATTGCGGAGCAGCATGCGCTCACTTTTGCGGCCGGCATGGCGTGTGACGGCTTAAAACCTGTCGTCGCGATTTACAGCACATTTTTACAACGCGCCTACGATCAGCTGATCCATGACATCGCGCTGCAGAATCTGGACGTGCTGTTTGCGATTGACCGGGCAGGCCTGGTTGGCGCTGATGGCCCAACGCATGCGGGCAGTTTCGATTTAAGCTATTTGCGCTGCATTCCCAACATCGTGATCATGGCGCCGAGCGATGAAAATGAATGCAGGCACATGCTCACGACCGGGTTCCAATATCAGGGCGTGGCTGCGGTGCGCTACCCGCGGGGCACAGGCACCGACGCTAAGATGAGTGCTGCGCTTGAAACTTTGCCTATCGGCAAAGGCGAAATCAAACGTGACTCTACAATTAAAAAAGGAAAGAAAGTCGCCATGCTGGCGTTTGGCAGCATGCTGGCACCTGCGCTGCAAGCCGCATCCGTGCTGGATGCTACGGTAGCCAATATGCGCTTTGTAAAACCGCTCGATATTGATTTGATTGAGAAACTTGCCGAAACGCATGATTTAATAGTCACCATCGAAGAAAATGCGCTGATGGGCGGTGCAGGTGCAGCAGTCCTGGAAGCCTTGCAGACACTTAATGCATCCACGCCAGCGCTGTGCCTCGGTTTACCCGACATTTTTATTGAGCATGGCGTGCATGAAACCATGCTGGCAGAATGCGGTCTAGACAGTTCAGGGATTGTCCAGTCAGTAAACGCCAGATTGAGCATCATTTAAATCGCCAATCGCTCTTGATTCGGCAGCTTTTGGCCCAATCTATTTAGCCTGACCCGACATCTAAAAAACTGTTTACACACGTGCGCAAACGAGTAAACTTCGAATTCTAATCAATTTACGACCCGTTTGCGCCAAATTGGAGCCTTGTTAGTTTATGAATTCGCTTAACCCGCCACACACTACTTTGCAAGGCATCGAAGATGTTCAAAATACGCCGGATGTGCGCCATCTGGACATCAACAAAGTCGGCATCAAATCAATCCGCCATCCGGTGATTGTAAAAGACAAAAGCGGCGGCGCGCAAAGCACTGTGGCGGTGTTTGACATGTATGTACATTTACCGCACAACTTCAAAGGCACGCACATGTCACGCTTTGTTGAGATTCTCAACAAAAATGAGCATGCCATTTCGATTGAATCCTTCGAAACGATTCTGCGCGAGATGGTGATGCGGCTTGAAGCGGAATCTGGCCATGTGGAAATGCGTTTTCCGTATTTTGTGAATAAAGCCGCGCCCGTTTCCGGCGTAAAAAGCCTGCTTGATTACGACGTTACCTTTATCGGTGAGATTAAAAATGGCAAATTCGACATTACCGTAAAAGTACTCGTGCCAGTCACCAGCTTGTGCCCTTGCAGTAAAAAAATCTCCGATTATGGCGCACATAACCAGCGCAGCCATGTCACGGTAACTGCGCTGATCAACGATTTTATCTGGATTGAAGACATTATCGGCCTGGTCGAAAAACAGGCTTCATGTGAGCTCTATGGCTTATTGAAACGCCCGGACGAGAAATTTGTGACCGAGCGCGCTTACGATAACCCGAAATTTGTCGAAGACATGGTGCGTGACGTGGCGGCACAGCTCAATGCCGAGAAACGCATTGATGCCTATATAGTCGAAAGTGAGAACTTTGAGTCCATTCACAATCATTCCGCTTATGCTTTGATTGAAAGAGATAAGCGAATCAGCTAATTTTTACAACAAAAAGGAGTTCTAAAATGTCTGTTGCAAAAGTAATCGAAATCATTTCCTCCAGCAAGAAAAGTTTTGAAGATGCAGTCGCACAAGGCGTGGCAAAAGCGGCAGATTCGTTACATGACATTACCAGCGCGTGGGTGAAAGAACAAAGCGTGAAAGTCACTGATGGCAAAATATCGGAATATCGCGTGAACTTGAAACTGACTTTTGTGCTGAAAGACACACCAAAAACAGCAAAAACAAAAAAGAAATAAGTAGCTGAAATGAAATAAAAAAACGGGCCATGGCCCGTTTTTTTATTTCATCAATTCTAATATTTCTTAGTCAAAGTCATGATCGAGTTATCACGCTTCATATCCAGCCGGTTTAATGCCGACATCCCCAGTAGCACGACTGGCGGCGAGCCGCCTTCATTGACCGTCGCTTCTACATTATTCAGGATGATGGTACCGATTTTTAATGTGTTCAGCTTGACTAGGTAAGCATTCACGACGCCGTTGGCGGTTGACATTTCGATTCTCTCACCTTTTTCATAGTCGATTTTGGCAAACTTTGCGTCGCCGCTATTCAAGGCGACCGTTGTCGCACCGGTATCCACCACATATTTCAGCGATACGCCATTAATGGTGAGATTGCCGTAAAAATGCCCGACTTTATCCGCATACAAACTCACCGGATCATTATTGGCCGGGCCTGTGTTTCCAGCAACTGATGTGGCCTGCCCCATTTTAAGGGTTTGACGCTTACCTTCTACGACAAACGTGGCTGATTCACTATCTGCCGAGATCAGTTTGACGCCATCCACGGTTTGCCCTGCGCTTAAAGTGCGTGGCGCAGCGCCGTTAATCGACACCATCGCCTTGTTGCTGAACAGGCCGACTACATTCACACGCGTATCGGCCAGCGCCTGCAGCGACAGCGCTCCAGCCGCCAAGCCCACAACACCTAATTGCAACATCTTAATTTTCAACATACATATTCCCCTGCTCACCCGCTGAACATGCCAGCACGTGCATGCGTCTGCGTTAATCTTAACCCGAATGCTATCACGATAAAGCCCACTAATGGAAACACCGCCGCCAGCAAAAAGGTGGTTTCACCGCCTAGAAACTGCAAGGCATACCCGCCGGAAATGCCGCCGATTGTGCCCCCTACGCCATATGCCACGCTGTTATAAATTGCCTGGCCTTTGGCTTGGTGTCTTCCGTTAAAAAACTGGGTAATCACCTCAACCGAAGCCGCATGAAAGCTGCCAAAGGTGGCTGCATGCAAGCTTTGCGCGATCAACAGAAGCACCAGGTTCTCTACAGCAACGCCTATCATACCAAATCGGAGGACAGCGAGTGTCAGGCTGATTAATAAGATAGCTTTTAAGCTGAAACGTGCCATGATTTTTGGCATCAGCATAAAAACAATAATCTCGCAGATCACCCCCACCGACCATAACAGGCCTATCATGCCTTTGCTGTAACCGTGCTCAGACAAGTAAATCGAATAAAAGTTATACAGCACACCATGTGCTGATACCATCAGCGAGCAGCCAACAAGTAAGGCAATCACCACTGGCTGCCTGATAATCTGCCAGATAGAAAACTGGTCATGCGCATGCGGTGCGATGGTGGCCTCGGGCAGCCTGAATGTGAGCGCGAATAAGGAGATTTGCACTACCAGCAAAAACCACAACAGGCTTTTAATGCCGTAGATATCAATCAAAAAGCCGAGGATGACCGCGGCCACGATAAAGCCTAGCGAACCCCACATGCGAATGCGGCTGTAATGCCCGTTGGTGGTGGCCAGATGGGCCAATGTGAGCGATTCTGAAAGCGGCAAGGTTGAACTGGTAAATAGACTCAGCGAGGCCATCACAAAAAATAGCCACCAGAAGCCATGTGCCCAGAACACCGCGACAAACCCCATCAGCCCTAAAAAAGCCGTGAGCCTGATCCAAACCACACGTTGCCTGGTGTGGTCGGCCAGCCAGCCCCAGAAATTGGGCGCAAAAATACGGCTGATCTGGAACAATGACATCAGAATGCCGATATCTGCCGCCGAAAATTGCTCGGACTGTAAATACAAACCCCAGTAAGGGACAAACGCCCCTACGAAAAAATAGTAAATAAAATAAAAGCGTGAAATTCGCCAGTGGAGAGCAGAATGCATACCCAGAGTATAGCGAATCGGACGAAAAAAAGTCGGCGATAGCTGACTTTTTAGCGCATGACAACTTAGGACATAATCACTTAGGACACGATCATTGCATAAAGCTGATCTTTCAAAAGTGCACGCTTTTTCTTTTGCCCTTCAAACATGGCATCTGAAACCGGAACACCTGTATTTTCCAAATGCTCAACCTCTTTTGTCACGACATGGTATTCATCAAACAACTTGGCAAAATGCGCATTATCTAATTTCAAAGCATGGATTTTCTCACGGTGCTCTGGAAGTTCGTGGACTAGATCATGATGGTCAACACTCATAGCAATTCCTTATCTAATTAAATAAAATAAACCTGCACGTCCCCTACATCATTATTTTCAGCGGGCGCGACACTTAAACAAATCTCATAATGTTTCATTATCAAACTGCTTGGCCTGATTCGCCATGATATAAATCAAACACCAAGCAAAGTTAAATGATTTTTGGTGTTAAGCATGTCACATCCACATTCTGTGCGCGATGCCGTAACGCATGATCCATCAGTACCAGCGCCAGCATCGCCTCGGCGATTGGCGTTGCACGCACACCTACACACGGGTCATGGCGGCCGGTGGTTTGCATGGTCACCGCATTGCCATTTTTATCAATAGAGCGACGCTCCTGCGGAATGCTGGAAGTAGGCTTTAATGCCACATTCACACGAATTTCCTGCCCGGTCGAAATGCCGCCCAGAATACCGCCGGCATGATTCGTCACGAAACCCTGCGGCGTCATTTCATCGGAATGCACGCTGCCGCGCTGACAAATGGCTGCAAAACCGGCGCCGATTTCCACGCCTTTTACCGCGTTAATGCTCATCATGGCATAGGCGATTTCAGCGTCCAGCCTGTCGAACACCGGCTCGCCCCATCCCACCGGCACGCCTTCGGCCACCACGGTGATACGCGCGCCGACAGAATCACGCTCGGCGCGGATTTTATCCAAGTATTCTTCTAACTGCGGCAACACTTTTGTGTTGGGTGAGAAAAACGGGTTGTCATTGACGCAATCCCAGGTTTGAAACGGGATTTCGATTTCACCCAGCTGGCTCATATAGCCACGCACTGTCACACCAAAGCGTTCTTTGAGCCACTTTTTGGCAATCGCACCTGCCGCTACGCGCACTGCCGTTTCTCGCGCACTACTGCGCCCGCCGCCGCGGTAATCGCGTACGCCATATTTCTGCGTATACGTGTAGTCGGCATGACCTGGCCGGAACGTATCCATGATCTTGCTGTAATCATGACTGCGCTGGTCTGTGTTTCTGATGAGTAAGCCGATCGGCGCACCCGTCGTTTTACCTTCAAACACGCCTGACAATATCTCTACCGCATCGGCTTCCTGCCGCTGCGTGACATGGCGGGACGTGCCGGGTTTGCGTCGATCCAGATCAATCTGCAAATCTTCTGCACACAAACTCAGCCCAGGCGGGCAACCATCCACCACGCCGCCAATCGCAAGACCGTGCGATTCGCCAAATGAAGTGAGCGTAAATAACGTACCTATCGTGTTTCCGGACATAATGTCTGCTTTTTGAAAAAATTACGTTATTTTAACATACCCATGTTTTATAAATTCATAGCTTAAACATCTTTAAGTCTTAAGCCCTTGAATCCATTGAGTATAAACCTGCTTTGCGACTTTATTCAGAAAAAAGCAATGCAAGGGCAAGTCTTTTTGCATTACACCAGCCTGTTGCACCCCTTTGAATAAATCTAGTGGACTATTGGCGGCTTCGCTCAATTCAGTTTCGCCCTCTTCACACCATTTTTGTACCATGCCAGCAGTCATTTCAATGTGGGTTTGAAACGCTAGATGTTTGCTTATTGACCATGCTTGGTTCTGGCAATATGGGCTGGAAAGCAAATGAATCGAGCCTTCTGGCAATGCAAAGGTTTCGCCGTGCCAGTGAAACGCGTTAAAGGTTTCGATGTTGCCAAACCAGTTTTTCGCAGCTTCGTTTTTGCTCACACTCACTTCGCCCCAGCCGATTTCTTTGACGGAGTTTCGGGTGACGCTTGCGCCAAACGCCTTGCTCATCAGCTGCCCGCCCAGGCAATGCCCGAGTAAGGGAATATCATTGACTTTGGCTTCGCGAACCAAATCGAGCAGCGGTGGAATCCACGGCAAATCATCGTTCACGCTCATCGGCCCGCCCATCAGCACCATGCCGCTGTGTGCCAATATCGACGATGGCAGTGGCTCACCTTCGTCTACCTTGATAAGTTGCCAAGGAATATTTTTCTCGTCTAAAAAAGTGCCTAAATAGCCCGGACCTTCTCGACCGAGAAAGCGAAAAATAATCACTGGTTTCATTGATTGATCACCTTAAATTGACCGTTCCCAATCCCATCTATCGTATAGCTTCCAATCGCATAGCGAATCAGCCGCAACGTGGGAAATCCTATTTTAGCCGTCATGCGCCGCACCTGGCGATTTTTTCCCTCGCTAATTCTAATTTCCAGCCAAGCGGTTGAAATCGCCTTGCGTTCGCGGATTGGCGGCGTTCTTGGCCATAAGCTGGCTGGCTCGTCCATAATGCGCACTTGCGCAGGCTGCGTGACAAAATCGCCCAAATCCACACCTTGTCGTAAAGGGGTTAAATCCACATCCTGTGGAGCACCTTCCACCTGCGCCCAATAAGTTTTAATTTCTTTGTGCTTTGGATGGCTTAATTTATGCTGCAAGGCACCGTCATCGGTTAAAATAAGCAAACCTTCAGAATCGGTATCCAAACGCCCAGCCGCGTAGACATTGGGAATGCTGATATAGTCTTTTAATGCAGGATGCTTCTCATGCGGACTGAACTGGCACACCACGTTAAACGGCTTGTTAAACAATATGATCATTTAGGAAAAAGTAATGGATTCAAAAATAATAGTCCCACAGAGTGGCGAAAAGATAAGCGTCAATAAAGACAACACGCTGAACGTTCCCAACAACCCGATTATCCCATTTATTGAGGGGGATGGCATAGGTGTCGACATTACGCCGCCCATGCAGAAAGTAGTGGATGCCGCTGTCAGCAAAGCCTATGGCGGAAAACGTAAAATATCCTGGATGGAAGTATATGCTGGCGAAAAGGCAACCAAAGTCTATGATGCAAACACGTGGCTGCCAGCCGAAACCATGAAAGCTGTGCGCGATTATGTGATCTCGATTAAAGGTCCGCTTACCACGCCGGTCGGCGGCGGCATGCGTTCTCTGAATGTCACCTTGCGCCAGGAGCTTGATTTATATGTGTGTTTACGCCCTGTGCAATACTTCACCGGCGTGCCTAGCCCGGTGAAACACCCGGAAAAAACCGACATGGTGATTTTTAGAGAAAATACCGAAGATATTTATGCCGGCATTGAATGGGCAGCAGGCTCAGATGAAGCCGAAAAAGTCATCCAGTTTTTAAGCGACATGGGCGTACGCAAAAAAATCCGCTTTCCTGAAAGTTCTGCGATCGGCATCAAACCAGTATCGATTGATGGTAGCAAGCGCTTGATTCGCAAAGCTATTCAATACGCAATTGATAACAACCGCAAATCGGTCACAATTACCCATAAGGGTAATATCATGAAATTTACCGAAGGTGGTTTTAGAGACTGGGGTTATGAGGTCGCTAAAAAGGAATTTGGTGCAGTCGAAATCGACAGCGGCCCATGGTGCAAATTGCCAAACGGCATCGTGATTAAAGACTGTATTGCCGATGCGTTCTTACAGGAGATCTTACTGCATCCGGCTGATTACGATGTGGTTGCAGCGCTCAACTTGAACGGTGATTACATGAGTGACGCGCTTGCCGCGCAAGTGGGCGGCATCGGCATTGCGCCAGGGGCGAACATGAGCGACACCGTCGCCATGTTTGAAGCCACGCATGGCACAGCGCCTAAAATCGCAGGTAAGAATCTGGCCAACCCAAGCTCGCTAATATTGTCGGCCGAGATGATGCTGCGCCATATGGGCTGGGTGGAAGCGGCTGATCTGGTGCTGCAAGGTGTTGCCAAAGCCATTGTATCCAAGCGGGTGACTGGCGATTTTTCCAGTCAAATGGCGGACGCCACTCAGGTAAGCACCGCTGAATTTGGTGATGAGATCATTAAGCAGATGCAAGCAATTTGGCCATAAAAAAAGGCTCGTAATGCGAGCCTTTTTAGTTTTAAACTTAACTGCTAAATATTCTGTAACTTAAGCCTTTTGAATATTTGAAGCTTGTTTGCCCTTTGGGCCTTCAGTCACTTCGAAGCTCACGCGCTGACCTTCTTTAAGACTTTTATAACCAGCTTCTACGATTGCTGAAAAATGCGCGAATAAATCATCGCCGCCATCATCTGGAGTAATAAAACCAAAACCTTTAGAATCATTAAACCATTTTACGGTACCTGTTGCCATTTCTACATCCTTACATAAAACAAAGGGGGGCGCCCCAAAAAGTTTGTCTCAAGAACTCAAGTCGCAATAATATTAAAGCTGGCTAAAAAATAACTCGAACTCAAACACCTACGCGCTTTATATGTTACAAATTGTAAAAAGTCAAGCGCATTTTGGCTGTGTTGCTTAAATCGCAACCTGTTTTGTTGTATATCGATTGAATTTATTAAAAAAAGATGCATTATCTTTACAAAAAAAAAGTTAAAGTGCATTATTACATCAAACTAAAATATTGTTTAACTACAATAGTTTAACTACAATAGATAAATAACTAGATTAAAAGTTAAAATACAAGCGAATTATTACCAATGGCTGCTGCCGCAACATCTATAAAACTGAGTGGTCTTGCCCGCATGCTGGTGCAAGAGAATTTACTCAGCGAAGCTGACGCAACTGCCATTCAGGCACAGGCCAACACGGTAAAAATTCCTTTCATTACCCAGGCCATTACCAGCCGAAAAGTATCTGCCGAAAAAATAGCGGAAACATCCTCCAGATCGTTTGGGTTTCCATATTTTAACCTGGATGCGTTTAATCCGGATTATCTGCCTCCCAAATCCATTGACCTCAAGCTGATGCAATCGAACCGCGTGATTGCATTAAAAAATCAAAATAACGTTTTATTCGTTGCCATCTCCGATCCCACCAATTTGCACGCCTTAGACAGCGTGCAGTTCCAGATGGGCATGACCTTGTCTCCCGTGGTGGTGGAAGATGACAAGCTGGGAAAATGGATCGACAGGATCGTTGAATCAAAAGACACTTCGATGGCGTCGCTTGATACAGAGGGCGACTTTGACCTTGATATGGGCTCCGGTGACGAAGCTGCCGAAGCTGAAAACACCCAGGAAGTTGACGATGCGCCTGTCGTTAAGTTTTTAAATAAGATGTTGCTAGACGCCATCAACATGGGCGCGTCTGACCTGCATTTTGAGCCTTATGAAAAGTTTTATCGCATCCGCTACCGTGTGGACGGCATTCTAAGAGAAATCGCACAGCCGCCACTGGCGATTAAAGACAAACTGGCTTCGCGCATCAAGGTGATTTCCAATCTGGATATTTCTGAAAAACGGATTCCGCAGGATGGCCGCATGAAGCTGGTGCTATCCAAAACCCGCACCATCGATTTTCGCGTGAGCACCTTGCCGCTCATTCACGGCGAAAAAATCGTGATGCGTATTCTGGACCCTACCAGCGCAACCTTGGGCATTGAGGCGCTGGGTTACGAGCCAGAACAGCAAAAAGCGCTTTTGCACGCTGTAAGCCGCCCCTATGGCCTGGTACTGGTCACCGGGCCGACCGGTTCCGGTAAAACCGTGTCGCTTTATACCTGCTTGAATATCCTCAACAATCCGGGCGTGAATATCGCCACCGCAGAAGACCCATGCGAGATTCCGCTGGCGGGTATTAATCAGGTAAACGTAAACGATAAGCAAGGCCTCACGTTTGCCGCTGCGCTCAAGTCCTTCTTGCGGCAGGATCCTGACATCATCATGATCGGCGAGATCCGTGACCTGGAAACCGCTGACATGGCGATTAAGGCCGCTTCTACTGGCCATATGGTGCTGTCCACCCTGCATACCAACGATGCTCCCGCCACGCTGACCCGCTTGATGAATATGGGCGTTGCACCATTTAACATCGCCTCGGCTGTATCGTTAATCACCGCCCAGCGTCTGGCACGCCGTTTATGCAAGAATTGTAAAGTGCCGGTCGAAATTCCCAAAGAAGCGCTGCTTGAAGTAGGGTTTATTGAGGAAGACTTTAAGGAAAAATTTCAGCTGTACGGCCCTAAAGAAGGCGGTTGTGAGTTGTGCAATGGCGGCTACAAGGGGCGCGTCGGGATTTATCAGGTAATGCCCGTTACCGATGCGATTAGCCGCATTATCATGAAGCATGGCACGGCGCATGATATTGCAGACCAGGCAAAAGCAGAGGGCGTGAATGATTTACGTCGCTCCGGTATTTTAAAAGCTAAACAAGGCCTGACTTCGATTGAAGAAGTTGAGGCGGTTACTAATGAATAAAAGTTCAATGAGTAACCAGCACTTAAATATTTCGATACCAGATTGTTACCTGCTTTTGGTAACCGCATATTTAAATTAAGGATTTAATATGGCCGCAGGCGCTACGAAACAATTCACCTACCTTTGGGAAGGTAAAGACAAAAAAGGCAAAGTCATTAAGGGCGAGATGCGCGCAGCAGGTGAATCGTTTGTGGGCGCCACACTTCGCCGCCAGGGCATCACGGTTACCAAGGTTAAAAAACAGAGCTCTTTTGCCAACAAAGGCAAGATTACCGATAAAGACATCACACTATTTACACGTCAGCTCGCCACCATGATGAAAGCCGGCGTACCACTGCTACAGGCTTTTGATATTGTGGGCAAGGGTCACAGCAATCCTGCAGTAGCAAAGCTGTTAGGGGATATCAAAGCGGATGTAGAAACAGGAAGCAGCCTCAGCACCTCTTTCCGCAAGTACCCGCTTTATTTTGACAATTTGTTCTGCAACTTGGTCGGCGCGGGCGAGCAGGCAGGTATTCTGGATTCGTTACTGGATCGACTAGCCACTTATAAAGAAAAAATTCAGGCCATTAAAGGCAAAATTAAGTCAGCATTGTTTTACCCGATTTCAATTATTGTGGTGGCGTTTGTGATCACTGCAGTGATTATGATTTTCGTCATCCCCGCGTTTAAGGAACTTTTCACCAGCTTTGGTGCCGACTTGCCAGGACCTACCCTGGCTGTAATGGCCATTTCGGACATTTTCGTAGAATGGTGGTGGGCAATTTTCGGCTCAATTGGCTTTGGGTTATGGTTCTTCTTCTACACATGGAAGCGCTCTGAAAAAATGCAGGCCACTATGGACAGACTGCTGCTTAAGCTGCCTATTTTTGGCGAAATTATTCGCAAGGCAACAATTGCGCGTTTTGCACGCACATTATCCACCATGTTCGCTGCCGGCGTACCTCTGGTGGAAGCTCTGGATTCCGTAGCAGGCGCCGCCGGTAATCGCGTGTATTATGATGCCACCAAAAGAATTCAAAGCGAAATCAGCACAGGTACCAGCCTAACTGTGGCCATGCAGAATGCAGAAGTATTTCCGAATATGGTGTTACAGATGACAGCGATTGGCGAAGAATCCGGCGCGCTGGATTCGATGCTAAGCAAGGTGGCCGATTTCTTTGAAGCTGAAGTTGATGATGCAGTTGATGCGATGTCCAGTCTGATGGAACCTATTATTATGGTGGTGCTGGGCGTACTGATTGGCGGCTTGGTCGTTGCCATGTATTTACCGATATTCAAGTTAGGCTCAGTGGTTTAAACTCGTATGGAGTTATTTAACCTGATTGTGGCTCAACAACAAGCTGAAATACCGTGAGGTATTTTAGCTTTTTTACATTTCAACAGCTATTTTTTTACTGCCGCCTGCATATATTTCTCGATTTCTTTGTAGGGCTGAGCGCCCATCATTCGCCTGCCATCAGCAAAAATCAGTGTTGGTGTGCTTGTCACGCCTATTTTTCTGGCCAACTCGCCCACACGCTCTAAAGGCACTTCACAATTAGCAGCAGATGCAGGCAATTTGTTGTTAAATATCCAGTCATTCCAGGCTTTTACACGGTTGCTTGCACACCAGATTGATTTGGATTTATTGGCTGCATCAGGATGTAACTGCTCAATAGGATACAAAAATGTATAAATCGTCACATCGCTGATATTGCTCAATTCATTCTGTTCCAGGCGTTTGCAGTAAGGGCAGTCTACGTCAGAGAACACCACCAGCTTGCGGCTGCCGTTGCCTTTCACGACTTTAATCGCTTGATCCAGCGGCAGGCTATTAAAATCGATTTTTGTCAATTCCTCCAGGCGCTCACCAGTCACATCTTTTTTGGTTTTAGGATCGACCAGACGACCCTCCGCGATTAAAAACGTGAGTTTTTCATCGGTATACACGATTTGCCCGCCCATAAATACTTCATACAATCCGGAATAAGGCGTTTTAACGACGCTTTCAACTTTAAACTTCGGGTACGCTGCTTCAATGGCTTTTTTCAGGCTGGCTTCGTCCGCAACTGCGAATTGACTGCTAAGTAATAAAGACCATACAGCCCATTGTTTTAGATTTATCTGTTTTAATTTCATTTTCTGGTTTCCATTCAGGAGTTTATGCAACAGCTTGTTGTATTAATAGTTTTTTGATTGTCGCTTGATGATTAAGTTGCCTCAGTCCCCAATGCGTCCATTTTGTTACTAAATTAATGTCACTTGCAAACAACTCATCCAGACCTGTCGTCAGTGCGTTCATTGTAACAATATCTGCCTGCCGGCTACGCTCATATTTGCGTAAAAAAGTGGTTTCACCAATATCCTGCAATGCATGCGTGGTCGACACCAAGCTTTCCAGTTGCATCACGTCTCTAAAGCCCAAGTTCACACCTTGTCCCGCCATTGGGTGGACCTGGTGCGCCGCATCGCCCATCAATGCAACCCGCTCCGCAATGAGTTGCACCGCAGTTTGCTGATTCAGCCTGAACGACAGCGTCTTGCCTACAGGGCTCAAGATGCCAAGCGTATGTCGGGACTGCGTTTCCACTTTTTGCGCCAACTCGTCACTCGACAATGTTAACAGTTCGTTCGCGCTTTCGGTTGACACAGACCATACCATCGAGACATATTTCTCCGGCAAAGGCAATAAAGCCAAGGTTTCATGCGGCGCAAACCATTGCCTTGCAACATATTGATGACTCTTTTCAGCTAAAAAATTCGCCACAATCGCAGTCTGGTGAAAATCCCTCTGCTTAAGCGCAATATCGGCTTGCTGCCGCACCCATGAATTGACGCCATCTGCCGCAATGATCAACTTTGCGGAAATTTCAGCCCCATTTTCCAGGCCAAGCCAAATGTGCTCTTGCCTATTCTCGATATATTTGCACTTTGCCTCTGTGATCACAGTCACACCCAAGGCATTAACTTGTTGCCATAACGCATACATCAGGTTCCGGCTTTCAACTATCACGCCCAATTTAGGCAAATTGGCATCATGATCTGCCAGCACTAGCGGATTCGCACTAGCTTCACCCCATAAATGCATGGCATGAATATCATTAACGCGCGTTAAATCCACCACCGCCCATACATCCAGCGCCTGCAGCCATGACACTGTACCCGGCGTTAACGCATAAATGCGCTCATCCCAAGGCTGATGTTTTTCGATTATCGGTTTTTTTGCATCGATTAGCACAACTTTTCTATTCTGCTTTGCAAATGCAACCGCCGCCGCAAGTCCCACCAGGCCGGCGCCCACCACGATAATATCTGCATTCTGCGTTTGATTAATAGACTGAGTCATTATTCTTATTTACCGAAACTCATCTTGCCCACCAAAAAACTTTTGGCGGGCTTCAATAATTCCAGAACACCAAGCCCGGCACCACGCAAGGCCGACGCGCCAATCACATCGTTAGAAAACACATTCACCAAAAAATCGGTAAATAAAATTCCGCCGCGTGTGTCGCGCCTGCGCTGCTGACTGTAAAGACTCAACATCTCCGCACTTCCCTGCTGGCCTGGTGATGCGCTTACAATCAAATCCGCGAGCGTCCATGAATCCCGCATGCCAACATTAAACCCCTGCCCCGCGACCGGGTGCATGGTCTGTGCGGCATTGCCGATCACCACCAGATGCGAGGCGGCAGCCGGCTTCAGTGTGCTCATCCTTAACGGAAAACTTATGCGCTTTTCGATACTTAAAAATTTGCCGGCACGGTCGCCGAAAGCCTCATGCAATTGCGTCAAAAACATGGCATCATCCAGCGCTAAAAGCGCGTCGATATTTGGTTTCTCGCCTGTCCATACCAGCGAGAAATCACGCGCTCCATTAGGCAACAAGGCCATGGGGCCTTGCGATGTAAAGCGCTCATAAGCGATATTGCCATGCGGCAGTTCGGCTCTGACTTTGCTCACCAGCGCATCATGGCCATATTCCTTAGTTTCACGTTCAATGCCCTTTATCCCGCTCAGGCTGCGGCCGCCATCCGCAACCACCAGCAATGGGCTGGCAAGCGCTGCTGATTCACCCTGCCGATCGAACATAACCTGTGCATAAGGCTCACCAGGAGCAATTTCTGTAGCTTGCGTTTCATAGAATATATTTTCTGAATCGATAACATTATCCAAGGCTTTGGTGATTGCGCCATAGGGCAGCACATAGCCTAGCGCAGGCAGGTTGTGCTCGGCAGCACTTAATCTGGTGCGGCCAAGTCCGCCGCGTTGCGATATATGAATAGTGTTGATCGCAGCAGCTTCGGCTTCTAAATCATCCCAAACGCCTAGTTTTTCCAATATCAGCCTGCTGCCGTACGATAGCGCCAATGCCCTCGTATCCTGGTGTGAAGCGCCTTTTGCACGCGCTTCCAGCACAGTGAAAAGCACGCCTTGCTGCTGTAAGGCCAACGCCAGCACCAAGCCAACCGGGCCGCCGCCTGCAATTACGACATCCTGTTTATCCTGCATTAACATTGCGCTCACTGTTCAGCCATCATGGCTTCAATATCCGTCACAGTTTTCACCGCATTTTTGGTCAGCACTTCATTGCCGGTTGTGGTAATCAGCACATCATCTTCGATGCGGATACCGATGTTCCAGAAATGTTCCGGCACATTCTCAGCGGGGCGCACGTAGCATCCCGGCTCCACCGTCAGCGTATTTCCAGCTTCCAGCAACACCCAGTTGCCTGCTCGATCTTTGTATTCGCCCGCATCATGCACATCCAGCCCAAGCCAATGCCCGGTACGGTGCATGTAAAACTGACGATAGCTGCCACTCTCCAACACCTCATCCTTGCTGCCTTTGCAAAGCTTGAAATCAATAAAGCCCTGTATCAGAACATCCAGCGCCGCCTCATGCGGCGTGTTCCAGGAGCTGCCTGGTTTAGCTACATTAATTGCAGCATATTGCGCATTGAGCACCAGCTCGTACAAATCCCTTTGCACAGCACTGAACTTGCCATTCACAGGAAAAGTACGCGTAACGTCGGACGCATAGCCATCCAGCTCGCAACCAGCATCCACCAGCAATAAATCTCCCTCATTCAATGTGCAGTTATTGGCGTTATAGTGCAGCGTACAGGCATTGGCACCACCCGCGACGATGCTGGTATAAGCAGGCGACTGCGCGCCGTTGCGATAAAATTCATGCAGGAACTCTGCTTCAATTTCATATTCTTTTTTGTTTGGCTTGGTGAATTTCATCGCCCGGTTATGCGCCTCAGCGGCGATATTAGCGGAACGGCGCATTAAATCCTGTTCGTAGGACGATTTCACCAAACGCATCACATCGACCAACTGGCGTATATCCATTATGTCTAATGGCGCAGAAATGCCGGTACGCACCAGGTCACGCACGGCATTGAGCCAGCCTGCAGTGCGTGCATCCCAGCGCGCATCAGCGCCCAGGCTGTAAAACAGCTTGGCCTGATTGCTTAAAAGTTTTGGTGCAAGCTCGTCTAATTGGGTAATGCTATAAGTCTCATCAAAACCAAATTCTTTGAGTGCGCCATCTGGCCCATAGCGAAAGCCGTCCCATATCTCGCGTTCCATGTCTTTATCACGACAAAACAGAATGCTCTTAGGTTTGCTGCCAGCAATTAAAACCAGTACCGATTCCGGCTCGGTAAAGCCAGTCAGATAATAAAAATAGCTATCGAAACGGTAGGCATAGTGACTGTCACGGTTACGAACGACTTCCGGCGCGGTAGGTATGATCGCAATGCCCTCACCCATCTTTTTTAATAGCTGGGCGCGACGCGCTTGAAATTCTTTTACGTTTATATTCAATACAACACCTTCTTAGGTGGCTTTTAATTAGATTTAAATCTCTGCAAATACTTCTTCAAAACCCAGCCATTCATATATTCACCTTTGAGCCAATCATAATAGGTAACTTCAATCCATTTACCTTCATTATCAATAATTGCAACTACTTGGTTGGGGAATATTTGGGCTATTACTTTACTTCCATTTTTTGGTTCTTCTCTAATTAATGTACTTCTATCTTTAACAACATATTCTGCATTTGTGAATGGTTTTTGCTGTGTTTGAGACAAATTAACAATTAGTATTTCAAGCTGATTAATCTGTTGTTTTAGCGCCCCATGCTCTTCGGAAGGCTGGATATTAACTTCTTTGGTTATAGAGTCAATTTTATTACTTAGTCTTTTTTCCATTTGGTCAGAATCATATTTTGCATATAAAAACATTAAGACCGATAACAATACGCTAAGAATAAACTCTCTACTAAACAACTCTCTTTTATCGTCTGGGGTAGGTTCATTTTCTTCCCTTTTTAGTTCTTTTAGTATCTCTTCATAATGAGCATGTATTCCTACTGGACCTAACATTTTTGATATTGCTAGGGCTGAGGAAATTTCAGTTGGGAATAGTTTCAGACTGTCTTTATATTTTTTTTCAAATTCCTGAATATGCTTACTAACCATTGAATCAATTGGATTATCAGGATAAACAAGTTTATTAAACTGTTTTAATGGGCTTTCAGATAACTCTTTAAAAAGTTTTGAAGTTGTACTCTCAAAGATTGAATCTATAAATTTTGGTGGTCTAAATAACGAATCTTCAACTAGTTTTTTAAATGGGGAGTTGAATGAATCGGCATACAACCTGTTGCTTGCACTTAATCCACTGATTGCCTGTAATGCGCTTTCTGGTATAGAAAGGCTACCTTTTATTAACTTCTGATATTCAGTTTCTTGGTCTTTGATTTGTTCAAGAATTTTTGCGCAAGAAGAGTCAACCAAGCTAGATTTAAAGCTGTCTATGTCTTTTAATTGATCAAGCATTGATTTTGATAATGTCATGACTTTTATCTTTTTTTCTTTAGCAAACTTTCATCTAAATTTTTAAGCCGTTCCGGTGTACCGACATCATGCCAGACACCTTGATAATGCTGGGCTGTGGCGCGGTTATAATCAATCGCCTGTCGTAACAAGGGCGCCAGTTTTGCGGGCTGGCCTTTTACAATTTCCGCAAACAAGTCAGGATGATAGACGGCAATGCCCGAAAAGGTGAGCATTTCCCCGCCAGTATGTTTTAAGGCACCGGCTTCAATTGCAAAATCGCCCTGCGGGTGTTGCGGCGGATTATTCACCACCACAAGGTGCGCGTGTTTACTGGGCTGCAGGGCAATGCCTGTAAAGTCGAAATCCGTATAAATATCGCCATTCACCACCAGAAATGGCTGACTTTCATTTCCATCCCGGCCTAGCAAATCCAATGCATTGGCAATGCCGCCTGCCGTTTCCAGCGCCGCCTTTTCAGGACTATAACAAATGGACACGCCCCAATGTGCGCCGTTCCCCAGCATAGCTTCTATTTGCGCGCCAAGATGCGCGTGGTTAATCACAATTTCCTTAAAGCCAGCATTGGCCAGCCGCTCCAGGTGCCAGACAATCAGCGGCTTACCGCCAACTATTAGCAATGGCTTTGGCGTATGGTCGGTGAGCGGCCGCATGCGCTCACCTCGTCCGGCAGCCAGTATCATCGCGCGCATTAGAACGTGTACCCTATCTGTGACCGCTTATTTTCCAACTGATTCAATAGCTTCAGCATCGGCCTTAATTCTACATAACGCTCGCACACCTTACGCAGATAATTCATCACCAGCGGCATGTCTTTCAGATAGCCGCTCTTGCCGTCGCGGTGATACAACCGTGCAAATATGCCAAGCACTTTAATATGCCGCTGCGCGCCCATCCATTCAAAATCGCGGTAAAACTCGCTAAAATCCGCCGGCACAGGCAAACCGGCCTTTTTGGCAGGCTGCCAGTAGCGCACCGCCCAATCGATGATCTGCTCTTCATCCCAACTGATATAAGCATCCTTTAATAAGGACACCAAATCGTAGGTAATGGCACCATACACGGCATCCTGGAAATCCAGCACGCCGGGGTTATTCTGTTTTGTAAGCATGAGGTTGCGCGAATGATAATCGCGGTGCACGTAAACCTGGCCTTGCGCCAGAATGTTTTTGTTAAGCACGTCGAAAGTATTCTTTAGAATAGCCAGCTGTTCAGCGTGTAGTTCGGCCTGCAGATGCTTTGCCACATACCAATCGGGGAACAGCTGCATCTCACGCGTGAGCAAGGCTTCATCATAATTGGGTAGAATATTGGGGCGGCTCGCCAACTGCAGTTTAATCAACGC
>JBGANY010000005.1:0-118167 GCA_044222005.1 Methylotenera sp.
GTTAAAGCTTGAGAATTCGAGGTGTATATGCAAAAAATAATCATCGCAATTGCCAGTGTAACCAGCCTGTTCGCACTGTGCAAGCCAGTATTCGCTGAAGAAGCGTCAGCGGCCAATTTATGGAGCGGATTCAGGCTGGGTGGCTATTCCAGCGCAGGCATCACATTGCACAGAGATGAAAATGCCGAGGCGGCAATTAACGAAGTAAGCTTGTTGCTGACATGGAACGGCGATAGCCGCTGGAGTTTTTTTAGCGAACTTGAACTCGAGCGGCCATTATCATGGAACGATGACCGTAAATTTCACAGCAAAGAATCACATCTCGATTTGGAACGGCTTTATCTCGATTACAACATCTCAGAAGCCATGAATCTGCGCCTGGGTCGATTTTTAACGCCCAATAGCCGCTGGAATCTATTGCATGCCAACCCGCTGGTGTGGACCAGCACGCGGCCGCTGGCAACCTACCGCTTGTTTCCCACCGGAACTAACGGCCTGATGCTGCACGGTAGCGTGCCCGTGAATGATTATTCGGTCGATTACATGCTGTTTGCTGAAATGCTGGAGGACCAGGAGAAAGACAATTTTGATTTGCCGTTTGAGCATGTGCGCGGCGCGCGCCTAGCCTTAAGCAAACAATGGAATTTTGGCATTTCACTGCTCTCGTTTGAGGAAAAAGATATCAAGGCACTAGGCGGGCGGGATAAAAACTATCGCATGCTGGGGCTCGATTTTATCAGGCAATTTGGGGAAGTCGAACTGAGCGGCGAAGGCTTCGCCAGATTTACACAAAGCGGTAACGATGGCGGCAGTGGCGCATATCTGCAGGCAGCTGTGCCATTGAATGCATTGGGATTAAACAACTGGTTTTGGCTCACGCGGCTTGAAACCATGCAGCGTCCAAAAGAAGGCAGCTCGGAACGCTGGCTGACCGGCGCCACTTGGCGCGTCAAACCCACCCAACTGCTCAAGCTGGAATTTGCTGGCGGCAGCGGCAACCAGCCCGAAGCGCCGCGTGGATTTATTGCAAGTTACGCATTTTTGTTTTAACGATTGCTTAAAATGAGAATACTAAACATTGCATTGCTGCTAAGCTTTTGCTGCGCCCTATCGGCAAGGGCAGAAGAGCATGCCCCCGTATTGGCGGTAGTGGTTTCCGCGCAGCAGACTACAGACAACCTGAAACTCACGCCTAACAACCTTAAGCTCATTTACTTACGCAAACAACTGTATTGGCCAGACGGCAAACGTATTATGCCGGTCAACTTGCATACAGAACATCCGCTCCGAAGCCGGTTTTCGCAAAGCGTACTGGGCAGCTTGCCTAAAACACAGATAGACTACTGGAACGGAATGTATTTTAACGGCATACAACCGCCCTATAGCGTGAATTCTGAAGAGGCTGTCATGCGTTTTATCTCCCAAACGCCCAATGCCATTGGCTATGTGGATGCCTGTAAACTAGATGAACGGGTTAAATCCCTGTTATGGATAAGCAAGGACGCCATTAGCGCAAATGCACCTGAAAAACTTTCTTGCGCAGATAGTCCATAATTGGGTTACTTTTTTGCTATCACAAACAAACCTGCCACAATCAGCAAGGCACCCAGCAAAATACGCAAGGTAATAACCTCTTTAAGTAGCCACCATGCCAATAATATGGCGATAACCACACTACCTTTGTCAATTAACGCAACAGTGGCTACATCACCCAATTTCAGCGCTTTGTAATAAAAAATCCATGAACCTGTAGTAGTGATGGCGGAAAGGGCTAGCCAGATATAATTCACTTTTTGTAACGATTTTATTTCAGCGGGTGCGACCGTAAATGCTGCAAATATCAGCACAAATACGCATACAAGAATAGTGCGTACCGTAAGCCCTAACCCTGCTGATATTCCAGCTAAGCCTTGCTTGGCAACCACCGAAGTAAAACCGGCAAACAGCATTGAAATAAAAGCATATAAAATCCAGCGTTTCATAATGCCTCTTCAAAAGCCACTTTTATTGCAAATATTTACGATAGGCCTCGTAACACATAAACCACAGTGAATACACGGTTATTCTGCCCCAAAAATCAACAAACACAATCATGTCTGGCGTGTTACTGATTTTATCGAAATACGCCATTAATAGAAAAAATGGAATGTTGAGAATTATCAAGAGCAGTACTATATTTCTTAAGGGTTTATTCGGGGAGATATATTTTATATATAGTACAAAGCCGATAAACCATAACGAATATACTGTAAATCTACCCCAAAAATCGATAAATACTGCAGATTTAGGGTCTGTACTTAGCCAATGAAAATAAGCCATTACTAAAAATATAACTGTATTAGCCACCACTGAAAATGCCAAGAAATTTTTTAAACTTTTGTTTTTCACGATAATGATGCAACCTCCCATGTAAATTTAAGTATCAGTGTCCTGAGTTTTTTCCAGCACGCTGAGGAAAAAGCAGAATGCAAGCAATCATTATCAAAAAAAGCGTAGCAGATGCCGAATAACGACTTAATGCAAGGCCGCCAGCGCTGATGGGTTTATCTAGAAAATCACCTACCACGGCGCCAAGAGGGCGCGTTAGGATAAACGCTGCCCAGAAAAGCAGCGTTCTGGATATATTTGTAAAGTAATAGGCTAATAATACGGCGGCCAGCATCATGCTAAAAATCATTGCCGCGCCTACGTAGCCAAGCCCTGCCGTATCTGCCGTCCAATCGCCCAATGCTGTACCTAATGTTTGTGAAAACATGATGGTTATCCAATAAAACATTTCCGCTTTTGACGAACTTACTGTATTCACCGAAATTGAACCAAGCGTTTTGTACCAAATAGCTAAAGATGCCAACAAAAGAGCAAATAACAAAGAAGAGCCTCCTGTATAGCCAATACCTAAAGAGCGGGTTGCAAAATCAGCCAGCGTTGTTCCCACCATTGTCGTTGCAATAATAGTTATCCAGTACAAGATTGGGTGAAACTGCTTTGCATTGATTTGAGCGACAACCGCAACAAAAAAGACAGCCGCAAAAATAACTGTGCCAACAAGATAACCCAGATTCATCGACATCGAAACTGCATCGCCGCCTGTCTCACCGAGTGTGGTCGCTAAAATTTTTATAATCCAAAAAATTAATGTAAGTTCAGGCACTTTGCTCACAGCATTTTTAGTGGCGTCATTCATCAGGTAACTTCCTTAATTTTTTCAAAATTTATTAATTCAAATTCTGGTCTTCTTTTAACTTACCTTGCTTGTAGGCGCGGCTAGCCGTTTGGTAATAAGCAATCGCTTCATTCAGCAAGGTTTCATTCATTGTTATTGGTACAGATTCCATTGTCACTGGATCAACTTTGTAAGCTTCTGATTTCTGCTTGGGGCTTAGTACAATGAGCGTATCATTTTTGTAATAGCCTAATTCTTGGTAGTTGCTGATAAAGGCGCGGGGCTGAGTTTTCTTTTCTGCTTTTTCAAACAGTGCTTGTCCAAAAAAATGATCGCCGCCCTTGAATCCCAGCAAGTCCAGAATGGTGGGCGGAATATCTATTTGACTCGCCATGCGCCCGTAACGCCCTGCCGGCAGCAACTCTGGCGCATAGAAAAACAGCGGTATGTGGTATTTGGCCACGGGCAGCTTGGATTTACCCGCCACCGATGCACAGTGATCGGCCACAATCACAAACAGAGTATCCTTAAACCAGGGTTTGGTTTTTGCATGCTCAATGAATTGGCTTAGCGCATAATCGGTATATTTCACTGCGCCTTCGCGGTGGCCTTGCGGCAAGTCTATTTTCCCCGCCGGGAAAGTATAGGGCCGATGGTTGGATGTTGTCATGATGTGCGCAAAAAACGGTTTGTGGGTTTGGATGTTTTTATCAAAAATATCGAGCGCGTTGTTGAACAGGCTTTCGTCATCCACGCCCCAAATGTTCTCACTCTGAATCGTGCTTTTATCAAAATCGGTACGGTCCACCACCACATAATCGTTGCCTCTGAAGTAGTTGTTCATGTTGTCGAACACGCCATAGCCGCCATAAATAAAGAATGTGGAAAAATTTTGCGCTTCCAAGAACTCCCCCAGCGTCGCCAAATGCTCGTTATCTGGACGGTGCACAATGGCCTGCCCGGGAATAGGCGGTGTGCCTAGCGAAAGCGCATCCAATCCGCGCACGGTGCGTGTACCGGTAGCAAAAATTCTGTCGAACACCAAGCTTTCCTTGGCTAGTTTATCCAGATAGGGTGTTAAATTTTCTTTGTTGCCATAAGTGCCCAGATACTCTGCCGATAGACTTTCAACCGAAATTAAAATCACATTTTTTGGGCGGCTTTTGAACGGGCCTATTTCAGGCACTTCTGTTTGTGTTTTTGCTGCCAGCGCTTGTGATAGAGGCTGACGCGCTAGGCCATTTCTGGCCAGAATCATATCAGCCAGGGCTTGCGGAATGGTTTTGTAAAACTGGTCATAATCAAGCTCGTTACGCCGCGCGGCCGCTGCGAAGCTGAAGATGCCGTTGCCCGCCAGCTCATTGGCATACGCGTTTTTGCTAAACGACATTTGATCGATATTCGCCATTTGAAAGCTTAGCAATGGCAAAGCGATTGCAGCGGAGATTAACTGAATTTTCTGCTTATTGTTGCGTGTTGTAGCGTTGAAACTCACCCACCTTCGCACCGCCCACATAATCGCAAAAGACATCAGCGCCAAGCAAAGTAATATAAGCGGCACCGGGTAAGATTCACGGATGTTGCCAATGACTTCATGCGTGTAAATTAAGTAATCTACGGCAATAAAATTAAAGCGTGCCGTAAATTCCTGCCAGAAAATATATTCTGAAGCCGCAGCAAATAACAAGCTATAAATCACCACAAATAAAACCACCCACCGCATGTAGCCAAACCAGGCTGCGTTTTTGAATTTTCCTGAAAACGAAACAGAAAGAAACAAGCATGGCAGCAGCAAAAAGCTCAATGTGTTGATGTCAAACCAGAATCCATAAGCGAAAAGCTTAAGCGTTTCTGCCGGAGTAAATTGCGCAGGGTTTAATCCCTGCCACAACACTAGCCGCAAAATCAACCAAACTGCCATGGAAATAATGGCAATGACGACAAAAAACGGTAGATGAAAACGCTTGGCGCTGAATTGGGCCGGCCTGAAAGGGAGTAAACGCAAAGAAAAGCCTTAATGATTGATATCGGCCATATTCAGCAAACCTTATGCCACCTTATTTTTATTATTAATCCATTGATTTTATTGGTTTAATTATAAATTATTAATTATTGTTGTCTGCAAAATTTGCGCACGTCCAAGTTAATTCTGCAAACATTGCCGGTTTGGAATGCGCTATTTCCAAACCGCATTAAAAAAACCCACGCAACTCAGCACCATGTCCATGCAATATTTCAAGGTCAAACTTATTCAATTTTTGCACTTTTCAATCAGAAGGATACTGTAAATTTTGCAGTATTCACTATTGAGAATAATGTCAACCCATTGATTTTGAATAATATTATTTTCTGGCACAGCATTTGCTGGACTACTAGGCAACCCGTAATGAGGTGATGCCATGTTAAGAGAAAATTTTAATGAAGTACAAACTTACTTTGATGCTGCAGCGGCATATAATAGCCGTGAACTTGCCAAAACAAAGCGCTATCAAGTGAACGAGATTACTGCAACTGCTGTAAATAAAAACCACCCGGACCGCGCTGAAGTTGAGGCATTTATTCATGACGTGTTCAAGCGCGCTTACAATGCGGAAATCACGCTGTTCTTGCCCAATCTAGTCGCCCTGCGCGATCGCGATGGCATATTGATGGCTGCTTTTGGCTGGAAAAAAGCTGCCGATGGTCCGTTATTTTTGGAGCAGTACCTTGACGAGCCAATAGAATCGCTCATTTCCAGACGATTAAACAAGCATATCACCCGCGATCAAATTACCAAGATCGGCAATCTAGCGGTGGCCAATCCGCGCAATGCAGGTGTGCTGATTGCACACGTTATTCAACATAGTTTAGATATTGGCATTGAATGGTGCGTAGCTACTGCGCACCACAGCTTGCAAAATGGGCTTATCAAGGGCGGAAGGGATGTATACCCGCTGTTTCCAGCAGACAAATCCAGATTGCCGTTGGAAGAACAAGCCAAATGGGGCAGTTATTATCACCATCAGCCACAAGTCATCGCCATACGCGGAATTGCTGCATAATACAGTTTTGTCAGATCGTAGTTACCAGTGATGCTCATTGAGACTGTTGCGAAACATGCGCTTGAAAGACGCATGGATATTGCTTTGCAGGGCATAGATATTTCGCTTGATTATCAAGATTTTTTTACGGAAATTACCCGATTACAAGCGCGACTCAGCCAATATAACAAGCCCGCCACACTCGCAATTGCGATGGAAAATCATCCGGCCTGGGTGATTGCCGATCTGGCGGCAATGGCATGCAACATCCCCCTGGTGCCATTGCCGCTTTTCTTTTCTTCATCGCAACTGCTGCATGCGATTACAGATGCAGGTGTAAATACACTCATCACGGATAATCCCCAATATTTTTCAACTATTTTGGGCCATTTGATTGTTTTACAATCAACCTTGCAAATTGCCAACAAACCACTTACGCAATTCAACTTGTCGACCCCAAGCAGAAATCTTGCGAAACATACCGCAAAAATCACCTATACCTCAGGCACGACAGGCCAGCCCAAGGGCGTGTGCTTAAGCATGGACGCCATGTTGAACGTCGCCAATGCAATTAAAACGGCAACGCATCTAAACGCCGGCGATCAGCATTGCTGTGTTTTGCCGCTTTCCACTTTATTGGAGAATGTCGCGGGGGTATATGCTTCGCTGCTTGCAGGTGCAACCATACACCTGCTGCCGGGCAGCGAAACCGGCTTGAAAGGCAGCACGCTGGATATCCACAAACTGCATGCCGCGTTAACCCGAACCAAAGCTAGTACCGCGATTTTTATCCCCGAGCTACTCAGCGCATTGGTATCAGCTTTAGAGGAAGGTGCTAGCGCATTGCCGCATTTACGCTTTCTGGCAGTAGGCGGCGCGCACGTTTCGACACAATTATTACAACGTGCAGCCAAACTAAAATTACCTGTATTTGAAGGCTACGGCCTATCGGAAAGCGCCTCGGTTGTCGCGCTGAATACCCCGCAAAACAATAAGATCGGCAGCGTAGGAAAACCTTTGCCGCATATCTCAGTCCACCTTTCTGATGACAATGAGATCTTAGTGAAAGGGGCCAGTTTGTTAGCTTACACAGGTGAAGGCATTATAGAAAAAGAAAACGGTTTTATTCATACCGGTGACATTGGCTATCTGGATGAAGACGGTCATTTATTTATTAATGGCCGCAAAAAGAATATTTTCATCACCTCGTTTGGCCGCAATGTCTCTCCAGAATGGGTAGAGCGCGAACTCACCAGCACACCACTGCTAGCACAGGCCTGCTTGTTTGGCGAAGCAAAACCTTGGAATACAGTGCTTATTACACCAAAATCTGGCGCTACTGATGATGATATTAATGCTGCAGTTAAAACGATTAATCAAAACTTGCCCGATTATGCACGTGTTGGTAAATGGTTACGCACAGAAACCCCTTTTAGTGTTGCAAACAATCAGCTAACTCCCAATGGCCGCTTAAAACGCGATGTTATCTGGCAACATTATCAGAACAGAATTAACACACTTTATAAGGATTAATCCCAATGGCATTTTATGAAGAACTACTCAAAGCAACTGAAGCAGAACGCAAAGAACTATTGAGCCTGCCGCTGATTACCCAAGGCGCCGCAGGCAGAATTTCGCTTGCGACTTATGTGGCTTTTTTAACCCAGGCTTATCATCATGTGAAACACACCACGCCTTTGCTAATGACGTGCGGCGGCTGCCTGCCAGCCAAATACGAATGGCTGCGTACAGCAATTGGCGAATATATTGAAGAAGAAATGGGACACCAGGAATGGGTACTGGACGACATTGCAGTTTGTGGCGGAGATAAGGAAGCCGTTCGCCTAGGAAAATCACCTGCAACCCAAGCCAGCCAGGCCACAGAGTTTATGGTGGCATACGCTTACGATATGATTCACCGTGTGAATCCCATCGGTTTTTTTGGCATGGTATTGGTGCTGGAAGGCACCAGCACAGCGGTTGCCACGCAAGCGGGTGAAAAACTGATGCAAAGCCTGAATTTGCCGAAAAAGACTTTCAGTTATTTATTGTCGCACGGCTCGCTGGATATTAGCCATGTGTCATTTTATGAGAGTCTGGTCAACCAGATTACCGATGCCGAGGACCAGGCCATGCTGATACATAGCGCCAAAAACTTCTACAAGCTGTATGGTGATATATTCAGAGACATCGAAGCGCGTACCATGCATTAAGGAATCAATATGAATCTTGCTAATAAACGCATATTACTCACCGGCGCAACAGGTGGAATCGGCCAGCACATCGCTATGTTATTGGCCGAAAAAGGCACGCTATTAGCCCTGGCGGGGCGCGACATATCAAAACTGGACGCGCTCAAAACCCGTATCGAAAACGCAGGCGGTAAAGCCATTTGCATCCAGGCCGACTTTGATGTTGCAGGCACCGCCCAGCGCGTTGCCGATGAGGCCAAACAAAAATTGGGCGACATCGACATTCTGATCAACAACGCCGGTGTGCTGGATTTCATTCAGTTTCAGCAGCTCGCACGTGCCGTCATCCCCACTTTTTTAGCTAAAAACCAAGGGCACTTTTTGTTTATCGGCTCCATCTTCGGCTCGCTTGGCTTCCCGCACTTTTCGACCTACTGCGCCAGCAAATTCGCGGTGCATGGCTTTTCGCAATCTCTGCGCCGTGAGCTTGTAGATACCAATATCGGCGTAACTTACGTTGCACCACGCGGAATTAAAACGCCGATGAATGATGCGAAAACTTTGGCCATGTGGGAAAAGTCCGGAAATCAAATGGATGCACCCGAGGTTGTCGCGCAGATCGTCGTCAACGCGTTAGAAAAAGAAAAACAGGAAGTCTTTATCGGGCAGCCACAATCGTTTTTCGCCTGGCTGAACGGCGTGCTACCGAAAGCAGTGAATATGGGGCTAAAAAAACAAACGGCGCTTGCCGCGCCGTTTGCCAAACGAGATTAAGTATAAATCGGGATAAGCTATAAATAAAGCACGGCCGGGAAAACAGTCAAAGCAAACACAAACACCAGCCATTCCATATTCCAACGCTCAAGATGTCCTGTGAAATGAAGCGTAAGTACTGCAATAGCGAGTGCGTAATAAATTGCAATAAGAACCATGATTAAACCTATACCAGATTTATGAAATTAGTGTATTTATAACATTTTTTATCAAAAATGCCTAAAATTTTACGATTTTTTAAAGCCTGCATTTAGTGTATTCCTTAAAAATGGTTTCTTGCCTTTTAAGCCGTTTTCGCGTAAATTCAACATATTGCTAGGGGTCTGTTTTATCAAGCGTTTTTTCTTATAAAACAGTGAGAATCACCCTTTGAACCTGATGCGGGTCATGCCGCCGTAGGGAATGCAGGCAGCCTGCATCCTACGTTTACACTGCCAAGGATGCAACCCATGAATGCCATTGATAAAAACCTCACCAAATTTGTTAGCGCAGACGCTTCAGTAGACGAGGGCGCAACCAAACCTTTTGCCAAATCGCGCAAGATTTATATCGAAGGTTCGCGGCCAGACCTGCGCGTGCCATTCCGTGAAATCGGCCTGAGCGACACGCCGTCAGCTTTTGGCGCAGAAAAAAATCCACCAGTCGTGGTGTATGACACTTCCGGTCCTTACACTGACCCTGATATTAAAATCGACATTCGTAACGGCTTGCCTGCGCTGCGCGCTGGCTGGATTGCCGAACGCAATGATGTAGAACAACTGGACGGCCCAAGTTCGGAGTTCGGTCAGCAGCGTAAAACCGACCCTGAACTCGCCGCAATGCGCTTTAACCTCACGCGCAAACCGCTGCGCGCCAAAGCAGGCATGAATGTGAGCCAAATGCACTATGCGCGCAAAGGCATCATCACGCCGGAAATGGAATTCATCGCCATCCGCGAAAACCAACGCCGCGAGAACATGAGCGAACTGCTGCAAACGCAGCACGCAGGTCAGGATTTTGGCGCAAGCATCCCTAAGATCATCACGCCAGAATTTGTGCGCGATGAAGTAGCGCGCGGCCGCGCCATTATCCCTGCTAACATTAACCATCCTGAAATCGAGCCGATGATTATCGGCCGTAACTTCCTGGTGAAAATCAACGCCAATATCGGTAACTCTGCATTGGGTTCTTCAATCTCTGAAGAAGTGGAAAAAATGGTGTGGGGAACTCGCTGGGGTGGCGATACCGTAATGGATTTATCGACTGGTAAAAACATCCACGAAACCCGCGAATGGATTATCCGCAACTCACCCGTACCAATCGGCACAGTGCCGATTTACCAGGCCCTGGAAAAAGTTGATGGCAAGGCCGAAAATTTAACTTGGGAAATTTTCCGCGACACACTCATTGAACAAGCGGAACAGGGCGTGGACTACTTTACCATTCATGCGGGCGTGCGTTTAGCTTACATCCCGATGACTGCAAAACGCATGACAGGCATTGTGTCACGCGGTGGTTCGATTATGGCTAAATGGTGCCTGGCGCACCATAAAGAAAGCTTCTTGTACGAGCACTTCGAAGACATTTGCGAAATCATGAAGGCTTACGATGTGAGCTTTAGTTTAGGCGACGGTCTGCGCCCCGGCTCAATTTACGATGCCAACGATGAAGCGCAATTTGCCGAGCTTAAAACACTGGGTGAACTCACGCAAATCGCATGGAAGCACGACGTACAATGCATGATTGAAGGCCCAGGCCACGTGCCGATGCACCTCATTAAAGAAAATATGGATTTGCAGCTCGAGCATTGCGGTGAAGCACCTTTCTATACACTAGGCCCTTTAACCACTGACATCGCCCCAGGTTACGACCATATCACCAGCGGCATTGGCGCCGCCATGATTGGTTGGTACGGCTGTGCCATGCTGTGCTACGTGACACCAAAAGAACATTTGGGCTTACCAGATAAAGAAGACGTGCGCGTAGGCATCATCACCTACAAAATCGCCGCCCATGCGGCAGACTTGGCCAAAGGTCACCCAGGTGCGCAGATTCGTGATAATGCTTTATCAAAAGCGCGCTTTGAGTTCCGTTGGGAAGACCAGTTTAATTTAGGTCTAGATCCGGAAAAAGCCAAGGAATTCCACGATGAAACCTTGCCGCAGGAAGGCGCAAAACAAGCACATTTCTGCTCAATGTGCGGCCCGCATTTTTGTTCTATGAAAATCACGCAGGACGTGCGCGACTATGCGGACAAACTGGGCGTGGATGAAAAAGAAGCTTTGGAAAAAGGCATGCAGGAAAAAGCCATTGAGTTTGTTAAAAAAGGCAGTGAGGTTTATCAGAAAGTCTAAGCACTTCGATATTTTCCACCAATAAAAAAGCCAGCTAAGCTGGCTTTTTTATTGGGTTCGAGCCTTGTATGGTTCACTAGATCAGACAAAACTGAGAACTGGATAATATCGTTCTCAATCTCTTAGAACGTGCCAGAGATGATAAATCTGTGCACTGGGAAGCTCAACTGTTACTGCCCTGAATTTAACATATTATTTCCATCTTTTGAATTCAGGCCTACACTGAATTGGCCTCCACTTTCTTTTTTGAGAGTCAAAAGGTCATAGGTTTTGAGCATATCAAGAAGGCCTGAATGCCCATAAGCTTTGGGGCTAAATCCGGGGTCAGTGCGCTTAAGATATTGCCCTAGAGGGCCAAGTCCAATTTTTCCTTCCGATGTGTCACCAGTAAGTAGTGACACAGCTTCTATGATGAACTTGGGGCGGCGCTTCACCGTAGGTTTGGTCTGAGGCTTTATATCTTCCGGTTTCGCGGGAGCTGTCTTTGAATCGGGTTGTTCAACGTCATCTGCGTTCGCGTCAGCAGGATGCCATTCAAAGAATTGGTCACTGGCATTGCGTAAGGCTTCTGGAGTCTTCGTTTCACCGACGATGCAGACATTTGCACCGCGCTCTCGCAACTTGCGACATAAGTAAGCGAAATCAGAATCGCTCGTAACCAAGCAAAAATTTTCTGCTCGTTGGTCAAACATCGCTTCAATGGCGTCTAGTGCCAAAGCAATATCGGCGGTGTTCTTTCCTGATGCGTATTGATATTGTAGGCAGGGTGTGAAAGCCAGTCTAACGAGTGCTTCTTGCCATTTGTTGGCTAATGTACTGTGGTTACCATAACCTCGGCGCAGAACAACACGGCCGAACTGTGCAACAACACGTAAAGCAAATTCCAAAATTTCAGGAGTAGTGTTGTCACAGTCCACTAGGACAGCAACTCGCGAATCTCCGGTTAATGCTGGGGCATCCATTTTTATTCCTCGATTTAGCAACTTGACCCCGTTCAAGTAACACGGGTGCCATTAATGCCTTATGCGTGTAACACTAGCAGGCTAAGCTAAAGTAATCAATTAAATCGTATTTATAGCTGTAAATACCTATGGCATACTTAATTATGAATAATTAAGGGCTTGCCGCTTAATTTTGTTAAAATAACTGCATTACCCAAAACGTGTTAGCCAAATTTTGACCACGATTAAACTCACCAAAAAACCAAGTGACTCAATGACTGCCAGCAAAGCACCTGTGCGCCGTGCCGACCCTGCCAAACGCGATAGAACAAAGCCGCCGCCGAAGTCTGTTGTCCGCGAGCAAGATGCAGAGCCTAGGGCTGAAAACCCCAAAATGGATGGCCGTTCCTCGAAACTCGGCGAAGCCTCGTTTTCCCACTCTTTCGGGAATGACGAGCAAGCTAGCAAGTCAGAAAGCACTCGCCAACGCAATCATCGTTTTGACGGCAAGCCGCGCGATGCGGAAACTCATTCGACACCCAAGCAACCAAAGCCTGCCGCTGTTGATATGCGCACCGCACCGCGCCCCGATAAAAACGAACCGCAATATCGCCAAACGCCGCGCCGTGGTGGCAAGGTGCGCGATGGATTTGATGCAAGAAAATCTGCATCCCACTCCCCGACCCCTCTCCCTTCCAAGCAGGGCGAGAGGCTAACGTCTGAATTGCCGCGTCTTTCCAAGGTAATGGCGGAGCGCGGTTTGTGCTCGCGCCGTGAAGCGGACGAGTGGATTGTGAACGGCTGGGTGAAAGTGGACGGCGTGATTATCGATACATTAGGCACACGCATTAAGCCGGATGCCGAAATTGTGATTAGCGGCTATGCCACAGAGCACCAAGCCGAGAATGTGACCATTATTCTGCACAAACCGGTGGGTTATGTAAGCGGGCAGGCGGAAGATGGCTACCAGCCTGCGATTGTGTTGGTGCACCCGGACAACCAATGGCCTGATGATCCTGAGTTACATCAGAAAAATCCCAAGCAATTTCACCGCGGCATGTTACGCAACCTTGCCCCAGCAGGCCGTTTGGATATTGACTCTACGGGTATGTTAGTACTCACTCAGGACGGCCGCATCGCCCGCCATTTGATTGGTGAAGATTCTAGCGTTGAAAAAGAATATTTGGTAAGAGTGCAGGGCGAGCTTAGCGAGGCTGATCTGAAGCGCCTCAATTTTGGCCTGAGTTTGGATGGTGAAAAACTTAAGCCCGCGAAAGTGTCCTGGCAAAACGAAGACCAATTGCGCTTCGTGCTGCGTGAGGGCAAAAAACGCCAGATTCGCCGCATGTGCGAAATGGTCGGCCTGCATGTTGTAGGCCTGAAACGTATCCGTATCGGAAGTGTTACACTGGGTAAAAGCATCGCAGGATCACTACTTGGAAAATTAGGTGGAGAGCAGGGTGGTATGGCACAAATTGCCTTGGACATGTTTAATCAGAATGGCGGTTTAACGGGAATTCTGGACAAGTTTAAGGAAGGCGGCTTAGCCGAACAGGCTGCCTCCTGGGTTGGTAAAGGCGAAAATATACCTATTTCTGCTGACCAGCTTTCCAGCGTTTTGGGTAACGGTGCTATTGCAGAGATGGCCGCAAAATTCGGCATTTCACCGGAAACCTTAAGCGCACAAATCGCCGAACATTTGCCGACCGTGATTGATAAAATGACGCCAAACGGCGAAGTAGAAGCCGACTCAGGTAATTTGCTAAGCACTGTGTTAGGCATGCTGAAATAAATCGAGGAATATCGTCGCAAGGGCGCATTGGCGCCCTTTTTGTTTGGTAGAATGCGGCATGGATATTTTGATTTGCTTAATTTTTTAAGTAAAGAGAAGCGTGATGTATTCGAAATCATTATCCAGCTTGGCGCGATTCTGGCGGTTTGCTGGGAATATCGCCAACGTCTGATTGACAAAATCATTCACCTGCGAGATCAAACTTCATCACGCGGATTTTTTATCAATCTGGCTTTAGCTTTCTTTCCGGCGGCTTTTGTGGGGCTGCTGTTTCATAAGCAGATCAAACTCTATCTATTCGCACCGTTCACCGTGGCTTGTGCCCTCATCGTCGGCGGCGTTGCGATTTTGCTGATAGAAAAATATCTGGAACACGGTGACACCAAAACCGTTGATGACATTACGCCACTGCAAGCGCTTAAAATCGGCCTCGCACAGACACTATCGCTAGTGCCGGGTGTATCACGTGCCGGGGCAACCATTCTGGGCGGCATTTCGGCGGGCCTAGACCGCCATGCGGCGACTGAGTTTTCGTTCTTTTTGGCAATTCCAATTATGTTTGCAGCATCCGGTTTTGATTTGCTGAAAAGCTATCAATTTTTGAGCGCGGCGGATTTGCCTATTTTCCTTATCGGTTTTGTCACCGCATTTGTTTCGGCCTTGCTCGTCATCCGCATGCTTATTCGCTTCGTGGCCAACCACGATTTTACGGTGTTTGCGTGGTATCGCATTATCTTTGGTTTGGCAGTGCTGGCGTATTATTGGTAAACTATTTCCTTAAGCTAGGCTCAAAGAAATTTCAGCAAGTTAAGCGAGGCAGCAATGAATAAAATAATCAAATATGCGCTTTACGGCATTGGCGGCATTATTGTTTTGGTACTGATGATTGCCGGCTATTTTGCTGCCACATTCAACCCAAACGACTACAAAGACGAAATCGTTAAATTAGTCAAAGACAAGAAAGAGCGCACGCTGCATATCGATGGCGACATCAAGCTAAGTTTCTGGCCAAAAATCGGTGCCGACCTTGGCAAATTATCCCTCTCGGAACACAAGTCTGACAAAGAATTCGCCTCGGTCAACAGCGTGAAAGTCGCGCTCGCCGTAATGCCTTTGCTTAAAAAAGAGCTGGTGGTAGACACCGTTTATGTAGATGGCGCAAAAGCCAATATCATCAAATACAAAGACGGCACCACCAATTTTGATGACTTGCTTAGCAAAGACGAAGAAGAAACCAAAATCAAATTCGATATTGACGGTGTCAATGTCACCAACTCTGAAGTGCGATACACCGATGAGGCCACCGGCGCGACTTATAATGTCACCAAATTCAACATGCAATCCGGCCATATCGCACTTGCTGAGCCGGTTGATTTGGACACAAACTTTACGCTCACCTCAAACAAGCCCGAAACAGCCGCCAATATCAATCTTAAAGGTAATTTCCTGATAGACCCGGAAACCAAGCATTTTAAGGTCAAGGGCCTGGATAGCCATATCGTGGGTGACATGCTGAGCGGTAAAAGCATGGATATTAAGGCTAGCGGCGATGTGGACGCCAAGCCGGAGCTGATGGAATTTCTGGTGGATGACTTGAAATTTGTAGCCTCCGGTTTGTTCGATGGCGCCAAGCAAAGCATCGACCTGAGCGCTCCGGCGCTTACTATCCAAAAAGACGAGGTAAGCAGCAAAAAAGTAACCGTTAGCTTGAGTCAGGTCAAATCGGGCGATACATTCAAAGCCAATATGGTGCTGGCCGACATGAAAGGCTCTCCCAAAGCCCTGCAAAGCAGCGGCATTACGGGTGACTTATCTGCCGTACAAGGTAAGCGTACCATCACGGGCACATTCTCGTCGCCATTTACGGGCAACATCGAAAGCCTAGTATTTGATATTCCAAAACTAGCGGGTAATCTGGATATTAAAGACCCCAGCCTGCCAAACGGCGGCATGAAAGGCACATTTAATTTAGGCGCTCATGCCGATATTAAGAATGAAACTGCAAACAGCAAGTTTAATTTAAACATCGCTGAAACCAAGCTTAACGGCGACGTGGCTGTTACCAGTTTTAAAAAACCTAATATTAAATTCAACGTAAATGCGGATAAGCTGGATTTGAATAAACTGCTGGCAAAATCTGACGCGCCTGCCAAAGCCAATGACAAGCCTGCGGACATGTCTGCGCTTAAAAACATGTTCCTGGATGGCAAGCTCAATGTGGGCAGCATTGCATATGACAAATACCGTATTTCAGGCCTGAATGTCAGCATAAAAGCGGATGGCGAAAAACTGGTCTTAAGCGGTTTGAATGTGAAGGTGGATGATAGCCGGATTAAAGGTAATTTTGGAATCAGCCACTTCGCAAAACCGCTTTACACCTTTGATCTGGACATTGATAACGTGGATGTCGATAAATATGTTGTGGCAGGTGCAAATGCCAAAAAAGATGCCGACAAGCCGCTTGATTTAAGCGCGCTTAAAGCGCTCAACGCAGACGGCTCGATACGCATCGGCAATCTTAAATACGGCAAAACCAAAGCATCCAATATCCGTATCGACTTAAAGGCAGACGGCCAGAAGTTGAACTTAAGCCCGCTGGCTGCCAAGGTAGATGACAGCCAAATTCATGCAGATGTAGGTATCACACGTTTTAACGACCCGATCTACAGCTTTAACGTGAACGTCGATAAATTAGATGCTGACAGGTACATCACAAAAAGTGAAAAACCGGCCGAAAAAAGCGCTGCCGACACGCCGATCGATTTGAGTGCGCTAAAAAAGCTTAACGCGTCTGGCGACGCGAAAATCGGCTGGCTAAAACTTGCCAACGTCACAACCCAGAACGTCAACATCGGGCTTAAAGCAGATAGCGGACTGGTGACAGTTTCGCCGTTTGCCGCCAATTTGTATCAGGGCAGCATGAGCGGCATGCTTAAGGTAGATGCGCGTACTACGCCCAGCATCGCATTTAAGCAAACCATGAAAGGCGTTTCGATCGGGCCGCTGATGGTGGATGCGATTAATAACGACATGCTTTCCGGCACCGGCACCGTCAATATTGACGTGACGACACAAGGCAACAGTGTGGGCGCACTTAAAAAAGGCTTGCTGGGTAATGCCTCGCTTAACGTGGCAGACGGCGCGCTAAAGGGCGTGGATATTGCAGGCAGCATTCGTGAGCTTAAAAACAAGGTGAATGTGTTTAAAACCAAAGAGGCGGATGCAGATAAATCCAAGAAAACCGACTTTAGTGAACTCACCGCCACGTTTGATATTAAGAACGGTGTTGCACATAACGAGGATTTAGCGATGAAAGCCCCCGTGCTGCGCCTAGCCAAAGGCGATAGCCGTGGCGACATTGACATTGGCAGTGAAAAAATCAACTACACCGCAAAACCTACGGTTGTAAAATCACTTAAAGGTCAGGGTGGTGCGGACCTTGATGAACTGAGCGGAATTCCCATTCCCATTAAAATCAGCGGCACATTTGCAAATCCCAAATATGGCATGGATTTTACTGCAATCGCTTCTGGCTTGGCACAATCGAAACTGCTGGATAAAGTTGGGGGTGAAAAAGGGGCTGCCGTTAAAGAATTGATTGGCGGCGGCGACAAAGCAGAAGCGCTTAAAGGCTTGTTAGGTAAGAAAAAAGCCACCGAAGCCCCTGCACCCACAGCACCTGCCGGTACCGAGGCTGCGCCAGCACAACCCGCAGCGCCCGCAGAGGAGCCAAAGTCTGCTGAAGAAATCGCTAAAGAAAAAGCTGAAAAGAAACTCAAAAAATTGCTCAAATTTTAACCATGCCGGCTTTTGCTGACAAGATTATTGCCTGGCAAAAACTGCATGGCCGCCATGATTTACCCTGGCAAAATACGGCCGACCCTTACGCCATCTGGGTGTCTGAAATCATGCTGCAACAAACGCAGGTGGCTGCTGTTATTGGTTATTACACTAAATTTATGCAGCGATTTCCTACCATTGCTGCACTTGCAGCAGCGACCCAAGAAGAAGTTTTACAGTCCTGGAGCGGGCTTGGTTATTACTCACGTGCGCGCAATTTGCATAATGCCGCACAAAAAATCATAGATGAGTTTTCAGGAAATTTCCCGACACGATTTGATGATATTTTAAGCCTGCCTGGCATTGGCCGCTCCACTGCTGCCGCCATTTCCACTTTTGCGTTTAACCTGCCCATGCCGATTTTGGATGGCAATGTAAAGCGTGTATTTGCGCGGCATTTTCTGATTCAAGGCTGGCCCGGCTTACTCAACATTGAAAAAGAGATGTGGGAAATTGCCAGCCGTGAAAATCCTGATGAAGAAGCAGGTGCATATACGCAAGGACTGATGGATTTGGGCGCCACACTATGCGTGCGTTCACGCCCTCGGTGCGATGCATGTCCGGCAATGGTGACGTGCCAGGCGCATGCACTGCAGCAAACGCAAGCGTTACCCACGCCTAAACCACGCAAAACGCTGCCCGAGCGCAGCACCACCATGCTGTTATATTTCCATGCTAACGAGGTAATGCTGCAGAAGCGCGCCAATACCGGAATTTGGGGCGGCTTATGGAGTTTTCCGGAAGCTGATGCCGCGCCGGATAATGCGCAGATGCTGCCCAAGTTCACACACACCTTTACGCATTTTAAGTTGAACATTCAACCGGTGCTGATTCAAACAGGCAACCAGCTAAGTGCGCCAAACACCTTATGGATAGGGCTTGATGAGGCCATCCATGCGGCCATTCCCACCCCGGTCAGAAAAATTTTGCTGAATCTAAAAAAGAAAAAAGCAGCCTGAGCTGCTTTTTTATTAATGCATCCGGGACTGCAGGATTCTATCTGCCAGCATTTGAAAGCGCGGCGATACAAATTTCCTGCTTTGCGAACCGGTATCCGCGATGCTCAGCAACTCCTCTATTGCTGATCGGAATCCCAACTCAAACAGCCAGTAATCTGATTCATCAATCGCGGATTTCTTGTCCGCATTCACGTCCTCGCAAAGCCGTTCGAACGCTTCCATACATACATTACGTTCTGCCATATGCCCTCCAAGTTTTATCTTATTGGTTTATAGTAAAAACCTTTGGGCACTTTGGCAAGAGTTATGTTATTTTTGTTCACGGCTTACTTTTGATGCCTATTTCTGATCCCAGGAATCTTCCCACATGCAATGCTTGATTTTATGGCGATTGGCAATCAGCTCATCAATGCTTGGCTCATCGTTCAAGGCACGCTTGATCGCCAATTTAGTCGCATCGTAGTTGTTTTTGTACATATCGGCTTTGTCCAATTTGCCTTCTTTTTCCAAGGGAATACAGCCTGGATCAATCCACACCAGACTGATGATGCATAAATCGTTCGCTTGGTCTTTAGGAATGATGCCTTCGATCACGCAATCCAGAATCGCATCGGCTGTCGCTGCCTGCACTACGCCGCCGAACAAACCTACATCGGTGCTACCCTTCAAAGTCACTTTTGGCACGGTCATGCATACCGGGCGCACAAGCTGGTTGATATCACGCACGGCAAACATCGCAGTGTGGCCTTTGCTTTGCGCCATCAAGTTAGCAAATGCTTGACCTACAGGACCATCCACAGCACCGATTAAAATTTCCGGCATTGCAGCGGTAACGTCTTTACCTTCTGAAAATACAGTTGCTTCGCCAGCTTTGAAAATGATTTTTGACATAATATTCTCTTGGGATTCTCAATAATTAAAATGTTATTTTACCAAATGCTTGGCGCTAGTATCAATTTAATCCTTAAACTTAATCTGCAAGCGCCAGCCGCATATCTACATGCGAAATATTGGCATCCATGTATTCACCGCTTACCACCTTGAATCCCGCCCGGCTGTAAAAATCGATCGCATATGTTTGCGCAGACAGCGCAATTGCTTTACTGCCTTGCTGTTTGCAAATTCGAATCGCCTCCAGCAGCAGAGCCATTCCCAGCCCCATGCCTCGCCAGTGCTTGAGTACAGCCATGCGGCCGATTATCTTATAGTCAATAATTCGCGCGCAGGCTATGGGTTGGTTTCCAAACATGGCCAGCAAATGGCTGGCAGTTTCGTCCAAGCCATCCCATTCCAGATCAGCCGGTACATGCTGTTCCTGAAGGCATTGTTTTAGATGCGCTTGCAGATTCAACGGGTTCGGTGCATTATGCAGGCTATTATTTTTGGTCAACTCTATTCATAAGGTTAGCTATGCAACGTTATTTATCAACACTTGCGCGTATTTTGCTCGCGCAGATTTTTTTACTGCAGGTTGTAATGCTCATTTACGGTTTCTTTACCAACCCTAGCGGTTATCAAGAGTATCAGATGGGCTTGGGCAGCCTGGGCTTACCCGGCATTTTTGCGCCATTGATTATTCTGGTGCAGTTAGCAGGTGGCTTGGCGTTGTTTTTCGGCTTCAAGACCAAATTTTTTGCTATATTCATGGCCGTTTATGCCGTCATTATTTCCTTCCTGCTTAAACTGCCTGTACTGCAGTATCTTGCGATTTCGGGCGGCTTGCTGATGCTGTATCTAAATCCTGTCACCACATGCAGCCTGGATAATCTTAAAAAGAAGTAATCCGCACGTCAGGAAAGCCGGCTGCAAGCCGCTTTCCTATTCCCACTCAAGTGCCGGGTAAATCGTATTCACATTGCGCCTGTTGGCAATATCGAATAATTTCCATTTACCCTTTTCACTTGCAGCGGCGCTACTCATCGCAGATTCCATACTCTCACCTTTTTTGATGCTGGCGCGAATATCCGTTAACAGCACATTCAAATAGTGTTGCGCATCATCAAGTGCCTTAATCCAGTCTTTGGTCACTGGCCCATGGCCTGGTACGACTTGCTTTGCGGGGCTGCTCTTCAGCTTGTCGATTTCAGCAATAAGGCCCTTGATGTCGCCTTCCAGCACAGGCGTGCGTTCGATAAACAGCAAATCCCCCGCAAATAAAGTGCTGGTCTTATTTTCCATCACAGAAACATCGGTGTTCGTGTGTGCAACCGGGTGGGCAGTCAGCATGAGTTTTCTGTCGCCCAAATCCAACTCCAGCGTTGTTTTAACGCTCACCGTAGGCTTTACCAGTTCACTGCCTTTGGCATCCTCACCCAGGAGTCTGGCATTCAGTTTGGCGTATTGTTCACGGCGCAACTCCATTACGGTGGCCAATCTATCATGGCCGATAAACTCAGGCTTGTCTGCAAGAAAAGCCGCATTGCCATAGATGTGATCCGGGTGCACGTGTGTATTGATGACATACAACACCGGCAGCGGCGTCACTTTGCTAATCGCCTCGCGCAGCTGTTTGCCTACTTTCAGGCTGCCGCCGGTATCAATCACCGCCACGCCTTTGCTGCCGACGACAAAACTCGCATTGCAGATGTCGCCCTGGTAACCCTCATCAATATCCAAATGCACGCCGTGATGCACATAAATACCATTGCCCACATTCTCGACTGTAAAGGCTTCGTGTGTGGCCTGGCCGTGCGCGCAGCCCATCAGTGCAAACATGCTCATGATTATCATTAGAATTCGCATGACGCTTTCCTTTACTTTAAGTTACCGATTAGAATATTGCTTTTACATGCAACAATCCGCTGTGACACGTGTCACATAAGCACTTGTTATTTACTCTGGGATATTACTATGAATCAAAGTACTTTACGCTACACTAAGACAGCGATTATTCTACATTGGCTCATTGCACTTGGTATTTTTGTGATGTTTGCCCTGGGCTGGTATATGAGCGAACTGCCTAAAGAAGCACCTAAACTCATGAGTTTGGATTTGTTTGATTTAGGCGTTTATACTTGGCAATTTACCGAAGAAACTACCGCCAGAGCTTTCTACTTTAATCTGCATAAATCCATCGGTGTAACGTTGTTTGCACTTATTTTGTTTCGCGTATTCTGGCGCATCACACACTGCCCGCCTGCCATGCTACCCTCGCTGAAGGCGTGGGAGAGAAAACTCGCTACAGGCGCGCACCATTTGCTTTACCTGCTCATGGTAGCATTGCCGGTGAGTGGCATCATCATGGCTACCAATAGCAAATACGGGATTAAATGGTTTGGCATAGACTTAATCCAAGGGTTAGATAATAAAGACATGCGCGAGCTATTCAAAGAAGCGCATGAAGTGATAGGTGTCATTATTCTGCTTGTCATTATTCTGCATATTGCTGGTGCGTTAAAACATCAGTTGATAGATAAAGATGAAACTTCAAAACGTATGTCGCTGAAATAATTAAAAAGCCCGATTTATCGGGCTTTTTAATTAGGGTTCATTTGATGCTATTAATTAGCACCTCCCGCATTTTAGTTACGACATAACCTGAAGGTTAGTCTTCACTGAAACACAGCATGTCCTTAATTAAACAAAGTTAGCGATGATATTGAGCGCTTAGCATTCTTACAGCATCAATCATACATGCTGCGTTTTCAGGTGGTGTCCACTGTGTGATGCCATGGCCCAGGTTAAACACATGACCATGGCCATGGCCATAGCTTGCCAAAATACTGGCAACTTCTTTCTCAATGGCTTCTGGCGTTGAAAGCAAAATCGCCGGATCCATATTGCCTTGCAATGCCACTTTATCACCCACGCGCTTGCGTGCCTGGCCTATATCCACCGCCCAATCCAGACCTAGCGCATCTGCACCGGTGTCTGCCTGCGCTTCCAGCCAGAGCGCGCCGCCTTTGGTAAAGACAATGCTAGGCACTTTGCGGCCTTCAGCTTCTTTGGTCAGGCCATTCACGATTTTTTGCATATAATTAAGCGAAAACTCAATATAGGCATTGTGCGAGAGTGCACCGCCCCAGGAATCAAAAATCATCACAGCCTGTGCTCCGGAGGCAATCTGCGCATTAAGGTACTGAATAATGGTCTGTGCGTTCACTTCCAGGATATGATGTAATAGCTCAGGGCGCGCATACATAAGCTTCTTGGTATTGAGAAAGTCCGTACCGCCTTTGCCTTCCACCATATACGTCGCAAGCGTCCAGGGGCTGCCTGAAAAACCAATCAATGGCACACGTCCATTCAAGGCTTTGCGAATGCTGCTCACTGCATCGAACACATATTGCAGCTTGGCCATATCTGGCACAGCCAGTGCTTTAATGCTGGTTTCATCCGATGCTGTACGCTCAAATTTTGGGCCTTCACCTTCTTCAAAATACAAGCCGAGACCCATCGCATCCGGCACGGTAAGAATGTCTGAAAATAAGATTGAAGCATCCAGAAGTGGGTAGCGATCCAGCGGCTGAATGGTCACCTCGGTCGCAAAATCTGGACTTTTGCATAACTGCAAAAAACTGCCTGCGGTTTTACGGCTTGCACGATACTCCGGTAAATAGCGCCCGGCCTGACGCATCATCCATACTGGCGTGTAGTCCGTGGGCTGGCGCATGAGCGCGCGTAGAAAAGTATCGTTTTTCAGTTGAGTCATTTTGTTTACCTAATAAAAAAGGATGCAAAACAACTTAATTTTGCATCCTTAGTTTTTTGTTTCAGTTTAGCATTAACGGGGCAGTGTGGATGCGCCCATTAAATATTCATCGACAGCACGCGCCGCCTGGCGACCTTCGCGAATGGCCCAAACCACTAATGACTGCCCACGGCGCACATCACCTGCAGCAAATACTTTATCCTTGCTGGTTTTGTAGCAACCATCGCCATCGGTCGTTGCTTTAGCATTACCACGCTGGTCTTTTTCCACACCAAACGCCTCAAGCAGTTTTTGCACTGGCGAGACAAAGCCCATGGCCAGCAGTACCAAATCTGCCTTTATCGTGAACTCGGAACCCGGGATCTCACTCATTTTGCCGTCTTTCCATTCCACGCGCGCACCTTTTAATGCAGTCACTTTGCCGTTTTCGCCGATAAGCTCTTTGGTGGTCACAGACCAGTCGCGATTGGCGCCTTCCTCGTGGCTGCTGGAAGTGCGCAGCTTGAGTGGCCAGTTCGGCCAAACCAGTTCTTTATTTTCTTTTTCAGGGGGGCGCGGCATCAGTTCAAATTGCGTAACGCTTAAAGCGCCATGACGGTTTGACGTGCCTACGCAATCCGAGCCGGTATCGCCGCCGCCAATCACCACCACGTGCTTGTTGGTTGCTTTGACTTGATTAGGCACAGAGTCCCCCGCAACCACTTTATTTTGCGCCGGTAAAAAGTCCATCGCAAACATCACGCCATCAAGCTCACGGCCTGGTACTGGCAAATCACGCGGCTGTTCTGCACCGCCCGCCAGAATAACTGCATCATACTGGTTAAGCAAATCATCCGCATGCACGTTTTGACCTACATGCTGATTCACCTTGAATTCAACGCCCTCGGCCTGCATCTGCTTGATACGGCGGTCAATGTGAAATTTCTCCATTTTGAAATCTGGAATGCCATAACGCAGCAAACCGCCGATACGGTCGTTTTTCTCAAGCACGGTCACACTATGGCCAGTCCGCGCGAGCTGCTGGGCGGCAGCCAAACCAGCAGGACCAGAGCCCACAATCGCTACCTTTTTACCGGTTTTATTGGGATTGATTTGCGGGGTTACCCAGTCATTTTCCCAGGCTTTATCGATGATGGCATGCTCTATCGATTTAATGCCGACTGCATCGTTATTGATATTCAAAGTACAGGCTGCTTCGCAGGGTGCCGGACAGATGCGGCCCGTAAACTCCGGGAAGTTGTTGGTAGAGTGCAGCACATCGATCGCGCCGCGCCAATCCTGGCGGTACACCAAATCATTCCAGTCAGGAATGATGTTGTTAATCGGACAGCCCGTCGTACAAAACGGGATACCACAATCCATACAGCGCGCACCCTGCTGTTTGGCCTGTTCATCCGTCAAATGCAATACAAACTCTTTGTAGTTTTTAACACGCTCCTGAACTGGCAAATTTGCCTCAGAAAGACGTTCGAACTCCATGAAACCCGTTGCTTTACCCATTATGCAGCCACCAATACTTTATCTTCAGCAAGTTCAATCAATGCGCGTTTATATTCATTTGGCATTACCTTGACGAACTTGCTACGCGCATTGTCCCAATCAGCGAGAATGGCCCTGGCACGCTCACTATTAGTGTAATTGATATGTTTTTTAATTAGCGATAGCAACGTCACCTCATCAGGCTGATCAAGGTGATGCACTGCATCTGCCGCTATATGATCCATATGCAGCACTTTTTCCAATGACACCATATTCATATTGCAGCGTTTTGCAAACAGGCCATCCTCATCGTACACATAAGCTACGCCACCGCTCATGCCTGCTGCGAAGTTCTGCCCAGTGATGCCTAATACCACCACCGTGCCGCCTGTCATATATTCACAACCGTGGTTACCAACACCTTCTACCACCGCGCTGGCACCCGAATTACGCACGCAGAAACGCTCACCTGCCACGCCATTGAAATAGGCTTCACCCGTAGTTGCACCATACATCACGGTGTTACCGATGATAATGTTTTCATGCGGAACGCCTCTGAATGCGGCTGGTGGTTTGATAATAATGCGGCCGCCGCATAAGCCCTTGCCCACGTAATCATTACCCTCGCCGGTTAAATCAAACGTAATGCCTTTGGCTAAGAAAGCAGCGAAACTCTGGCCTGACGTACCGGCAAAATTCACATGAATTGTGTCATCCGCCAAGCCAGCGTTGCCATAACGCACCGCTACCTGATTGGAGAGCATGGTACCAACCGTGCGATTGGTATTGGTAATCGGCAAGTCAATCATCACTTTTTCGCGTTTCTCTAACGCAGGTCTTGCCAACTCAATGAGCTTGTTATCCAGTGCATTCACCAAACCGTGGTCTTGTATGTCATTATTTTTGCGTGAGACACTGGCCGGCATATCAGGCTGATGGAAAATTTTGCTGAAATCCAGGCCATGTATTTTCCAATGATCAATGCCGGCTTTCATATCCAGCAAATCACTGCGTCCGATCAAATCATCAAACCTAGCAATGCCTATGCTGGCCATCAGCTCGCGCACCTCTTCCGCAATGAAGAAGAAGAAATTCACCACATGCTCTGGCTGGCCTGTGAATTTTTTACGCAATACCGGGTCTTGCGTAGCGACGCCCACCGGGCAGGTATTGAGATGGCATTTACGCATCATGATGCAGCCCTCTACCACCAGCGGCGCCGTGGCGAAACCAAACTCATCTGCCCCGAGTAGCGCGCCAATCAATACGTCGCGGCCTGTTTTCATTTGGCCATCAACCTGCACAATCACGCGGCCACGTAGCTGATTCAGCACTAAAGTCTGCTGCGTTTCTGCCAGACCTAATTCCCATGGCGTGCCGGCATGCTTAATGGACGAAATAGGCGATGCGCCTGTACCGCCATCATGGCCTGCAATGACAATATGGTCGGATTTGGCTTTAGCCACACCTGCGGCTACAGTGCCCACCCCTGTCTCCGAAACCAGTTTCACTGAAATAGATGCTTTTGGATTAGCGTTTTTCAGGTCGTGAATCAGCTGCGCCAAATCCTCAATCGAATAAATATCATGGTGCGGTGGCGGCGAAATCAAGCCAACCCCCGGCACGCTGAAACGTAATTTGGCGATATACGGACTTACCTTATGACCGGGCAACTGGCCTCCTTCACCAGGTTTTGCGCCCTGCGCCATTTTGATTTGAATTTGGTCAGCAGAAGCTAAATAATCTGCGGTCACTCCGAAGCGGCCTGAAGCCACCTGCTTGATGCGCGAGCGCATCGAATCGCCAGCTTTTAGCGCAATGTTCGTTTCAACCAGATCGCTGCCTATCACCGCCGCCATTGTGGTATCCATGGTCACAGGAATAAAGCGTTTAGCATCCTCGCCGCCTTCACCTGTATTGGATTTACCACCGATGCGGTTCATGGCGATGGCCAAGGTCGCGTGCGCTTCGGTTGAAATAGAACCTAATGACATTGCACCGGTAGCAAAGCGCTTCACGATATCTTTGGCAGGCTCTACCTGATCCAATGCAATCGGGGCGCCTGCCGGTTTAATCTCAAACAAACCGCGCAAAGTTTTATAATGGCGCGTCTGATCGTTAATCAGTTTGGCATACTCTTTGTAAGTATCAAATTTGTTGGTGCGCGTCGCATTTTGCAGCTTGGCGATTGTATCCGGCGTCCACATATGCGCTTCGCCGCGCACGCGGAAGGCATATTCACCAGCTGCATCCAGCTGAGTCACTAATACCGGATCATTGCCAAAAGCCAGATTATGCAAACGCAGGGTTTCTTCTGCCACTTCGTCCAGGCCAATGCCTTCAATCTGTGTAGCTGTGCCTGTAAAGTATTGATCTATAAACTTGCTATTTAAACCAATGGCTTCAAAAATCTGAGCGCCGCAATAAGATTGGTATGTGGAAATACCCATTTTGGACATGACTTTGTACAAACCTTTACCGATGGCTTTAACGAAGTTTTTGCTAGCAACATAATGATCACTTGCCAGATGGCCAATCGTCTCGAATGCCAGCCATGGGCAAACCGCCTCCGCCCCATAACCTGCCAGCAAGGCAAAGTGATGCACCTCTCGTGCCGAGCCTGTGTCTACCACCAGGCCCGTGCTGGTTCTTAACCCGGTTTTAACTAAAAACTCATGGGTTGCTGAACATGCCAGCAATGCTGGAATAGCGATACGGTTTTTCGAAATGGCCCTGTCTGACAGAATCAACACGTTGAAGCCGTCCTGCACCGCTTTTTCAGCAGCTTTGTTTAAATTGGCAATGGCACTCGCCATGCCTGCTTTGCCTTGCTGCGCATCGTAGGTAATATCCAGCACCAGCGATTTGAACTGGCCTTTAGTTGAAGTGCCAATTTTTTTCAGCTGCTCTAATTCTGATAATGTTAAAACAGGCTGACTGGCCTCCAAGCGCAATGGCGGATTGGTTTCATCCACGCCTAGCAGATTAGGTTTAGGACCAATAAATGTCACCAGCGACATCACCAGCTCTTCACGAATCGGGTCAATCGGCGGGTTGGTCACTTGCGCAAATAGCTGTTTGAAATAGTTGTAAAGCAGTTTTGCCTTATTGGACAACACCGGCAAAGCCGCATCGTTGCCCATTGAGCCGGCGCCTTCTTCACCATTGGCGACCATCGGCTGCAGCACAAATTTAATATCTTCCTGGCTGTAACCAAATGCCTGCTGTGTATCCAGCAAACTTTCCGCCATTTCCAGCTGGGCATTTTCTTTTGGCAGATCGCCCAGGAAATAGCGTGATTGTTCAATCCAAGCTTTATAAGGCTTGGCAGCAGCCAACTCACTTTTTACTTCCGCATCATCAATAATGCGGCCTTGCTGCGTATCTATCAGCAGCATTTTGCCAGGCTGCAAACGCCATTTTTTAACGATTTTTTCCTGCGGGAATGTCAGCACACCCATTTCAGACGCCATCATTACCACATCGTCATCCGTCACTAAATAGCGGGCAGGGCGCAGACCATTGCGATCCAGCGTTGCACCAATCATATTGCCATCGGTAAATGCAACAGCGGCGGGTCCATCCCACGGCTCCATCAGGGCGGCGTGATATTCGTAAAACGCGCGGCGCTCGTCATCCATCAGCGCATTGTTATTCCAGGCTTCCGGAATCAGCATCATCATGGCATGCGGCAAGCTGTAACCGCCCGCTACCAGCAATTCCAGACAATTATCAAAACAGGCAGAGTCCGATTGGCCTTCTGCAATCAGCGGCCAAAGCTTATCTAAATCTTCGCCAATAACCGCTGATTTCATGGTCTCATGACGCGCCGCCATCCAGTTCACGTTGCCTTGCACGGTATTAATTTCACCGTTGTGCGCAATCATACGGAACGGATGTGCTAAATCCCACGCCGGGAAGGTGTTGGTAGAAAAACGCTGATGCACCAATGCAAGTGCTGAAACCATGCTTTCATCAGCCAGATCGCGGTAGTAAACGCCCACTTCATTAGCCAGCAACATGCCCTTGTAAACAATTGTTCTGCTAGAAAGCGAAGGCACGTAAAATGCAGCGTTATCTTTCAGGTTTAGCGCATTCACGGCATGTTCCACACGTTTGCGAATCACAAAACATTTGCGCTCGAAAGTGTTCTGGTTGGCCACGTTACTGCCAATAAACACCTGACGCATGCAAGGTTCTACATCGCGCGCAGCATCGGCAATATTGCTGTTATCCACTGGCACATCGCGCCAGCCAAGCAAAGTTTGATTTTCTTCTGAAATGATTTTGGCAGTCAACGCCTCACAGGCAGCACGGTTTTTGGCGTCCTGTGGCAAGAACAAGTTACCAACCGCGTATTTGCCGGCCTCTGGCAAGCTGATATTGAGCTTGGCTGCTTCACGGCGCATAAAGGCATCGGGCATTTGCATAAGCAGACCGGCACCATCACCCAGTTTTGGGTCATACCCCGTGGCACCGCGGTGCGTTAAATTAGTTAAAAGCGTTAACCCCTGCTGAACAATCTCGTGACTTTTTTTGCCTTTGATGTGTGCTACAAAACCTACACCACAGGCATCTTTTTCGTTACGTTTGTTATATAAACCCTGATTTTCCGGGGTCTGTCCCTTAAATTCTTCAACTTGCGCGGCTGCCATATTCATTGCCTAATAATTTTAATTCAAAACATTTAGCGGAACCTTCAATCTTACCGTTAAATCGTCGCAATTTCAATCATATAGCGCAGTTTACAAATACAATTAGTAAAAATTTGTAGTATTTATTTAACAATCACTAGCAAATTGCCTAAAAATAACCCTCATTTTTTGTTGACTTCTCAAATGAGAATGATTATCATTTACTTACATTTGTTTTCTGTTAGGTCCAATATGCAAAATAGCCAAGCATGCGAAAAAACCGAGCTCGCTAATTCATGTGGCGTCCGGCTTATTTATTGCCAAGACTGTCAAGTGGTAGAACTTGAAATTGGTGCTATTTCCGTCAGGCTATGTCCAGAAGTGATTCAGCGCATCGCCAATATCATGATGAAAGCAAGCCTGCAACTAGATCATATCATGGCAAGCAATAGGGAATTGTCGCCCGAAACCAGGCCGCCAATGATTCATTAAAGCACTTCTATAAACAGGCAAACGCTTTTTTCGCAGCTTCAATCGTAAACGCAATATCTTCATCTGTATGTGCGGCTGAAACAAACCCGGCTTCGAACGCAGACGGGCCAAGATAAACACCGCTATCCAGCATGCTGTGGAAAAACTTGTTAAAAGCATCCTTATCCGATTGCATCATCTCGGCAAAAGAAGCGGGGCAGGTCTGCATAAAATACAGCCCGAACATGCCGCCGACACTTTGTGCACTAAAGGTCACACCCGCGTCTTTGGCTACTTGCACCAAACCATCCATCAGTTTTTTGGTTTGTGCAGTGAGCTTCTCGTAAAAGCCTTTTTCCTGTATCAATCTGAGCGTGGTTAACCCCGCAGTCACCGCCACCGGGTTGCCTGACAGCGTGCCCGCCTGATAGACCGGCCCTAAAGGCGCGAGACAGCTCATGATGTCCTTGCGTCCGCCAAACGCGCCCACCGGCAAGCCGCCGCCAATGACCTTGCCTAGTGTCGTCATGTCCGGCTTGATGTTATAGAGTGCCTGCGCGCCGCCCAAAGCCACGCGAAAACCTGTCATCACTTCATCAAAAATCAATACCGCGCCATGCTGGGTACAAAGCTCGCGCAATGTTGTTAAGAATTCCTTATGCGGTACAATCAGGTTCATATTGCCGACCACCGGCTCGATAATCACGCAGGCAATCTGGTCGCCAATCTGGCTGAATAAATCCTGGAGCGACTGTGTATTGTTGTATTCCAGCGTGAGCGTATCCGCCACTACTTCTGCTGGCACGCCCGCCGAACTGGGCACACCTTTTGAACTGGCATCGCTGAATGTCAGCAAACCCGAGCCCGCTTTCACCAACAGCGCATCGGAGTGGCCGTGGTAGCAGCCTTCAAACTTCACGATTTTATTGCGGCCAGTAAACCCGCGTGCCACACGAATAGCACTCATGGTAGCCTCTGTACCGCTACTGACCAACCGCACTTGCTCCATGCTTGGTACAAGCTTGTTGATCACTTCCGCCATCTCATACTCTAAGCCGGTCGGCGCGCCAAACGACAAGCTATTGGCGGCGACCGCCTGCACGGCTGCGACAACTTCAGGGTGCGCGTGGCCAACAATCATCGGTCCCCAAGAATTGATGTAATCAATATATTCTTTGCCATCGGCATCCCACAATTTGGATCCCAAGCCCTTTTTGAAGAAAATTGGCGTGCCGCCTACGCTGCGGAACGCACGCACCGGCGAATTGACGCCGCCCGGAATAAGTTGCTGGGATTTTTCAAACAGGATTTGGTTTTGTGAAGTCATGATGTTGGCTGAATTAAATAGATGTTGTTTTGAATAAATGTGTAAATTGCTGACTGGTTTGCATAACATCGTTTGCGTTAAACAGCGCACCCACCACCGCAACGGCATCGGCACCCGCTTGTAATACACTTGAGGCGTTTTCCAGCGTGATACCGCCAATCGCCACCAGCGGAATCGATATTTTCTGCCTCACCTGTGCAAATAAATCCAGCGACGCATTCACCGCATCCGGCTTGGTAGACGAGCTGAAGCACGCCCCAAACGCCACGTAGCTGGCGCCGGCTTGCTGTGCTTTTATGGCTAACTCAGGTTGATTGTAGCAAGATGCGCCAATGATTTTATCGGCGCCGAGCAAACGTCTGGCTGCGCCCACATCACAATCGGTCATGCCCAAATGCAAACCGTCTGCATCAATTTGCGCGCATAAATCCAGGTGATCATTAATCACCATGGGCACATGATAACTGCGGCATAACGCCAACAGCGCGCTGGCCTGCCTGAGACGCAACGTGGCATTGGCCGCCTTGTTACGGTATTGCACCAACGAAACACCACCCTGCAGAGCGGCCTCTACTTTTCTGCACAGCAAGCCAGTGATCAGCTCGTCTGGCGTAATAGCGTATAAGCCGCTAATGCTGAATGGATGGGACTTTGTCATCTTGTTCATCAACGTCGCTATCGTCACGCGCCCAAAAAAAGCGGTCGGGTATAAACTGCCCCATGCCCGGCCTAAAGGCATTTTTAAGCGTTTGCCAAGTATATTCCTGCGCTTCCTGAATCGCTTCTTCCATACTTAAACCATGCGCCAAGCAAGCGGCAATCGCGCTGGTGAGTGTGCAGCCGGAGCCATGATAACTACCGGCCAGCCGTTCCCAATGGTAAGATTTAATGAGGCCACTGACACCCGAAGGGTGCGCGCCATAGAGTGAATTCACGACATCTGTTGAGCGCTCGTGTGTACCGGTTATCAACACGTATTCTGCCCCCATGCCCAGCAAACGCATGGCCGCTTCATCCAGCGAGGTGTGCTGAATCTCTTCACTCTCATCATAAAACGCCAGGCGGCGTGCTTCCAGGCTATTGGGCGTAATCAGTGTGGCTTGCGGAAACAGCAAATCGCACATGGCGGCTTGCATTTCCTCGTTAGCCAGTTCGTCTCCGCGGCCCGAGGTTAAAATCGGATCTATCAGCAAGGGCACATCCGGGTAATCAGCCATAATTTCAGCAATGACGGCCACGTTTTCTATGCTGCCCAGCAGCCCAAGTTTAAATGCTGAAACCTGCACATCTTCTAGAATCGTGCGCGCCTGCTCATTCACCCAATCGGCATCAAGCGCCATCACGCTCTCGACTCCCACCGTATCTTGCACGGTAACACCTGTCACCACAGAAAGCGGGTGGCAGCCAATGCTGGCCAATGCCAGAATATCGGCCTGCAAACCTGCGCCGCCGCTAGGGTCAGTGGCAGCAAAGGTGAGTACGGTTGGCGGTGTTGGTGTCATAAAAGTTCTCTTTGGAGCGGGATACGGGAATCGAACCCGCGACTAAACTTTGGGAAAGTTTCGTGATGCCATTTCACCAATCCCGCAAATTGTTTATTTTAGCTAAAACGCTATTTTACTGTCTTTTTTGTTAGGCATGGCATGCATAGCAAAAACAATCTCGATATTTAAAACTCTAGTGGGTCTATGTCTAAACTCCAGCGAATTTTTGCAGCCATCGGTAATTCTCGACACTGCGGCACCCATGCTTTTAACAGCCGCTGTAAAGCCGTGCGGCTGTTAGCTTGCAGCAACAATTGCCCGCGCTCCATACCTTTCAAACGCTCCATCTGTGGGCGAACCGGGTCATAAATCATCACTTCATGCCTAATCGCTCGCGCCAGATTTCCCGCTTGATTTAAAAATTGCTGCACTTGGCTAAAATCATTCGCCTCGGCCCGCAACAGCGCAAAATAGCTCGTGGGTGGAAACTGCATTACTTGGCGTTCTTGCAATAATTCGTTGGCAAAACTCACGTAATCCTGACTGCGTAGCGCATGGAATAAGGCATGTTGCGGAAAAGCGGTTTGTATCAACACTTCACCCGCCTTTTCGGCACGCCCCGCGCGGCCAGAAACCTGCATCAATTGTGCAAATAATCGTTCGCTGGCACGAAAATCCGGGCTATATAAGGCGCTATCGGTATCAATCACACCAACCAAAGTGAGATGCGGAAAGTCATGGCCTTTAGCCAGCATCTGCGTACCCACCAAGATATCGATTTCCTGATTGTGCACTTTGGTTAATAAATCAGTCAGCGCATCTTTGTTGCGCATGCTGTCGCGGTCTACACGCGCGATTCGCGCTGTTGGAAACAGGTTTTGCAAGGTTTGCTCTAAACGCTGGGTGGCCTGCCCGGTAGGGTTCAAATCTGTATTGCCACAACTTGGGCATTGCAAGGGGATTTTTTGCTCATGCCCGCAATGATGGCACTTAAGCCGTTTTTGGCTTAAATGTACGACCATCCGCGCCGAGCAGCGCATACAGGGCGCAATCCATTGGCAGGCATTGCAATGCAGCACCGGGGCATAACCACGCCGATTGATAAACAGCAGGCTCTGCTCGCCACGCGATAAACGCTCGCGCAATGCGTTCACCAGCAAGGGTGATAGCCCGTTTTCCGTGGGCGATTTTGCGGTATCAATGCAAAAAATATTGGGCAACGCCGCATTTTCAACTGCACGCTGGTTAAGGCTTAGCAAGCCATATTGCTGCTTTTGGGCATTATGGCCGCTTGTTGCGTTAAACCAGGTTTCCAAAGACGGCGTCGCACTGCCCAACACAACGGGGATATTCAGTTGCTTGGCGCGCACCATCGCCACATCGCGTGCGTGGTAACGCATGCCATCCTGCTGCTTGTAAGAGCTATCATGCTCTTCATCCATTATGATTAATTTCAGATGCGGCATCGGCGTAAACACGCTCAGGCGTGTGCCAATGACGATTTTTGCTGCACCCGTGCTGGCTGCTAGCCAGTTTTGTAAGCGCTCACTCTCGCTTAAGTTGCTGTGCAACGTGATTAAGGGATATTGCGATAAGCGGCTTCTAAAACGTGCTTCCAGCTGCGGCGTTAAATTAATTTCCGGCACCAGTACTAATGCCTGTGCATTCTTCTCGCTTAGTATTTTTTGTAAAATTTGAATATAGACTTCGGTCTTACCGCTACCAGTAATACCATGTAGTAGCCACGGTTTAAACTGGTGAGTAAGCGCCAGCACACTATGTATCGCCTGATTTTGCTCATCATTGAGTTGCGGCTGGATTGACGAAATCGGCAGAGATGCTTTTACCGCCACCACTTCCTGCGCACTCACCAAGCCCATATTTTTGAGTTCGGCAACTGCTTTTCGCCAGCCCGGTGAAATCAGGGCCAGCTCGGCTTCAGTCATGCTGGGCTTGATCTGCAGGGCAGCAATAATGCGGTGTATCAAGGCTTTGCGTGCTGGAATTTGGCTTACATCAACATTCGGCGACAAACTATAAGAAAATTGCTTACGCGAAACAGCGGGCTTAATCTGCCGCAATCGCAGTGGCAGTGTTGAAATCAGCGTCTGACCAAGCGGATAATGGTAATAATCTGCACAAAATTTAAGCAATTTATACATGTGGCTATCAAACACCACATCATCAAACACGTGGCCAACAGGCTTTAACTTTTCAATCGGGTAGTCCGAGGTTTCCGGTAAGCCAACCACCACCCCCACCAGGTGACGCCCGGCGAATGGCACCACAACCCGATTACCCACGCGCGCAGTAAAGCCGCCGCTCAAATAGTCGAAAGTTCGATTGAGCGGCACATCTAGCGCGATATTGAGAATGGTCTGGGGCATATTTCGTGACATAAAAAGTTATAGGTGAGTCTAGAGCTTGCTTGAGTTAAAATACCGTTTTTGCAAAATTTAATGATTGAAAGCTCAACTTACTTGAAAGCTCACATTACCGATTTACTCACCAGCGCAGTAAACACTATAGGCGCGGATGCTGCACAAATTAACATTGTACTTGAGCGCCCAAAATCTGCAGAACACGGTGATTTTGCCACCAATTTAGCCATGATGCTGGCCAAACCGATGCGCCAAAATCCGCGTGCGATTGCGGAGAGTTTAATCAAAGCGTTGCCACAAAGCGAATATATCGCAAAAGTGGAAATCGCGGGCGCTGGCTTTATCAATTTCTTTTTAAACGCGCAATCCAAACAAAATGTGGTTAGCGAAATCTTGCAGCAAGGTGCGCAATTTGGGCGCAACAACACTGGTAATGGTGCAAAAGTTCAGGTGGAATTTGTCTCTGCCAACCCCACAGGTCCGCTCCACGTCGGTCATGGCCGCGGTGCGGCTGTAGGTGATTGCCTGGCGCGCTTACTGGAAGCCACTGGCTGGGATGTCACGCGCGAGTTTTATTACAACGACGCAGGCGCACAAATTGATAATCTCACTGTTTCTGTGCTGGCGCGCTGCAAGGGCATCTCAACCGGCCATGCGAACTTTCCAGAAAATGGTTACCGCGGCGAATATATCAATGACATTGCCGCAGCCTATTTAACCAAACACACCGTAGTCGCAGACGACGTTGAGGTGACAGCCAGTGGCGACATAAACAATCTGGAATCCATGCGCGCCTTTGCAGTTGCGTATTTACGCCACGAGCAGGATTTAGACTTGAAAGCGTTTCAAATAAAATTTGACGTGTTTTCACTGGAAAGCGCGCTTTATGCAGAAGGCAAGGTTGAACAAACCGTGCAGGCGTTAATCAACAGCGGCCGCACTTACGAGCAGAATAATGCGCTTTGGCTTAAAACCACAGATTTTGGCGATGATAAAGACCGCGTCATGCGTAAAAGTGAAGGGGGCTACACTTATTTTGTGCCGGATGTCGCCTACCACGCGGAGAAATGGGAACGCGGCTTTGTCCGTGTGATTAACGAGCAGGGCGCCGATCACCACAGCACCATTACCCGCGTCCGTGCCGGCTTGCAGGCGCTTGACATGGGCATTCCAAAAGACTGGCCCGATTACGTGCTGCACCAGATGGTCACGGTCATGCGCAGCGGCGAAGAGGTAAAGCTCTCGAAACGGGCAGGCAGTTATGTCACTTTGCGCGATTTAATCGACGAAGTTGGCTGCGATGCCACGCGTTATTTCCTTGCAGCAAGACGTGCCGATTCACAACTGGTGTTTGATATCGACCTGGCGCGCGCGCAAACGAATGACAACCCGGTGTATTACATTCAGTATGCTCACGCGCGTATTTGCAGCGTATTAACTCAGTGGGGCGGTGACGTATCCAGCTTAAAATCGGTGAACTTAAACCCGCTCAACATGCCAAACGAAGCAAAATTGATGCAGCGTTTGAGCGAATATCCCGAAGTTGTGAGCGCAGCCGCCACAGACTTGGCGCCGCACACTATTGCCAATTACTTAAAAGAATGTGCAAGTGATTTGCATAGCTATTACAATGACACAAAATTTTTAGTGGATGATGCGCCAACCAAACTGGCACGTTTGGCGTTAATTGCCGCAACACAGCAAGTGCTAAAAAATGGCCTGAGTTTGCTGGGTGTGAGCGCGCCGCAAAAAATGTAAAGCAAGGACGAAATATGAGCAGAGATTACAAACCTACCCAACAAAAAACCAGCCGGAGTAAAGGCAGTCCGTTTTTCTCAGGCTTGCTGGTAGGTTTATTGCTGGGCGTTGGCCTGTCTCTTGGGCTGACGATGTTTATTAAAGGTACCGACAACCCGTTTTCTGACAAAAAAATCAACAGGCCGGCTATCGAAAATCACACTGAAAAACTGGCCAAAGAAAATATTGCGACAGAAAGCGCCTTACCGCAGGAAGAAGGTCCTGATAGCGCAACCAAGCAGGATAATAAGTTTGATTTTTACACCATTTTGCCCGAAACCGAAAGCACAGTAACTGAGCAGGAAATCAAGAATAATTCAAAAACAGTTAAAAAAGATAGTTATTTCCTGCAGGTGGGCGCGTTTCCAAGCGAGGCTGATGCGGATAACATGAAGGCCAAACTGGCTTTGCAAGGTTTTGAAGCGGTTGTGCAAACTGCGACCATTCCGGAAAAAGGCGTTTGGCATCGTGTGCGCGTAGGTCCGTTAAGCGATATTGCACAAATCAACAAGATTCGTGGCGAGCTCACGACCAACGGCTTTAATACCGACCTGATTAAAGTACACACCGAGACAAAGGCCGAGTAAAAAGGAATTAGTTGTCATCTTTAATTGTCAACTGACGTTAGTAAGCGTGCACTGTGGTTTCACAATAGTATTTTTTACAAAGAAATAAGGAATAAATAATGAAAAAGTTTTTTGCGATTTTTATGCTTGCGTTCGGCGCGTTAACGATGGGCAATGCAGCCCACGCAGACGCCCCCAAACAAGGCGAGCAGTTTGATGTTGTTGCACAGCCAATTTCTACAGAAAATCCGGCCAAAATTGAAGTCATGGAGATTTTTTGGTATGGCTGCATTCACTGCTATCAAATGGAAACACCATTAAACGCCTGGGTGAAAAAATTGCCAGGCGATGTCTATTTCAAACGCATGCCTGGCCTGCCTAACCCAAGCTGGGCACCTATGGCCAAAGCCTTTTACGCGATGGAAACTTTAGGGGTTGCCGAGAAACTGCATACGCCCCTGTTTGAGGCTGTTCATAAACAAAAAACCTTGAACCCCACCGACGAAAAAGCAGCGATTGAATGGGTAACCAAACAAAGCGGGCTGGATAAATTAAAAGTTGAGCAGGCGTTTAAATCGTTCACTATCAACACCAGCTTAAATCGCGCTGCAATCACTTTTCGTAACTCTGGCGCAACTGGCGTACCGAGTCTGGTAATTGATGGTAAATACATCACCTCGAGCACCATGAATGGCGGCAACGAACAAGCGTTAAAAACTGCTGATTACATTATCGACAATGTACGCAAGGACAAAGCCGCAAAAAAGTAAGTCAGGCAAAAACTAAAAACAAAGTTTTGCCTAAAAAAGTAGCGTTGCCAAAAAAGGTCAAATAACCCTAATTAACCCGCTGAAATTTATCAGCGGGTTTCTTGTTTCTAAAACATAGTGCGCTACACTATTGGCTATGAAAAAAATCTTTATCACCGGGGCATCCAGCGGCATTGGCAGCGCATTGGCGCATGAATATGCAAAACGCTTCTCTAATAATAAATCTATTATTGGACTGGTTGCCAGACGTAGTGAGCACTTACAAAAACTTGCAAGTGAGCTACAAACACAGTATCAAATTACCTGTGCTGTTTACCCGCTGGATGTACGCGATAGCGCGGCTCTAGAAGCTGCTGCACAAGACTTTATCACCCGCTTCGGCGCACCCGATATTGTCATCGCCAACGCTGGCGTCAGTCGCGGCACACTCACCGAACACAAAGCTGACACCCCCGCGTTTCAAGCCATCATGGATATTAACGTTTTGGGCATGGTGCATACTTTTCAACCTTTTATCGCCGCGATGAAACAAGCCGGGCATGGCCAACTGGTGGGTATTGCCAGCGTGGCAGGGATCCGCGGCTTGCCCGGCGCAGGTGCCTATAGCGCCAGCAAAGCCGCCGTAATTAGTTATCTGGAAAGCCTGCGTGTAGAAATGACGCGCGACAATATTGCCGTCACCACCATCGCGCCGGGCTATATCCGCAGCCCGATGACGGACATCAACAGCTATAAAATGCCGTTTTTAATGGATGTCGAGGTGTTTGCACAAAAATTCGCCCATGCCGTAGAAAGCAAACGCCGCTTTGTGGTGATTCCTTGGCAAATGGGCATGCTGGCTAGATTCATGCGCTTTATCCCGCCATTCTTGTGGGACTTCGCCATGAAAAAAGCGCCTCATAAGAAGCGCCTGGACTGGGATTGGCTTTAACTATCTCGTAATGGGCTTATAGCGAATCCGTTTTGGCTTAGCGCCTTCCTCACCTAAACGTTTGCGTTTATCGGCTTCGTATTCCTGATAATTGCCGTTAAAAAACGTCCACTGCGAGTCACCTTCAGCCGCCAAAATGTGTGTGGCGATACGATCCAGGAACCAGCGATCATGCGAAATCACCAGTACACAGCCGGCAAACTCGAGCAGCGCATCTTCCAGCGCGCGCAAAGTTTCTACGTCCAGGTCGTTGGAAGGTTCATCCAGCAGCAGCACATTACCGCCGGAAATCAGCGTTTTAGCCAGATGCAGGCGCCCGCGTTCGCCACCTGAGAGCTGGCCGACGATTTTTTGCTGGTCGCCGCCTTTAAAGTTAAAGCGGCCAATGTAGGCGCGACTTGGCGTTTCGTAGCGACCAACCTGCAAAATATCCGACCCGCCAGAAATTTCATCGAATACGGTTTTATCATTACTAAGTTCATCGCGGCTTTGGTCTACATACGCCAATTTCACCGTTGAACCAATCTTCACCTCGCCGCTATCCGGCTGCTCTTCTTTACCGGTAATCATTTTGAACAGTGTCGATTTACCTGCACCGTTCGGGCCGATGATGCCGACAATCGCACCCGCTGGAACGCTGAAGCTCAAGTTATCGATCAGCAGGCGGTCTTTAAAGGCTTTGCTCACGCCGTTGAACTCAATCACCTGGTCGCCCAGGCGCTCACCTGCGGGGATAAATATTTCCTGCGTTTCATTACGTTTTTGGTATTCCGCACTCGCCAGTTCTTCATAGCGTGCGATTCTGGATTTACTTTTAGCCTGGCGCGCTTTCGGATTTTGGCGCACCCATTCCAGCTCGGTATGCAATGCCTTGCGCCTTGCAGATTCCTGCGACTCCTCCTGTTTCAGCCTTTCCTCTTTCTGCTCCAGCCAGCTTGAATAATTGCCCTTCCACGGAATACCATGGCCGCGGTCGAGCTCTAAAATCCACTCTGCCGCGTTATCTAAAAAGTATCGATCATGCGTCACCGCTACCACAGTGCCGGGGAAGCGCACTAAAAACTGCTCCAGCCACTCCACGGATTCCGCATCCAGATGGTTGGTTGGCTCGTCTAATAGCAACATATCGGGTTTAGATAACAATAATTTACACAAGGCCACACGGCGTTTTTCACCGCCGGATAATGGGCCGATTTTCGCATCCCAAGGCGGTAAACGCAGCGCATCCGCAGCAACTTCCAGCTGATGCTCCACATCCGAACCACTGGCTGCGATGATATTTTCATACCTGGCCTGTTCTTCTGCCAATTTATCAAAATCCGCATCCGGGTCTGCATATGCCGCATAAACTTCTTCCAATTTCTGCCTGGCTTCCATCACTGCACCCATGCCGCTTTCAACTTCCTCGCGCACAGTCTTGTTCGCATCTAACTGTGGCTCCTGCGCCAGAAAGCCGATTGAAATACCAGGCTGCCACTGCACTTCGCCTTCAAACTCTATATCTACGCCCGCCATAATACGCAGCACGGTCGACTTGCCCGAGCCATTCAAACCCAGCAAACCGATTTTGGCGCCGGGGAAAAACGATAATGAAATATCCTTGATGATTTGCCGTTTGGGCGGCACGATTTTGCTCACGCGGAGCATCGACATTACATATTGAGCCATGGAATTTATCTGTTTTGAAAAGAATGAAAGCTTAACAGAAAGCGGGCCTGCCTTGTTAAGTAGGTATAATGCGCCATGGCAACTACTTTTGAGACGCGCGATGGCGCTTAAGTCAACTATATACAAAATTGACCTGAATATTGCGGATATGGACAGGCAATATTACGCGCAGCATAGCCTTACGCTGGCCAAACACCCATCAGAAACCGATGAACGCGTGATGGTGCGGCTCATCGCATTTATGCTTTATGCCGATGAAGCACTGATTTTCGGTAAAGGTTTGAGTGATGACGAAGAGCCGGACCTATGGCAAAAAGACCTGACTGGCGCAATACAGTTGTGGATAGATGTGGGCTTGCCCGCAGAAAAAGAAATCCGCAAAGCAGCAGGGCGCGCAAAACAAGTGCTGGTGGTGCTTTACGGCGGGCGGATTGCCGACATTTGGTGGAGCCAGAACAGCAAAGCGCTATCAAAAATCAACAACCTCAGCGTTATCAATTTGCCCGGCACGCAAGCACTGGCAAGCATTGCATCGCGCAGCATGAATATCAGCTGCACCATTCAGGATGGTCAAATTCTGGTGAGCCATGATGCGGGCAGCTTTGATATCAGCCCTGTTGTCTTAAAAGAGAGCGCCCCCTATTAGATACCTAGCGTCTCTGCCCATGCCAAAGCAGACAGATGGCATTTATTCACTTTGGGTGAATCCAGCTGCAGCAATTCAGCCAGCTCCAGAATGCGCGCATCGTCAGAGTCTTCGCAGGCTTCTGTCAACTGTAAAAAAGGGCCGTAAATCCCTTCACGGGTGAGTAACGCCTCAGTTACGGATTCAGGCAATTGAATTTTTTCAAGCACCTGATCAATCGGCATTTTCAGTATTACATCCAATAATGAAAACACGCCGACAATAAACAGGTTGTCGCGATCTTTTTTATCAAAATAGCCCTCACCCAACAGCTCAGTCAGGCGACCGCGCGTGATAGAAGTTTTCATTAGTGCGGGTGGTGTCGAGTTTTCTCCGGCTGTTACCATCAGCAAAGTAAGCCAGCGATAAAGCTGGTTGGTGCCTAGAATCGACAGGGCGTGATTGATGGACTGCACCTCGCACGAAAGCCCAAAACCCACTGAATTAATGTAGCGCAGCAGCTTGAAAGATAAGGCTGCATCGCGCTTAAAGCCTGCTTCAATCACTTCATTATCTGCGTCCTGGCTTACTTTGTTCAGAATATTCAGTACACTATCAAACGATGGATTGATCACTGTTGCGGTAAATGTCTCGGGGCGGGCAAAATAAAATCCCTGAAAAAGCTTAAAGCCAGCACTTTTACATGCCTCAAACTGTTTCTCGGTTTCAACTTTTTCTGCAATCATTTTTACCGATGGCGCGTTAAATCGCATAAAAATCTTACCAAGCTCGGCAAGACTGACGCTCTGAATATCAATTTTGACGTAGTCGGCGCACGGCAGTAAGCGCTCGGAGCCCTCACATAAATGCGGGTTATCCAGAGCAACCCGATAGCCTTGGCTGCGCAAGGCCTGGCAACGCTCAACAACTTCATCACCAGGCGTAATGCTCTTTAATATTTCAAGTACGGTACGCTTGGGCGGCATCAACTCCAAAAGCTCGCTTTTCAACATTTCTTCGTTAACATTGATAAATGCCAGCTTGTCGCCTAGCAGCCACTGCATATCCATTTCACCTACGGTGTTCACCAGCACATTAGAGCAAGCCTTGAAGTCATCTTCAAACACCGCGCTTTGCGCATTCTCACTGTGCCTGAAAAAAAGCTCATAACCAATGATGTGCTGCTTTAAATCCATAATGGGCTGACGCCCGATAAATGCTTGATCTTCCATTTTTTTCTAACGCTCCGAGTATGCCGTCACACTACAATTACAATTCTTTATTGGGTTAATGTTAAACCTGCTTAAATTAAATCGCTCCAGAGAATAAAGAATATTTATAGGTTCAATTCTGCCCTTTGCTTATAAAATGAAATCTGTAAGCATAAACTTGATAGTTAAAGTACGATAAGATAACGTGGTTCATTTAATGGGTTTTCAAGCAAACCAAATGATTGTTGACAACACTCTCTGGCTTAATCTGGCGGTCGCCCTGGGCATTGGGCTGCTTATCGGCGCCGAACGCGAGCGCAGCAAAGGCACCGGCCCGGAGCGCTCGGCCGCAGGGATACGCACATTTACTATTTCAGCTCTACTTGGAGCAGTAAGCACTGCCGTCGATTTTTGGCTGCTGGTCGCTTCCATATTCTGCGTAATGATTTTTACAGCTATCGCTTACTTTAACAGGCGGACTCAAGATCCGGGGCTGACGACCGAAATCACCCTGATATTTACTATGATTTTAGGTGGATTGGCCATGAGCGCGGCCGCCTTAGCCGCCGCGCTTGCGGTGAGTGTGGCCATACTGCTGGCCGCGAAAGAGCCCATACATGGCTTCGTGCTTGGGGTAGTCACAAAAGATGAATTGAATGATTTTCTTATTCTGGCGGCTGCAACGCTTATTATTTTGCCGCTCGTACCTAATGAATTTATTGGGCCATTCGAGGCCGTTAACCCGCACAATCTCTGGCTGATCGTGATTCTGGTGATGGCGATTGGCGCGCTTGGCCACCTGGCATTGCGCTGGCTAGGCGGGCGTATTGGCTTACCGCTGGTTGGGCTGGTATCAGGTTTTATTTCCAGCATTGCAACTGTAGGTGCAATGGGGGAGCGCGCAAAAGAAGCACCCGCCTTAATGGGCACGGCCGTGGCGGGCGCATTGTTATCTTGTCTCGCTACCATTTTGCAGCTCGCGATGCTACTCGCAGCAATCCACCCACCCACATTACACGCACTTATGTGGCCGCTTATTTTAGGGGGAGTCGCGGTTGCGATATATGGCTTGGCAGTGACTTTAAATTCCTTCCATAAGAATGGAGCAGAGATAAATAAACCCACCAAAACGTTTAGCGTAAAAACTGCGCTTATGCTCGCTGCCGTGATTGCGGTAGTGCTGGTGACATCGGCCGCGCTAAAAGCCTGGTTTGGTCAGGCCGGGCTTGTGGTAGCCTCTGGTGTAGCGGGTTTGGCAGATGTGCATGCCTCCACCATCTCTGTGGCCTCGCTTGCCGGGGCTGGCAGACTCAGCCCGGAAAGCGCAGTAATCCCCATACTAGTCGCCTTTTCGGTCAATTCCACTTCAAAAGCTGTTATCGCATTAATCAGCGGCGGCAAGGAATTTTCAGACAAAGTATTACCGGGCTTAATTGTGCAAGTTGCAGCAACTTGGGCAGGGTGGTGGCTGTTTTGATAGTTTCACAACGCATTTAGACATGAAATATGTACCCTACAAGCCAATATCCATGCGGCTTACAGAGCATCTTTATTTGATATTTTAATGATCGTACTCAATGGTTTTGACTTTCAATCCCCTGCTGCCATGGCGAGCAACGCAGACAAATCAGGAGTTTTCGGCGAGGACTGTTTGAGCGAAGCGAGTTCCGCAGCCGCCTGATTTGTTGAGCAGCGCAGGGGAGCCGAAGGCCATGGCAGGGGGTGTCGTTTACTTTGGTTACTTTCTTTTGGACAAGCAAAAGAAAGTGACTTGACGTCGGGCAACCCCGACAAACAATTAGCTTTTACTATTATTTTCTGTAGTAGCAATAACGTAGTTTATAAAAGCTGAACAACTTATAAGCATGAAGCGCGCATCAGCACTGGTTAAATTGCTTTGTTCCATTAATGCATGCCTAATACCATCAGCATCATTTGTGTACCCATATAAAGCTGAAAATGCTTTTTCCAAAGCAGCATGCATATGACCATTTTTCTCCAGCACTTTTAATACTACACCTAAAGTCGCTTTTTCATCTCCTGCAATTTTCTTACATAGTGATTCAACTGCAGAAATTGATTCTTTAATTGAGTTCCTATAATCTGGACTTTCTTTATCGCTCATGAGTGTAATTGCGCTAACCAAGTGCTGTTTTACACCATAATAAGGAGTGGCTTTTTCAATTGCTTTTTCAATTTCATTTACTTCATCGGCAGAACTAATTTCAATTATCTTGCCATCAACAAATCTATAGCCTGAATTCTCTTTTTCAAAAATCTTATTACAATCATTAATAAAACTGTCTCTCTTACCGTCGATGGAATAACCACTTATAAATTCAATGAAATCATATACTTCATACCATTTAGCGTTGAAAAAATAATTACGTAATATTCCTAAGCCGTTTGCATTGTCATAGAATAAGGCTGGAATTGTATCTATTGGCTTTTTAAAATAGTTAAGCCACAAACCTCTAAAAATGCCATCCAAATTACTTCCAGAAATATAGTCAACCCTACTACCCATATCATATTTTTGTTTATTAAATCTATCCCAATAATGAATGGCAAGTAGGCTCCAAAGTGAATTACGTAAATCCTCATCCAGCGACCCAATTTGAATTGCTTTATCAGCCGAAACAATCCCCAATCTCTGTGAGAATTTCACTACTCCACCGTCACGCTCTTCGCCAAATTCCTCGGTTTATCCACATCCGTCCCCTTTAACAACGCCGCATGATACGCCAGCAATTGCACCGGGATGGTATGCAAAATAGGGGAGAGCACGCCCACATGGCGCGGAGTGCGAATCACATGCACGCCTTCTGATGCGGTAAAGTGGCTATCGGCATCGGCAAACACAAATAGCTCGCCGCCACGGGCACGCACCTCCTGCATGTTGGATTTTACCTTTTCCAGCAGCGCATCATTCGGCGCAATCACTACCACTGGCATGTTGTTATCTACCAGTGCCAGCGGGCCATGTTTAAGCTCGCCTGCGGGGTAAGCCTCTGCATGGACGTAGGATATCTCTTTAAGCTTAAGCGCGCCTTCCAGCGCGATAGGGTAGTGCACGCCACGGCCCAGGAATAGGGCGTGCTCTTTATCGGCAAAGCGTTTTGCCCATTCGCGGATTTGCGGCTCTAAATTAAGCGCAAATTGCACACTGCCGGCCAACTGGCGCAAAGCTGCAAGATGCTCTTGCTCCTGTGTAGCGCTTAATAAACCGCGCTGTTTGGCTAACGTAGCGGCCAAGGTGAATAAAGCCACCAACTGAGTAGTGAAGGCTTTGGTGGAAGCCACGCCGATTTCTGCACCTGCCCGCGTGTAAAAAACAAGCTGTGAAGCGCGTGGAATGGCGCTCTCCTGCACGTTACAAATCGCCAAGGTGAGGTTTTGCCCTAATGATTTCGCGTGTTTTAAGGCTTCCATCGTATCCAGCGTTTCACCAGATTGTGAAATGGTAACAATCAGTTGCTTGGGGTTAGGCACGGATTGGCGATAGCGATATTCACTAGCGATTTCTACATTGGTTGGTATTTTAGCAATGCCCTCTAACCAGTATTTAGCTGTAAGTGCGGCATAATAGCTGGTGCCTGCGGCCAGTATCAAGATACTATCCACTTGCTTAAATACATCGCTGGCAGCCTTGCCAAACAACTCGGCAGAGAAGCTGTTGTTATCAATCAGCGCTTCAATGGTATCGGTGAGCGCACGTGGCTGCTCGTGGATTTCTTTTTGCATGAAGTGTGAATAGGGGCCAAGCTCCATGCTGGCGAGCGACACATCGCTCATGTGGATTTTACGGGTTACTTCATTGCCATCGCGGCCATAAATGGTCACACCATCACGGCGAATATCGGCGACATCGCCATCTTCCAGGTAAATTACTTTGCGGGTGACGGATAACACCGCCGAAACGTCAGAAGCGATAAAGTTTTCACCTTCACCCAAACCAATCAGCAACGGACAGCCTAAACGAGCAGTAATCATGTGCTCAGGCTCTTTTACCGAAATCACGCTAATGGCAAATGCGCCCGTGAGCTCTGCTACCGCCTTCTGTGTAGCTGCCAGCAGCGCTAAATCTTTGTGGTAATAGTGAATTAAGTGAGCAATCACTTCGGTATCGGTTTGCGAGGTGAACTCGTAACCGAGCGCTTTTAGGCGCGTGCGCTGCTCATCGTGATTTTCGATAATGCCGTTATGCACCACTGCAATCTCACCTTTTGAAACGTGCGGATGCGCGTTGCTCTCGGTGACGCCGCCATGCGTAGCCCAGCGCGTATGGCCGATGCCGACCAGGCCGCTTAGATTCGCATCCAACGCTTTTTCTATCATGGCGGAAACGCGGCCCACCGCGCGTACGCGCTCGATGCCGTTTCTGTTCAGCACTGCGACGCCGGCAGAATCATAACCACGGTATTCCAGACGGCTCAAACCTTCGATTAACGTTGAAACGACGTTTCTATTTGCTACTGCACCTACAATGCCACACATAACGTTTATTCTTTCTTAAATTATTTTATTCTGTCATTTTCGCGAAAGCGGGGTGACGAATAAGACTTTATTTTTTTATCTTTACAGGCCGTTTCCAACCCACGATAGATTTTTGTTCCTTTGCTCGGCATAACGTAAGCTGATCTGCCGGTGCGTCCCTAGTAATGGTGGAGCCAGCGGCGATAGTCGCGCCTTTGCCTACGGTAACAGGTGCGATTAATTGCGTGTCGGAGCCGACAAACACATCATCTTCAATAATGGTTCTGAATTTATTAGCGCCATCGTAATTGCAGGTAATCGTGCCCGCGCCAATGTTCACATTTTTGCCTACCGTGCTATCACCCACATAGCTCAGGTGATTGATTTTACTGCCAATATCTACTTGTGCGTTTTTAAGCTCGACAAAGTTACCAATATGCGTCTCAGCCGCCAGTGTAGTACCGGGGCGGATGCGTGCATATGGCCCAATGCGGCTATTATTGCCAATTTTAGCCTGGTCAATATGTGTAAACGGGGCAATGGTTGTTCCGGAAGCAATTTCAGCATCTTTAATGACACAGTACGCGCCGATCCTTACATTGTCGGCAATGCTTACTTTGCCTTCAAAAACACAGCCGACATCTATTTCTACATCCTTGCCAGCACTTAGCTCGCCCCGCACATCGATTCTTAATGGGTCTAACAGCGTCACCCCCGCTTGCATTAAGCTATCGGCATAGCGTTTTTGGTATATCCGTTCCAGGTCAGCCAAGTCTTTCTTGCAGTTCACTCCTGTCACAGAGGCTTCATCCTGAGTAATCTCTGTTGCAATCGTATACCTTTTTTTAGACAGACCAATCCATCCGTCGGAAGACGATTCGTCATCTGCAATTTCGCGCACCGCTGTCTCGTCTTCCAGTTTTGCCATCGCTACGATGTCTGTCAGATAATATTCACCTTGGGCGTTATTGTTGGTAAGGCGCTTTAACCAGTTTGCCAGATGCCTGTTCTTGGCAGCGATAATGCCGGTATTCACTTCTTTAATTTCGCGCTGCTGTGAAGTAGCATCCTTATGCTCAATTATTGCAGTAACGATACCTTCGCTGTTACGAATGATACGGCCATAGCCGGTTGGATCCGGCTTTATAAAAGTCAGCAGGCCTAATTCCTCGGTTTGATCAAACAGCTTTTTGCAGCTTTCAACACTCAGCAGCGGCACATCCCCAAGCAAGATAAGCGTTGTGGCATTTTCATCCAGATGCGGCAAGGCTTGCTGCACGGCATGGCCAGTTCCCAACTGCTCGGTTTGTTCAACCCAGGTAATATTTTCGTGCGTGAATGCTTGCGGCACCGCCTCGCCACCATAGCCATAAACCACGATGATTTTCGACGGACCTAATTGTTTGGCGCAATCAATGACGTGCTGTAAGAGCGGTTTTCCGGCCAGTTGATGCAGCACCTTGGGCTTGTTAGAGTGCATGCGTGTGCCTTTACCCGCGGCGAGAATGACAATATTAAGTTTATTCATAATCTGTATAATTTACTTGATAGTGAAAGTATAAACAAAAAAGGCAGCCTATGGCTGCCTTTGCATAAGCATGAAAACACTTAATGCGCAGTTTTGCGTAAACGCTCAATTGTTTGGATTTGCGCGAGCGCTTCAGACAGTTCAGCTTGTGCTGTAGCATAATCGATGTCTGAAGTTCTGTTTTTCAATGCCTCTTCCGCAGCCTCTTTTGCAGCGATTGCTTTTGCTTCATCCAGGTCATGGCCACGAATTGCCGTATCAGCCAATACAGTAACTACACCTGGCTGTACTTCCAGCATGCCGCCTGAGATGAAAATCAAGGTATCTTCAGCTTCGTTGGCCTGCTTGATACGCAAAGCACCCGGCTTGATGGTCGTAATCATTGGCGCATGATTTGGGTAGATACCCACCTCACCAGCGCTAGCAGGTGCAACCACAAACTCAGCTTCACCTGAGAATATGCTTGCCTCTGCACTGACTACATCAATATGAACAGTATTTGCCATTTTTTTTCCTTAAAGCGTTTAACTAATTAGCTAAGTAGACTTAGTTAAATTTCTTTTAGTTAAGCGTCTTGGCCTTTTCAATCGCCTCTTCAATACCACCCACCATGTAGAAAGCCTGCTCTGGCAAGTGATCGTATTCACCGGCAACAATCGCTTTAAAGCCTTTGATTGTTTCTTTCAATGGCACGTATTTACCAGGTGCGCCGGTAAATACTTCAGCCACGTGGAATGGTTGTGACAAGAAACGTTGGATTTTACGTGCACGGCCAACCGCCAATTTATCTTCCGGTGACAATTCGTCCATACCCAGAATCGCGATAATGTCACGCAATTCTTTATAGCGTTGCAATGTTGACTGTACTGAGCGTGCAACCTGGTAATGCTCTTCACCCACGATCAGTGGATCCAACTGACGTGATGTTGAGTCCAAAGGGTCTACGGCTGGGTAGATACCCAAAGAAGCAATATCACGTGACAGCACAACGGTTGAGTCCAAGTGTTGGAAGGTTGTCGCTGGTGATGGGTCAGTCAAGTCATCTGCTGGCACGTAAACCGCTTGGATAGAAGTAATAGAACCCACTTTAGTTGAAGTAATACGCTCTTGCAAGCGGCCCATCTCATCCGCCAGGGTAGGTTGGTAACCTACGGCTGAAGGCATACGGCCTAACAGCGCAGATACTTCAGTACCGGCCAATGTGTAACGGTAGATGTTGTCCACGAAGAACAACACGTCACGGCCTTCGTCACGGAATTTCTCAGCCATAGTCAAACCTGACAAAGCTACGCGTAAACGGTTGCCTGGTGGTTCGTTCATTTGACCGAACACCATCGCTACTTTTGATTCTTTCATGTCGTCCAGTTTAATAACGCCAGCTTCTGCCATTTCATGGTAGAAGTCGTTACCTTCACGGGTACGCTCGCCCACACCTGCAAACACTGATAAGCCAGAGTGCTGCTTAGCGATGTTGTTAATCAGTTCAAGCATGTTAACGGTTTTACCTACACCAGCACCACCGAAAAGACCCACTTTACCACCCTTGGCGAATGGGCAAACAAGGTCAATCACTTTAATGCCTGTTTCTAACAAGTCAACAGATGGAGATAACTCTTCAAATGTTGGTGCTTTTTGGTGAATAGAACGGCGCTCGTCTGAATCGATAGGACCAGCCTCATCGATTGGGCGACCCAGCACGTCCATAATACGGCCCAAAGTACCTGTACCTACCGGCACTTGAATTTGTGCGCCTGTTGATTTGAACGCTGTACCACGAGCAAGACCATCAGATGAGCCCATGGCAATCGTACGCACAATGCCGTCACCTAATTGCTGTTGCACTTCCAATGTCAAACCAGCTTCCGCCTGGCTTGATGCGTCATCAATAATCAACGCTTCAAATACTTTTGGCATTTGATCACGTGGAAACTCAACGTCAACCACCGCGCCAATACATTGCACCACCTTTGTTATAAACCAGTTTCAATTCCGCAATCACGTTCTTCGCGTTGTCGGAAGCTGCCTTCATCGCCACCATACGTGATGATTGTTCTGAAGCCATATTTTCAGAAACTGCGTTATAAACCAATGATTCAATGTAACGCACCATCAGTTCATCAATCACAGGCTGCGCTTCTGGTTCGTAGATATAATCCCAGTGACCTTTAGCTGCACCGATTTGAACTGCACTCTTCACCACAGCACTCGCACTCAATTTCTCAGCTTTTTCTTCTGTAGGATGCGTACCCAAACGTTCACTGGTCAATGGCAGCAATTGCTCGATTACTGGTTCCTGCTTCATGGTGTTGATGAAGCGCGTGTAGCAGATATGCAACTGGTCAATTTCACCAATGGTATAAGCATCCAGCATGACTTTAATCGTACCAATCAGTGTTTCTAAATGCGGCACATCACCTAAGCCGATGATGTGTGATTTTACGTTGGCACCGACGCGATTCATAAAGCCGTAGCCTTTGTTACCGATTGCGCTTACAGTAATTTTTTTGCCTTCAGATTCCCAGTTTTTCATCTGGTTAACTGTTAAGCGCAATACGTTGGTATTCAAGCCGCCGCAAAGACCTTTGTCAGAGCTCACAACAATGATGCCAACATTCTTCACGTCTTCACGCTTTAACAGGAAAGGGTGCTTGTATTCAGAATGCGCAAGTGAAAGGTGAGCCGCCACATTACGAATCTTCTCGGCGTATGGACGTGATGCACGCATTCTGTCCTGCGCTTTACGCATTTTAGAGGCAGCCACCATTTCCATCGCCTTGGTGATCTTGCGTGTATTTTCTACACTCTTGATCTTGGTTCTAATTTCTTTACTACCAGCCATTTTAATGTCCTAATAGTGTGTAAATTAGTAAGCAGTTGTCGCTTTGAAGTCTTGAATGAGGTTTCAATAGCATCAGCGATTGCTTTGTATTTCGAAGCGATGAAGCCATGCAATTTGCCTTCGAACGCCAATACTTTATTGATTGCAACATCATCAAAGTAACCTTTGTTCGCTGCAAACAAGGTAATCGCCATGTTTGAAACGCTTAAAGGTGCATATTGCGCTTGTTTCATCAGCTCGGTAAACATACGGCCACGTTCCAGTTGTTTACGTGTTGCTTCATCCAGATCAGATGCGAACTGTGCGAACGCAGCCAATTCGCGGTATTGCGCCAATGCCAGACGCACACCGCCGCCTAATTTCTTGATGACTTTAGTTTGTGCTGCACCACCTACGCGAGACACTGAAATACCAGCGTTGATCGCAGGACGGATACCGGCGTTGAACAAGTCAGTTTCCAGGAAAATCTGGCCGTCTGTAATAGAAATCACGTTGGTTGGAACGAATGCAGAAACGTCACCCGCTGCTGTTTCAATCACCGGCAATGCAGTCAATGAACCTGTTTTACCTTTGACTTCACCGTTAGTGAATTTCTCTACATACTCTTCGTTCACACGCGCAGCACGCTCTAACAAACGTGAGTGGATGTAGAACACGTCACCTGGATAAGCTTCACGGCCTGGTGGACGACGTAACAGCAATGAGATTTGACGGTAAGCAACCGCTTGTTTTGACAAGTCATCATAGACGATCAATGCATCCTGACCACGGTCACGGAAGTATTCACCCATGGTACAACCCGCGTATGGTGCCAGGAATTGCAACGCTGCTGAGTCAGAAGCTGCTGCTGCAACCACAATGGTGTATGCCATTGCGCCATTCTCTTCCAGCTTGCGCACCACGTTAGCGATAGTTGAAGCCTTTTGGCCGATCGCGACATAGATACAGGTCATGTTCTGACCTTTTTGGTTGATGATCGCATCGACTGCAACCGCAGTTTTACCTGTCTGACGGTCACCAATGATCAACTCACGTTGACCACGGCCAACCGGCACCATCGAGTCAACGGATTTCAAACCGGTTTGCACTGGTTGTGAAACCGATTTACGTGCAATCACACCAGGTGCCACTTTTTCAATCTTGTCAGTCATTTTCGCATTGACTGGGCCTTTGCCGTCGATTGGCTGACCTAACGCGTTCACAACGCGGCCGATCAATTCCGGACCAACCGGCACTTCCAGAATACGGCCTGTACATTTACATGTATCGCCTTCTGTGATGTGCTCGTAATCACCCAACACCACCGCACCCACTGAGTCACGCTCAAGGTTAAGCGCCAAACCGAATGTGTTGCCCGGGAACTCGATCATCTCGCCAGACATCACGTTTGAAAGACCGTGAATACGAACGATACCGTCAGTGACTGAAATTACGGTACCTTGAGTACGCGCTTCTGCACTGGTCGAAAAATTTTCTAATCTGCTTTTAATCAGTTCACTGATTTCTGATGTAGATAACTGCATTACTCTGTCTCCTGTGCCTTATGCTGTAAGCGTATAGGCTAAATTTTGTAACTGGCCTTTGACGGATGCGTCTATTACGGTATCGCCAACAATAATTTTGATGCCACCGATGATTTCCGGGTCAACAGAAACACTTGCCTCAATTTTCTTGCCGAATTTTGCTTCCAAACGTTTTACTAAGTCTTTGGTATCTGCCGCGCTGATCTTGGCTGCAGCAATGATTTCTGCATCCAGTGTGCCTTCATCTTGCGCTTTCAATGCTTCGAACGCGCTGTAGATTTCCGGCAAAATAGACAAACGGCCATACTCAACCAAAACTTTGACCAGATTCTGTCCGTTCTCATTGAGGTTATCGCCGCATGCTTTCAAGAAAGTCGCTTGCAGATCACTGCTTACCACTTTAGGGTCTTGAATATAGGCCTTGATTAGCGCGTCATTAGCAACTGCTGCTGCAAAACTCAACATCTCAGACCATTTGCCCAACGCCTTCTGTTCGCGGCCCAGTTTATAGGCAGCGACTGCATAAGGCCTTGCGATGGTGGATAATTCAGCCATGTGATTTCCTTTATCCCTTTGCCTTAACTACTTGGCCTTAAAGTTCTGCAGCGAGTTTAGCTAACAATTCGCTGTGCGTTTTAGCGTCGATTTCTTTACGCAAGATCTTCTCTGCACCAGCAATTGCCAATGTAGAAACTTGCGCACGTAAACCTTCTTTAGCACGGTTCACTTCTTGCTCGATTTCAGCTTTAGCGCCAGCGATAATACGATCACCTTCAACTTTGGCATTACCTTTAGCCTCTTCGATAATTTGCGTACCGCGCTTTTCAGCCTGCGCAATGATTTCACTCGCTTTTTGTTTAGCTTCAGTCAATGTCACTTCTGATTTTTTAGCAGCCACTTCCAAAGCATTTCTGCCATCTGCAGCTGCAGCCAAACCATCAGCGATTTCTTTTTGGCGCGCTTCGATTGCTTTTAAAAGCGGCGGCCAAACGAATTTCACCGTGAACCAAATCAACACAGCAAATGCGATAGCTTGTGCGATAAGTGTAAAGTTAATGTTCATTTTTGATCCATGTTGTTAATCATTAAAGCGTCAGCCACTAAACCTTTGTTAATGACCAAGTCAGCTTAGGTTTGCTAATTATTTAGCAACCAGCGCCTTCCAGGAAACTTGCACACATAATACCGATACCGATACAAGCACCTGCAGCGCCCAAACCAATAATTAAACCAATACCAATGCCTGTGTAGGCCTGAATCATTGCTAATGCTTCCATTTTATTACCCTCTCAAAATTAAATTACAACTACAAATAAAACTTGAAACTAACTACAAAACTAGTGTGACTCGTGTGCCATGGCAAGATACACCACGGTTAACATCATGAAAATGAATGCCTGCAACGCCACAATTAAAATATGGAAAATCGACCAACCGGCGCCAAGTATCGCGCCAAAAATGGTGCCCGTTAAGCCGGTAGCCGCCCAAAGACCCAACAATAAGAAAATCACTTCGCCTGCATACATGTTACCGAACAGCCGCAGCGAATGAGAAAGCGGTTTTGAAATGTATTCAATCATGTTGAACAAGAAGTTGGCGGGCCAAACCCAGATTTTGGTACCGAACGGGGAACAGAATAACTCGTGAATCCAACCACCCAGGCCTTTCACCTTGATGGCAAAGAAAATCATCAAAAACCATACCGCGAGCGCGAGCGCGAAGGTGGTATTGATATCTGAAGTGGGAACGCTGCGCCAATGATGCAAACCGAACAGGCCGTAGAATTTGTGCATGACATCTACCGGCAGGAAGTCCATGGCATTCATTGCGAACACCCATAAAAAAACCGTCAATGCGGTTGGTGCAATAAACGCATGACGGTTACCATGGAAAATATTTTTAACCTGATCATCTACAAACCCAAAGACCAGTTCGACAAAAGCCTGGCGCTTAGTCGGCACGCCCGCAGATGCGCCGCGCGCTACCCACCAGACAAGCCCCATCACCAAGATGCCCAGGATGACAGACATTACCAGCGTATCCACATGCAGAGTCCAGAAACCGCCGTCGCCGATTGGTTTGGCATTGAAGCTTAAATGTCCAGCAATATATTCTGACGGGGTCATTGCAACTTGTTCTGCGTGTTCTGTAGCCATATCAATCAAAAAGCCCTGTAAATGTTACTTATATTTTTAATTCTGTGTTTTCCAGTTTGCGCATTGCTGCGCCAGAAACCAGCGCCGCCGCCGCCAAACCTGCAATCAGCGCAAAAGGAACCAATTGCTTATAAACTTTAAACGTTACAAACAACAGCACAAAAATCACTAAAATCTTGACTGCTTCTGCCTTCAACAGGTTAATCAGTGCCGCTGTCGCTTCTTTTTTGCTCTTCTGCGCAATTTTCGATGCGACTAATGCACCTATCAATACTGCCAGACCACCTAACACTGCCGATACGCCTGCATGAAATCCTGATATTATAAGTGAAATAACTGCGATTGCGGCTGTTGCGATCAACTGTAACCGCAACATTTTGCTAAAAATATTGGCCGTAGTTATGTTTTCCATATTTTTATCATTCCAAAAACCATTTTTTGCTTTTGAAACGGGTTTATTAGCAAAGTCCGCGATTTTGAATTATTAGCGCTTTTTAGTCAAGCACTTTTGCTCAAGCCGGATGAATCGCTTAAGGCAAAAACTCGCTTAAACTCAATATCTTGCTAACGAGACATTTTTGCAATAATTTCGTCCAACTGATCCAGATTGCTATAACTAATTTTGAGCGTTCCCGCACCGTTGGCTTTTGCAGAAATACTCACCGTAGCACCCATTTTTTCACTTAGTCTGTTCTGCAAATCTAGTATGTCACGATTCATGTTCGCTTTATGCGGTTTAGGCTGAATTGCAGCACTCAATTTTTTTACCAGATTTTCTACTTCGCGCACTGATAAGTCCTGGTGCACAATTTTATTGGCCAGCATAACTTGCTGCGCCGCATCCAAACCAAGCAGTGCGCGTGCGTGCCCCATATCGAGCTTGTTTTGCATGAGCAAATCCTGCACCGGCGCAGTTAGCCCCAGCAAACGTAATAAATTCGACACCGCTGCACGCGACCTGCCAACCGCCTCCGCCGCCTTTTCGTGTGTCATGGCAAACTCATCGATTAAACGCTTGATGCCTTGCGCTTCCTCCAGCGGGTTTAAGTTTTCCCTTTGAATGTTTTCTATCAGCGCCATGGCGAGCGCGGACTCATCCGCAATTTCACGCACCAGCACCGGCACTTGCTCCAAGCCCGCGATTTGGCTAGCGCGCCAGCGGCGCTCCCCAGCAATAATCTCGAATATTTCCGGTGAAACTTCTCTGACCAGAATCGGCTGCATGATGCCCTGCGATTTAATCGAATCGGCCAGGGTTTGCAGAGCCGCATCATCCATGTAAGAGCGCGGCTGATATTTGCCAGGCCGCAACTGCGTCACATTCAACATACGCAGTGTTTCGGTGCTTCCGGATTCTTCAATATTGTCTGCCAGCAAGGCATCCAAGCCACGCCCCAAGCCTTTTGGTTTAACCATTGTGAATACCTTTGTCTATGCTTTTATTTTTAACTTGTTGATTTTTAACAATTATTTCTTTGGCCAGATCTAAATACGCGATTGCGCCTTTCGAAGATTTGTCGTAAACCAATACCGGCAAACCGTAACTGGGCGCCTCAGCCAAGCGGATATTACGCGGGATGACCGTGCTATACACTTTATCGCCAAAATGGCTTACCAGCTGTGTCGACACTTGCTGTGCCAGCATATTGCGGTTATCAAACATCGTGCGCAGCAAACCTTCGATTTCCAAAGTAGCGTTTAAATTCGTCCGCACCTTTTTAATGGTATTCACTAGGTCGGACAAACCTTCCAGCGCATAATACTCACACTGCATCGGGATCATCACGCTATTGGCAGCAGTAAGCGCGTTCACAGTGACCAGGTTAAGGGCAGGGGGGCAATCCAGTAATATATAATCGTATTCACCATCCAGTTTCGCGATCGCCTGCTTCAGGCGAGCTTCGCGCGCAAATTCATTCACCAGCTCAACTTCTGCGCCAGCCAACTCACGGTTAGAAGGGGCGATGTGATAACCGCCTTTTTCGCTGGTCACAATCACTTCGTTCAATGATTTTTTACCGATCAGCACATCATAAATGCTGTGCTTTAAATGTGCCTTATCAACCCCACTGCCTGTCGTGGCATTGCCTTGCGGATCCAAATCCACCAGCAACACCTTTTTATAATTGGCCGCCAAACTGGCAGCCAGGTTCACACAAGTGGTGGTTTTGCCTACACCGCCTTTTTGATTGGTAATAGCTAATATTTTCATCGATTATTCTCTAAAACAACTAAATGCCGCTTTGCCTCTAAACCCGCCACCTTCAGCGGAATAATTTGCGCCGGGCTCAATGCCAAACCTTTAAGTTCATCTTGCGGAACCTGGCCTTTCATTGCCAACCATTGGCCATTTTCTTTAATCAGGTGCTTTGTCAGGCTAATAAACAAACCTAGCTCAGAAAAAGCGCGCGAAATAATTGCGTCAAATTTTTCTGCTGGCTGATAGTTCTCTACCCGCGCATGCACCACTTCCAAGTTGTCCAGCCCCAGTTCACCTTTTACCTGGCGCATAAAAATCACTTTTTTTTGCACCGCGTCAATGGTAGTCACTTTCAGCTGCGGCAAGCATATCGCCAGCACAATGCCCGGCAATCCGCCACCACTGCCGACATCAAGCAGGTTTTTAACCTGAATATAGGGCAACACACTCAAACTATCGAGCAAATGCAAGTTCACCATTTCCAGCGGGTCTCGCACCGCTGTCAAGTTATACACCTTGTTCCACTTTTGCAGCAAACCGATATAAAGTAATAGTTTCTGCCGTGTATCCGAGGATACACTCAAACCCATCTCTGCGATACCCGCAGCCAATAGTTCTGCCTGCGTCATGCTGCTTCAATATTGGCCTGGCTGGCTAGTTTTTTGTGCTTGCGCTTCAGGTAAACCAATAACAACGATATCGTCGCCGGGGTAATGCCCGAAATCCGGCCGGCCTGACCAATCGTTTCCGGCTTGTGCGCCATGAGCTTCTGGCGCGCTTCTATGCTTAAACCATGCACTTCAGCGTAATCAATATTCGCGCCCAGCTTAATACTCTCGCTGCCTTTTTGTTTGGCGATTTCATCTTTTTGACGATTGATATAGCCTTGATATTTAGCCGCGATTTCGACCTGTTCTTTCACTTCGTCCGTTAATGTCTCGACTGCTGGGATTAAGCTTAGCAAACTTTCATAGCCCACCTCCGGGCGGCGCAACAGTTCAAACAAGCTGTATTCGTGCTCCAGTTCTTTGCCCAGCACATTTAATTGTGTTTCACGTGAAACATTGGCGGGCTGCACAAAAGTACGTTTCAATCTTTCCTGTTCACGCGCCACCGCTTCCTGCTTCCGGCTAAACGCCTCCCAGCGCGCATCATCCACCAAGCCCAGCTCACGGCCCTTGGCGGTTAGCCGCATATCAGCGTTATCCTCCCTAAGTTGTAAGCGGTATTCCGCACGCGAAGTAAACATGCGATAAGGCTCGGTGACGCCCACGGTAATCAAATCGTCCACCAGCACGCCCAAATAAGCCTCGTCTCGCGCAGGACACCAGGATTCTTTTTCTTGTGCGTACAGCGCCGCATTGGCACCTGCCAGCAAGCCTTGCGCTGCCGCTTCTTCGTAACCCGTGGTGCCATTAATTTGACCAGCAAAAAACAATCCTTTAACCGCTTTAGTTTCCAGGCTGGATTTTAAGCCGCGTGGATCATAGTAATCATATTCAATCGCATAGCCCGGACGCAGTATATGCGCGTTTTCCAGCCCCTTGATCGAACGCACCAGCGCCAGCTGGATATCAAACGGTAAACTGGTTGAAATGCCATTCGGGTAAATCTCATTCGTATTTAAGCCTTCCGGTTCCAGGAAAATCTGATGACTTTCCTTATCCTCAAAGCGGTGAATTTTATCTTCCACACTCGGGCAGTAGCGCGGTCCCACGCCTTCAATCACACCGGTGTACATTGGCGAGCGATCCAAGCCACTGCGAATAATGTCATGCGTACGCTCATTGGTGTGCGTAATCCAGCAGGGCAGTTGGGCAGGGTGCTGTGCCGCATTGCCCAAAAATGAAAACACCGGCACCGGATTGTCGCCCGCCTGCATGGTCATCACCGAATAATCAATCGTGCGGCCGTCAATGCGCGGCGGTGTGCCTGTTTTCAGGCGACCAGCCGGTAAATTCAGCTCCCGCAATCGCGCTGCGAGCGAGATAGCAGGCGGATCCCCAGCACGGCCTGCGCTATAGTTCTGCAAACCCACATGCACCAGGCCGCCTAAAAATGTACCCGCCGTCAGCACGACGCTTTTTGATTTAAAACGTAAACCAATCTGCGTAACCACACCTGCTGCACGAATACCATCTAAAATAATGTCATCAACCGCCTGCTGAAACAGCCACAGATTTGGCTGATTTTCCAATTTTTTCCTGATCGCCGCTTTATACAAAACACGGTCTGCCTGCGCTCTGGTGGCGCGTACCGCCGGTCCTTTGCTGGAATTTAGAATCCGAAACTGGATACCACCCTCATCCGTGGCGGCCGCCATTGCGCCCCCCAGCGCATCCACCTCTTTAACCAAATGCCCCTTGCCGATGCCACCAATACTAGGATTGCAAGACATTTGTCCCAAAGTTTCAATATTGTGTGTCAGTAATAAGGTTTTTTGCCCCATTCTAGCGCTTGCAAGCGCCGCTTCGGTGCCTGCATGACCACCGCCCACCACAATCACATCAAAAATATCAGGAAAATTCATAGACTAATGATTCTTTTTCAAAGAATTAGATTCTACTGTAAACCTATGTTTAAGTCATGTAAAAGCATGTTTTAACAGATATTTTTATATCTGTTTCACGTGAAACATTGCACTTTATATGCTTCTGACACAATTCCCTAACAATATTGGCATAGAATTAGCTTGATTCATATCAACGCATTGTTAGCCAAAAAGCTTTACTATGCATATAGCAAGACAGACTTTATTATTAATTATTAACTAAAGATGGAGTATTAAATGAAGAAATTAAATATCGTTTTAGCATCACTGCTTGGTTTAGCCGCAGTTTCAGCACATGCAGATGTCGCCAATGCAGAAAAATTAGCACAAAAATACACCACTATTGCCAAAATAGTGAATCCTGGATACGCAGGCCCTTCGGCGATGGAAGGTAAAATATTTTTTAATCGTAAAATCACCATTAACGGCAATGAAGCAGCCTGCGCCTCTTGCCACACTCCCAACCCTGCAAATGAGGGCAAGCACATCGTTACCGGCAAAGCAATTCGCCCGCTGTCACCAGCTGTCAACAACAAACGCTTTAATGACTTAGATAAAGTAGAAGATAAATTTACTGAGCACTGTAACGACATTATCGGCGCAGATTGCACACCTGAAGAAAAAGCCAATTTTATCGGCTACGTGTTGACTGAAAAAACACCTTCAGCCAAGAAATAAGCAGGAACATTGTCATGCAGTATGTTTGGGATCCATTTGTAAGAATCTTTCATTGGTCGCTTGCTGTAGCGTTTACAGTCGCGTTCTACACTCACGCTTCCGAATGGGATCGCCTTATTCATGTACAGGCCGGCTATGTAGCAGGGGTTTTGCTGCTGGCGCGCATTATTTGGGGCTTAACAAAAACAGGTTATGCTTGTTTTTGTTCGTTCCCATTTGATCCCAAACAAGCAATCAAGCACATCTACCATGTGCTAAAAGGCAATGCAAAGCGCTATATTGGCCACAACCCGGCTGGATCGCTGGTGATTTACGCAATGCTGGCCACCGGACTTACGGCAGTGGGTTCTGGCTGGCTGGTATATAACGAAGGTTGGCTAATCGACCAGCCCGACCTTTTGCAAGCGCTGCATCAATATTCAACATGGGGCTGGTTGGCGCTAGTGATCATGCATGTACTGGGCGTGATTACAGAAAGCATTTTGCATAAAGATAATCTGATTTTAGCCATGATTACCGGCTGCAAGCGCGTGACCAGAAAAGGCGAAAGACAAGCCAGGCAAAAAATCGCTTAAAATCTATTAATTCTAATATTAATTCCTTGTTTCACGTGAAACAATAATAAAAATAATTTACAGGCACATGCCTCTTGACGAATGCAACTTAGCGCGCCTATAGTATTGCTAGCGGCTAATGACGCTTTCACCGACCCAAGACGAGGAGAATGGTATGGCAGGTAAATTCGAAGTAAAAACCGCAAAAAGCGGTCAAACGCACTTTAATCTTTTGGCAGGTAATGGCCAAATTATTTTGCAATCTGAAATGTATGAAACCAGAGCCAGCGCATTAAATGGCATTGAGTCCATTAAAAAGAACGCTGGTATGGATGAGCGTTATGAACGTTTGGTATCGAAATCCGGCAAGCCTTACTTTGTGATCAAAGCAGGCAACCATCAAGTCATTGGTCAAAGCCAACAATATGAGTCAGAAGCTGGGCGCGACAATGGCATTGAATCCGTGAAGAAAAATGCCCCCGATGCTGTAGTGGTAGATTTATCTGCTTAACTAAAGCGACTCATAAAAAAGGCGCATTTGCGCCTTTTTTCATTTGTATGATCTGTGCTTATTTGCCGATACAAAACTTGGAGAATATCTCTCCCAGCAAATCATCCGGGGTAAATTCACCCGTTACACTGCTTAACGCTTCCTGCGCCAAACGCAGCTCTTCTGCAATGAGTTCTGCCTGGCTGATATTGTTGCACGCTTGTTGCAAATGTTCATCCACCTGCTTTAGAGCTTCCAAATGCCGAGCTCGCGCCATAAAAACGCCTTCGGCATTTTGCTGATAGCCTGCAATATTCAATAAATGTTGTTTTAGCAGGTCAACACCGCTACCAGTTTTTGCGGAAAGAAAAATATGTGTTTCACCAGCTTTTTCTACAATTTTTGCCGCTTCATTCGTGGTGTCAATTTTATTATGTACCCATATTTTGCTGATTTCTTGCGGCAAGCGCGCCAGAATCGATTTTTCTGCATCGTCAATACCATGAGCTGCATCCACCAATAATAATGCGACCTGCGCGTTTTCTAGCGCTCGATATGTTCGCGCGATGCCGATTTTTTCCACTTCATCATTTGTATCGCGTAATCCTGCAGTATCAATAATATGCAACGGCAATCCATTGATTTGTATAGAACTTTTTATAGCATCTCGCGTTGTACCCGCAATCGGCGTCACAATTGCCACTTCTTCACCGCTCAACTGATTCATCAAGCTCGATTTGCCCACGTTAGGCTGACCCACCAGCACAATGTGCATACCTTCGCGTAATAAGCTGCCTTGTTTGGCTTTTGAAAATACCGATTCTAATTCGCTAGTGATGGCCTCTAACTTTTCGGTCACTTTGCCTTGCGAAATAAAATCGATTTCTTCTTCAGGAAAATCCAGACAGGCTTCGACATACATACGCAAATTAACCAGCTTGGCCAAAAGCTGATTGATGCTATTTGAAAACTCGCCAGATAAAGAGCGCACAGCACTGCGTGCTGCCGCTGCTGTTGACGCGTTAATCACATCGGCTACCGCTTCAGCCTGTGCTAAATCGATTTTGTCATTCAGGTAAGCACGGCGTGTAAACTCGCCCGGTTCGGCCTGGCGCGCGCCCAATTCGATGCAGCGTGCCAGCAAGATTTGCATAAGCGCGGTACCGCCATGCGCCTGCAGCTCCAGCACATCTTCTCCGGTATATGAATGTGGATTCTGGTAATAGATCGCGATGCCACGATCAATTAATTGATGGTTGGCATCATAAAAAGGCAAGTAAGCGGCGTGGCGTGGGGCAGGGCACTGTTCTAATATCTGGTTAGCGATCGCGCGACTCAACAGCCCCGAAACCCGCAACACACCGATACCGCCCGCACCGCTGGCTGTAGCGATGGCGGCAATAGTATCTGCCTTATTTTTTTGCATTGCCTTTTTTGGCTAACGCAGCGGCATGAATGGATTTATTCACATACCATTGCTGCCAGATCGACAGGATATTGTTCACCAGCCAGTACAACACCAGGCCGGCAGGAAAAAAGAAGAAGAATACGCTGAATACCACCGGCATAATCTTCATAATTTTCGCTTGCAGCGGGTCAGTCGGTGCCGGGTTCAAATAGGTTTGGATGATCATGGTCGCGCCCATTAATATTGGTAACACATACCATGGGTCAACCGCGGACAAGTCCTGGATCCAGCCAAAAAACGGCGCATGACGCAGCTCAACAGAACCTAACAACACCCAATAAAGCGCAATAAAAACAGGGATTTGCACCAGAATTGGCAAACAGCCACCCATTGGGTTGATTTTTTCCGTGCGGTAAAGCTCCATCATTGCCTGCTGCATTTTCTGTTTATCGTCACCGAATTTTTCTTTCATCGCCTGCAGACGCGGTGCCAATTCGCGCATTTGTGCCATCGATTTATAACTCGCGGCCGAAAGCGGGAAAAATACAGCTTTGATCAGTACCGTTAATAAAATAATCGCCACACCCCAGTTATGCACCAAGGTATAAATATTCGACAGTATCCAGAACAACGGCTTCGCCACCACTGTAAGCCAGCCATAATCTACCGCATACTCTAGCCCCGGTGCGGCAGTAGCTAAATCTGTATGTGTTTGCGGCCCCGCAAATAGTTTAGCGCGAATCTCGGTTTTAGCGCCTGTAGCCACACTAACTCCCGGTGTAACTACCCCCAAAGCAAAAATGTGTTCGGATAATTGCTTGGTGTAAAACTCACGCGCTACACCTTTTTCTGGAATCCATGCGCTAGCAAAATAATGTTCAACCAAGCCGATCCAGCCATCTTTACTGGATTTTGATAAGCTTTCCTTAGCCATATCGGCAAATTTAATTTTTGTGAATTTATCTGCCTCGGTAAAATAAGCGCCGCCTGTAAACGTGGGCATCATTTTAGAGCCTTGCTTGGACTGGTTATCATGCACGATTTGATAGTAAACAGATGGCGTAATTACCGCCGCACTACCATTGTTGATTTGATAGGTGACGTCTATTACATAGCTACCGCGATGAAAAGTGTAAATTTTATCCACACTGATACCATTGCCCATCCAAGATAGCCGCACTTCCTGGCTTGTAGCGCCATCAGCCAATGTGTAGCTTTCTGCAGCACTGGTAAACACTGATTTGTGATTGGGCAGATCACCGCCCAGTAAGCCGGTCTGAGCAACATACAGCATGGGTTTCTGTGCATCATCCATCAACACAAAGTTGCCGCTTTTAACCTCTGCTGCGCGATGTTGATTAAGCACCAAATAGCGCAAATCACCGCCTGTTGTGTCGATTTCGGCCTGATATAAATCAGTGGAAACTTTAATGCGCTGACCTTTTTCGAGCTTGAAACTTTTTTCATCTGTCGCATTCATCGCAGTACTGGCATTGCCAGCTACAGATGGGATCTCCACTTGTGCTTGCTGCTGAGCAGGTGCGTGCGGTTTGTTTTTCTGCTGCCAGGAATCCCATAGCATCAAAATGGAAAATGAAAAAATAACAAATAAAATTAAGCGGCGTGTATCCATAGATTCTTTATAATCAATAAGTTATATAAATTGTAACCATTTTTAATGCTACGGGCACTATGGCACAGGATCGTGACCACCCGCATGCCAGGGATGGCAATGCGATAATCGCCTGATCGCCAGCAATAGGCCTTTGAGCGCACCATGCTTTTGTATGCATTCGACCGCATAATGTGAACAGGTTGGGGTAAACCGGCACTGTTGACCAAAAAACGGACTTAGCGCAATTTGATATGCTTTAATGAGTGCTATCAATATCCGTGACATAATATTTGGCCTGTACCTCATAATTGGCGAGAAATTGAATTTTTAATGATCTTTTGTAACAAGTTTTTGTATTAAATACTCAAATTCTTGTTTTATCTCAAAAAAATCTGGCTTTTCAAAAGTTTTTTGTACCTGAATCACCAAATCAACCACCGGTAAACGATGCTGATTTAATCTGAACAATTCTCGCAATATACGTCGCATATAATTGCGCTGTACAGCCAGTTTTGCTGTTTTTTTACTCACGATCAAACCCAAACGCGCAGTTTCGAGCTCATTCAACCGGTAACGCATCACTAAATGCCTGTTGGCAATGCGTTTGCGCAAATTAAAAACGGATGAAAAATCATCCGTTTTTACAATTTTGGCTTGTTTAGTAAATCTAAACGATGCCAATTGATTTTCTTAATTCTTTAAGCGACTAAATCTTTACTATCATCTGAATCAAATGACAGTAGCTGAAATTAAAGACCTAAGCGAGCACGGCCCTTAGCGCGACGGGCTGCTATGACTGCGCGACCGCCTTTGGTTTTCATGCGCACCAAAAAGCCATGGGTACGTGCACGACGTGTTTTAGAAGGTTGATAAGTACGTTTCATTGAAATCTCCGGCTAGCAAATGCTACAAAGCCCTATATTAAACCCGATAACCCTCTATTCTGTCAACCGATATTTAGTTTAATAAATGTTTGATTGCCTGTGGATAAGTCTGACTAAACCAGCTAGAATAGCCTGCTAATTTACAATGGTTTAATCTTGTTTAATTAACACCTGTTAAATAATAAATCATAATAAAATCATTAAGTTAACAATAATTGCAAGGGGTTTCGGGCAACCGATGGAAAATTTTTGGTCTACCTGCCTTAGTCGCTTTGAACAAGAGCTGTCTGCACAACAATTTAATACTTGGATCAAACCCTTAAAAATGGAGGTGGTGGATAATACCGTCCGTTTGCTTGCCCCTAATAAATTTGTACAGCAATGGGTAAAAGATCGTTTCTTAAGCAAAATAGAAACACTTGCATCTGAATTGTTGCCGCAAAATACGGTGGTTGAATTGTTGATCAGTGAAAAAATTACCAACAAGACCATTGCTGAGATACCAAACAAAAGCGCTGTCCTTTCAGAAAATGACGATGTCATCACAACAAAAGTTGTAACGGCAAAAGCCTTGGTTAACCGCCGCTCCGGTGAACGCGCCTCTGGCTTAAATAGCAGCTTCAATTTTGATAATTACGTCACCGGGCGTGCCAATCAGCTCGCGCGCGCTGCCGCCATACAAGTGGCTGATAATCCTGGCAAGGCTTATAACCCATTATTCATTTATGGGGGGGTTGGGTTGGGTAAAACCCATTTATTGCAGGCCATAGGCAATCAGTTGAAACATCAGAATCCGGATGCCAACATTCGTTATCTGCACGCCGAGCGCTATGTATCTGATGTGGTAAAAGCCTACGAAAATAAAGCGTTTGATGAGTTTAAACGACAATATCATTCGCTGGACTTATTGCTGATTGATGATATTCAGTTTTTCGCCAAAAAAACACGTACCCAGGAAGAGTTTTTCTACGCATTTAACACGCTGATTGAAGAAAAAAAGCAAATCGTGATTACTTGCGATACTTATCCCAAAGAAATTATAGATGTCGATGAACGCTTGCGCACCCGCTTTAGCTGGGGATTAACCGTTGCGGTTGAGCCTCCGGAACTTGAAATGCGCGTCGCGATTTTACTTAAGAAAGCGGAAGAGTCTAAAATCAATCTGACGGAAGACGTGGCTTTTTTTGTCGCCAAACAAATCCGTTCCAGTGTACGCGAGCTGGAAGGCGCACTAAACCGCATCATTGCCATGGCACAATTTACCGGGCATGCCATAGATGTTCACCTTGCAAAAGATGCGCTGCGTGATTTAATCGCGGTACGCGGCCGCCAGATTACGATTGAAAACATTCAGAAAACTGTCGCTGATTATTACAAAATCAAAGTCAGTGAGATGCACAGCAAAAAACGCTCGCGCAATTTTGCCCGGCCCAGACAAATTGCCATGAGTCTGGCGAGAGAGCTTACCAACCACAGCTTTCCAGAAATTGGTGAAGCCTTTGGCAGCCGTCACCACACCACCGTGATGCACGCGTGTGAGGAAATAGAGCAGTTACGCTTGAATGATCAGGCAATTGCACGAGATATTGGATTTTTGACGCAAGTCATAAGGGATTAGGCACTAAAATAACGGTTGTGATTAAAACAATATTAACTTGTGGATTAAATATGATTAAAACACCATCTTTTCAACGGTTAAAATTTTATGCACATTTAATCCGCAACAGAAAAGTTAATTTTAAACAGGCAAAAATTTATAGCAACTTATTGATTTAATTAAATTTAATGATGTTATCAACAGAAAAATTGTACATTATTACTATTATTGTTTTTAAATATATATATTAAACATCTAATTAACCAAGATCTTTTAACTACGTAAAACTTAAGCACATTGGGAAAACAACCATGCAAATCAAAATCAATCGTGAAATCCTGTTAAAGCCACTTACCAGTGTCAGCAGTATTGTTGAGCGTCGTCATACACTTCCAATCCTTTCCAATTTATTGCTGGAAGCGAAAAAGAATAGTATCCAGCTGACTGCGACAGATCTGGAAATGCAAATCTCGCTTGGTATTGAAAGCGCCTTTAATGGTGAATTATCTACTACCATCTCTGCAAAAAAATTACTGGATATATGTCGTTCGCTGCCAGAAGGTGTAGATATTGATATGGTGAGCAACGATAGTCGCATTACGGTTAAAGCTGGTAAAAGCCGGTTTAATCTGCAGACCTTGCCTGCGGCAGATTATCCGGTCATGACCAAGGTCACGGGCGATAACACACAGATTAAAATCAGCCAGCTTGCATTTAAAAAACTGCTTAAACAAGTAGAGTTTGCGATGGCGCAGCAGGATATTCGCTATTATCTCAATGGATTATTGCTTGAAGTGAATGAAAACAAACTGAACCTGGTAGGTACAGACGGGCATCGCCTGAGTTTTACTTCAACCACACTCAATCAAAGTTACGAAAAAACGGAAGTTATATTGCCACGCAAAACCGTGATAGAACTGATCAAGCTGCTCAATGACAGCGAGGAAGAAGTCACGATCGAAATTAATGCGGGCCAGGTCAATTTTGCATTCAGCGATATCCGATTAATTTCCAAAGTGATCGATGGTAAATTTCCGGATTACAACCGCGTCATTCCTAGCGGTCATCAGAATACGTTTACCACCAATCGTTTGATCATACTCACCGCCATGCAGCGCGCATCGATTCTATCGAACGAGAAATATCGCGGCATCCGTATGGTACTAAGTAATCACAATCTAAAACTCATCAGTACCAATACCGAGCAGGAAGAAGCGGAAGAAGAACTCGAGATTGATTACACCAAGGATGGCTTGGATATTGGGTTTAACGTAACTTATTTAATCGATGTATTGAATAATGTCAGCGATGAAAATATCAATTTCTCGTTTGCCGATGCTAACAGTAGTTGCCTGATTACAGTGCCCAATGATGAAAATTACAAATACGTGGTTATGCCGATGCGCATTTAACCTTGTTTAATACTTAACAAAAACCTGAAATTATTTAAAAGAAACGATTATGGCAAAAGCCCCGCAGCAAGAATATAACTCAGACAGCATTAAAATCTTAGAAGGTCTCGATGCCGTGCGTAAACGTCCTGGCATGTACATCGGTGATACCTCTGATGGCTCAGGTTTGCACCACATGGTGTTCGAGGTGCTTGATAACGCTATTGACGAGGCGCTGGCTGGACATTGTGATGACATCAAGGTCATTATCCATCCAGACAACTCAATCAGCGTCTCAGACAACGGCAGGGGCATTCCTACCGATATTAAAGATGACGATAAACATGATCCGAAACGTTCTGCTGCCGAGATCGTGATGACAGAGTTGCACGCAGGCGGCAAGTTCGATCAAAACTCCTACAAGGTTTCTGGCGGTTTGCATGGCGTGGGCGTATCGGTGGTGAATGCGCTTTCTGAATGGCTACGTTTAAAAATCTATCGTAAAGGCGAAGTACATCAAATGGAATTCCGCCGTGGCGTGCCAGTGGCGCCGCTAGCACAAACCGGTAAAACTGATAAAAAAGGTACCGAGGTACACTTTTTGGCCTCGGCCGAAACATTTGGGTTGGTGGAATATCACTTTGAAATTCTAGCCAAACGAATTCGCGAACTATCATTTTTAAATTTTGGCGTCAAAATTGAACTGATCGATCAACGCAGCGGAAAATCTGAAAATTTTGCGCACACAGGCGGTATTAAAGGTTTTGTGGAGTATATAAATCGTAGTAAATCGGTGCTGCATCCTAAAGTTTTCTACGCCATTGGCGAAAAAGACGGCATGACGGTTGAAGTGGCCATGCAATGGAACGACAGTTATTCTGAAACGGTGCAATGCTTTACCAATAACATCCCGCAGCGCGATGGTGGCACGCACTTAACCGGCCTGCGCACGGCCATGACGCGTACGCTAAACCAATATATCGAGCAAAGCGAGCTGGCCAAAAAAGCCAAAGTGGAAACCACCGGCGACGACATGCGCGAAGGCATTACTTGCGTGCTTTCAGTGAAAGTGCCGGATCCTAAATTCTCATCACAAACCAAAGACAAACTGGTTTCATCCGAGGTGCAACCGGTGGTTTCAGAAGTGGTTTCTGCGAAATTGGCGGATTTTCTGGCCGAGAATCCGGCGGATGCAAAAATCATCTGCGGAAAAATTGTCGAGGCCGCACGTGCGCGTGAAGCCGCGCGTAAGGCGCGCGAAATCACCCGCCGCAAGGGTGTGATGGATACACTTGGCTTACCCGGCAAGCTGGCAGATTGCCAGGAAAAAGACCCGGCACTGTGCGAGCTTTACCTGGTCGAGGGTGACTCTGCGGGCGGCTCGGCCAAACAAGGGCGCGACCGTAAAAACCAGGCCATTTTGCCGCTCAAAGGTAAAATTTTAAACGTAGAAAAAGCGCGTTTTGATAAATTATTGGGCAGTCAGGAAATCGCTACGCTGATTACCGCACTAGGCACCAGCATTGGCAAAGACGATTTCAGCGCCGAGAAATTGCGCTATCACCGTATTATCATCATGACCGATGCTGACGTCGATGGCGCGCACATCCGCACGCTGTTGCTCACCTTTTTCTACCGCCAGATGACCGAACTGGTAGAGCGCGGCCACATCTATATTGCTCAGCCGCCGCTTTACAAGGTGAAGCAGGGCAAAGATGAGCGCTATCTAAAAGACCAGCAGGAGCTAGATATTTACCTGCTCAATTCCGCATTAAAAGGCGCAGAGCTGGATACCAAAACCAATGCGGGTATCATCACAGGCGAGCCATTGGGCGAAATCGCCAAACAAATGGTGCTGACGGAAGCGGTGATTCGCCGCATTGCCGCGCTGTATGACGAAAGCGTGCTGCGCGCGATTCAGGATGTGGGCGAAATCGATCTCAGCAGCGAGGCCAATGCCAATAAAGTGGCCGAGCAGTTGCGCCCCATTTTAGGCGCTATCGGCAGCGAGGTGATTGTAGGCTTTGATGCAGAAACCAACACTTATCGATTAGAAGTGAACAAATACGTGCATGGCAACCTGCAATGCTGCGTGATAGATGCCGAGTTTTTAAGCAGCGGCGATTACCGGCAGATTCTAAAAGTATCCACCATGCTGCACGGCTTAATCGGCCCAGGTGCAGTAATTAAACGTAACGAGAAAGAGCAGGCCGTAGCCACCTTCAAACAAGCACTGGATTGGCTGCTGGCTGAGGCAAAAAACACGCTCAATATTCAACGCTACAAAGGCTTGGGCGAGATGAATCCGGAACAGCTGTGGGAAACCACGATGGACCCGAAAGTGCGCCGTCTACTCAAAGTGCAGATTGATGATGCTATAGCGGCTGATGAGATCTTTACCACCCTGATGGGCGATAACGTAGAGCCGCGCCGCGCATTTATTGAAAGCAACGCGCTGGGTGCAAGTAATTTGGATATTTAGGTAAGCAGATTTTTATTCAAAAGACTAAACTTGAGCAGTTGCTGGCAGGATATTCCTTCGTTATGAAGGCTTATCCCTTGACATAGCCATCCTCATTTTAGTTTAATATAAACTATTACGGCATCTATCAGAACTTGATAGATCGTTCCTCTAGATGGGTGAAAAGGGGGAGCTTATGCGGTTGATGCTTATCGTACGTTTAGCGTTGCTTGGCATGCTATTCTTGCCTTCCCTCAGTTTTGCCTGCTATTCACAATGTTCAGCTCAATGCGGCGGATCAAGTGATACGAGTTGTATCCCAATGTGCATGTCATCATGCCAGAGTACATCAGATGGGGGTACCCAATCAGGTGGTAGCGCAGTTACGCAATACGGCGCTATTGCTTTCTCGCAGGGCACAATGAATTACGGCTTTTCCTATAACAAGGGGAGCCGCCGCGTCGCCGAAACTGTCGCGATGGAATATTGTGCCAAAGCGCCCGATAATCCGAAAGATTGCAAAGTCGCGACCTGGTTTTACAATCACTGTGCGGCGCTGGCTTTAAAACCAAGTGCTCCTGGCAAGGCAAATGGCGCATGGGCGGCCGAGCACGCTTCTTCTCTCCGTGTAGCCAAGAAAAATGCGCTGAACTCCTGCCGCAAATACGCAGGGCAGGATGCCAATCAGTGCAAGGTGGTCGAAAGTTTTTGTGCGCGCCAATGAAACAGCCTTTTATCACCGGCTTAATGCTTGGCTGCCTACTTCCTTTCCAGACTGTGCAGGCAGCGATAGCCCTGCCTATTGAAGCGCGCCTGCTGGGTTACGAGGGAACTATCACCAGCCGTAATTTACGTGCCCATGACAGCAAAAGTATGACCACCAGCATTGTCACTGATGGCGTGGTGCTGCACTGGCATCAAACCGACCCGAAATCATCGCTGATTTCCGCTGCCAGTACGTTAGATTGTGGATCTTTCGATTATTTTGAATTCAAAGTGCATCTGCTAGGGACGGGGAGTCGCAAGGACATTTGCAATGTGCTGTGGCAGGCAGAAACCAAGTTCAAGTACGACCCCAACACAGCCTATATGCTTATAGATAAAAAGCAGGGCATGTTTTACCGCACGGCAAAGGCCTGGTATCGACTGGCTTTTGATCAGGACATTGCGCTAAGCCGCAAAACTACCAATTATTTTGAGGCCGATTTGCCGCGCTACCATCCCAAGATTGAGGATAAATGGGGCATCAGCCAGCATGGGGTGCTGGCGCATTATACGCAAGGCGAGGTGCATTTATATGCGCCAGGCGAAGTGATTCCCACCGATGATGGGCCTTATACTGTCAAAGCGGTGATGTCTGAGGAGGACCTCTTTAAACTGCGTAGCATGCAAATGGCGAAAAAGATAGGCCAATCTCTAGCCGAATCCAGTAAGATCTCGGTCGCCGAATCCATCGAAGCTGCACGCCGCGAAGGTGCCGAAGTTACCGTGGTTGAAAAGCCGGATTCATCCGAGAAACGTGCGCCAGTAGTGCTCATGCTCGCCGTTGTTGTTCTTGCCGCCATTGGCGGGATAACGCTAGTGCGGTTAATCGTCAGATGGATTTGGCCTAAAAAATACAGGGGGGGACTGCCGCCAGAGCCGGAAAGGGAAAGGATGCCGCCTCTGCCAGATCAACCGAAAACAGACGATCAGCCGCTACCCCCTCCAATTAAATAACCATATAGTCCGGCAACTCAAAATACTTTAAGATATATGCGCTGGAAGCCCCATGGATATTGCCTCGAAGGGCATATGTTTTATGCTTAACTTAAGACAACTAAATTAAAAAAACATTAAAACTCCACCATTTCAAACTCGGTTTTACTTGCACCGCATTCCGGGCATTTCCAGTCTGCAGGAACATCTTCCCAACGCGTACCGGGCGGAATGCCATCTTCCGGCCAGCCTTTTTCTTCTTCGTAAATAAAACCGCAAACCACACACATCCAAGTTTTCATCTGTAATTCCTTAAATCAGCAAAACATAAATTAGCTTACTCTTAATGCGACAATAAAAAAACGGATGCTTGGGATAGACCAAGCATCCGTTTAGTTCGTCAATGATTATTTCAGGTCAAAACGATCTGCATTCATCACCTTCGTCCAAGCGGCAACAAAGTCTTTGACAAACTTTTCCTTTGAGTCATCTTGTGCATAAACTTCGGCATAAGAACGAAGGATCGAGTTTGAACCAAACACCAAATCGACTCTAGTCGCTGTCCACTTCACTTCACCTGTCTTGCGGTCACGGATTTCATAGAGGTTATTGCCCGCAGGCTTCCATGTATAACGCATGTCAGTCAGGTTCACAAAGAAGTCATTGCTTAACACACCTTCACGGTCGGTGAATACGCCATGTTTGGTACCAGCATAGTTAGTGCCTAGCACACGCATGCCGCCGACCAACGCAGTCATTTCGCACGCGGTCAGGCCAAGCAGCTGGGTGCGGTCCAGCAGCAACTCCTCGGCACTGACAACGTAGTCCTTCTTCAGCCAGTTGCGATAGCCGTCAGCCAGGGGTTCCAGCACTTCAAATGATTCGATGTCGGTTTGCGCCTGGGTGGCGTCGCCTCGGCCCGGTGCAAAGGGCACGGTCACGGCAAAGCCAGCCGCCTTGGCAGCTTGCTCGACACCGATGTTACCGGCCAGCACGATGACATCTGCCACGCTTGCGCCGCTTTCGGCAGCGATTTTTTCCAGCACCGCCAATACCTTAGTTAGACGGGCAGGCTCGTTGCCATCCCAGTTCTTTTGTGGAGCCAAGCGAATGCGCGCGCCGTTGGCACCACCGCGCATGTCAGAGCCACGGAAAGTTCTTGCGCTATCCCATGCGGTAGCAACCATGTCGCTGATGCTCAGGCCGCTGGCCCCTATTTTCGCTTTGACCGCAGCAACGTCATAGTCCTTGTGGCCTGTGGGCACCGGATCCTGCCAGATCAGGTCTTCCTTCGGAACATCCGGGCCGATGTAGCGGGCTTTCGGACCCATGTCGCGATGGGTCAGCTTGTACCAAGCGCGGGCAAACACCTCCGTGAAGTAGGCCGGGTCATTGTGGAAGCGTTCCGCAATCCTGCGGTATTCGGGGTCGAACTTCAATGCCATGTCGGCATCGGTCATGATCGGGTTGTGGCGAATCGATGGATCCTCGACATCCACCGGCTTATCCTCTTCCTTGATGTTAACCGGTTCCCACTGCCAGGCTCCGGCTGGAGATTTCTGTAGCCACCAATCATACCCGAGGAGCAGCTTGAAATAGCCGTTGTCCCATTGGGTTGGATGCGTGGTCCAAGCGCCTTCGAGGCCGCTGGTCACGGCGTCGCGACCTACGCCACGTGTAGTGTGGTTGTTCCAGCCCAAACCTTGTTCTGCAAGTTCAGCTGCCTCGGGAGCAGGTCCCAGATTGGCAGCACTGCCGTTGCCGTGCGCCTTGCCGACGGTGTGGCCGCCGGCGGTGAGTGCGACCGTTTCCTCGTCGTTCATCGCCATGCGGGCGAAAGTCACGCGCACATCCTTAGCCGTTTTGAGCGGGTCGGGTTTGCCGTCCACACCTTCCGGGTTGACATAGATCAGGCCCATCATTACTGCGGCCAGCGGGTTTTCCAGATCACGCTCGCCGGAGTAGCGGCTGTTTGGGTTGTCGGTGGGAGCGAGCCATTCTTTTTCTGAACCCCAGTAAATGTCTTTTTCCGGATGCCAGATATCCTCGCGACCGAAGCCAAAGCCGAAAGTCTTTAGGCCCATTGATTCATAGGCAATATTGCCAGCGAGGATGATCAAATCGGCCCAACTGACTTTGTTGCCATATTTCTTCTTAATCGGCCAGAGCAAGCGGCGCGCTTTGTCCAGATTGGCGTTGTCGGGCCAGGAATTGATGGGTGCGAAGCGCTGGTTACCAGTACCGGCGCCGCCACGCCCGTCGGCGGTACGATAAGTACCGGCTGCATGCCATGCCATGCGGATCATCAAACCGCCGTAGTGGCCCCAGTCCGCTGGCCACCACTCTTGACTGTCGGTCATCAGGGTGTGAAGGTCTTTTTTGAGCGCCGCGAAGTCGAGCTTCTTGACCTCTTCCCGATAATTGAAGTCTGCTCCAAGCGGATTGGTCTTGCTATCGTGCTGATGCAGAATGTCAAAGTTTAGGGCCTTAGGCCACCATTCCATATTTGAATTCCCCGTTGCGGTATTGCCGCCGTGCATAACTGGACATTTTCCAGCTGAAGTTGATGGTTTATTTTCCATAGTAAAATTCCTTTCTCATTAAAGTGGATAACTGCGCTTTTAATATCAGTGTCATAGATTTCTCCATTTGTTGTTCGTGGTTAGGAGCTAAAGTTAATAAAAATTCCAAACGTAGTCAGCCAATAGTTCAACTAATATTTGGCTAGCGGTTTCAAAAGTAGATTTAAGCATATTTGCCTCCTTAATCGTCATCATTTTTTACGCTTGAACTGCATTGTAGAGTGCACAATACGATTTGTATAATTGTATGTTTTGATATTGTTGATAAATAATATTTATCGATGTATGATAAACGAAATTTATGAATTATTAATGAATAGCAGAAAAGTGCTTTGTCACACAGCCTGCGCTGAGTTTGGCGATTAAAAAGCTGGAAGAAGAATTGAATGTGATTATCTTTGAGCGCAGCCGTACCGATGTCACCATGACAGAAATCGGCGAGAAAATCGTTGAGCAGGCATCGAAAGTGCTGGAAGAAACCGCGCGTATTAAACAGCTGGCCGAACTGGGTAAAAACCAGCTAAAAGGCGCATTAAAGCTGGGCATGATCCATTCGGTGGGTCCTTATCTATTGCCTGAAATTATCCCGATATTGCGCAAAACCGCGCCGGAAATGCCGCTGGAGATAGAAGAAAATTTAACTGCGAATCTGGAAACGCAGCTACGCAACGGCGTGATTGATGCAGCGATTATCGCGCTGCCATTCGATGTGCCCGGCCTGCAATATCGCGCCTTGTATGACGAGGAGTTTGATGTAGTCGTACCCAGCAGCCATCATTGGGCGCATCGCAAGCATATCCGGCCGGAAGAACTGGCAGACGAAAAAGTGTTATTGCTGAATAGCGGCCATTGCTTTAGCAACCAAGTGACGCAAGCCTGTCCGGAGCTTTCGCGCAAAGGCGAAATTTTGCAGGGTAATTCGCTAGAAACCATACGCAATATGGTGGCCTCGAATTTAGGCATTACCGTGTTGCCATGCTCGGCGACGGCAGAGCGTTATCATAATCCATTGCTTAAGGTAATTCCATTTGCAAATCCTGCCCCCACACGGCGCATCGCGATTGCTTGGCGTAAGAGTTTTGTGCGGCTGGAAGCCATCGAAAAAATTGCTGAGGCGATTCAAGCCGTCGATTCGGATTATATGAAAACTGTACATTAGCGGCAGTTGCAGACAATAAAAAAGGCGCAACCCAACTTAGGCGCGCCTAATTAAAAAGGCGCACTAGGCGCCTTTTTATACCCTTAGAACATATGATTCTTTGAAACTATTTGTTCATTACGTACATTGTCACTTCGAAACCGAAACGCATTTCAGTAGCAGCTGGTTTTGTCCACATGGTAGTTCTCCTAATCAGTTAATTAATAAATACTACACAATCTATGAGTTGTATAGTACTGAATAGTTGAACGTAAAGCTTGTGTGATGTTATTAAAAACGACTCATGAAAATCATGAGAAGCTATGTTAACTATTAAGGCCTAGTAAACGATTAACACGCGGTAGCCGGCTACCGCGACGTCTTTCACATTGATAGCGAGATTAATACGTACTTCATCGCGTGAGCCGATTCCTGCAGCCACATCGGCATTGGCAGGCAGATATTCACCAGGCTTGATCAATCTTCTTAACACTGGCTGCTCTGAAGTGTCGGTAAGCGTAAGCTCAATATTGGGGTAAGCCTGTGCATGGCTGGCGTTATTAATAAGCAGGCTGGAGAATCTAATCACACCCTGATAATGCTCGTCCTCCTGCATGTCAGAATCATCAATGGTGAGTAAATCCAGATTTTTGGGTAATTTTACTTCACAATTAAGTGCTGCACAGGCTTGCACTAAATTAGGCTTGAATTGCGGATAATCGGCTGCGATGGTTGTGCGCATGAAATAAATGATTTGCAAACCAGCCAAAATCGCCAGCATCAGGCTTAAAAGCACTAACCTGATATCCAGCTTGGTTTTTCGCCTGAGAAACTTCGGATCAGCCGACAAATCTTCAATAATGATAGGTGATTGTATCTGGTCGGTATCGTAAGCTTCAATAACTTCATGAACTTCATGCCGGGGTTCAACAACAATCTCGCTAACATTAGGGCTGTCTGGTTCATGGTTGGACCCAAGATTTTCCAAGTCTGGAACAGATTCCAACACCACATTCAAAACTTGGCTGATCGGCTTTTCATCTACAGCGGATGCAGGCACTTTATCTTGCGTTTCAAGGCTGGCGTTGTATTCTGCCGCGCTCTGAATGTCATCAGGAATTTCAGTGAGGCGGTTTTTTGCGTTAAAGATATGTTCGCAATGGCCACACTGCACTTTGCCACGATGTGCCTTCAAGTGCTCCGTTTTAAGCAAAAATTGCGTTTCACAAACTGGGCAAGAGGTGATGTAGTTCATTTTTTTGTGCCGGTCAGCAATATCCAGGCGTCATTTTGTCTGGGCGCGTCCATATCAAACCATTCGCTGTAGCGCGCAGTTAACGCCTCTTTCTGGCTTTCTAATATGCCTGATAATGCTATTTTACCGCCAGTTTTGCAATATTTTGCAAGCGCGGGTGCCAGCACCATCAAGGCGCTGGATAAAATATTGGCGACAACAACATCAAATGCCCGGTGGGTAAACGCATTTGCGTTAAAAAATTCGATATCCACCTTATTTTGCCGAGCGTTGTAGTCGCTTGCAATAATGGCCTGGTCGTCAATATCTACGCCAACCACAGATTCCGCGCCTAATTTTTTAGCTGCAATCGCTAAAATGCCCGATCCACAGCCATAATCCAGTACGCTTGGCATAGCTTTTTGCTGTGTAAGCCATTCCAGACACAAACTTGTCGTCGGGTGGCTACCCGTGCCGAAAGCCAGCCCGGGATCCAGCACGATATTGATTGCATCTTCATCTGGAGCCACATGCCACGTGGGCACAATCCATAATTTATCTGTAATTTTAATAGGGTCGAACTGCGCCTGCGTGGTGCGTACCCAGTCTTGCTCGGCAATAATTTCAGTGCTGTACTGAAATTTGGCAGTCGCCGTTTCCTGGCTAAGGGCGTCGAGGATTTGGTTTACATCAGCATCTTCATTGAACATGGCCGTCACAATATTTTGCTGCCAAATACCCGGCGGCGGGTCGCCTGGTTCACCAAATATCGCCTGCTCAGCCAGCGTCTCTGCGTTAGCATCCTCGATGCTGGCCGAAAGCGCGCCTATATTCATCAATGCGTCGCTGATCGCATCCGCATTTTGCTCATTCGCCCGAATTTTAAGTAATAGCCACGCCACAGGGTACTATTTATGGCCGATACCCAGTTTTTGTTCAAGGTAATGAATGCTTGTGCCACCTAAATGAAACGCCGCATCTGCCATCAAATCCGCATGTAATGGGATGTTGGTTTTAATGCCATCCACTAACATCTCTGACAGCGCGATGCGCATGCGCGCAATGGCTTGGTCGCGCGTCGCACCGTGTGTAATGAGCTTGCCTATCATGGAATCATAATGCGGTGGCACGGTATAGCCAGAATAAGCATGTGTGTCAATGCGCACGCCAGGACCGCCGGGCATATGGAATGTGCTGATTTTCCCCGGGGAGGGCACAAAATTATAAGGATCTTCGGCATTGATGCGGCATTCAATGGCGTGGCCACGCAGCTCGATATCTTTTTGGCGGAATTTTAATTTCTCACCTGCTGCTACAAAAATCTGCTGCTGAACGAGATCTAGCCCGGTAATCATTTCGGTAACGGTATGCTCAACCTGCAGGCGGGTATTCATCTCGATAAAATAAAACTCGCCGTTTTCATACAGAAATTCAAAAGTACCGGCACCGCGATACCTGATTTTGCGGCACGCTTCTGCACAGCGCTCGCCGATTTTGTCGCGCAGTCTTGTGTTAAGCAATGGTGAAGGTGCTTCTTCAATGATTTTTTGGTGACGGCGCTGCATGGAGCAGTCGCGGTCACCTAAAAACACCGCATTGCCATGCTGATCAGCCAAAATCTGAATTTCGATATGGCGTGGGTTTTCTAAAAACTTTTCCATGTATACCATGGGGTTGCCAAAAGCAGCCTGCGCTTCCGCTTTGGTCATAGTCACCGCGTTGATCAGTGCAGCCTCGGTATGCACAACACGCATGCCGCGGCCGCCGCCGCCGCCGGCCGCTTTGATAATGACAGGGTAGCCGATTTTTTTGGCAGTCTTGATGATTTCAGCAGAGTCGTCAGGGAGCGCGCCATCAGAGCCGGGCACACAAGGCACACCGGCTTTTTTCATCGCATCTTTGGCAGAGACTTTATCGCCCATCAGGCGGATTGTCTCGGCGCGCGGACCAATAAACACAAAGCCGCTTTGTTCTACGCGCTCTGCAAAATCGGCGTTTTCTGATAAAAACCCATAACCCGGGTGAATTGCCTGGGCGTCAGTTACTTCGGCAGCGCTGATTACGGCCGGAATATTCAAATAGCTTAAACTTGAAGCCGCAGGGCCAATGCAGACAGATTCATCGGCGAGCTTGACGTATTTGGCATCTTTGTCTGCCTCGGAATGCACCGCAACGGTTTTAATACCCAATTCGCGACAGGCGCGCTGTACACGAAGGGCTATTTCGCCGCGGTTAGCGATTAGTATTTTCTCAAACATATTTAACCAATCACAAATAAAGGTTCGCCATACTCAATGGGCTGCCCATTTTCAACAAGGATTTTTTTAATTACACCCTCGTGATCAGATTCAATTTCGTTGAGCAGTTTCATAGCCTCAATAATGCACAAGGTGTCGCCAACGGCAACCTTAGAGCCCACATCTACAAAGGGTTTGGCATCGGGTGAAGATGCGCGATAAAAGGTGCCTACCATTGGCGATTTGACAATGTGGCCTTCAATTTCTGCAACAACGGGTGCGGCTGCTGTTGGCACTGGGGCAGCATGTGCCACAGGCGCCGATGCTGCTGTTGTATAGTGCGCCATTGGAACATGGCTTGGCATTAGCGCACGGCTGATGCGTACTTTTTCTTCGCCTTCCGTAAGTTCCAGCTCAGAAATGCCGGATTCTTCGACCAGATCGATCAGTTTTTTAAGTTTACGTAAATCCATAATGACCTCGAGAGACTCTTTAAGTGTAAATGATTTAACCAGTTATTTGTTAAGTTGAATCACCGCAAAATTAAGCGCGGCGTTGTAACCTTCAGCGCCCAAACCGCTAATGACCCCGATAGCGATGTCGCTAAAATACGAGTGATGCCTGAAACTTTCGCGTGCATATATATTAGATAGATGCACTTCGACGAACGGAATGTTAACCGCAGAAATGGCATCACGAATTGAAATAGAAGTATGGGTAAATGCAGCCGGATTGATGATAATGAAATCAACCTTGTTAATCGCTAAAGACTGGATTTTAGCGACAATTTCGGCTTCAGCATTGCTTTGGTAAGTTTCTAATGCGATATTGGCTTGTTTGGCCAGCTTTTGCAGGTTGCTATCAATATCAGCTAAAGTCAAGCTGCCGTAATGCTCCGGCTCACGCAACCCGAGCAGATTAAGATTTGGGCCATGCAACACCAATACAGACCTAGTTGCCATAACGCTTCTCAGTCATTAGTGTAATAGTCAGGTTTTTGCAAACTTTCATAAACGCGAGTTTGCCGAACTTACACGTTTTTGTCTAGCAGATTCGCTGAACTTAAGCGAAGTTACCAACGTAAATATGCCTAAGTGTTTGAATCGAAAAATAAATTATTTTATTTATTTTTCAATGTCTTAAAGCAGTGTTTTTAACGTTTTCTCCAATAATTGCTGGGTGACGCGTCCAAAATAGGTTTTGGCCACACTGCCGTCAGTTTTTATAATCACGGTATAAGGCAACACGCCTTTGTTATTACCTAAATGGGTGGCGATTTCCATGCCTTGCATGTCGGCGGCCAATAACGGGTAGCTGACTTTAGTTTCTTTTACAAAATCGCTGATGGCGGCTACGTCATCAACGGCGAGGCCTAACACCACCAGGTTCTGATGTTGATAAGCGTTATGCAGTTTTGATAGTTCGGGCATTTCTTCACGGCAGGGCGCGCACCAGGTGGCCCAGAAATTCAGTACCACAATTTTTCCGGCATAGTTTTTAAGCGCTTGTGGCTGACCTTTTTCATCAGGAAAAGTGGCCGCAAATAAAGTTTGCGTCGATGGATTGCTACCGTTTTCAGCTTGCGTATCGAGAAAAAAATGACGGATACCGAAGCCAAGTGCGATAACGAGCAGGATGTAAACAACAGGATGATCAAATTTTTTGAACATGTTTATTGGCGGCGCACCTTATTGATGATTTCGGTAAATTCATCGGCGTTTTTATAGCCAATCACCCTGATGGCAAGCTCATTGCCCGACTTATCAAAAAAGATGATGCCAGGCGGACCGAACAAATTAAAGCGTTTGAGCAAGGCTGTGTCATCATCGTTATTCTCCGTGACGTCTGCCTGCAACAATACCATATCTTTCAAGGCGGCATTTACCTTGTCATCGCTGAAAGTATATTTTTCCATTTCTTTGCATGACGTACACCAGTCCGCATAAAAATCCAGCATCACGGTTTTTCCTTTGGCTGACTGAATGGCTGCATCTAAATCGGCTACCGATTTTACACGGCTAAACGGTAAATGCTGTTGGCTGTTAAACCCAAGCAGCGTGTTCACTGGCTGTGTGATGCTGGTTGGCAACACCGGCCATGCGATATAGGCTGCCATTGCCAGCATCAGCATGCCAAAAAAGTTGCGCACGATAGTCATCCAGGCGCCGGCTTTGGGCAGTAAACTACCGGCGGACGCGCCTATCAGCAGCAATGGCACGCCCATGCCTATGGCCAGCGCAAACAGGCCTACACCGCCCAGCAGCACGTTATGCGATTGGCCGATGTAAATGAGCGCGCCAGCCAGTGGCGCTGCTACGCATGGGCTCACAATCAAGGCCGAAAGCACGCCCATCATGAACACCCCGAAGAATTTGCCGCCTTTAAGCTTATTGCTCAGGTTTAAAATCTTATGTTCAAAAAAAGCAGGTAATTTGAGCTCGTAAAACCCAAACATCGAGAAGGCCAGCACCGCAAACAGTAAGGCCGTTGCACCCAATACCCACGGGTTTTGCAGCGACTGGCTGAGCAGATTGCCCGATAATCCCGCAGCAACGCCAGCCAGCGTGTAACTGAGCGCCATGCCCAGCACATACGCTACCGACAAGCCAAAAGCATGCAGTCTGGAGGGATGCTTTTGCCGGCTTTGGCTGCCGACGATAATGCTGGATAAAATGGGAATCATCGGCAGCACGCAAGGCGTGAACGAAAGCAGCAGGCCGGCAGCGAAAAAGCCCGCAATCACCAGCCACAAGTTGCCAGATTTTAACGCAAGCGTGGTTTTGTCATCATTGGAGGATGCGCCAGAAGCCGCGTCGATATTAGATTGCAGGCCTGTGCTATTTAAAGCCACATTAATGGTTTTTGTTTGCGGTGCGTAGCACAAGCCTTTTTCGCTGCAGCCCTGGTAAGTGGCTTGAACCATAATATTTTTAGCAGGATTATTGGCCGAAGCGAGTTTGATATCGGCTGCAAAATCATGGTGATACACTTCCTGTTTGCCAAAATTCGGGTCATCTTTAATATCACCTGCGGGCAAGTCAACCGCTTCAATCTTGCCTGCTGCAGCATCTTTGATGACAAACTTGATACGTTGTTTATAAAGGTAATAACCTGGGACAACTTTAAAGTTCGCCGTTAAATGATTGGCATCTTTACCTGCTAAATCCAGTTGAAACGCTACATCTGGCGGTAAAAACTCGTCATCTTTTACTTCTTCAGTAAAAATATTTCTAGCGCTGCTGCTTTCTGCCGCATGCGAAAGTTGCGCTGTGAGAAATTGCATCGTGAAAGTTGCCAGCAAACACACTACAATAATGCCTGGCCAATGAAAAATGCGCTTCAAATGCAACTCCCAATTAAATTATATGGAAAAATGATCAAGCTGACGGTTGTAAATTTCGGGTAAAACCCCATCTAACTGAGGATAAATTTCTTAGAAAGTTCTTAACCATGCGTTTTTTAGTAGGCCTAATTTTACTCGCTTTTCCGTTTTTAGAGATATTTCTGCTGGTCGACCTGGCGCACAAATACGGCTGGTGGGTATTGTTTTACTTAATCGTCATCGGCTACCTGGGCTTACAACTGATTCGTGGTGAAAAGCTACTCATGTCGGCCAAAATGATGCAAAGCATGAGTGCGGGCGACAACCCCATTAAAACCATGATGGGAAGCGCGCGCAATATGGTTGCTGGCGTGCTGCTGATTATTCCGGGCATCATCACCGATATTATTGCGGTAATATTACTGCTCGTCCCTATTAGTAAGCCAGGCCTGAACTCACGTTTTCAAAACAACGCGGCTAACGCAACGTATCAATCACAGGCGGCCAACGATGATGTGATTGAAGGCGAATATATAGAAATAAATGAAGATACAGAGAAAAAATAATGGCATTAGCAAATCATAAAGTTACCATCCAGTCTACCGAGCACCAGTTTGAAGTGCGCCCCAGCCAAACTGTGCTGGAAGCCGCAATCGAGGCGGGCGTTAACCTGCCTTACGGCTGCCGCAACGGTGCCTGCGGTTCGTGCAAGGGCAAAGTCATCAGCGGCAAAGTCATGCATGACGATTACCAACGCAGCGCCATGACCGACGATGAATTAGCCGCAGGCAATGCGTTATTTTGCTGCGCTCGCCCGTTAGAAGATTTGGTGATCGAATCCCACGAAGTGGATAGCCTGAACGGCATCCGGCCACGCATTTTACCTGCACGTGTGCAAAGAAAAGACAAACTTACGCACGATGTCATCGCGCTATATCTGCAATTGCCGAGTAGTGAGCGCTTACAGTTTCTGGCAGGGCAATACATTGAGTTTATCTTGAAGGATGGCAAACGCCGTGCGTTTTCTATCGCCAATGCGCCGCATGACGACACAGTGATGGAATTGCATCTGCGCCTAATTCCGGGCGGCCAGTTTACCGAATACGTATTTAACGAAATGCCTGAAAAAGCCATTTTGCGCATCGAGGCGCCGTTTGGCAGCTTTTTCCTGCGCGAAGATTCCGATAAACCGATTATTCTGGTGGCGGGCGGCACCGGCTTTGCGCCGGTTAAAGGCATTATCGAGCACATGCTGCACACCAAAAACACCCGCCCAATCAAGCTGTATCGCGGCGTGCGCAGCCTGCAGGATTTGTACATGAATGACCTATGCGAAAAATGGGCGGCGGAACATAAACAGATTACTTATATTCCCGTGCTGTCAGAGCCGCAACCTGAAGATAACTGGCAAGGCAGAACCGGTCTGGTGCATCAGGTGGTGTTGGATGATGCCATAAATCAAAACATGGACTTAAGCAGCTATCAAGCCTATGTGTGCGGCGCGCCGGCGATGGTGGATGTTGCGCACAAAGCGTTTGTAGAGCAAGGTTTGCCAGCAGATGAGTTTTTCTCGGATGCGTTTACGTTTGCGAACCCAGCGCCGAAGCCAGCAATAGCTTAAAAATTACCAGTCAGCTGTTTTTAGCTTAAATTTTCAAGTAATTTTTTCAGTAGCGCGTCATCTCCTGGAGCATCTGCCACCAACACTTTTAAGCCATATTGCAACGGCAATTCGGCGATTCTGGCGTGGTTAACGCACAGGGTTACGTGGCGTAACCATTCCGAAGCGCCTGCCAAATCTAGCAGGTAGCGCATGGCCTCGCTGCTGGTGACAATCACCACTTGCAGCTCGCCTTTATGCCAAAGTTCAGCCAGCAAGTTGGCATCTGTTTGCGGGTTAATACGTTGATAACATTCTGCAAAATAGACGCTGGCCCCGCGTGAAGTCAGCGTTTCGGCCATCAGTTCGCGCCCGCCTACACCGCGGAAAATGGCAATTTTTAGGTTGGCGACATCATGCATTTCCGGCTGGGCCAGCAGGGTTTCGCTATCAAAGCGGGTGTGTGGCGTGAGCACATTGCGCACGCCATAATGCGCAAGCTCCTTGGCGGTCTGGTGGCCAATCGCGGCGAATTTCAGGTTATCGGGAACATTGCCATAATGCCTGAGCACGCGCGGCATGGCGTAATTAACGGCGTTAGAGCTGATAAAAATCGCCCAGTCGGTTGTTTCAAGCTGGGCAAGTTGCTGCTCAAACGCGCGGTAATCCGGTAGGGGCGCGATAGCCAGCAGGGGAAACAAAACCGCTCTGCCGCCAAGATGGGTAATGGCCTCGCACAAGGTTTGCGCCTGCTCAACCGGGCGGGTAACCGCGATGGTGATGCCGGCTAAAGGCTTGTCAGTCATATTATTTAATATGCTCTAATTCTGCCAAGATTTTATCTGCGCCTTTGGCGATTAATTGATTAGCCAATGCTTTGCCGACCGCTTCGGCATTGTTAACTGAGCCGCGTACTGTTTCGCGCAACATCTGTTTGCCATCCACGCTGGCTACAAAGCCGGTGATGCTGATTTCATCGCCCTCACGCACGGCATAGGCACCCAGTGGTACGGTGCAGCTGCCCGCCAGCGCGCGGCTCATGCCGCGCTCCGCCTCTACGCAAAGCTGTGTGTCGATGTGGTTGAGCGGCGCGAGAACCTCAAATAAATCTGTGCGGGCTGCATTAATCTCGATGCCCAAGGCGCCTTGCCCGACGGCAGGGATGCTATTTTGCGGTGCAATCAATTGGCGGATTCTGTCGCTTAAACCCAAGCGAATTAGCCCAGCCGCAGCGAGGATAATCGCCGCATACTGGCCTTCATCCAGCTTACGCAGGCGTGTTTGTACATTGCCGCGTAACGACTCGATTTTAAGATGTGGAAAGCGCGCCTGCAGCTGGCTTTGGCGGCGCAGGCTGGAAGTGCCGACGATGCTGCCATGCGGCAAGTCTTCTAAACCAGAAAAATTGTTCGATACAAAGGCATCGCGCGGGTCTTCGCGCTCGCCGGTCGCCGCCATGGCAAAGCCTTCCGGCAGGTTCATCGGCACATCTTTCATGCTATGCACAGCTAAATCGGCACTGCCGTTAGCCAGTGCGGTTTCCAGCTCTTTTACAAACAGGCCTTTGCCGCCGATGCGTGCGAGGGGTGAATCCAGAATCTGATCGCCAGTGGTGGTCATGCCCAAAATGGTGACTTCACAATTTGGGTATAAGGCTTGCAGCCTTGCCTGGATGTGTTTGGCTTGCCACATGGCGAGCGCACTTTCGCGCGAGGCGATGACTAATTTTTTAGGTGAATTTTTCATATATTAAATTCTAGCACAGCGTAGTTTTACAAACCGGTTTACAAACTGTTACAAAAAAGTGTGCTTTTTTGGGTTAAGCTAAGGCATGGTGAGTGTTAAAAGCCCGATTCATCATTGGGCAGTTTTTAGTTAACTAATTGTTTTTACTCTGTTCTCAGGAGATTTTTATGCAATATCAAATCGATATTTTTGTCAGCTCATTAAATCAGTTTTGGTTACAACTTGTAAACTTTGTGCCGAAGTTATTGGCGGTCATCGTCATTTTATTTTTCGGCTGGATCATCGCCAAGCTGGCTAGAAAAGCGGTAAAGCGCGGGCTGGAGCTTGCACATTTTGATAAATTCGCACAAAAATCAGGGCTTGAGGCTTTTATGAGCCACGGAAATATCAGTTTGACTTTAAGCGGCATTATCAGCCAGGTCGTGTACTGGCTAGTGATTACTTTATTCATCATTACGGGCGCAAATTCTTTGGGCATGAGCGAAGTGGCGAGTTTGCTGCAACAGTTAGCCGGTTATTTACCGCATATTATTGTCGCGATTCTGGTGGTGATTTTTGGCACTTTGCTGGCACGCTTTGTGAATCGCCTGGTGTTTGCGTGGCTTTATAGCATCAAGTTTACGCATGCGCTGGCGGTAAGCACCTCGACCGAATACGGCATACAGATTTTGGCTGTGTTTGTGGCGCTGGAGCAGCTGGGTATTGGCATGCAGCTTATTTATTCATTGTTTGTGATTGTGTTTGGCGCATTTTTCCTGGCGCTGGCGATTGCTTTTGGCCTGGGCGGCAAAGACTGGGCGGCCAAGGTAATCGAGGATTTTGATAAAAATAAAAATCAATAACCCATTGATTTTATTACTAGGTTTCGCGCACCAAGTGCTGCTGGCGACGGCTTATGGCAACGGTTTCAGGGACGCCTTTCAACAAGGCGATCCATTGTGCTTCGTTCGCTTCGTTAAGACGTTTTTCGTAACCGGCAATAAAATCTACCGCTGCCAGACAGTTGCGATGCAGACGTAAAAATCGCTCACCGAACTCTGCTTCAAGATGAGTGAGCGATTCTTCTATCAAATATTCACGTTCCGTAGTGCGCACGGTAATATACTTAAGCTCTGCACGTAGATAAATAATCGTATCTATCGGCACCAGCAGCACGCGCCCGCGCTCGTGAATGCTCAAGTGGCTGCGCATTTTTTGCAGTGGCTTGAGTGCTTCGAGCGGCAATGGCTTCAGCGCATGTGCCTTGTTGATTGCGGTTTGCAGGCGTTCCAGCCGAATCGGCTTGAGCAAATAATCAATCGCATTTAAATCAAAGGCCTTAATCGCATAAGCGTCAAAAGCCGTGGTGAAAATAATGTGTGGCTTGGGGTCGAGTTTTTGTGCATGCTGCGCGGCCTCTATGCCATCCATCAGCGGCATGCGAATATCCAGCAGCATGACGTCCGGCTTGGTGGTCTGCGCCAGGACAATCGCTTCTTTACCGTTACTGGCTTCGGCAACAATCAAGACACCTTCAATATCGCCCAGTAAATCTCGCATCCTGTTTCTGGCGGGGGCTTCGTCATCAGCAATTAAAATTTTAAGCGTTTGCGACATGATTCAAATTTTTTCCGGGATGCGAATATGCACTTCGTAGCGGTTGTTTTTGGCTTCAGTTTTTAGCGAGCTTTCCAGATCGAAATGCAGTTTCAGGCGCTCCTTGATATTTTTCAGTGCCATCTTATTGCCCGTGTGGTGATTATTTTGTGACGCATACGGGTTGCTGATAACGATGTGTAGTTCTTTAAGTTTGGTGTAAATTTTGACGATGATTTCGCCGCCTTCAGGCATCGGTTCTATGCCGTGATACACCGCGTTTTCTAACAGCGGCTGCAAAATAAGCGGCGGAATCATGGCGTCAGAAGGCATGTCATTGATCTGCCAGGTGATTTTCAGGCGGTCTTCCAGACGTAATTTTTCCAGATCCAGATATTGGTGGCAAAGGCCGATTTCCTGCGCGAGCGGCACCAGTTCGCGATTTTCGCTCATCAGCACGCGAAATAAATCCGCCATATCTTCCAGCGCAGTTTCAGCGCGTTTGGGCTGGTTGCGGATAAGTGATAGCACGGCGTTGATGCTGTTAAACAAAAAATGCGGGCGTATGCGCGCCTGCAAAGCCTGCAGACGCGCTTCGGCAATGGCGGGCGAATAAGCGCGTTCCTGCAGGTGAAAATAATACAGCACAATGGAGGTGACTATCGCGGCGAGCAAGCAGGCACGGTAGGTTTCAGGGACGGATTCAAAAGCAAAGAAACGATGGATAAAAATAAAAACCAGGCTGGTGAAAGCGATTTCCAGCAGCAGGATCGCAACAACGCCTTGCCAGTACTTAAGCTTGCTTAACACGGGATAAAGCGCATATAGCCCCAGCATGCTGAGCAGCAGCACTGGTTGTACCAGTGCCGATAACTGCGCCAATAAGGGCAAAAACTCATTGAATTGTTTGCTAAGTAAAATGGCTGCCATCGCCGCCAGCAGGTTCACAATGAGCAAGATTCGCAGATGAATGCCAAGATTATGCAGATTAGGTAAGCGACTATTTTTGCGCACAGCGAATACTTAGTTATAATGTTGCGATAAGTATATTATTATTAAAGTAATTTTTACAATAAAGCCAATAAATATAAACCAAGTAAATAAAGCGATTAAGTGTGTCAGAAAACTCTTTAAATAAAAAAGCACAAAGTTGGTCAGGCCGTTTTAATGAGCCGGTGGCTGAATTGGTCAAAAGATATACCGCTTCAGTTAATTTTGATAAGCGCCTGGCTGAATTTGATATTCAGGGTTCACTCGCGCATGCGCAAATGCTGGGTACGCAAGGCATTATTTCGCAAGCGGATGTAAGTGCCATTGAAACTGGTTTGAAAGAGATTCTGGCTGAAATCCAGGCAGATAAATTTGAATGGCTGCTGGATTTAGAAGATGTGCATCTCAATATCGAAAAACGCCTGACCGATAAAATCGGCGATGCAGGTAAGCGCTTACATACCGGCAGAAGCCGTAACGATCAGGTGGCGACCGATGTACGTCTGTGGCTGCGTGCGACCAGCGATGCTGTATTGGCAGGCATCAACAAGCTGCAAAGTTCTATTCTTGAGCTGGCCGAACAGCATGTGGATACGATCATGCCAGGTTTCACGCATTTGCAGGTGGCGCAGCCTGTTACATTTGGACACCATCTCATGGCTTATTTCGAGATGCTGAAACGTGATGCTGAACGGTTTACCGATTGCCGCAAACGTATCAATAAATTACCGCTGGGCGCAGCTGCCGTGGCCGGTACAAGTTACCCGATTAACCGTGAACTAGTGGCAAAAACGCTGGGTTTTGACGGGGTGTGTGAGAATTCGCTCGACGCAGTTTCTGACCGCGATTTTGCGATTGAATTTACCGCCGCCAGCGCCTTGTTGATGACACATCTGTCGCGCTTCTCGGAAGAGCTGATTTTGTGGTCAAGCCCGCGTTTTGCGTTCATTGATATTGCGGACCGCTTTTGCACCGGTTCATCGATTATGCCGCAGAAGAAAAACCCGGACGTGCCTGAACTGGTGCGCGGCAAAACAGGGCGTGTGAATGGCCACTTGGTGGCATTACTCACTTTGATGAAAGGTCAGCCGCTGGCTTATAACAAAGATAACCAGGAAGACAAAGAGCCTTTATTTGATACTGCGGATACGGTGTTAGTCACGCTGGAGATTTATGCAGATATGCTGCGCGGTATTAGTGTGAATAAAGCGAACATGCGCCAGGCCGCGCTGGAGGGCTTTGCCACGGCGACCGATTTGGCCGATTACCTGGTGAAAAAAGGCATGCCGTTCCGGGATGCACACGAAACGGTTGCGCTGGCCGTGAAGCATGCGGTACACAAAGGTTGCGATCTGGCCGATTTGCCGCTGCAAGAGTTGCAGCAATTCAGCAGCATAATTGCCGACGATGTATTTGGTGTGTTGACGCTGGAAGGCTCAGTCGCCAGCCGCGACCATATTGGCGGCACCGCGCCCGCCCAAGTTATACAGGCGCTTCAGCGTGCCCGTCAATCAATCAGTTAGCCAGTTACTCACTTGAAGCTAAATTCAATTTTAGTTTTTTTGCTTTTGCTGCTAGTGGGTAGCAATGTGGTTGCCGCGGTGAATGATGCGGTTGTTGTGAATAATCAATCGCAAGGCAATGGCGCAAACAGCATGACCTGGCCGCTGTTGCCGGGTGAAAGTCTGAATGACGTCGCGCGTTTGTTTTACCCTAAAAACAAGGCGATGCAGCAAAGGTTTGTGCATAAAACCTTGCGTTTAAGTGCTGATATTCGACCCAATCTCGACCCTTCTGAGCGTTTTGAAACGCCGGTGTCGCTGATTATTCCCACCTTAAAATCACTTTCTGTCAGAACGCATCTTATTAAATCCGAGCGAAAAAAATCAGATAACCAAAAACTGAAAATGAGTTATGGCATCGAGCAAATACCAGCAAAGTTAATGCAGGATTATGAAATTTTGCTCAGCAAAAATGCATTTTTGAAAGAAGAGCTGGCCAGATTGAATGAAAAACTCATTTTTTTGCAAACCAAGTTAAACGAACTAAAACTGGCGCTGGACAAAACGCTAAGCCAGCCAGCCCAAAAAGTATTTAAGAATTTAGATCATCCTGCAATTGACAAGCAGCAAGCGGCGGCAACAGAAAAGCCAGCCACAAATCCACTATTTGACAGTTTAAGCGGTGACTTGATAAAAATGCTGCTGGCCTTGGTCTTGCTGGCGGGCTTAAGCGCATATTTGTTAAAAAAATACCGGCAGTATATGGCTGCAAAAATGAGCCTTGCGGCTACCAGAATGCAGACGACCGTAGCCGATATGGGCGGGCATTGGCAGAACACGCGGGTAAAGGCCGGGTATCAAACTATTACACAAGCCGCCCCATTGGCGAAGGCGGCCAAGGAGGCAGAATCCAGGCTGGCAGCTACGCTAGAGGAAGCCAGACTGCTGATGGGCATCAATCGCACCAGCGATGCGATCGCACACCTTAAATTGACGATTGAATCACAGCCGAAAGCCTCGATTCATCACTGGCTGTATTTATTGGAAATTTTTAGAAAACTTAATCTGCAGCAGGATTTTGAACATTACGCCATTGGTCTGCATGAGACTTTTAACGTCATCGCGCCCGCTTGGCAGGATACAGAAATCGCCATGGTGGTGGCACAAAGTCTGGAAGAGTTTCCGCATATCATGGAAAAGCTATACAGTACATGGCCTGATGATGCAGCGGCAGTGTATTTACGCAGCCTGGTGACCGATAACCGCGGCGGCGAACGCACGGGTTTCGGCAAAGCGGTATTAAGCGAAATCTTATTGCTGATTGCGCTGCTGGATACACGTAAAGAAATAAGTTAATCCAAGAAGATCTGCAGCAGCTCGTTTAGGTAACGCCGGCCGAGCAGGGTCGGTTGAATGAATTGATGTTGCTGTGTAATAAAACCTTTATTTGATGCCTCTGCAAGGCTCATGGATATTGCATCCCAGGGCATGCCAGTACGTTCTGTAAACAGCCTTGCTTCAAAACCGTTGTTCAATCGCAGCGCGTTCATCATAAATTCAAAGCCCAGATCGGCTTTTTCAACCGCCCAAACGTTATCTACGGCATTGCCGCTTTCGGCGTTTTCCATAAAGCTTTTGGGATGTTTGTGGCGTGTTTCGCGGGTGATTTTATCGTGAAAACTTAATTTGGAATGTGCACCCGCACCGATGCCTAAATAATCGCCGAATTGCCAGTAATTGACGTTATGCCGCGCCAGGCTTTTTGGTTTGCAGAAAGCCGAAGTTTCGTAATGTTCATAACCTTTTTCAGCCAGCAAAGCTTCTATTTTTTCCTGCATTTCCGCACTAATGTCATCATCAGGCAAACTCGGCGGCGTGCGATAGAACGGCGTATTTGGCTCTAAAGTTAAGTGGTAAAAAGACAAATGATCCGCCTGAAGCGCGACCGCCTGCTGCGCGTCCTGCAAAGCATGTGTAAGCGTTTGTTTAGGCAGCCCATACATCACATCCAGATTGACCCGCTCAAAGGTATCAAGCGCCAATTCAGCCGCTTGTATGGCCTGCCTGTCACCATGAATGCGCCCCAGCGCTTTGAGATGATCTGCATTGAAACTTTGTATGCCGAGGGATGCGCGGTTTACCCCCGCCTGCTTGTAGCCCGCAAAATGCGCCGTATCCACTGTGCCCGGGTTAGCTTCCAGCGTAATTTCTGCGCCATATTCCAGCGGCGTAAGCATGCGTATCGCGCTTAGGATTTCATCAATAGAGTCCGCCGAAAACAAGCTTGGTGTACCTCCGCCAAAGAACACGCTTTTGATTTTGCGCCCGTAAACACGCGGCACGGATTGCTCTAAATCCTTAATGAGCGCCTGTACATAACGTTTTTCAGGGATCTCACTGCGTGACTCGTGCGAATTAAAATCGCAATACGGACATTTTTTTACGCACCATGGAATGTGGATATAAAGCGACAGTGGCGGCGGAGTGGTGAGGCCGGATAGCGTTGCTTCGCCTAAAATGGGTGAGCGCGTGTTGATAGGCTTTGCAGGCAGGTTAAAGCTTGCTTCCGGATTAATTGGTATAACTTTTTTCAATCGCTGCTTTTTGTTTTAGATAAGGATTCACAAGCTGATCGACCAGATGGTGCAAGGCCTCGCGCATTTGTGTTTCAGATACTTCCATCAGCAAGCCATCTTCCAGCGCGTCCTGGGCGATTTGTTTGATTTCTTCAAAATTTTCGCGCATGACTTTGATTTTTTCGGTGCAGGAAACGATACTACCGTTGTCGCGCACCCATATCGGCAGAGATGTCAGGGGTGATTTCATGATGATAAATCCTGTAATTTCTTGATCAATTGCTGCAATGCCTGGCCGCGATGGCTGATTTTGTTTTTTGCTTCGGGCGTTAATTCGGCACCTGTTTTACCTGAAGCAACATCCAGAAATAATGGATCATAGCCAAAGCCACCTGTGCCACGTGTTACGGTTAATATTTCGCCACGCCAGATGCCTTCTGCAATCAAAGGCTGTGGGTCATCATGGTGGTGAACCAGCACAATCGCACAATAATAATAGGCCGAGCGGCTGGTTTCGTTTGCCAGCGCGTTCAACAGTGCCTGATTGTTTTTTTCATCGTTTTTGGGTTCGCTATTATTAATATTTGCGAAACGCGCAGAGTGCACGCCAGGCTTGCCTTGCAGGGCAGCGACGCAAATGCCGGAATCATCGGCAAGCGCAGGCAAACCGGAATGCAGGCTGGCATGCCGCGCTTTGGCGAGTGCGTTCTCGATAAAAGTGCAATACGGTTCTTCCGCCTCGGCAATATTAAACGCCGATTGCGGCACAGCTTCTATACCAAGTGGTGATAACAGCTGTTGAATCTCGCGCAGTTTGCCTGCATTGCCGCTGGCGATGACGATTTTTTTTAACACTTACAAACCTAATGCAACTTTTTGTTTATTCAGCAGTTCGGCAATGCCGGCCTGCGCCAGATCCAGCATGGCATTCATCGCAGTTTTATCAAACGGTTCGCCTTCTGCTGTGCCTTGAATTTCCACAAAGCCGCCGCCTGAAGTCATGACGACATTCATGTCGGTGTCGCAGTCGGAGTCTTCGATATAGTCTAAATCCAGCACCGGCACGCCTTTGTATACGCCCACCGAAATCGCCGCCACGGCCTGTTTGAGCGGGTTCTCGGTAATTTTTTCAGTTTTTAACAGCGTAGAAACAGCATCATGCAATGCCACATACGCGCCGGTAATGCTGGCGGTACGTGTGCCGCCATCGGCCTGAATCACGTCGCAATCCAGGTGGATACTGCGCTCGCCGAGTTTTTCCAGATCAATGATGGCGCGCAAGCTGCGGCCAATCAGGCGCTGGATTTCCTGTGTGCGGCCAGATTGTTTGCCTTTGGCGGCTTCCCTGTCCATGCGACTGCCCGTGGAGCGCGGCAGCATGCCATATTCAGCCGTCACCCAGCCCTGGTTTTTGCCTTTGAGAAATCCGGGCACTTTTTCTTCTACACTGGCTGTGCACAGTACATGCGTATCACCAAACTTGATCAATACCGAGCCTTCGGCATGCTTGGTGTAATGGCGGATGATTTCAATGTTGCGCATCTGATGACTGGCGCGCTGGCTGGGACGATGATGAGCTTGCATGATGTTGATTTGCTTAATAATTGTTTCATGGAAAAAGGCAATTATAAGCGATGCGCCATGCGATTGGTTTTATAACATGGATTTTTTTAAGATTCTGGTTTCGAAAGCTTAAGACTTAAATTTTAGGTATTAAATCTTAGGCTTCTGCTGCGTTTTGTTCAAAGCGTTCTGGATAGCGGCGATGGTTTTTTCAATATCGTCATCAGACAGTTCAAGCGGGTCGGTGTCTTCAAGATTCTGGTGCGTGACCGGATTAATGATGGTGGTCGTTTCGCCCAGCGGCATCAGCTGTGTAGAAACCGCAGACTGGCTCATTAACCGATCGCCCCATTGCAAACCGATGGCGCTCATGTTGTCGCCTTTTTCATCGCTGGCAAACTCGGCGCTGTCCATTAATTCGGTGGTGACATCAATAATCGTCTTGTTTTGCTGCAAGATTTCCTTGATCTGCTGGTCATCAAGCACGCCCCATACGCCATCCGTGCACAGCAATACGGTATCGCCTTCAAGCAGTTCGTGCCTGTCGGACAAATCAATCTGCGGCGGGCTTTCGCCGCCGACGCAATTATAGATTTTGTTTTTGTAAGGATGCGTCGCCATTTCCTCTTTGCTGATCATGCCCTTTTTATAGAGCGATTGCACCACGGAATGGTCTTCGGTGCGAAACAGCAGATGCCCATTACGAAAATGATACAGGCGCGAATCACCCACATGCGCACAGTACAAATAACCGCGCTGGATAATGGCGGCCACGATGGTGGTGCGCGGTGATTCGATGAGCTCTTCGGACTGCGTAACGTTCTCGATCATGTCGTGTACTTGCTGAATATGATCGATTAAAAATTTGGCAGGGCTGCTAAGCGTCGGTACGGCCAGTCGCTCGAATGCCTCGGTAAGCGTTTTAACCGCCAGATGTGCGGCAATTTCGCCATTACGGTGGCCGCCCATGCCATCGGCCAGCACCAGCAGCAGGGCGTCCTTGCTGTAAGAATAGGCCAGCCTGTCCTGGTTATACTGTCTAGGTCCCTGGCGGCTATTTTGATAAATAGTGAATTTCATTTGGTAAATCTATGCTTACAGCGGTTTATTCAGTACGTGCTTGATTTTGTGTACCAGGCTTGGTTTTTTGATTACTAGCGGAGGCACGTTTTCAAGCAAGGTTTTCTGCAAGGAAAACACGCTCTGCGGCCGCTCCAAATAATCGAGTTTCAAGCAATTATCAATGATCTGCAGCAACTCTTCTGTATAAAGCCCCTTGCCCATTTTGACTGCAGGTATCAACGAATCTTCTTTTACACGCAGATTCGCGGCCATAGGGGCGGACCTCGCCAGGCAGGAATACATGCTTGCACCCACGCTGTAAATGTCGCTCCAGGGCCCCAGCTGCTTACGTTCAAAATATTGCTCGGGTGGAGCAAAACCGGGCGTGTAGCTGGGTGAAAGTTTGGATTGCACCTGGGTTAGTGTTTGCCTGGCAGAACCAAAATCCAGTAATACTGGTGAGCCATCCAGGCGAATATAGATATTGGCCGGTTTGATATCCAGATGCAGTAGTTTTTGCGTGTGTACTTCGCGCAGGCCGTTGAGCAGCTCACCAAATACGCGCCGAACAAATTTTTCGTTGACGGGCTCTGGTTGCGAGAGGATGTAGTCCTGTAGCGATTTGCCGCGCTCGTACTGCATTACCATGTAAACGGTATTGTTTTCTCTAAAGAAATTAATCACGCGCACGATGTTCTTGTGATCAATTTTGGCGAGCGCCAGGCCTTCCTCAAAAAAGCATTTGAGGCCATGCTTGAAGGTAGCCGCATCATCCTCTGTGCCCAACAGTACTGTGGCACCTTCTTCGCGCAAGGCCAGGCCAGTGGGCATGTATTCCTTGATGGCGACAACATTCTTGTTCAAGTCCTGGGCAAGATACACAAAGCTAAAACCGCCAGTACTCAAGACTTTGGTGATGATGTAGTCTTGCAGAATATAGCCGATAGGCAAAGGTTGATTTTTACTGGTAGCCATCTATTGGTTCAAATAATAATCGTTAAGGTAACTAATTGGGAATATTCTCTCATAAAATCATGGGTATTTGATACAATTATCATCAATTACTTTAAGAAAGCAGGCTATGATATTAAGTATGACGGGCTTTGCGTCGCAAGAACGCAACACTTCGAACGGCATTTTGATGGTCGAACTGCGTTCGGTGAATCATCGCTATCTCGAACTGCAACTAAAACTCGATGACAATTTGCGTATGTTTGAGGCTAGCGTGCGCGAACTTATTCAGGCTAAACTGGGGCGAGGCAAGGTGGATTGCCGTATCAGTTTGGTACGCAATCTCGCCAACGGGAACCTGCCGCAGCTTAACCATGCCGTTTTGCAGCAAATAGCCGAAAGTGCAAAAACCGCTGCGCAATATTTTCCGCATACACAGCCGGTTAATATGTTAGAGATATTGCAAATGCCGGGTGTAATGGTGGTGGGGGCATTAGATATGGAGGTGCTGGAAAACGATTTGAAAGCCGTCCTGAATACCGTGCTTCAGGATTTAATCGAAGCCAAAGCGCGCGAAGGCGCAAAACTTAAGGCTGTGATTTTGGATCGCTTGCAGCAGATAGAACAGCATGTCGCAAAAGTGAAGCCGATGATGCCGGCGTTAATCAGGCAATATCAGGAAAAACTCACTGCCAAACTGAATGAAGCCACTAACAGCAACGATGACGAGCGTATTCGCCAGGAAATGGTGTTGTTTGCACAACGTATTGATGTGGATGAAGAGCTTTCGCGCCTGACTTCACACATCGAGGAAGTAAAGCGCATTCTGAATGCTGCGGGCGCTGTAGGCAAGCGGCTGGATTTTTTAATGCAGGAAATGAACCGTGAGGCGAACACGCTGGGCTCAAAATCGGTGGCAATCGAAACCAGCCAGATTTCAATGGAACTCAAAGTGCTGATCGAGCAGATGCGTGAGCAGATTCAGAATATTGAATAGTGACCACGTACGATCGCCATAATTTAGTGCATAAGTGCATAAGTGCATAAGTGCATAAATGTTGCATTTGCTAGATTACAAGGATCATTATCGCACCAAGTTTGTGCAAAAAAACAAAAAATCAAAATTTTATTTATTAACTATTTGATTTGTAATAGAAAATAAACTGGTATATACATTGCTTAAGTTTTATTAAACAAATAAAGACTTATGCCATGCAAAAATCTGCTTCCCAGTTTTTCGATGAAATGCAGCTAAATACTGCCGATGTCCGCGAGATTTATTCTGCCTATAATAAATGGCTGCAAGATATACCGCACCAGCAGCTTGCAACTAAGCGTGCCGAAGCGGAAGTATTGTTTCGTCGCGTTGGTATTACCTTTAACGTTTATGGTGAGGAGGATGGCGCAGAGCGCCTGATCCCGTTTGATGTAATTCCCCGCTTGATATCCGCCAAAGAATGGGCGCATTTGTCAGCTGGTTCAATACAGCGCGTGCGTGCGCTTAATATGTTTTTGCATGATATTTATCACAAGCAGGAAATTATTCAGGCAGGCATCGTACCCGCCAGCATATTGGCTAATTCGCAATACAGACCGGAGATGTTCGGCGTTGATGTGCCGAATCAGATTTATGCGCATATTGCCGGCATAGATCTTGTGCGCACCAGCGAATCGCAATTCTATGTATTAGAAGATAATCTGCGTACACCGTCCGGCGTTTCATACATGCTTGAAGACCGCAAAATGATGATGCGGCTATTTCCTGAGTTGTTTCGTCGTTATTCGGTTGCGCCGGTAGAGCATTATCCACAGGTGTTGCTGAATAACCTGCGCGCGGTGGCGCAGCCGGGGGTGCAAGATCCCTCAGTGGTGTTACTTTCTCCCGGCGCCTATAACAGCGCGTATTTTGAGCATGCCTTTATCGCGCAACAAATGGGCATCGAGCTGGTAGAAGGCCAGGATTTGTTTGTGCGCAATAACGCAGTTTATATGCGTACCACACAGGGGCCGCAACGCGTTGATGTGATCTACAGACGCATTGATGATGATTACTTAGACCCGCTGGTATTCAGTGCAAATTCGATGCTGGGTGTACCTGGCTTGCTTTCGGTTTATAGAAACGGTGGCGTGACTCTGGCAAACGCAGTAGGTACGGGCGTAGCGGACGATAAAGCGACCTATATACATGTGCCGGCCATGATTAAGTTTTATTTAGATGAAACGCCGATTTTAGAAAACGTACCCACTTATGAGCTCGGCAAAGAGGATGATTTACAGTACACGCTTGCGCATCTGGATGAATTGGTGGTGAAAGAGGTACAAGGTTCCGGCGGCTACGGCATGCTGGTAGGTCCTGCAGCCAGTAAAAAGGAGCTCGAAGAATTTCAGATGCGGATTTTATCCAGCCCTTCCAGTTATATCGCGCAACCTACGCTGGCGTTATCCACATGTCCAACCCTGGTAGAAAAAGGCATCGCGCCACGACATGTCGATTTGCGGCCATTTGTGCTTTCAGGAAAAACCGTGACGCTTGTGCCGGGCGCACTTTGCCGGGTTGCATTAAAAGAAGGCTCGCTGGTGGTCAATTCATCGCAAGGCGGGGGCACCAAAGATACCTGGGTGCTGGAAGGAGAATTAGAGGATCTGCCGCAGCAGTCTACGAAAGTAAGAGATACTCCTGTGGAGGAGCCGGTATGCTGAGTCGAACTGCGGATCATCTTTACTGGATGGCACGCTCTATTGAGCGTGCAGAGAATATGGCGCGCGTGCTGGATGTGACCTATAACATGTCGCTGGTGCCGAATGCCGCAGCAAGCGAAGCAGCGCTATGGCTTCCAGCCTTAGAAATTTCGGGCAATCTGGAAGCTTATAAGCATAACCACGAAGCGTTTTTAGCTGCGGATGTGATTCATTATTTGGCAATGGATATGAATAATCCTTCCAGCATCTACAGCGCTTTGCGCAGTGCGCGTGAGAATGCACGTGCCGTGCGCGTCGCGATGACTTCCGAAACCTGGGAAAACATCAATGCGCTATGGCTGGAGTTTGGCCAGTTTATCGGGCAGGATTTATCTAAAGGCGGTTTGCGTGAATTTTGCGATTGGGTAAAGGCGCGCTCGCATCTGTTCAGAGGTGTGTGCTTTGGCACCATGCTGCGTGATGATGCTTTTAGCTTTGTCAGATTAGGTACATTTATTGAACGCGCTGACAATACGGCGCGTTTGCTGGACGTGAAATATCACTTGCTATTACCTACGCAAGAAGAGATTGGCGGCGCAGTGGATTACTATGAGTGGAGTGCGGTGTTGCGCTCGGTATCGGCTTTTCAGGCGTATCAAAAAATATTCAGTGATACAATCGTCCCTTGGCGGGTGGCGGAACTGCTGGTGTTAAGATGTGATATGCCGAGGTCACTACATGCTTGCTTTGATGAGGTCATGCCAATTCTGGAGCAACTTTCCGGCATGCGTGCGAGTGAGTCCAAAAGGCTTGCTGGAGAACTGCATGCCAAATTGCATTACGGTAAAATGAACGATATTTTTCAAGACGGCTTACACGAATTTTTGAGCGATTTTATCGAATCCAATAATTTGCTTGGTACCGAAATCCAGCGTACGTTTTTAAACGCCGCAGTGAGTTGATATGTTGCTAAGTATTGAGCACCATACCCGCTATGTTTATAGCGAGCCAGTCAATTACACCATCCAGCAACTCAGGTTAACACCGCCAAATGGTTTTGGTCAGCATGTAAAACGCTGGGATATTAAAGTAAATGGCAATCTGCATGCAGTTGAAGACTCCTATGGTAATACCACCCACACCATGGTGGTGGATACGCCCCATGCAGAAATTATTATCATCGCTTTTGGCGAGGTAGAGACAGGATTGGCTGTAAATAACCCGGAACAGAATTTAACGCAAAAACAGGCATTGCCGCTTGCTATTTATTTGCGTGATACTCCGCTAACAGCAAGTGATGGCGCAATACGTGCATTTGCCAAACCATACCAAACATCGTCTTCCAGGCAGAATGTGGCATTGGAAGACATGATGCATGCGTTGCTTGACCGAGTAAGTTATATCAAAGGGGCGACTGAGGTAACGACAACTGCGAGAGAAGCGTTTCAGCTTGGTCAAGGCGTTTGCCAGGATCATGCGCATATTTTCATTGCCTGCTGCCGCAGTATCGGCCTGCCGGCGCGCTATGTAAGCGGTTATCTGTTTACCGAGGATGGAAGTTTGATGCAAACCCACGCATGGGCTGATGTCTGGCTGCAAGGGGAGGGCTGGCACAGCTTTGATGTGTCCAATGGCTGCCGTATTCATGGAGTGCATGTCAGGCTGGCCTCAGGCCTGGATTATCGTTCTGCAAGCCCCGTGACAGGCATGCGCTCTGGCGGCGGGGAAGAAGGTATGGCCACCAGCGTGGTGGTGAATCAGGCCGGAATGCCAATCAATCAGCAACATCGCATCAATCAAATTGAGCTTGTTAAACAGGCGGAATTTCTTAAACAGGCACAACAGGCGCAACAATAAAATATGGCGATCAATTCGTTAAAATTCAGCCGTCATGGGGATAAGGAAAACTCCCTTTTCTTTGAAGAAAACCTGGTTCGACTATTGGAAGAGCGGGATCAACTTGGTCTGACCTCAATTATCCATGAAATCGACGCGCTGATGATTACGGTTGACCCCGAACATTCAATCAAATATGTTGCCGAGCTCGCTTTAATGACACCGTACCATTACTTGGTGACGTTGGAGACCGAAAAACACTGGACGCATGTATTGCGCATCGACTTAAATTCACCGGATATTCTGCTACGGGAAGTAAAAGATCCTAATTTAAGGGGTATTTTCAGAAGTCTGAACGAAATTTACCCCATAGGGGCAAAAAAGCCGAATAGCCGGTATATGGGCGAGATCATTCGTGTAGATGATTTAGACAGTGTGGTACAGATGCAGCAGCAGCGCGAATTCAGGTTTTTTAGTCAGGACGAAGTACGCAAGCTTGAATTGCCCGGCAATATCGCTGTAAGCAAGCCATCACCCTACACCTACAATATTGTGGCGTATATGGAGCGCAAGCCGGATGAGTTAAGGGTGTATGCACTTGGTGTCAGCGTGATCAAATCCGAAGTTCAGGCAGCCTACTTTGAAGCAAAGACATTGCAAAATAAGTTAGGCATCAGTGATTTACTGTTACCGATAGATCATCTTGCGACGCGTGTATACAGTCAGAATCGAGAGGTCGCGATACTGGAGTATCTGTCTTGGTCGAGCTATTATTTTTGGGGTGCCTATAACATCAAGGACCAGAACTCATCGACCAACGTGACCAAAAGTGCACATGAAGTTCCTGAATCTAAAAGCCCGGCCAAGGTATTTACTGCGAACAATACTCCCTATTTTATTAACCATTTAGAGCACATGCCATCGCCTACCGAGACCTTTGTGCGTAACTATGGTCCGCGTTTGCATCACATGGCGATTTCGGTAAAAGATGGCGAGAGGAATGGCAAAGAGCACATTGATATTGTGGTGGATGCGATTGCGGAAAACGGCAAAGAATTTTTACTCGATGTAATCGGCTCCAAAGAGCAGGGGTTAAAACAAATTTTTTCAAACGCCTCTGAACATTCTTCGCTCATTATCGAATACGTGCAACGTTATGGTAGTTTTGATGGTTTCTTTACAAAAGAAAACGTGGCCAAACTGACTGAAGCCGCAGGGCACATGTAGTTTTTCAAAAATCCATTTTTAAAATACTGACTGATTTTCCAGTAATAATCTGTAGGTTTTTCTGTAAGCAAATATCCAAAATGGTATGATTCAGGATATTTATTTTTGAATAATTCATATGACTTATTGTGTAGGTTTGCTGCTTGAACAGGGCTTGGTATTAGCCTCCGATACGCGCACCAATGCAGGCGTAGATCAGGTGGCCATTTCCCCAAAGATGCATGTGTTCGAACTAAAGAACGAGCGGGTGATTGTGTTGCTGACAGCAGGCAATCTGGCCATCACGCAGTCCGTCATCAACAGCTTAAGGGCCGCGACTGACAAGAACGAAGCCGAGAGTAAGCACTTACATAACGTGAACAGCTTATTTGATGCGGCTGGATTGGTGGGGGCAGAACTGCGTGCTGCCTTTGAGCGGGACGGCGAACATTTAAAAAATCATAGTATCGATTTCAACGCGAGTATCCTGGTGGCCGGGCAGATCAAAGGCGAAAAGCCGCGTTTGTTCAATGTGTATGCCGCAGGAAACTTTATTGAGACCTGCCGCGAAACGCCTTACTTCCAGATTGGTGAAACCAAGTATGGCAAGCCGATTATCGACCGTGTGGTGAAGCATAACAGCGAGATGATGGATGCGGTGAAATGTATCCTGATTTCGTTTGATTCTACCATTCGCAGTAATGTCTCGGTAGCGGCGCCTATCGACTTACTGCTTTACAGACTCGATAGCTTCCATGCGGATTGTCAACAGCGCATTACAGAAAATGATCCTTACTTTGCCAAAGTTAGGCAGGGCTGGGGCCAGGGCCTCAAAGAAGTGTTTTCCGCTTTGCCAAGTCCGGATTGGTGCTGATGTATGCTGAAAGGTAATCTGTTTATAGTGACCGCCGCCTCCGGTGCAGGCAAAACTAGCCTTGTCGAGGCGTTGCTGGCTAAAGACGCGCGAATCAAGCGTTCTGTTTCACACACCACGCGGCAACCGCGATCCGGCGAAGAAAATGGCGTGCATTATCATTTTGTGAACGAAGCGCAATTTTTAGAAATTTTATCTGCTGGTGGTTTTTTGGAAAGTGCCGATGTACATGGCGCTAAATATGGCACCTCGCAAAGCGTCGTGGATACTGCCTTGCAGGCCGGTTATGATGTGATACTGGAAATCGACTGGCAGGGTGCCGCGCAGGTGCGTGCCATTTATCCACAGGCGGTCAGCATTTTTATTCTGCCACCATCGGTAGAAACGCTGGCAGAACGGCTGAATAATCGCGGCCAGGATAGCGCGGAAGTCATCGCCAAGCGCGTTGCGGCAGCGCGTGAAGAAATGCGTCATGTGGTGGAGTTCGACTATGTTACAATCAACGATAACTTCGAGGTAGCCTTGCAAGACCTGATGGCGATCATTCGTGCAAGCAGGCTTGAATCCCAATCTCAGTTGCAGCGCTACGCTGCCCTTATTCAAAAGTTAACTTAAAGGAAATTATTATGGCCCGTATTACCGTAGATGATTGTTTAGAAAAAATTCCTAACCGCTTTCAATTGACGCTGGTTGCGGCGTATCGCGCGCGCCAGCTGGCGAATGGTTCCGATCCGTTTGTGCATGGTGTAGGGCAAAGAGATAAGCCGACAGTACTTGCATTACGTGAAATCGCCGCAGGTAAAGTGGGTTTGGAGATTTTAAACCACCGTACACATTCTTAAGCTTCCAGCAAGCTTTGAGCATGTAAGTTTCAGCATAAAATCATGGCAAAAACCGCTCTTAAATCATCAGCGGAACCCTTCCAGTCTGCCGAGCCGCCTTTGTTGCCGGCAGATTCCGAAACATCGCAGCTCACACTCTTACTCAAAGAATATTTTAGCCAGGCCGACATCAAGCAAGTGTGGGCGGCCTATCGCTATGCTGCCGCTGCGCATGAAGGCCAAACGCGCAAAACCGGCGAGCCCTATATTTCACATCCCGTTGCAGTGGCCTGTATTTTAGCCAAACTGCATTTGGATTTGCCGACCTTGCTCGCTGCGCTGCTGCATGACGTGGTGGAAGATACTGGGGTTGCCGTCGCGACCGTCACCGAGAAGTTTGGTAAGCAAGTGGGGGAGCTGGTGGATGGTGTGACCAAGCTCGATAAAATCGAGTTTCAAAGCGCTACCGTAGCGCAGGCCGAAAACTTCCGCAAAATGCTGCTGGCGATGAGTCAGGACGTGCGCGTGATTCTGGTGAAACTTGCCGACAGGCTGCACAACATGCAAACACTAGATGCGATGAAATCAGAAAAACAAAAACGCATCGCACGCGAAACGCTGGAGATTTATGCGCCTATAGCCAATAGACTCGGCCTGAATCCCGTTTATCAGGAACTTGAAGATTTAAGCTTCAAATATCTGTATCCCATGCGCTACCGCGTGATTTCCAAGGCGATCAAGGTGGCGCGCGGCAATCGCAAAGAGGTGATCGGCAAGATACTGGAAGAGATCAAGCAGCGTCTGGCGGATGCGCATATCGAAGCGGATGTCAAAGGACGCGAGAAGCATCTGTACAGCGTGTACCGTAAAATGATGAACAAGGCCACGGCGCTGGCGCAAGTGCATGATATATATGGGTTCAGGGTGGTGGTGAAAGATGCCGCCAGCTGCTATCTGGCGCTTGGATGCCTGCATGCCCTGTACAAGCCGATTCCCGGTAAGTTCAAGGATTACATTGCCATCCCCAAAGCCAACGGCTACCAGTCGCTGCATACCACTTTGTTTGGCCCGTTCGGCACGCCGATCGAAGTGCAGATCCGTTCTGAGGAAATGCATAAAATCGCCAATGCGGGCGTGGCCGCACACTGGAAGTATAAAACCACTGATGCCAACCTCACGGCTTTGCAGCAGCAAACCCATCAATGGCTGCAGCGTTTGCTGGAGATTCAAACCGAAAGTGATGATTCATACGAGTTTTTAGAGAATTTCAAAGTCGATCTGTTTCCGGACGAGGTGTATGTGTTTACGCCCAAAGGCAATATTCTGGCGCTTCCCAGAGGCTCTACCGCGGTGGATTTTGCCTATGCGGTGCACACCGATGTGGGCAATAGCTGCGTGGCGGTTAAAATCAATAACGAACTCGCGCCGCTGCGTACCGAGATGCGCAATGGCGACAATGTAGAGATTATTACCGCTGCGCTGGCAAAACCTAACCCTGCCTGGCTCAATTATGTGGTGACCGGCAAGGCGCGTTCACATATCCGGCATTATCTAAAAACACTGCAAGCCACAGAATCTGCCCATCTGGGCGAGCGCATGCTCAATATGGCGTTAAGGGCTTTGCATGTGGATCCGAACGCAGTACCGGAAAAGCAGTGGCATAAAGTGATGCGCGATTATGGCGCCAAACATAAATCGGAGATTCTGACCGATATTGGTTTAGGTAAACGCGTGAGTCTGATGGTGGCGCATCAGTTAACGGCGGGCAATCCAGAATTGCACGGGTTTGAAAATTCAAAACCGAATGCTCAAAAGAAATTTGACAGCATTACCATTACCGGATCAGAAGGCATGGCGGTACAGTTCGCACAATGTTGCCGACCCATCCCGGGCGACCCGATTCTAGGCTTTATCAATAAGGATAAGGGCCTCATTATCCACACGCATGATTGCCCCAACATACGCAAGTTCAAGCTGGATCCTGACAGATGGCTGGATGTGGAATGGGATGCCGACAATAAAAAACTGTTTAAGGTAAACGTGCGTATGGTGGTGGCCAACGAGCGCGGCATGCTGGCAAAAATCGCTGCAGGCATCTCGGATGTCGGCTCGAATATTGATAATGTGAGCGTGGAAGAGCCGGATGGCAGCAAATATTCGAATGTGAATTTTACCGTGCAAGTGCGCAACCGTATCCATTTGGCCGAATTAATGCGCAATTTGCGCAAAATACCGGATGTGGTGCGGATCAACCGCGTCAAGGGTGTTCACAATGAAGAAAAAATACAATAGCGGGCTCTGTTGAAATGCGCTTTGCACGTTGTTTCACTTAACTCCATGTCCTAAAGGCTTCATCTGAGTAATCTTGCCGATTTTAAGGTTTTTAGCAAACCGTTAATTGCGAGTCTTGGCAAACTCGGCATCTCGACTATTCAGGGCTTGTTGCTGCATTTGCCACTGCGTTATATTGATGAAACCCGCATTACGCTAATACGCGATTTGCGGCTGGGCGATTCGGCCCAGGTTGAAGGTGAAATTGTGCATGCCGAAGTCACTTACAAGCCGCGCAAAGCGCTTATTGCCAGGCTGGAAGATGTCAGCGGGCAGTTGACGTTACGCTTTTTGCATTTTTACCCTAGTCAAATTACCGCTTTAAAAGTCGGTACCAAATTACGCGTATATGGCGAAGTGCGTCATGGTTTTTTTGGTTACGAGATGGTGCATCCGCAATGCAAACATGTGGGCGAAAAAACACAGGTTGCTGAAACGCTTACGCCGGTTTACCCCACTACAGCAGGGCTTACGCAGCCCAGTATCCGCAAGGCGATCCAGATTGCACTCAATCAGGATACGCTGGGTGAAACCTTGCTGGCAGGCGTGTATAAGCAGTTAAATCTTCCCGGCTTTGCAGCAAGCATTCAATCACTGCATAACCCACCGCCCGATGCCAACTTAGGCGCACTGGAAAACCGCAGCACGCCGGAATGGCGCAGACTGGCGTTTGACGAGCTTTTAGCGCAACAGCTTTCGATGCGTAAGCATTATGCCAAGCGGCGCAGTCTGGACGCGCCGCCCATTGCGGCCTCGCAAATTTTAGTGCCGCAGTTATTAAAAAATCTGGCGTTTGCTTTAACCCAGTCTCAGCAAAAAGTAGTGGCGGAAATCAGCCATGATTTGACGCAGCCGCATCCCATGCAGCGCCTGTTGCAGGGGGATGTGGGCAGTGGCAAAACCGTTGTCGCCTGCATGGCTGCGTTGCAGGCGATTGAGCACGGCTGGCAAGTCGCCTTGATGGCGCCAACTGAAATTCTGGCAGAGCAGCATTACAAAAAATTTGAAACATGGCTGATGCCGCTTAAACTGAATATCGCGTGGCTCACAGGCAGCCAAAGTAAAAAAGAACGTGAGCAAGCACTTGCTGACATAGCAACAAGCCACGCCCAGCTTGCCGTGGGTACGCATGCGCTGTTTCAGGACGCCGTGCAATTTAATAAATTAGGCTTGGCGATCATTGATGAACAACACCGCTTTGGGGTGCAGCAGCGCCTGGCCTTGCGCAAAAAAGGTGAGCCCGAACCGCATCAGCTCATGATGTCGGCCACGCCTATTCCACGTACGCTTTCCATGAGTTATTTTGCAGATCTGGATGTTTCGGTGATAGATGAGCTGCCGCCCGGCCGTACGCCGATTGTGACCAAATTGGTATCAGATCAACGGCGCGATGAGGTTCTGCAGCGTGTGCGTGAGGCTTGCATGGCGGGCAGCCAGGCCTATTGGGTGTGCCCGCTGATTGAAGAATCTGAGGCTTTGCAGCTGCAAACCGCCAATGATACGTTTGCTCACATGCAAGCGATTTTCCCCGAACTCAATATCGGTCTGGTGCATGGCCGCATGAAACCAGCCGAAAAACAGGCAGTCATGGCGCAATTCAGCGCAGGCAGCATACAATTATTAGTTGCCACTACGGTGATTGAAGTGGGCGTGGATGTGCCCAATGCCAGTTTGATGGTGATTGAACATGCAGAGCGTTCCGGCCTGAGTCAGCTGCATCAGTTGCGCGGCCGCGTGGGACGCGGCGCGGCCAAAAGCACTTGCATTTTGCTCTATCAAAACAAACTCTCAGAAACTGCGAGAGCGCGGCTTAAGGTGATTTATGAAAGCAACGATGGTTTTGCGATTGCCCAAGCCGATTTACATTTACGCGGCCCGGGTGAGTTTCTGGGCACCCGCCAAAGCGGTGTGCCGATGCTGAAAATTGCCGATTTGGAGCGTGATGCCGATTTGCTGGAAGCAGCGAAAAACATGGCGGACAAACTCATAAAGGAATATCCGGCAGCGGTAGAAAAGCATTTGGAGCGGTGGTTGAGCCATGCTGGCGACTTGGTGAAAGTTTAATCAATGAAAATTCATATGTATCAGCATCACAATAAGTCAGGATGGCTTGCCAGGCCTTTATGGAGCGGCAATTTGCGGCCCTGGCTGATGGATAACAGTTCGCTGACGGCGTGCTTGAAAGCGCGTTACCGCGGATTTGCTGTGCAGCCAGTGCTGCAAAAGAATGCTAAAGCGTTGGTAGATGAAGCTACAATGCTTGGCCTGAAAGCCAATCAGCATGCACTGATTCGTGAAGTGTTATTGTTTGGCAACGGCCAACCCGTAGTGTTCGCGCATAGCGTTTTGCCAAGAGCAAGTCTGAGAGGCGCATGGCATGGACTTGGCAGGCTAGGCAATAAACCGCTCGGCGCAACTTTGTTTGCTAACCCAAAAGTAAAGCGTACTCCTTTGGAATATAAAAAACTGCCGCGCCACCATCCAATATCCATGCGGGTTGCAGAGCACATGTCTGTGGCCCCAAAAGCGTTGTGGGCGCGTCGCTCAATTTTCAGCTTAAATTGCGCTAGAATTCTCGTTACTGAAGTTTTTTTAGAACAATTATTAAAATGAATTTTGAAAACATAATTAAAAAACTAGACGCTTACGAGCGTTTAATGCGTTTGGATAAACCCATCGGCATTTTGCTGTTGCTATGGCCGACGTTGTGGGCATTGTGGCTGGCTTCGCGCGGCATTCCGGATTGGATTGTCTTGCTGATTTTTGTTACCGGCGCGGTACTGATGCGCAGCGCGGGCTGCGTGATGAATGACATCGCTGACCGTAAGTTTGATGGCTTGGTGGAGCGCACCAAAAATCGTCCGCTTCCCACGAGTGAAGTGAGTGTGAAAGAGGCATATTTACTGGCTGCCGGCTTATGTATGCTGGCGTTTGGTTTGGTGCTGCTGTTTAATAAAACCACGATTTTGCTATCTTTTGCAGCCTTATTTCTGGCCGCAACCTATCCATTTACCAAACGCTTTCTGGTGATCCCGCAGGCTTATTTAGGTGTGGCGTTCGGCTTTGGCATTCCCATGGCATTTGCTGCCGTGAATGATTATATCCCACCGCTGGCCTGGGTATTGCTGGCGGCCAACGTATTTTGGGCGATCGCTTATGACACGGAATATGCAATGGTAGATCGGGACGATGATTTGAAAATCGGTATTAACTCTTCCGCCATATTTTTTGGCAAATACGACGTGATTGCGGTAATGGCTTGTTATGTAGTCATGCTGGGTTTATTGGTGTATGTGGGTCAATTCATGGGTTATGGAAAGTATTATTACATTAGCCTGGCAGCCGCTCTGGTATTGGCCTGCAGGCAATACATTCTGATAAGAAACCGTAACAGAGCTGATTGTTTTAAAGCGTTTTTGCACAACAACTGGATCGGCCTGGTGATATTTGTCGGCCTGGCGATCGAGTATTACATCGTCCACTGAATGCTTTTATTTATACTCGACCAAATTAAATTCAAATCTTTCTAAAGGTGTTACTTTTTCTTCAAGCGCCAGCTTTTCAGTTTCTTTAATCGCAATTTCATCTATTTGTTTTAATTTGGCTTCTTTTTTGGCTGCAAGCTGTGCTTCTTTAAGCTCTTTCATCGCCAGCTTCTTCTCGTCCATTTGAATCACTTCAGCCGTTCTTAGTTCTTCCTGTGCTACGCTTCTTAATAAGAGGAGTTCTTCAATCACATTTTTATGAAAGCCCACGCGGACTTCCAGGCGGCTGTTGTAAATCAGATCATCCAGGTAGGTCAGTGCGGCAGGCTTGCCCCAAAACTGTTGCAGGCCAGATGCGATGCGCGGGTAAGATTCCAGACTGCTGTTTGATTCGTCCTCGCATCTGGAAAAATCCGCAATCTTGATATTAAAGTGTTCTTTGCACTCAAGCGCGGTTTGTTCGTACAGCGCCTGCAGATTCTCTTTGGCAAGCAAATCGAGCAGGTACATCCAGATGGTGACCGATTGCTTCGGGAAATCCAGCAGATGATTTTGTAACAGCTGAATTGCCAGGCTGGTGCGGCCGTGGGACAAGAACACATCGGCATGGTCCAGCACATTGTGGTCAGCGTTAAATTCTTCAACAGTAAAAGACACTTCTGAATCTTTTTTAGCCTCAGAAGCGTCGGTAATTTCCGCTGACTTCTCAGCGGCGTTCTTTAATTCTCGATGGGTTTCAAGTTCGAAAAAATCGTCGTTTGTATCAAATTCTTCCAAGCTGCCAAAATTAGTAGTTGCTTTACTGTTGTTCACCCATGCGAGTTGGGCATTTTCAAGCTGCTGAATTTGACGGCGCCGGCGCCATTTGTCAGCAATGTTGACGCCCGCCATCAGCAATCCGCCACCTAATATATATCCGATAAAATCCAGCTTATTATTCAACGCGTTAGCTTCACTTAACTGCTGTGCTTTAAGCTGATTTTCGCTTTTAAGCTTAAGATTGGCCTGTGCCAACGTGTCGATTTGCTGTTTAAGATGTGCCAGACGATTGCTCATCACAGTGATTTCGTCTTGGATTTCAACCTCGGCCGCAAGCGCTTGTGGCGCGGTATCCGGTGTGAAATGCAATTCTCTGTCCAGGCGTAGCTGAGCGCTGTTCAAGTTAATATTTGAAGCATCACCGCCAGAAATGCTCAGGCGCGGCTTATTTTCTTTTGGAACATTATTTTCAGCGCCGGCAGCGATTGCACCTGCGGGCTTCTCAACGTGATAGCCGGCAGTCAGTACAGTGTTTATATTAGCGTTTTTGCTATTTTTCTGTTTTTTTCCGGAAGTTTTTTTTGAAGAGGTTACGGGCACATTGATGGTTTGTTGATGAGCGGCGGTTGTGATCGTACCATTGGCTGTTGCATCGACTTTGTCGTCAGTGTTTACAGCAGCTTCAGCAGCCGGATTTTCTGCTTCGGCAGTCAACAGCGGGTCTAGCAGCAGCACATAATCGCGGCGCATGCTGGCGTCGCATTCCGCGATTACAGATAAATTAACAATCGGTTCATGGATGGCGTGGCTGGTGGTGACTGTCAAAATCGCGACATCATCGACAGCTTTGGATAACTTGAAATCTACGTTGGCAAGCTGGTTTTCTGCGCTGTTATCGTTAATTACCCTGAAGCAAGCCTCATTTTTCAGTTCAGCGGCGCCTTGTATTTTGATGCTCGCGCGCAGTGGTTGTCCGAGGTGTGATTTAACCTCGATATTGCCCAAACCCAGCGCCAGCGCTTGGCTTTGCGTGCCAATGGCCAGTATGGTCAATGCGGTAACCACCGCCTGTTTAAGTGTATAATTGCTTCGCATATCGCTCACCTGTTTATTTTAAGTACGGCTTTCGATGTTTTATTCTTCGCCTTGGTCTTGCATTGGTAATAAGCAATCGGTGTGCCAACTAAATAATCTATCGGCACGCGCACTGAAATCTAAAGCAGATTCCAAGAAAACAGCGTTATAAAGTTAAATACATTAAAAATCAACAAATAATCCGTGCTTGGCAATTGACAAGCCTTCGTTCGAGGGCATATAATCCGCCCTCTTGATTTTATAAGCAATGTATTGGTAGTCAGACTATGAATATTTTCTCTGGAAAAACTTTTTCTGCTAAATCGCACGAAGTGCAACGCGACTGGTTCGTGATTGACGCAACCGATTTGGTGTTGGGTCGCTTGGCAAGTGCAGTAGCGCACCGTTTACGTGGTAAACATAAAACCATTTACACGCCTCACGTGGATACCGGTGATTATATTGTAGTGATTAACGCCGACAAAATTAAAGTAACTGGCGCAAAAGCCACTGATAAAGAATATCACCGTCACTCTGGTTACCCAGGCGGTATCAGCACGACGACATTTTCTAAAATGCAGGATCGTTTCCCAGGCCGCGCGTTAGAAAAAGCAGTAAAAGGCATGCTGCCAAAAGGCCCGCTGGGTTACGCAATGATTAAAAAAATGAAAGTTTATGCTGGCGACAAGCATGAACATGCTGCACAACAACCAAAAGCATTGACTATTTAAGGTTATATACAAATGATTGGCAAATACAATTATGGTACAGGCCGCCGCAAAAGTTCAGTAGCGCGCGTGTTTTTAAAATCTGGCAAAGGCAATATCATTGTGAATGACAAGCCTGCCGACGAATACTTCTCACGTGTGACCTCACGTATGATTTTGCGTCAACCGCTGGAACTTACCAACAACACAGCCAGTTTCGACATCATGGTAAACGTGGTGGGCGGCGGCGAATCCGGCCAGGCCGGCGCAGTGCGTCACGGCATTACACGTGCTTTGATTGATTACGATGCAGCGTTGAAAAGCGCATTGTCACACGCAGGTTTCGTAACGCGTGATGCGCGTGAAGTTGAGCGTAAAAAAGTGGGCTTACGCAAAGCACGCCGCCGTAAACAATTCTCTAAACGCTAATTAGGCGTCTAGTATTAAAAAAGGTCGCGATTGCGGCCTTTTTTATTTAATGCATTAACTTTGTTATGATATGACTTATGGCAAATAAAAAAATAAAAGTAGGTATTGTTGGCGGCACCGGCTACACAGGTGTCGAGTTGTTGCGCCTGCTGGCGGTGCATCCGCAGGTAGAGCTTGCCGCCATTACTTCTCGTGGTGAAGCCGGGATGCCGGTGGCTGACATGTTCCCCAGTCTGCGCGGCTATATCGATTTGGTATTTACCGACCCTGCAAGCGCCAATTTAGGGACTTGCGACGTGGTGTTTTTTGCAACGCCGCATGGCGTGGCCATGAGCCAGGCACAGGCGCTGTTGGCAGCAGGCGTTAAAGTCATCGATCTTGCGGCAGATTTCAGGCTGCAGGATATTGCAGTATTTGAAAAATGGTACAAACTGCCGCACAGCTGCCCCGACATCCTCAAAAATGCGGTGTACGGCATCCCAGAGCTGTATCGGCAGCAAATCAAAAGTGCACAGGTGATTGGCAACCCAGGCTGTTACCCCACCACGGTAATTCTTGGCTTGGCACCGCTGCTGGAGCAAGGTCTTATCGATTTTTCCGCCCCCATTGTTGCTGACTCGAAATCAGGCGTATCGGGCGCAGGCAGAAAAGCTGAAATCGGTACTTTATTTGCCGAAGCGAGTGATAATCTCAAAGCCTATGGCGTAGCGGGCCACAGGCATCATCCGGAAATTCACGCACAGCTCACTCAACTGGCAGGCGATAAGCTCGATCTGATTTTTGTGCCGCACCTTATTCCCATGATACGTGGCATGCTCTCGACCATTTATGTAAAGCTTACCGCCAAAGGCAATAGCACAGATTTGCAGGCAATGTATGAAAAAAGGTATGAACAAGAACGCTTTGTCGATGTCTTACCGGCGGGCAGTCTGCCGGAAACGCGCTCTGTACGCGGCGCCAATAATCTGCGGATTGCCTTGCACAAACAAGCAGATACCGGCTATTTGACATTGCTGGTGGTACAGGATAATTTAGTCAAAGGGGCGGCAGGGCAGGCGGTGCAAAACATGAATATTATGTTCGGCTTCGATGAAGCCGCAGGTCTAGAAGTTGTTCCGCTGCTTCCGTAACCGGGTTTGTTGAAATGAGACCAGTTCGCAGCAGAATCCGCCGTCATTTTGGACTTACCGCCAAGCAGGTCGCGGTGCGTTCGCAACGGCCTTGGTATTTCCGCGCTTTGCTGGCTGTTTTTTTTGCGGCATTAGGTTTCGCATCGGCGTATTGGATGTTGCGCGATACTGAGAACCTTGGCGAAAAATTAAAGCAAGTTACCCTTGAAAATAAAGAGCTGGAGACCAAATTGGTGGGCGCGCAGCGTGAACTGCAAGTGGAGCTGGCAACCAATAATAATCTTGCCAAAGAGCTTGCAAGCGTTCAAGATGAGAACCTTAAGATTAAGGAAGATTTATTCTTCTATAAAAATATGGTGGGCGGCAAAAGGTCAAAATAATATTTTTAGCTCATTATTTAGCTAAAGCCAGGTTAGGGAAATAGATGTTTTTTAAAAAAGCAAACAAAATTGATAATCGCATTGATACGCTAGTAGGTGCCGATACCCGTATTGAAGGCGATTTGCATTTTAGTGGCGGTTTGCGTGTCGATGGCGCCATTCGTGGTGATGTGACCGAACAGAACGGCACGCCAAGCACGCTGATTATTAGTGAACATGGCAGTATTGAAGGCGCGGTGACAGCGGCAAAAATCGTGCTCAACGGCAAAGTCATAGGCGCGGTGAAATCCAGCCATTTTATTGAGCTGCAAACCAAGGCGCGCATCACGGGTGATTTACATTACAAATCGCTCGAGATGCACACCGGCGCGGTGATAGAAGGCAAGCTTGTGTATATGGGTGATAACGCACCTGAAGATATAGAATAAATTTTTAGATTGAACAATTGACCAAATACATGGTCTTTCGATAAAGGTTTTAAGGAGTAGAAAAAATGGATACAGTTACAGATATGCCAGATGTAGAAATGCCAAGCCCGTTGGTGTTTACCGACAATGCGGCAAAAAAAGTGAAAGAGCTGATTGAAGAGGAAGGTACGCCTGACCTCAAGTTGCGTGTATTTGTTAGCGGCGGCGGCTGTTCCGGCTTTCAGTACGGTTTTACCTTTGAAGAAGAAGTGAACGAAGACGACACACAAGTCATGAAAGATACCGTGACCTTATTAATCGACCCAATGAGCCTGCAATATTTGATGGGCGCAGAGATTGATTACACGGATAGCCTGCAGGGCTCACAATTTGTGATCCGCAACCCTAATGCGCAGTCTACTTGCGGCTGCGGCAGCTCTTTCTCTGTTTAGAGATTCTCCGTTTAACTCGCTGATCCAATTAAAAAAGCCAAGCAAATGCTTGGCTTTTTATTTGGGTTTTAATATGGTTTCGGTAATGAAAAAACTTGTTTATTTGCTGTTCATTTTAATACTGGCAAGTTGTAGCCAAGGTGAAAAATACCCGCCCATCCCCAAAGGCGCCACGGTGGTCATTCTGGGTGATAGTTTAAGCTACGGGACTGGCGCAAGCCAGGGCGAAGATTACCCAACCTTATTGGCTAAAACCACAGGTTGGAACATCATTAACGCAGGCATCCCGGGTGACACCACAGCGGGCGGGCTGGAGCGTTTGCCGGAGCTGCTGGAACAGCATCAGCCGAAATTGCTTATTGTGGAGCTCGGTGGCAACGATTTACTGCACCAGGCGCCGCAAAGCGAGATCGTGACCAATCTTAAAAACATCTTGTCGCTCGCCAAAGCGCAAGGTGTTAAAACCATTTTGGTGGCAATCCCCGAGATTAGTGCATTAAAAGCTGCTGTGGGTAATTTGTCCGATCATCCGATGTATGAAAAACTTGCCGAAGAAACTGCAACGCCGCTGATTAAAGATGTGTTTTCAGATGTGCTTTCGAAGCGGGATTTGAAATCAGACCAGATACATCCCAACGCACGCGGTTATGGCGCGGTGGGAAGTGAAATGTATAAATCTTTAAAACTATTGGGCTTTGCAGGGTGATTTAACAATGCCCTGTGAGGCAATATCCATGCGGCTTGCAGAAGTGTTGTTTTAGGTGTAGTAGGATGTCGATAGCAAAGCGAATTGCGCCGGATGTGAGTCTCTCGCGTCATTAGAGGTATCTAATCACCAGGTAAGCAATGGCTGCAATGCAGACTAGAATACCTGGCACTACTATACGCATGATGCTCTGCTGGCGTCGCAACGCTTCCTTTTGCAGACCAACCGATTCCTCAACTCGTTCTTGCGACTTCCTGAGCTGCTCCATCGCGAGAGCCCGCTGCGATTCTAGGTGAGTAACGATTTCTCGCTGTCCATCTCGAATCTCCTTCCGGTCTGCTATCCTAAATATGTTTTAAGTTCGCTTCTCAATCGGCACAAACTCACGTCTGGCTTCACCCGTATAAAGCTGTCTTGGTCGACCAATCTTGTGTTCTGGGTCGGCGTTCATCTCGCTCCATTGCGCTATCCAGCCTGCGGTGCGGGCAAGGGCAAAGATGGCGGTAAACATAGAGTTAGGTATACCCATGGCGCGCATGACGATGCCGCTGTAAAAATCAACATTCGGGTATAGTTTGCGGCTGACAAAATACTCGTCTTCCAGCGCGATTTTTTCCAGCTCCATCGCCAGTTTAAACATCGGGTCGTCTTGCAGACCAAGTTCGTTCAGCACCTCATGGCAGGTTTTACGCATAATGGCGGCACGTGGGTCCATGTTTCTGTAAACGCGATGGCCAAAGCCCATCAGGCGGAAAGTATCGGTTTTATCTTTGGCGCGCTTGATAAATTCGTCAATGCGCGACACATCGCCGATTTCTTCCAGCATCTGGAGCGTGGCTTCATTCGCACCGCCATGCGCAGGCCCCCACAGCGAGGCGATGCCGGCCGCGATGCTGGCAAACGGGTTGGCGCCGCTGGAGCCGACTAATCTAACAGTAGAGGTCGATGCATTTTGCTCATGGTCAGCATGCAGAATGAGGATTTTCTCGAATGCTTTGGCCAGCACCGGGTTGGGCGTGTATTCCTCACACGGTGTGGCAAACATCATGTGCATGAAGTTTTCAGCATAATTCAGGCTGTTTTTGGGGTACATAAACGGCTGGCCCGAATTGTATTTATAGCTCCAGGCCGCGATGGTAGGCACTTTGGCCAGCAGGCGATAAGCCGAGATAATGCGGTGCTGTGGGTTGTACACGTCCATGGCATCGAAATAGAATGCGGACATCGAACCCACAACGCCAATCATGACGGCCATGGGGTGCGCATCGCGCCTGAAGCCGCGGAATATATTGTTGAGCTGATCGTGCAGCATGGTGTGGCTGCTGATGGTTTTGGTGAACTCATCTTTTTGTGCGGCGTTGGGTAACTCGCCATGCATCAGCAAATAGGAAACCTCCAGAAAGTCGCAATGCTCCGCGAGTTGTTCGATGGGGTAGCCACGGTAATAAAGCAGACCTTTTTCGCCATCAATAAAAGTGATGTGCGAACTGCACGAGGCGGTGGACATAAAGCCCGGATCGTAAGTAAATACGCCATGCTTGCCCAGCGCGCGAATATCGATCACATCATTACCCGCCGTGCCGGAAAGCACCGGCAATTCAATGGGCTTGAGGGTGTTATCAAAGGTGATGGTGGCTTTGGTTGGTTTCATAACGAACTTTTTTGATTTTGATAATGTGATTATTATAAAGTATGAAAGATGCTTGTGGCTTAATGCGGGAATTTTAGTGCGGGTAAATGGCGCCTAGCACACGC
>JBGANY010000020.1:0-19519 GCA_044222005.1 Methylotenera sp.
CCCTTGGTGTACACCGCGACTTATACGGCAACGCCTGGCTTTAGCGGTACGGGCAGCGTGAGTGTAGCCAACAACACCTATACAGACGCAGCCGGCAACAATGGTACCGGTGGCAGTGATACGGTGCCGGTTGACGCGGCACCGCCAGTGATTTCGGCGCAGACATTCTCTTATGCAGAAAACCAAGTGACAGGCGCCACTGTGGCTACTGTAGTTGCTACAGACGCGATAATTTACCGTTTTGCGGCGACGGGGACAAATACGAGTGCGGACGGTTTCTACCAAATTAGCAACGCTGGCGTAGTTACGATTACGGCGGCGGGGGTTGCGTCTGGTGCGAACAATTTTGAAACGGCGCCAAACAGTCGTAACTACGGCGTAACGGTTTTGGATTCAGCTGGCAACAGCAGTGCGGCTACCATCACCTTAAATGAGACGAATGTAAATGAGACACCGGTTGCTAGTGCAGACGCTTATACTTCAGTTGAAGGTACAACCACTCTCAAATCTACGGTTTTGGTAAATGATACAGATCCAGACGGTGATACGCTTACAGTGGCACAGTTTGCTACTACTACCAGTGGCGCAGGCGCGCTTACAGCTAACGGTACCAACACAATAACTACTGCATTAGGTGGTACCGTTGTAATGAATACAAACGGTACGTATACCTACACTGCGCCAGCGAGAGACCATTCTGATGTAGCCGCCGATGTGGATACTTTTGCATATCGGGCGACTGATGGAGGTTTAAATACTGCTTGGGTAACGGTAAGTATCACCCTTACAGACACAGGACCAGTTGCGAATAATGATATTGATAGCGTAGGCATTGGCAATACAGTTGCAGGTAACGTGATCACCGGCGCAGGTGGCATAACGGCAGATACATTAAATGTTGATACGCCACATAGCCTGACTAATGTGACGCTAACCGCAGGTACGCAAGTTTCAAATACATTAGGCGCAGGTAACGTACGCACTATTGTCACTACCAGAGGTACGTTGGTGATTGATCAGGATGATGGTAGCTACACTTACACAGCATCGTTAGCGCCAATAACAGTGACTAACCCTACAGGTGTAGCCAGTTTTACAGCAGCAGGGGTTAATTTGTATGGTTTTGATACCGCTGAGCCTTATAACACAGCAGGTAATGTGAATAGTGGGTTGAACTTAGCAAATCTAAATGCGACTTCTGCCGCAAGAGCAAGATTTCAGGAGAACGCAGGCGAGGCAGACGATGGGGTAGGTGCCGAGCAAAATGCAGGTGATACCAATACTAATAGAACCGAAAATGGGGAACAGCTTGTTATTGGTTTAGGAGTTGCATCTAAATCGACCAGTATTGCGTTAAGTAATTTATTTACTGGTGAAGTAGCTACATGGGAAACCTATAACGCCGCTGGGACAATTGTGTCATCCGGTACAACCGCAGGGGATGCCGATGGTTTAACCAACATCAATATATCATCAGGTGCTGCATTTAGTTATGTGGTGGTGCGCTCTACTGCAGGAGGAAGTCATTTCAGAGTAGATGGCATTACCGTGATTCCAGAACCAACGGGCGTTTCAGATGTGTTCACCTATACATTGAGAGATGGTGACGGTACTACTTCAAGTGCTACGCTCACCATGAACTATGATACGACCACGACTGCAAATAACGATTCTGCAACTGTGTACGAGTCTGGTATCAATGAAAATGGCGCTCAAACTGGAGGTACGCAAGAAGCACAAACCATTGAGAGAGCAACGGGCAATATTTTAGGTAATGATACGGGTGTAAGTAGCTTTAGTGATCTCACAATCTCTGGCGGCACTATTACAGGTGGCACAGTTACAGCTTCAGCGCCAGATGGCAATGGTGTGGTGACTGTCACAGTAACAGATACGACAAGCGGTTCACGTGCAATCGCAACTATAACAATTTACACGCAAAACTTTGGTGGCAATGTTAAGGGCGATTATGTGGTTGATTTGGTAGGCAGAACCACAGATGGCGCGGGCACGAATGATAGCTTTACAGTTAACTATACACTTACGAACTCTGTTTCAGGCGAGATTGATAATGCAACTCTGACAGTCGATGTGGTAGATGATGTGCCTACTGTGCAAGATGCCATTGTGCAGGTTCAGCAAGGCGTGCTGCCAAAACAAAACCTGGTATTTGTAATAGACAGTTCTGGCAGTATGGCTGGCGAAGTTAAAAACGTTGCAGCAAACGGCACAGTTACCATTCAAAACCGCTTGCAGGCAACCTTGCAGGCAGTTACTGCAGTCATTAACGAATACTTTAGCCAAGGCGGTAATGTCAGCATTACTTTAATTGATTTTGATGCGACTGCGACTAATAGGGGTACGTTCACCACCGCTGCTAGTGCAATTGCAGCCCTTAATACCCCTGCAAACTTTGTAGTGGGTGGAGGTACCAACTATGAGGCAGCCTTGCAAGTAGCGCAAGCTGCAATGACCCCACCAGTGGTGGGTGAGCGATATACCACATACTTTATTTCGGATGGTGTGCCGACAGTTGGCGATATTACGGACCCTGCTGCAAATGGATACCGAGCTTTTGCTACTGCAAATAATGTAACAACTTATGCGATTGGTATTGCGTCAGATATTAGTAACCCAACGGAGTTGAATAACATTCACAATGTAGATAGTGACAACAGTGGTGTTAAGGATAATGCCATTATTGTGACCAATGTAGCTACGTTGGACGAAGTGCTGTTAGCTTCTGTACCTACAACTTTTGGTGGTTCTGTAGCAGGTAGTACAGCTAACTCCAGCCTTAACTTTGGTGCGGATGGCGGTTACATCAGCCAACTCATCATGCGCTTAGATACCAATGGCGATAATGTGCCAGATGCCGATGTGACATTTAACTTTAACCCAATAACAGGCGCAATTACTGTGGTGGGGGGTGGCGCACCTCAAGCAGGTATTCCATCACCTAGCGATACGCTCACTTTAAATGACGCCCGTGGATTTGAAGATGGTATTCTGATATTCAACTTTAGAACTGGTGAATACGTATACCAAACCGCTGGTTTTGCAGCTGAAGGCGAACAGTTTGATATTAAATTTACAGCAACTGATGGCGATGGTGATACCGCTAGCGGTAAACAAACCTTACAAATTGTCGATGGTAAACCTGATGCTAACAATGACATTGATACCTTACGTGGCGGGCAGACATTCTTTGAAGGCAATGTCATATCAGCCATTGGAACTGATGGTGGCGATAGCGTCGCGCTTACGTCATTTAGTTCCAACCGTTCTGGCGAGGATAATCCTGGCGATGGTGGAAGAGTTTCATCCATTGTATTTAAGGGGGTAACGTTTGACTTAACAACTTTAGTTGGCTCAACTGCGGCATTAGGAGGCAACTATACCGTAACTAACGTCGGTGGCGTGAACACACTCACTTGGACAGCGTCTGCCGGTGGATCTTCATTGGTGTTTAATGCATCAGGTTATTATAGATACACACCACCTACAGCAGATATTTCTAACAATGTAGTCGGCGCGTCAACTACCTATAATCTTGATACTGCTGGTAACATTACCACTGCTGCAACCGCAGGGTTGACACTTACTGCAATAGCTAGAGCAAGTGCTACTGAAGGTAGTGCAACTGTGAACCCTGTCGGTGGTGATGGTACAGGCGTCACTGGTGGTGGAAATAACAACAACAAGATAGATGATTTGGAAAGCTTGGTGATTACATTTAACACAGCACTTCATCCGCGCGGGGTTCAAGGTGTAGTGCTTAATGTAGACGCAAGCAATAGTAATTTAGGCGGTACTAACGCATTTAACTACAATGTGTACGATGTGCATGGTGATTTAATTGGCCAATTTGCATCCAACGCAGAAGGTAACGTGACAATACCATTTGCAGGTATCGGTAAGATAATTGTTGATTCAGGTACTATAGATACTAGTTCATACCCAGGCAGTGAAGGCAGTATTTTCTCTGTAACATATCAAACAATCTTGGCTACAGGTGGTACTCCTGCACCTGCACCAGAGTTAATCAACTATACTCTACGTGATATTGACGGTGATACATCAACGGCAACATTAACGCTGAATAATATAATTGATGATTTCGCAGGTACTGCGGCTAACGACACCATTAACGGCACCGCTAGAAACGAAAATATTTCTGGCTTAGCGGGCGATGATACGATCAATGCTGGTGCCGGCTTTGATATTGTTCGTGGTGGTGATGGCAACGATATTATTAATGGTGATGCTGACGATGACCAACTTTACGGAAACGCAGGCAACGATACGATTAGCGGTGGTACGGGCAAAGATCAAATTTATGGCGATGATGGCAATGACACATTGAGTGGTAATGACGGTGACGACTATATTGCTGGCGGCGTAGGTAATGACATCATCAATGGCGGCTTGGGTGCTGATGTTATTCTGGGTGGAGCTGGAAACGATACTTTAACTGGCGGTAGCGTGGGTATTGTTGATACGTTTAGATGGGAACTTGCCGATAGAGGCACGACAAGTGCACCAGCAACGGATGTAATCACTGACTTTGACCCAGCAGCAGTCGGAGCAGGTGGCGATGTGCTTGACTTGCGAGATTTGCTCTCAGGTGAAAGTCATACTGGAGTGGATTCTGGCAACTTGGCCTCATTCTTACATTTTGAAGTGGTAGGCGCTAACACGGTTATTCACATTAGTAATAATGGTGGATTCTCAAATGGATTTAGTCCTACAAAAGATGTCCAGAAAATCACCTTGACAGATGTTGATTTGGTAACCGGCTTTGCAGATGATAATGCAATTATTCAAAATTTACTCACAAATAATAAATTGATCACTGATTAGTTAATTAATTTTCTTAAATATTAAAGGCCAACTTTTAATAAGTTGGCTTTTTTTTGAAATTAATTTTTAAATTATCGCCAGATTTGTAGTTCCATTCCTAGCCAGAGCCGTTTAGTTACCTATTTGATTGATTTTCTTTAAAATCAGCTTGCCTTTTATGCATGCTGCAACTTTACAACAAATTGGCATAAAGATTGCTGTTAGGGTTTGTCGGAGATATCTCGCGGGTTGACAAAACAGTACTAAGGTTTAACATGTGGGCAGATAAGAGGGTAAAAGGTTTGATAATTTTGAATTTCGATAGAAATAGTACAACAATAAAAATAATACTAGCATTAGCAGGGTTGATGTTTGGTCAGGTGGCAAGCGCCGAGCCATTGGCGACCCTCAAACAAATGGTCGAGAAGGTCATTTCATCCAATCCGGAAGTTCAGGCTAAATATCACGCCTATCTGGGCGCCGGTTACGAGCAGGATGCCGTATTCGGTGGATTTCTGCCAAAAGCGGATATCGTATCAACCTACCGCAATCAGGAAGATATCAAGGGTGTAAGCAATCGTGGAGGTACGGCAATTCCTACTTGGAATAACGAGCTGGTGCTGCGGCAGATGATTTTTGATGGACTGGCGACGCCAAATGAAGTCAAGCGGTTGGGGCACGCCAAGCGGGTACGCTATTTTGAGCTGCAAAGTGCCATGCAAACCACTACGCTGGAATTCATGCGTTCTTACATTGATACCTTACGCTATCGCCAGTTATCCGAATACGCTAAAACCAATTATGTGGTGCACAAGCAGTTGTATGACCGCATTAAGGAGCGCGTAGATGCGGGCGTCGCGCGCAAGGTGGATTTGGAACAGGCTTCAGGTCGTCTGGCCTTGGCGGAATCCAATTTATTGACAGAAGCGACGAATCTTCATGATGTGACAGCGCGCATGCAGCGCTTGCTGGGCGAGATTCCATCAGAAACCCTGGAACAGGCCGAGTTCTACAAGGAAGGCGCCGAGCCAACTGCGACGGATGCATTGAGAGTGGCTTATATGCACAATCCAGACATCTTATCCACGATTGAAGATATTCAGGCGACCAAGGATGAAGTTAAAACCAAAGAAGCCAAATATCTGCCTCGTGTAGATTTGCAGGCGCGTAAAAATCTGGGCACCAGCAATGATGGCCGCAACAGCACCAGCGCTGCAGATTTGCTGGAACTCACCATGAATTTCAATCTATTTAACGGATTTACAGATAAATCACTGGTCAGCCAGACCATCGAAAAACTGAATACCGCCAACGACCAGCGAGACAAAGCCTGTGTAGATACACGCCAGCTGGTTACTATCGCCTATAACGATATCAATCAACTAAAAGAGCAGTTGGATTATCGTGACAGGCACAGAAAGTCGATTGGAAACGCACGTGACGCTTATTACAAACAGTTTGATATCGGCCAACGTACTTTGCTGGACCTGCTAGATACGGAAAACGAGTATTTTCAGGCCAAACGCGCTTATTCCAATGCGGAATACGACATTCAGACCGCCTATGCGCGCCTGTATGCGAGTCAGGGTGCGTTGCTGAGTAAAATCGGCTCCGCACGTCAAGGGTTGCCGGAGGTGAACCGCGAAGCTTATATGGATGCCGCCAATGTGTGCGAGGCAGTTGCGCCGGTGCAAGTGACTATTGATAAAGCCGCATTACTGGCGGATGCAAAACCGCTCTCAGTATCAAACCAACTCATGGCCGCAGCTGCACCCAAAGCCGCACAGCCGGCATCCGCTTGCAGCGCAGAAGCTGTCACGGCGCGCGTCAATGACTGGGCAGATGCATGGCGCCATAAAGATTACGATACTTACAGCAAATTTTATGCGGATAAGTTCACGCCAGAACCACCGCTTAGCCGCGATGACTGGGCCAAGCAACGCAAGCAGCGTTTATCTACCGCTGGCAAAATCAATCTTGAGCTTAACAACATGCAGGTGACCTGCGACGGCGATAGAGCCAAAGCAGTGTTTGGACAGGATTACAGCATAACTACCTATAAACTGCTTAAAAAAGCGAATGATGCTGCAGGTTGCGAGGTTTGCGCCGCCAAGCGAGTTGCAACCAAAGGCTTTGCCGACAAAGTGAACAAGGAGCTGCAGTTTGAGAAAATTGGAAGCCAATGGCAAATCGTGAGAGAGCTGGTCAACAAATAAATTTTTAGTTTTTAAAATTAAAAAAACACATTATTTTAAAAGTAATGTGTTTTTTTTCGCCTGTTTTTTTGCAAATGGCTAATCAAAATCGGCTCAAGAGTGATAGAATACGCACCGCACCAAGTTCTGCAATAATCTCCCGCCCGGGTGGTGAAATTGGTAGACACAAGAGACTTAAAATCTCTCGACTTTACGGTCGTGCCGGTTCGATTCCGGCGTCGCAAAAAATAATCAGTAAACGGTAAAACACAAATCCCCGCCATTCTGCCACAAGCAACCATTCATCTAGATAGTTAATTTCCAATAAATTGAATTCTTGATTTAAAATCAAATTAGTGAAGCCGTATCTCTATAATAACTGTTAGGCGATTTCCACCCATGTTCACATTAACTAACATTTCATGCTGGTATTGGGCCGTTGCGCTAATCATCAGCGGATACCAAGCCTATCGTGGTTACAAGTTGCAGTCGCTGCTTGGCGTCGGTGCTAAGTGGCGTCGTGCAGACAGGGTTCTTCTGCTTTGCATCGCGGATATGTTCACATATTTACTCTGTGCGCTATCCGGGTTTTATTCTCTACTTCTGTTTTATCGTGCTGCCAATTTGAATTGCGTTCCGCCGACGCCTATCGAACATCCAGCATTTCTTATTTTCCTCTTGGCGTATGGCGTTCTCGGAGTGACGGGCAAACTCCCTGACTCACTTAATATGCTCAAGCTTCCGAGTCCCGGATGAAATCGCCTAACAATTCGTTCGAGTCGTTCGCTGCGCTCACTGCGACTGGCCGCCTGCTGCGTCCAGCCCCTTAATTCAAACGTTATGCGTGAAGGCTAGTATGACGAAGAAAATGACAACGGCAGATGAGCAGTGCGTTATCTGGGACTACTACAAACCTCGACATACGCATGCTTGGAACATGCTTCAGTTAGCCGCTCAACAACTTGTGAAAATCACTGATGATAAAGGTTTTGACTCAGAGTATGCTTGGGAAAACCTAATCATCCGCCTTTGCTTGTATCGAAATACAGTAAATACCTTAACTAAACTATCTATAGTTGCTGACGAAGCCAAAAAGGTAGTGCAACGGTTTGATTCTAAATTTACTCAAAACGAAAAAAATTCTCTTATAGCATTAAGAAATATGCTCGAACATTTCGATGATTACGCTGCGGGACACGGTCGCGGACCTGCCGAAAGGCATGCTGATTTAGACCCATGGCGTGAGGTTACGATTGAAAAATTTTGTCGTGGTCAATTTGAGTTAGAGCTATATACATCAATGGAAGCGGCTGACACCTTACGATTAGATGCTAAAAGCGTAAGTGACAAGTTTATTAGTTGGTATAAGAAAGAAACAGTGGGCAAATGAGCGCAAAAGCGCATAACCCATCATTCAAGCGAGACCCAAAAGAAAAGGGATGGTCATGAAAAAGATAATTGCAGTTATAGCCGTTTCACTAATGCTATTTGTAGTAGCGACTACAGCTAGTGCGGTTCCAGTGCTTACAGTAAATGGGGGGTCTTGTGGTGCTTGGGTAAAAACACGCACTAACAACTCCACTGTTCAATTTATGGGTTGGTTGGAGGGTTACATGAGTGGGCTAGCTGTGGGATATGAAAAGAATATACTACAAGGAACAGATTCTGAATCAATCTTTCTGTGGATGGACAACTACTGCAAAGCAAATCCGTTAAATGGTGTTGCCGATGGAGGGCTTGACTTGTTTTTTGAGTTAGTAAAGCAGAAAGATTTATAAGTAGTGGTTGATGGGGCTACGCACTGCTAGTCGGCTTATTGAGAGGTGCACATAAATCCGCAATATCGGTGTCTAGACCCTCGGCATTCATTACTGAGAACGGTACGCGCTCAAAAGGAATCATCAGGAAATTAGCAAGGCCTTCACGGGCTAGCAAGCGTAAATTCTCAATGCGTTTTTCAATGGCTTTAGCTTCGGCGAGGCGGATATTTTTACATTCTCGCAGGGCATTCATAAATTGCAAATAATCTGCACATGCGGCTGCCACACACGGCAAGCCAAGCACATATTCATGCTGCCACTCACCCATAGCAATTAAGCGCGATTGCACGCGGTAAAAACAGGCGCGTGCTTCGGGTTCAGTGAGCCATGCAGGTGGTGGCGTCATACACCCTTGCGCTGGTTGGCATGGTTAGCAAACCTATTTGCCTTGTCAGGTTTGCCTATGGGTATCGCCATACCGAGCAAACCCAGCTCACTTGATAGCCCACGATATGCAGAAATTAAAGCGGCAGTAGGTGGCGTGTTAGTTGCCCAAGCTTTGATTAAGTGACCATGTATCGCGCACAATTGCGCAAACACATTGATATTGCCGGTATTTAACAATTGGTTTGCTACTAATACAGGAGCAAGCCGATTCCACTCCTTCACGGCTTCATGATTAGCCATCCAAGAGGGCGGGGGCGGTGGTTTATCCATTGCTAAAAACACGGACAATTCAAGCACCGCACGGTCTGCCCTCGAAGTGGCAGCAAGTAATTTTAAATGCTCATGTTTTCTAGCGGTCATTTTGCTAAATCCCTAAAAATAATAACTGGCAGTGCAAAAATTTGTGTTCTGAGCGATACTAAACAGAAAACGCTCCAGACTTTTGACTCACCCCTGGTCTATACACACATACCAATCACTTGCCGTTCGTGCGTGGTGCCTTCAAGGTGTAAGGGCCAGCACGCGCCTAAAGGAGTAAGCATGTGCCGGCGATGGCCTGTTTGCGCACACAATGCAACAAGTCTCTTGCATTGTTGGGGATGTCGCCGGTAGGCCATACCGTTATACATCATCAACCTTGTGTCACAGCCATCTCAAGTGTACTCGACAGTTCACCAAAGTTGACCGTAGAACGTCGCTCCACAATCTTGCCCTCAACGGCCATTTTCACCAGCGTCTGGTGCAACTTGCTGTCAACCGCACTCAGGATTTCAAGCGCGAGCTTGTCTTCAACAGCATCCAGTTGTTTGGCATCAAGGTTGTTCAGTAGCGCTGATTGCGGCCAGCTAAAGTCAAATGTGACCGCGTACTGCACCTGAATGCCACGCAATACCGACAGCGCCTTAGCCATGTCGTCGAGGTAGGAAGCCGCCATTGGGTCGAAGTCAGCGTCGAGCATGAGCGCGTCCAGCATCTTGCGATCCAGCTTCCAGACGTAATCACTTGAGTATGTCCGAGTTCCCATCATCAGCCCGCGTAACTCAAGTCGCCGTAAATTGCAGCCGAACCCAACTCTGTCACTAATGCTGTTCGAGATTCGCACAGAATCGTGATTAGATTTCGGATAAACTGGTCGTTGACGTTTTCAGAAACGCGCAGTGTCGCTTCTTCACGGTCTGCAATGTAGCCATAACGCTGCGAATCTATACACACGAATTTGCCCTGCGTCATACTAGGCGTTGGTACTACAGGCAAACCCCACAGCATCGGTGGCGAAGCAGCACCAGGGTCGCCAAGCACGTAATCACCTACTGAGTTTTTTTCTAGTCGGCAAGCAAGCCAGTCGGTCGGGTGCATGATGTACGCCGTTGGCTCATAATTACCCACTGCAAGCTGATTTGCAGCTCGGGCTAACGTATCCAAGCGCGTTGCATTCGTTTGACCGCCTAAAAATGCGGTCGCCTTTGAGGTAATCCCAATCATCGTGCCTGTGCTGCCGGTGGCTGTGAGCATCGCCGTTTCTTCTTTGAGGTTGAGGCCGTAGATGAGACGGTTTTGCAGATGCACGTTAAGCAGTGCCGAATCTGCGAGTATTTGGCGTGAGGCTACTATGAAATGGGCTAGGGTTACAATAGGTGTTTGCAATAGTTGAAACGTCATCGCGCTTTCAGCTTTTAATTCACCTTCGCCATTGCCTGCAGGACTGGTAGGACCACCTTGTTCCGTCGCATTGTTCGTAAAAGAAGCCTCTGCTGGTCGCTCAATCAGGTTCGATTCAGTCGGCAAAGCGGTGAATAGACCGCGCACGGTAAGCCGCTGCTGTGGTGCAAATACAATGCCGCGTTGCTCAGCACGGTCACTTGCAACAAGAGGTTGAGCTGTGCCCGATGCATTGATAATGGTGTTTTTTGTCATTAATCTGGTCGGTATGGCGACAGAAAAGCTTGGTGTGCTCTTAGCATTAAACGCCTTAAAGCCGTCAGACGCAGTGAGCGCGTCTATCAAAGCGGTTTCGCTACCTTCACCAAAGTCACTGCCGGGCCTATGTGCACCTTTTTGTTCAATTTCCAACATGCGTGATTTAAGTTCCGTCATATCGCCGGCTTGCTTGGCTATGAACTCTTTAACTTGGCCAGTGGTGGCAGCAAGCACAGATTTCAGTTCTTCAGGTACGTCATAAAAGCAGTAGGTGCGGCGGTAAAATACGTTAATGAGTGCTAGGGGTAAAACGATTGTCGCCAGCATTAAATTACTGGCTAATTTTAATAAGTTTTTCACGGTTAAATTCCTTTCAATGATTGCGTAAATATATCGAGTTCGCGCGCAAGTGCGGCTATCTCGCCGGTGTTAGCCGATTTGCGAGCATCGCGCTCGTCGTCCTGAACGTCACGTTCGGACAGAAGGGGCCAAAGTGCATTGGCAGCCGCTTTTGCTTTGCGACTGCTAATAAAAAGTGATTCGCGGAGTAATTGCTCTAATTCGCGGGTGTTGTCACAGTCCATCGCGCTTTTAACGGTTTCGATGCGGGCTAAATCATTCATGCCCCAAGTAACAGGTGAAATTTCAAACAGTTTAAGCCTGCTTAACTCTCGCTTGCCTTGCTTGACTTGTTCGCCGCCGGGCAACACGCCATAGCCCACACTCATCGAATCAATGAGGCCATCGCGCATCAGCGTATAGGCTTTTTGCGCAGTTGCATCATCAAGGGCAAGTTCAGCCTTAAAATGAAGGCCGTGAGAATCTTGGGAAACTTCGGCCTTACCGATAGGGTCGCGGACGCTGTGCTGATAAAGCACAATCGTCTTATTGTCGCGGGTCTTTGCAAACTCTTGGAAAGCACCGGGCAGTATTACATCGCCCCCTGAGTCAAGATTATTGAACACAGCGGCATAACCCGAAAACGAGCCAGCTTTGCCAGCGAATTTGAATTCTGCAGGCGAGTCGAAGCGCTTTAATTGGTGTGGTACAGCTAGGGAATGATTCATGTTGCCAATCTCCAAAAAATAATCGAGCATGACCAATGTTGGTCAAGTGTTACTGCTCGCTCATCTTTTTGTTCGTCACGAACAACTCGGAGTGGCGGTTCATGTGCATCGCACACACGAACAAGGCAAGTGTAAGCCATCATTTTCATAATTGCAACAGACTCCGTTAATGAGTAGCGCAAGTGCATCATCAGTGCATCCCACGAGGGTTGGGCGCAACAGGTTGGTGCAGCAAAACATGCGCTATTTCTATCTCTTTGTCGCTAATATCTCCAATGACGTTTACCAAGGCGACGCGTGGATTTGTCGAAAGGATTTCCGAGACTTTCACAGCAAAAGCGCCACCCGATTGCGCGAGCAGATTGGCTTGTTCGGGATAGCTGTCGTTATAGGCTGACATCGTTGCAGCAGCAAAACGCGCAGCAGCTTTCATTAATTGGCGTGCTAATTCTTTTGGGTCATCAGTAGTCATTTTTCTGCCTTTCAATTTCTAAATTTATGCGTGCCAGCAAATCATTTCGATTTACTCCTCGCGTTGCAATTCCAAGTGATATTGCTTTGGCGACTATCCCACTATCTGTGTTACGCCATTCCTTGACTTTTCGGACTTCTTCAAAATTACCAATCGTGACTTGCTCGGCGGCGGCCTGTTTTCGCATCCCTTCGACTTTGGCTAGCACGTAAGGGAATTTTTTAATATCGGTTGTCTTGGCGGTGTTTACCAATTCTTCAAGCGTAGTGCCTGCTTGCAGCATAGCTAACAATTTTGGGTGACTTGGGTTTACATCGAGGATGTTTAATTTTTTAAACTCTAAGCACACATTCGCAGCGAGAGTCGGTTCTACAATAGTGTTAGTTTCATTACTGTGTGTTAATTCAATGGTTTTAGAAGAAGATGTAGAAGAAGATGTAGACCCGTACACCTCCCGTTCACCAATGGTAGGCTTTGGTGTAACCTTTGGTGTGGGCTTAGTGGGTTGGTTTTCTTCGTCAAAGCGCGTATTTTGTCCGCGTTTTTGCCTAACGTGTTCATCACGTACTAAGCGGCTGCAATACCATACAGGGCCGTCGTTATTTTCTACTAAAACAACGGATTCGCCATATTTCCCACCATGGTAAGGCATGTAAACATAAGGTTCCGCGCCACTGTCGTCACCTTTCAAAACATTCTTCTCGACAAGCTCTCTTACAAGTTTTATTTTGACATTTGCAGCCTTTGCCAAATCAACTAATGGCCAGCGGCAAACGCCGTATTCATCCATATCGTGTAGCAAACATAGTATATCCATCCACGCACCGCGAGCTGCGTCAGAACAACGCCTCAACTTTGCATTATTGCGCCAATCGGCTGGATAGAATTGAAACGAGGGACGCTTCATGATTAGGGCGCCTTTAGCATATTTTGACGCAAGGTGAGACCGCACAATTTCGCAAAATTAGCGCAAGCTGCCAAAGTTTCGGCTTCGGTCGCATCGGGGTTTGCTGCCAAATATTCTGTGCGCAATTCTTCATATGCCGCCAAGCGGTCAGTTGGCTGATGTTTGACTTTCATGACCAGCTCTACGCGATTTGCGAAGTGGATTGTCGTGTCTGTGCTTCGAGGTAAACGTCGAGGTCAGCGGTGGAGTATCTTACTAGGCCACCAATTTTTCGATAAATTGGGCCTATGCCACGGACTCTCCATCCTTCGAGCGTATTGGGTTTGAGACCGCCGAGATACTCAGCAGCTTGTGAAGTTGTAACAAGTTTGAGGTTCATGTTTGCACCTTTAAGAAATATGTGCAGACATTTTGCGTTATCGAAAATTTACTGTATACGCAAAACCATCACGTCGTTTTGTACTTGGTTTTATTCCTGATTTTTGCTGTCTCCGGTTCGCGGATTTTCAATTGTTCTAAGTACATTTCTTGTATTGTTCGCGACCCTGGCGGCTTCTTGTTCGGCCAATCCTTCAAAAAAAGATGCTTCATTTCATTTGCTATTTTTTCGAACAACTCAGCATCTATTGGCTCGCCGTTTTCGCTTAGGCGTACTACGTTCGAATAGACAAGAGGTGCATACCTTAGCTTTCTAGCGATTTTGTCGATTTGTTTTCCCGGCTTTGGTGTTAGTCCAAATACTTGGTCTAAATCACGTTTACCATCCAAGCGGTCAGCGAATCCTTGTTCAATCGCATCCACCAACCAATGCGGCAATGGTGCATCTTGATACATGAAGTAACCAAGCGCCTCGTATAGCGTGATTTTTCCCTCAAGAAACTTACGCCGCCATAGCAAAGCAGGTTGTTCGTTTTCAATATTTTCTGGCATCATGCTATCTCTCGCAATTGCACCACATTGTCAGCGGCAGCGATTACGCCTTGATTCATAATCCATGTAGTTATTTGCTCAGCTTCGCTGGATAAATAGCGCAGGTTATTAGTTTCGGTGTAGTGGTCGAGCGTCACATCGCCTTTGCTTATGTGGTTCGTAAGTAACTTTAATTTCCACATTTCAATTTTGAGAGCGATACCGATTGCGATAAATGTGCGGCGCAAGTCGTGAGGTGAGAGGTGCAACCCTGCTAGCTTTGAAACTTCCGCCATTGTGCCGCGAGCATCCTGTATGTGGCCATTTTTTCCGCGTGCCGGAAACACATAATCATTGCCTTTGATGCGAGGTCGGGCGGTAAGTATGGCATGTGCCTGACTTGAGAGTGGGAATGTAACTGGGTTATAGTTTTTTGGGGCGGGCAGATACCAGCTTCCGTCATCAAGATTTACACGACTCCATGTCAGCTCAGCCGCTTCACTCCAACGGCATCCAGTTAGCAGCAAAAAAGCAATCATGTCTGCGCCTGTCTGTCCGCTTGGCAGAACTGCCAGTGAAGTGCGACGTTCCTGCAATAAATTCCACACTGCACCGACTTTCTCTAAAGGAATACGGGTGTTTTTGGCGATATTCGGATTCCACATCTTTTTACCCGAAACAACGGAAACAGGATTTTGTGGCAAGATAGGAATCCCACCCGGCCTGTAGGCTTCCATCGCATAGTTAAGCAATCCTCGCAGGATTCGAAAAGCGTAATTTGCTTGCGTTGGGCCTTTAACCGTTAACTCACTAAAACGTTTTGAACACATGTCGCGGGTGATGCTGGCGACGGGATAGTCTGCCCAGTCTCCAAAACTTTTATTTATGTGCTTTAAAATGCCAGCCTTAGTTGACTCAGCCAATCTCCCACCCTTGGAAGTGCGGCGTTCTAGACAATATACTTTAGCCACATCGCGCAAAGTCACAGCAAGCGATTCTGTGCGTTTCTTCTCAATCTGTGGGTCTATCCCTTCATCGAGTGCGACGAGCGCAGCTCTAGCCTTTATTCTGGCATCATCACAGGTTAAGCGGCCATGCGCGCCCAGCGTTATCCGTCGTGTTTTACCAGCGATGCGCCCTTGCGCGATATAACTACGGGCGCCCGATGATGTTATTCGCACACCGAACCCGCGCAATTCGCCATCCCATAAGAACGACTGCCCAGTGGCAGGAATTGGCAGGCTTTCAACTCTGGATTTAGTCAGTTTCATATAGTCTTTTGCGTCTCCATGTAAGCACTGTGTAAGCAGATTAGATAAAGTTTAATACAGACACATAAGACTAAATAATACACTAACCTATTGAAATAACAAGATTACAATGCTTACAAAAAGAAAATAAAGTTAGATAAAATGCTATAACAAAAGACTTAAAATCTCTCGACTTTACGGTCGTGCCGGTTCGATTCCGGCCCCGGGCACCAATAGCCATGCGGCTTTCAGCGATTCTAGCTACTTTACAAATAGTCTCTTGTGTTAATGTTTGGGCAGTTTTTGGGCAGCTCTATCATTCTATTAAGAATAATATTTAAGCTTGTATCTTGCCATAACTTTTTGCTTATATCTTAATGAAGATTCCTGCATTATTCCAAAGTGGTTATTTGTTCGAGCCTAGAATGGCTCACCAACTCAGACAAAAATGAGAACTGGATTCTTAAGTTTTTCATATTCTAAAGTGAGTCAGAGATGATGAATCTGGACACTGGTTAGAAGCTATTTTTCTGAGTAAATAGTAGAAACTGGCTAAAAAAATCAGCTTGGAAATACTACAGTTCATTTACATTTATTGATGTTTTTGAATGCGATTAATTACTCTATTTAAAATACTAATTTAAAAATGAATACAATCATCATCATGTTAATGGTCATTTGAAATAATTGCTTGATTTAGTTATGCTACACACTATAGATTTACATCAAATAAAAAAAGGAAACTGGAATGTATTTTAATGTACAGGGTTTGGCGAAAATTATTATTATTACAATAATAGGATTAAGTTACTCGACTCTGGTACATGCAGAAAAAAAGAAGATTGCTGGAGCCAAAACAAGTAAATATGGAAAATCAAAATGGGTTGAAGAACCATCAAGCTTCTTAAGTATTCAGTTTGGAAAACCTCTCTCTAGTAAAGTATCGTCAGAATGTCCAAGAACAGAGCCTATTCTAAAATTTAACGAAACTGCTGGAATAATGGAGACTGTTGGTGGTAGAGATTTAGATATTGCAGCTATAGATGCAATGCCTGATGGGAGCTATTGTTTTAAAGAAAGAGGTTCTATGAATATAATGCCAATACGGGTTCTACCTTTTTCTGACAATGCAAAAGTATCAACTGATGATGGTTCGATAGAAGGGAATGTTGAGCAAATAGAAATTAATTTTGTAACATCAAGCTTTGATGCTGTTAGTAGAATACTTATAGAAAAATACGGCAAGCCACATACAAAATCAGTTGCTCAGGTTAAAACAAAGGGTGGTGCGGAGTTTGATAATCAAATTCTTAATTGGGCTGGTAATAATATTTCGATTCACGTTGAGTCTTTTGCTAATAGACAAATTTATTCAGGATTAATCTATGACTCTGGCATAGTTTCCATATCTACTAGGAACTATATCGAGAGGGAGGGTAAGGCAAGTAATAAAGCACTTCAAGATTCTGCATCTAAACTTTGATTAGCATGGACTCATATAGACTATAAAAAGCTAGAAAACGGATTCAGTTTTATTGTCTAATGTGTACTAGCTCGGACCCCATTTTTTCATCTGTTATTTTGGATCTGTTCATCAATGATATGAATCGCTAAGATAAGCGTATGTGTAAGCAAAGTTTCTCTGTATTTGCGTATCAAGTGTTTCCTATTTGTATAAGACATGCCCATTTTTGCTGTTTCCCCATTGTGATAATACATATTGCGCTCAGAATAAATCAATGAGAGCAGTTCGATTCCAGAAATTGTTTTCTCGTCATCTAAATGCGCTAATACATTTTTTGCGTCATCAGTCAGAGTCTTACTAAGTTTAGAATCGTTACTTATCCTAGCAATATACTGCTTGAAATCTTTTTTGAAGCCACTTTTTTCACTATACTCTGACTTAAGCCAAATTAAAGTTTCCTTTAACGTCTGCATTGAACCCACTCTCGATAAAAATGCTTGGGAGTAGATTTTTGACTTACTCACTCCATCTGTAACATGTGAGCTTACTTCGTTAGCGTAATGGGAAAGTGCTTCATAAGCATTCCAAACTTCCATTAATTGGATGATCTGCACATATGTGTCTCTAACATCTTTTGATTTAGTGAATGATATTTCACCTTTGAAACTAATTTCGATGTCGATAGCTAATCGAAAACGTATGTTAAATAACCGCAGACTCCTCGGTAATTCGTCTTGCTCAAGGTCGTTCAATTCATCGAATTTTGACGAATACTGATTAATTAAATCATGCATATGGCAAATATTTTCAATATCATTTTTTCTAATTTGTTCCCGTTCATGTAACACGGGGGGCTATTTCACGCCCAAATTGGGAGTATAAGAACATTTCTTTTATTTTTTACAAATAATCTACTTTTTTAATTGCCTCTAATGGCCATAAGGGGCAGATAGACTTACTTTCAATATTTCTAGGATATATGGCTCATGAGACATGTTGACGCTGTAAAGTCAAAGTCAATTCATCATAATATTGATATAACTTATAGCTGTAGTGGTGTACTTTCTTGGGCAGTTTTTGGGCAGTTCATGCGCAATAACCTGTCCATTCCTGACAACGTGTGCAACTAGAAACCCAGTAAACACGCGGGGATGCGAGTAGGGACGGTAGGCTTGATGAGACTTAAAATCTCTCGACTTTACGGTCGTGCCGGTTCGATTCCGGCCCCGGGCACCAAATTCCTCTAAAAACAGATGCCCTGCAAGCCAATATCCATGCGGTCTCTAAGCCATCATTTTTTGCAGGCTATGCTTACTACCCGGCGCTGGACAGCGTAATTTTCTAATTGATCTGCCATATAAAACCCATCAGGGCAAATGGCGCGCGCCTGTTGTCTGCAATCATTCCAGGTTAAAAAACCACTACAGGTAAGCTCTGTCCACTCGTGCGCTTCCAGCTTAGCCAACTGTGTTTGACTGGCGCAACCTATCATAAAAACGGGCAGGAATAACGGCAAAAAGATTTTAGTCATTGTGTACCCCTGCTTATGATTTTGTTCTGTTGCAGGGCACTTAAATCGTCAATGATTTCTTGCGAATGGCGTGATGTATCCACACTCAAATAACTTTTTCTCAAAACGCCGTCGGGATCGATTAAAAACGTGTAACGCTTGGCCATTTTAATAAGGCCTAAATTGGTGAGCGCACCGTATTTGCTGGCTACTGCGCCATTTTTATCGCTCAGTAACGGAAACGGCAAATGGTATTTTTTTGCGAATTCGGCATGCGAACTGCTGCCGTCCACACTCACGCCAATCACTTTTGCGCCTAGTTTTTCAAGTGCATGTAAATCATCCCTAAAGCTGCAGGCTTCCTTAGTGCAGCCAGGCGTATCATCTTTCGGGTAGAAATAGAGCACCAGCCAATTGCCACGTAAGCTGGCTAAACTCACCATCTCGCCTTTTGCATCAGGTAAATTAAAGTCTGGCGCTTTATCACCAACTCTTGGGGTAGTACCTGCCATGCTAATGCTCCTGAAACCTAAAAAAGCAATCAGTAAAATGACACTGTAAAAAGTTAATTTCATTAACATTGCGATTTTTAATAATTGAAATTTAGAGTAACGAAACTATTAAATAGTTTTCAAACAAGAAAATGGATTTTAACAGGAAAACAAATTGAATAATTATGAGAAAATGCTAGCTTGATAAAACGCCCCCGTAGCTCAGTGGATAGAGCATCCCCCTCCTAAGGGGAGGGCCACACGTTCGATTCGTGTCGGGGGCGCCA
>JBGANY010000024.1:0-2218 GCA_044222005.1 Methylotenera sp.
CTTTGATCCATCGTTTGGATCAGCGTGCTGATGACCCAGATGGTGATGAACAAGGGCACCAGTACCAGCAGGCCGGTAATAAAATATTTTTTCATTTTAATTCAGTTAGTTAATACAGGCTGTTAATGGCAGGCACAGCCTGGGTTGCAAGCTGTGGGTTTCGCTTCTGTGGCACCCGCCTCCGCAGGCTTGGCCTCAGATTTTTGGCCACCCTTGAAATCCGTTGCGTACCAACCGCTGCCCGTGAGCTGAAAACTGGGTGCAGACACTTGCTTGGCAAATGTTTCCTTGCCGCATGCAGGGCAGGCTGCCACATTGGGCTCGCTAATTTTGCGCATCACCTCGGCCTTGTGGCCGCAACTTGTACATTCGTAATCGTAAATTGGCATAAAATCACCGCTATATCAGTTAGATAACCGCTTATTATACCTTAATCCAATCCAAATTTTCGATGCTATTCGGTGCGAATTCACTTAGCGCTCCAGCTTGCTCTATCCCCAATCAAACAATTTATGAGCAATGAAAAAGCCCCTGAAACAGGGGCTTAGATTTTTATACTTTACATTTTTATCGCAGGTATATCCTAAAAAGGAATGTCATCTTCAAAATCGTCAAATCCGCCGCCCGTCTTGGCCGGCGCTTGTTGTGGCGCAGGCTGGCGTGGTGGCGCCTGATTAAAGTCCTCGGGCGCACCGCCCTGGTCCATTCCGCCATCATAGCTGGCATTTGAACCGCCACCTTCACGCGAACCTAGCATCTGCATATTGTCAGCAACAATCTCGGTGGTGTAACGTGTCACGCCATCCTTTTCCCACTTGCGCGTTTGCAAGCGGCCTTCCACATACACCGGGCGGCCTTTTTTAAGATATTCGCCTGCAATCTCGGCCAATTTGCGGTACATCACAATGTTGTGCCACTCGGTTTTTTCCTGTTTCACACCCGATTTATCTTTCCAGTTTTCGGTCGTGGCAATGCTGAAATTACACACCGCTTCGCCATTGGGCATGTAGCGCACTTCCGGGTCGCGTCCCAAATTCCCCACTAAAATTACTTTGTTTACCGATGCCATTTACGTACCCCCAATAATTGCTAATATTTCCTGATCGTCTGCTATTTCCCGCTTATTTTTCGCATACTGATTTTTTATTTTTACAATCAACATACCTTCTGCGGCAATTGCCACCGCCTCATGTACATAAGGAAGTGCGGATATTGCTTTACTCAGTGCTCTCGCCTGCGCTTCGCTCGTTTCTCCTAAATGATACATCTTTGTACGAACGGCTGGGGGAGTTTTCATACTAAAACTGAGCAATAACCAAACACTCATCAGCACTGCACAAAACATAAAGACGATTGAATAACTGTAATGATGCGCCAAATAGCCCCCCGCCAAGCCGCCCGCTGCCACTCCTAGCGATTGCGAGGTATTGTAGACACCCATTGCTGTGCCTTTAGCTGCTGCCGGAGCCAGTTTAGAAATGAGCGAGGGCAAACTCGCCTCTAAGATATTAAACGCCACAAAATAAGCAAACAACGAAAACACAATACCCCAGAAACTGGTGATCAGCCCTGCAAAACACAGCTGTGCAATCAGCATCAACGCTACTGCGCCGATAAAAACCGGCTTCAGCAGGCCACGTTTTTCCCCCACAATAATCGCAGGGATCATCAGAATAAACGAGCCTAATAAAATGGGCAAATAGACTTGCCAGTGATGATTCACATCTAAACTGCTGGTGTTTTGAATCGCAAAAGGCACCACAATAAACATCGCCATCTGTGCGGCGTGCAGCGCAAAAATACCGTAATTCAAGCGCAATAATTGTGCATTTTTTAGCACGTCTTTTAATTTGGCAGGCGCAGCGCTTGCATCGGAATGAAAGTGACTGGCAATCGGGTTGGGTACAATGAATCTGATCACCAATATCGCCAGAACAGCCAGCACCGCTGTGAGCCAGAAAATGCCCGCGATGCCTGTCCAATGTGCCAGCGCCGGACCCAGCACCAGTGAAATCGCAAAAGTCACCCCGATGGTTGCGCCTATCATCGCCATAGCTTTGGTGCGGTTTTCTTCACGTGTCAAATCCGCCAATAACGCAGTCACAGCAGCTGAAATCGCCCCCGCCCCCTGCATGGCACGTCCTATAATTACCGTAGTGATATCCGTCGCCAAGGCTGCGACAATACTGCCGATGATCAGCATCGCCAGCCCGAGATA
>JBGANY010000006.1:0-113623 GCA_044222005.1 Methylotenera sp.
TGAATCCTGTGCTCTAACCAGCTGAGCTACATCACCATGTAAACTTTTAACAAGGGCGCAATTCTATTGTTTTAGGCGTGAATTGTCAAAAATAGTTTGCGTTTATGCGCTAAATTTTTTGAATTTTAAACATTAAACCTGAAGTGCATCACGTCGCCATCTTGCACAATATATTCTTTGCCTTCCAGCCGCATTTTGCCGGCTTCTTTGCTGCCTTGTTCGCCTTTGTTTTTCACGTATTCGTCATAGGCAATCACTTCAGCGCGAATAAAGCCGCGTTCAAAATCGGTGTGGATAACGCCTGCGGCCTGCGGTGCGGTGGCGCCTTTTTTCACAGTCCAGGCGCGTACTTCCTGCACGCCGGCGGTGAAATAGGTTTGCAAGCCAAGCAAATCGTAAGCGGCACGAATTACGCGGTTCAGGCCGGGTTCGTCCTGGCCGAGTTCAGCCAGAAACAGGGCTTTGTCTTCGTCTTCCAGCTCAGAAATCTCGGCTTCGATTTTAGCGCAAATGCACACTACAGGCGCATGTTCGGCTTTGCCCAACGCGACAACTTTATCTAAATACGGGTTATTTTCAAAGCCTTTTTCGTCCACGTTGGCCAGGTACATCACAGGTTTTACGGTAATCAGGCACAGCGGTCTAATGAGCTGTAATTGGTCCGCATCCAGACCCATTGTGCGTACCGGGGCGCTGGTATCCAGATGCTTTTGAATTTTTTCACACAAAGCGACCAGAGCAATGGCGTCTTTGTCGCCGGATTTGGCTTTTTTGCTTTCGCGCTGCAGCGTTTTTTCAACCGTTTCCATATCTGCAAGCGCCAGTTCGGTATTGATGACTTCAATGTCAGAAAGCGGATCTACCTTGCCTGCCACATGCACCACGTTGCTGTCGTCAAAACAGCGCACCACGTGTGCGATGGCGTCGGTTTCGCGGATGTTGGCGAGGAACTTGTTGCCCAGGCCTTCGCCCTTGGATGCGCCAGCTACCAGGCCGGCAATATCAACAAACTCTACAATCGCCGGCTGCACGCGCTGCGGCTTTACAATGTCAATCAGCGGCTGCATGCGCTTGTCTGGCACTTCTACAATGCCGACGTTAGGCTCAATGGTGCAAAACGGATAATTCTCCGCCGCGATGCCCGCCTTGGTGATTGCATTGAAAAGTGTAGATTTGCCTACGTTCGGAAGTCCAACTATGCCGCATTGCATCTAAATTCTCTCTTCAGTTATTTTGTGTGTAATTTTAACATGGCGCCTTCAAAATCGCCTGCAAGCATTAAATTCACTACGCCAGAAGCCGCATGGATACTTGCTTCCACAGCATCATTTTCTTGTTTCGTAGGCGCTTTTAATACGTAATTCACCACTTCGTTCTTGTCGCCCGGGTGGTCAATGCCGATGCGCAAGCGCCAATAATCCGCCGTGCCCAGCGCGGCATGAATGCTTTTTAATCCGTTGTGTCCGCCATGCCCGCCGCCAAACTTGAGCTTGGCGGTACCGGCAGGCAAATCTAGTTCATCGTGAATCACCAAAATCTCAGCCGGCGTGATTTTGTAGTAATTGGCAAGCGCCGCCACGGATTTGCCGCTGGCGTTCATAAAAGTAGTGGGCTTGAGCAGCCACACATCCTGATTGAGCTTCCCGGCCATGCCAAAAAACTTGGCGTCCAGCGTTAGCTTGCTATTAGTCTGCGCAGCGATTTCATCAATAAACCAAAAGCCAGCATTGTGGCGCGTGGCTTCGTATTTGTCGCCAGGGTTGCCAAGCCCAACTAAGAGTTTAATGCCGTTCATGGTGGTTAGTATAAATAAAAAACGCGCACTTAACTTTTAAGCGCGCGTTTTTAATAGCAATTGCCGGATTATTCAGCGGCTGGTGCTGCAGTTTCAGCAGCGCCTTCAGCTGCATCATCAGAAACGCTGCCACGTGTTTTGGCGATTGATGCAACTGCTGCATCGTTACCGTGCGCCAATTGTACAAACTCAACGCCTTTAGGCAGCTTGATTTGTGACAAATGCACTGAGTGGCCGATTTCCAGATTAGCCAAATCAACTTCAACGAACTCTGGCAAGTCTTTTGGCAAGCAGCTTACTTCTGCTTCTGTCAGGACGTGTGCGACGATACCGCCACCCAGTTTAACGCCTGGGGCGATTTCTGCATTCATAAAGTGGAAAGGCACTTTAACGTGGATTTTCTCGGTTGCTGAAACACGTTGAAAATCAATGTGTTGAATAGTGTTACGTACTGGGTGCATTTGATAATCACGCAACAACACGCTTTCTTTTTTGCCATCTAAATTCAAGTTTAAGATAGACGCGTGAAAAGCCTCATGGCGGAATTGCAAAAACAATTCTTTGTGATTGATTTCAAGGTTAACGGCGTCTTTGCCGCCACCATAAACCACACCCGGCACATTGCCAGCGCGACGTAGACGGCGGCTCGCACCCGTACCTTTGACGTCACGTTTGACTGCATTAATTTCGATACTCATTTTGTTACTCCTAATTGTGCTGCTTATTTAACAGCGGTACTGCACTAAAATCTGTTTTCCGCGACCAGAAAACAGGGTGAAAACATAATCCTAAAATTTAATCTAGGAATAATGAGGACACGGAATCCTCACAGCTAATTCTGCGTATGGTTTCTGCCAGCAATTCTGCCGCGCTTAACTGGCGGATTTTTTTGCAGCTGGCTGATTCTTTGCTGAGCGGAATGGTGTTGGTGACGACCAGTTCATCCAGCTCGGAATTTGCAATGCGCTCAGCCGCATTGCCTGATAATACGGGATGTGTGGCGTATGCCAACACTCTTTTCGCCCCATGCTCTTTTAAAGCCGCTGCAGCTTCGCACAGTGTATTGGCCGTATCGACCATGTCATCCATGATCACGCAGGTGCGGTCAGCCACTTCGCCAATAATGTTCATTACTTTGGCCACATTTGGTTTCGGGCGGCGTTTGTCGATGATGGCCAGATCAGAGTTCAATTGTTTGGCAGCCGCGCGTGCGCGTACCACACCACCCACGTCGGGTGAAACCACCACTAAATCCTGGTAATTTTTCTTGCGCAAGTCATCCAGTAAAATGGGTGTGGCATAAATATTGTCTACCGGAATGTCAAAGAAACCTTGAATCTGGTCCGAGTGCAAATCCATGGTCAGCAGACGGTTGACGCCTACGCTGGTGAGCATGTTGGCGACCACTTTTGCGGTAATGGCCACACGGGCAGAGCGTGGACGGCGATCTTGCCGCGAATAGCCCAAATAAGGGATAGCTGCTGTGATGCGGCCAGCGGAAGAGCGGCGCAGCGCATCGACCATGACCATGACTTCCATCAGGCTGTCGTTGGTAGGGTGGCTGGTGGACTGCAACACGAATACGTCGCGGCCACGCACATTCTCAAGCAGCTCAAGCATGACTTCGCCATCGCTAAAGCGGCCAACATCGGCGCGGCCAAGCTCAATACCCAGATGCTTCGCGACTTGCTGCGCCAGCTCCGGGTTGGCATTGCCTGTAAACACCATCATGCTGCCACTACTCAATTTCACTCATCCCTAACACAAGTTAAAAAATAAAAGCGTGTAAATCAGTAAAATCTACACGCTTATTTTGCTTTTATAAAAATCTGGCTGGGGAGGAAGGATTCGAACCTTCGCATGCCGGAATCAAAATCCGGTGCCTTAACCAGCTTGGCGACTCCCCAATAAACTTATTTTGCTAATTCCAATAATTTATTTACTAAATTATTCAGCTAAACTAAAGCATGGATGCTTGTTTAAGCCTTTAGCCACAAACCCGGCTATATTTGCCGGTTTTTGCGCCAAAATCGCATCTGCTTGCTGTTGTGAATTAACTGCTACAAATACAGACGCACCCGAGCCGCTCATTCGCGCTGAACCAAACTGGTTAAGCCATTTCAAGGCTGATGCAACTGCAGGAAATTCTTCACATACTACTGCTTCAAGATCGTTTCTAAAACTACTAGAATGCGCACCTAAATTCTGGGCTCTTGAAAAGTCCGCTATTTTCAATGGTTTCGTGTCTCTTGTCAATCCGGAATTGGCAAAAACTTGTGCGGTAGAAACATGAACCGGCGGCGTCAGCACCACATAATGCTGCTGGGAGATCTCAATTTTGGTGAGTTGCTCGCCAACGCCCTCTGCCCAGGCGTTTTGCCCGAACACAAACACTGGCACATCGGCGCCCAGCATCAGGCCGATGCGCATGAGCTGCTCGCGGCTTAAATTTAGCTGCCATAAGTGATTTAACGCCAGCAGCATGGTTGCAGCATCCGAGCTGCCGCCGCCCAGGCCCCCACCCATGGGAATGTGCTTCTCAACACCGTATTCCACCCCCAGTTTGCAGCCGGTTTCGCGCTGCAGGGCACTGGCCGCCAAGGCGCATAGATCCTGGCTTGCAGGCACGTTATTTATTTCGTTGAGGCGCTTGATTTCGCCTGTTTTCGTGGGTTTCAGGTAAATCGTGTCGTAATAATCCAGCAGCTGGAACACGCTTTGCAGTGTGTGGTAACCATCGGCACGCCGGCCGGTGATGTGCAAAAACAGGTTGATTTTTGCAGGTGCCAGAAATGATTGAAAGTTTTGCATACACGCCATTTTAGCGCATGTGCATCCATAGCCAGAAGGTTGGCTTAAATTAATCTTTTATTTGGTTTACTCCACAATCACTCTACCGTTCAAGGCTTGCACCGGGCGGTTGTTATGGTGTTTCACCGCGCGTTCAAAAGCCTCTATTTGCGCCTTGGATGCCGTCATGGGGGTTTTCATCAATAACCAGCGCACACCTTCGCTGCATGGTGGTGTGGTGAGTGAGCCGCTAAATCGATAATAAGCGCGGTTTTCCGGAATGAGTTCGCTCGGAATCACCCTGCTCTTTAGCGAAACTGGCGCACCTTCTTTGTCAGGCAACTGCGACCAGAGTTTTTCCAGGCCCGGGTTGGCTTCGCCTTCCTTGAACATGACGCCGATCACGGTAAGGTTGCCCTTGGAATCGGCATGTACAAAGTGTGCTTCTAACGGGTAGGATTTGCCATTGATAGTATTTTCGCTGGGTGCGTGAAAATGCACCTGCTTCATTTGGTATGGCGCGCTATCCAGCACCAGCATGTTGCCTTGCTTAAAGTTCGCCTGCACGGTATGGCCGTTATTAACAATATCCTTTGCAGGAAACTTCTGTATTCCCTTAAGCGGTTTTAACGATGCACGCATCGTATTCTCAATGTTGATAGGGGACTGGTTGCGCCCGGTTTCACATGTAGCGAACTCTGGACTGAGCTTGGCCCAATTGTCAGGTCCTTGTTTACCTTCATAGGCCCAATGGACTTTATGGGCTTGTGCATTGGCGACACTTTGTTTATCTGGTTGTGCAACCGATGCGGCAACAGGTTTAGCCGCTGGTTCAGATTTCTCTGCGACGGTTTCTACTTTTGTTTCTGCCTTTTCGTTTTCACTCTTTTCGGGTTTGGCTACAGGTGTACCCGGTTTTTCTGCAACTGGCTTGGACTCTGCAGGAGTGGAAGCAGGTTTGTTTGCAAGGCACACATGGCGCATGGCGATGTCGACGTCGGATTCCGGCACAGGCTCGATAAATTCGGCATTTTTAGGGTCAACGCCTGCGGAGAATACAAGCGTATGATCCAGGTATTGAAACACCTGTGACGTAGCAGATTTTTGGGTGTTGCAATCAAAAAACCACAGTAGCTTTGAAAGGTTGTATTCTGTGCCTACTGTTTCCAGATTTTTTTGCGGTGTTTTGTAGTCAATCTTTACCCAGGCCTTTTTAAATGTATCCTGTTGCAGCACGGATTGCTTGTCCAGCATGAGTTTTGAGCTGCTATTTTCGCTCAGTTTTACCCAGATGGCCGCATGACCATTGCCGCAGAGGCTGATGGATAACAGTAAAAATATAATGACTTTTTTCATGCTGCCTGTGTCCACATGTAACCAGCATAAATTATGCGCAAGTACAGGTGTTTTTTAATGCAGAAGCAGAGCTGGAATTTGGCGTTAATTCCAGGTTTCGGGTGTGTCTGGAGGAGGCTGCAAAGCAAATGGCAAGGGTATCAAAAGCTAGAACAGCGCACGCTCCCTAAGCCATTTGGTGGCAATCCATTTTTCGCCAGCTAATACAGGCATGCCCGCGTGCAAGGTTTGGGGATAGGGCTCGCCATGCGGGGCTATACTTTCAAAATACAGGGCAAAGCCTTTTTTGGCCGCGACGGTGAGTCCTAGATTAGGTAAATCAGTGCTGCCGCCCAGCGTCGGAGTATTGAGGTACATCACCAGCGTGGCCAGCCGTTGCCCGGCATGCGCAAGCGCTGATTGGCTGCCGGCCTCTTCAGGCGGGAAATAATCATAATGCGGTCGATATTTTCCGCCCACCCCGTAATGCAGTATCTGAATCGCTTCCTGCTGGTTCACCGGAAAGCCAAACAATCTGCTTATCCGGTTCTCAATTTCAATCACGATCTCATTGCTTTGATGCTCGAGATGCGTGCCGCGCGAGATGCGTTCCGGGTGCTTTACGAATTCACCGGTTTGCGGATCCACCACTGTGGAATCCTGCATTTTTGCCAGCGACAGCGCAATCAGCGCATCGCACTCGGCGTCGCTTAAGAAGTTCTCAAACACCATCAGCCTTGGCGTGGCAAGTGCGATAACGGGTTTTATTGTGGTTGTATCTTCCCGTTGCTGTGCGATTTTTTGCCACGCTTCGCTCATCTGTAAGCCGGGCAGAGAAGAGTCTGCGATCAAGCCCGCTTTCTCAAAGGCTTTAACCACCAGACTGTGCGCGTTTGCAGCAGGGTGGCCGGCCTGTTGCAGCGCCTCGATCATCGATTCCAGACTGCAGCCCCTGGCTATCTGCGATTCCAGCCAGTCATTTAGGGAGTCTTGAACTTGTTTCATCCTGATTCAGTGCATTTATACCGGTAGTTTTGTGTTCCTGGGCGCTAATTTCCAGCGCTAGTCCAATTTTCCACTAGTAATTTTATATTCACTTTTTCGCTTTTAAGTATAATTTTTCCGGGCAAAAAGTAGCCGCTATTATCAGCATAATTTTGATATTCAATATCCCAGCCGTCCTGTTTCAGCGTAGTAAACTGGCCTTGTTCATTCCATGTGGCTGCGTCTATTCTGCTGGCTGTCGGCTTGCCTAACGCCCAATCGCTAAGTCCCTCCAGAGGCAAGCGCCAGCCTAGCGTGGCTTCGGTGAGGCTTTCAGCATCCTTAGCAGTGGTGGAGCGGCCGTCTTGCGTGGTGAGCGTAACGCCACCGGGCCCTTTGCTGATGTTGGCGACTTTGCCGCCCACGGGCGAATACACATTAATATTATCTTCGGCGGTTTGATGCTGCCATTCAATACCGCCTGTGAAGCCGCGCGGGTTGGTGACTACGCCTAAACGGCCTTTGAGCGAGAATGTTTTGATGCTGGCAAGCGTAGCGAGATGCTGTTGATTGATGCTTGATGTCGTAGGCGGCTGAGGCGGCGGTAGGGTCGCACAACCAGATAGGCCCAATATCAACGGAACAATGGCTGAAAATAAGATATTCCGGCTAAGCAGCAAATTTAGACTCTACAAGATTTAAAAACTGAAAGATTTAAGAGCGAAATTTTTTGGCGGTAGCCACCAGCACGTCATTTTCGGGGTAATCTTTTAACGCGTTCGCCCAGATTTTCTTAGCTTCTTCCTGCAAGCCTTGTTTCCACAATACTTCGCCTAAATGCGCGGCGATCTCCGGGTCGGCCTGAGTTTCATAAGCTTTGCGCAAATATTCCGCCGCGAGGGCTAAATTGCCCAGGCGATAATGCACCCAGCCAAGACTATCGAGCATGTAGTGGTCATCTGGTTGTAATTTTAGCGCGGTTTCAATTAAGGTTTTGGCCTCGTTCAGTTTGATGTTGCGGTCTGCAAACGAGTATCCAAGTGCGTTATAAGCTGCTGCAAAATCAGGCCGAAGCTGGATTGCCTTGCGCAACTCTGCTTCCATCACATCCAGCTTGCCTATCCGTTCCGCCGCCATCGCATAGTCATAAATGAGCTCTGTCGTGTTGGGGATGTTGTTTACCGCTTTCTGCATCAGGTCGAACGATTCCTGATTGCGCTTGGCCTGGCTCAACAAACTGGCCTCAGCCTGAATCACCATAATCTGCTGTTCCGTCGTCAGGTCCTCCACCTCGTCCAGCATTTTGATGGCAGCATCCACGTTTTTGGTGCGCGCAATCACGTTTGCTGCAGAAAGCCTGCCATCCAAAAAGTGATTGCCGGGTTGAATTTTGTCGTACCAGTTAAGCGCCGTCGTGTCGTTTTTTTGACGTTCCGCACTGCGCCCCAGGTAAAAATACAGCTGGTCCGGGTTTTTAAATCCCGAGCTGAGGGATTGCTGGAAATACTTATCAGCCATCGCAAAGTCATTGGACTCTAATGATAGCAAGCCAACCACAGCGCTGATTTCAGGGCTGCCATTTGAGCTTTCAACCAGTTTTACAAACTCGGGTTTAGCTTCTGCATGACGTTTTTGGCTTACCAGTAACTTGGCATAGGCCATGCGCACATCGTTCGCCTTTGGGTATTGTTTTAAAAAACCTTGATAAAAACTAACCGCCTTGTCCGGGGATTCTTTCAACAGCAACTGCCCTTGCAGCTGTGCGGCCAGCTCCCAGCCGGGGCGCAGCTTGTTTGCGGTTTCCAGCGCTTTCTTGCCGATATCGGGCTTGTTTGCAGCCAGCGCCGCCTGTGCGATTGCAAAATGCGCTTCGGGCAATTGAGGGTAAGGCGCGGCAAATTCGGTAATCGCGGTCAAAACTTCTGCTTTGTCTTTTTGATTTTCCAGCAATGAATTCAAATATAAAAAGCCGTTGGCACGTGTTTCTTCCTTGGCCAGGAGCTTCTGGATATGCGGTTTGGCCTGTTTCAAATTGCCGCTGGCAATGAGTAACTGGCTGGAAGCCTGCTGCGCCTCAAGGGATGCTGGATCCAGTTCTGCCCACAATGTAGAGGCTTGCAGGGCAATGCCTGGCTGATTGCCATAAGCGGCAGCACGTGCGGCGCGCTCTGCCAGCCGCGGATCACGCGTCTGCTTGGCCAGATCCAAAAATAATTGGCTGGCCAAGGTGATTTCGCCGCGCTGTCCTGCAATTTCACCCAGCAGATATTTGTACACAAACTCCGCATTGGCGGTCGTGATGGCAGGCGTGGCTTTCGGTTCTGCGGCCGCGTTCAGGCTACTGAACCCAGCAACACCGATAAGCAGTGCTGTAACTATTTTCTTGATTTGTGGCATTCGATCATTATCCAAATATGGCGTTTGTGTATCGTTTAGTCCGTGACAGTAAGCGCAAGTTCATCCATAATTAAAGGTTGGCAGTAATTACTTATATTTAAGTATGACTATAACTTTTTGCATGAAACTAATCTACCAGTTTTGTTTCATAAACCATTAGTTTTACCTTGGTACACATTAAACATTTATGAATAATTTGACAGTAGAAGCAATCGAGCTGACCAGGCTTTACGGCGGTCGCGAGGCCGTGAGCAATGTGAGCTTTAGCGTAAAGCAGGGCGAAGTGCTCGGCTTTTTGGGGCCAAACGGCGCAGGCAAATCCACCACCATGAAAATGCTTACGGGTAATCTCGCGCCGAGTGGTGGCAGCGTAAAAATCTGCGGCATCGACATGATCGAAAACCCCAAGGAAGCCAAAGCGCTGATCGGCTATTTGCCCGAAATGCGCCCTTTGTATAAAGAGCTGACGGTCGATGAATATTTAACTATTGCGGCGCGCTTGCATAGGGTAAGCGGCAAGTACATCAAGAAAGCGGTTGAAAACGCCAAAGAGCGCTGTGGCCTAACGCACATGAGCAAGCGTTTGATTGAAAACTTATCTAATGGCTACCAGCAGCGGGTAGGGATTGCCCAAGCCATTATTCACAGCCCGATGGTGGTGATTCTGGATGAACCAACCGTGGGCTTGGATCCGATCCAGATTCGCGATATCCGCGCGCTGATTCGTGAAATTGGTGGCGCGCACAGCGTGATTCTTTCCACGCACATTCTGCCCGAGGTGGAAATGGTGTGTGACCACGTGCAGATTATCGACAAAGGCAAGCTGGTGTTTAACGGCGGCATTGATGTACTGAAGCGCCAGCGCGTCGGCAATAAGCTATTGATAGGCTTCAGCAAAGCGCCAGCGGTAGAAGAATTGCTTAAAATTAATGGCGTGACCGAAGCCGAAGTGACCGATAACAATATGATGCGCGTTCGCTTTGCCGAGGCGGAAGCGCCGCATGAAGCAATCGTACAGGCCTCGGTTAAAAATGGCTGGGGCTTGTACCAGATCGCACCTGATCAAACCAGTCTGGAAGACGTGTTTGTGCAGTTGACCTACCAAGATGCGGCAGCAGAAGCCGCATAAAAGCTGGATAAAATTAAGGTTAGAAAATGATATTGAATATTGCAAGAAAAGAACTCAAAAGCGTGTTTGCATCGCCTATGGGCTGGATCATCCTGGCGTTGCTGATGTTTGCGTTCGGTACGTATTATCTTAACGGCGTGAATGACTATTTCGAGGTCATGTCCGGCGCCATTCGCCCGGCAGAGCGTTCCGGCGTAACACAATTTGTTGGTCAGGTCGTGTATGGATTGGCCTCGTTTATTATGCTGTTTGCGGTGCCGCTGCTCTCGATGCGGCTGATATCAGAAGAGCGCCGCAACCAGACACTGCCTTTTCTGTTCAGCGCGCCGTTGTCACTGACTGAGATTGTCCTGGGAAAATTCATTGGACTAGTCGCTTTTTTAAGCATCCTGATCGTGTATATCGCGTTGATGCTGTCTACGCTCAACATCTGGAGCGATATCGATTTTGGCTACATTCTGGCCAATTCATTGGGCCTGTTTTTATTGGTCGCGAGTTTTTCTGCGCTTGGCCTGTACTTCTCCAGCCTGACCTCTCAGCCAGTGGTAGCCGCCATTTTGAGCTTTATCGCATTGTTTGCACTGATGATTTTGGATCGTTTTTTTTCGGGTGACCCAAGCAGCACCATGGCAAAACTTTCGCTGATGAATCATTTCCAATCGTTTGCAGGCGGATTGATTGATACCGCGGACATTGCCTATTTTGTGTTATTTACCGCTACTTTTTTAATTTTGACCATTCGTCGTTTAGACGCAGACCGTTTAAGAGGCTGATTGGATTAAGTCTATGAAAATAAATAGAAATCTACGTTTACAAATGCTGGCGCAAAACTGGTTTTTTGTGCTGCTGTTTTTACTGCTAATCGTTCTTCTGGGTTATCTGGCAAGCCAATACCATGTGGCAAAAGATATCACGCAAGCTAATCGCAACATACTCACGCCAGGCAGCGTGAATGTACTCAAATCGATGCAGGGACCTGTGAATGTCACGGTATTTGCTACCAAAGATGATGCAGACCGTGGCGATACTTTCCGTAAGGGCATGATCGATTTTATGACGCGCTATCAGCGCGAAAAGAGAGATATTCATCTTAAATTCATTAATCCATCCGAAGAGCCAAAACTGGCGCAAGAAGCCAATATTAAGCAAGATGGCGAAGTCGTGGTGGAATATAACAAGCGCACCGAGCATATTTTTCCGCCGATTGCTGAACAGGAAATGACCAATCTGCTGGTGCGCTTGGCGCGTACCAACCAACAGGCCGTGATGTTTCTGGATGGTCACGGCGAGCGGCATCTGCAGGGGATTAAAAATCACGATATTGGTGAATTTGGTAAAAAACTTGAAGAGAAAGGCTTTAAATTTGCCAACCCGGATTTAACAATTGCCCAGGCGGTGCCAAGTAATGGCGCCATGCTGGTGATTGCCAGTCCGCAAGTGGATTTAAGCGAAATTGAAGCGAAAAAAATCAAGGCTTATTTAGAGGCGGGTGGTAACCTGCTGTGGCTGCTTGATAACGATAATTTGCACGGTTTGAAAGAGGTCGCAGACTATCTGGGCTTGACCGTTTCACCTGGCATCGTCGTGGACATGACTGCGGCACAATATGGCGCAGACGCTAAAGTGGCGTTTAACGCTTTTTATGGGGATCACCCCATTACGAGAACATTCAATATGCGCACAGTGTTTCCTGAGGCGCACGAGGTGGATGCAAAGGCTTCTGATGAGCTTGGCTGGAAAGTGGCGCGTTTGGTGGAAGTCGCGCCCAATGGCTGGCTGGAATCGGACAAGATTTTGAATGGCGGAAAAAACCAGAAAGCCGTGTTTGATGAGAAAAAAGACAAGCGCGGCCCAATCAACATTGGCGTAGCTTTAGAACGTGAATACGGCAAAAAGGGCCAGCGCGTGGTGGTGATGGGTAATGGTAGCTTTTTATCTAACACCTTTATTACCAATGGCGGCAACCTTGATTTTGGCATCAATATTGTCAACTGGCTGGCTGGCGACGACAAGCTCATCACTATTCAGCCTATGCCGCTAAAAGACATTAATGTGACTATTCCAAGCGATGACACAAGCCGTCTGGTCGCCTGGACAGTGTTCCATGGCTTCCAGTTTTTCATCCCGATCGGGGTATTTATCGCGGGCTTCTGGCTGTGGTGGAAACGCAGAAAAGCGTAAGGATGCGTTGGCTTAAATATAAAAAGATGGTGATATGAAAAAAAGATGGATATTGAATTTGGTGATGCTGGCGATTGTAGCCGGCTTGGTCACGTTTTTGTACATGCGTCCGCAAGCCAATACCAGCGCGCCTTCTGGGCATGAGGTTTCTACATTGAAACTGGGTGATTTTACCGCGATCAAAGTCGAGTTTCCTACCCAGGCGCCCACCAGTTTCGAGAAGGTGGATGGCCTGTGGCGCATGACCGCGCCGTATAAAGTGCGTGCAGACCAGATGTCCGTACAGCGTATTTTAGCCATCATCGCGGCTAAGAGTGCAGAGAAGTTCCCCACTACCGATCTGGCCAAGTTCGGGCTGGATAACCCGCAACTCAAGCTCAAGCTCACTAGTTCTAGCGGCACAGAAGAGTTTGTTTTTGGTACCTTCAACCCGGTGAGTGAGGAACAGTATATTGCCTATAAAGATGCGGTTTATCTGCTGCCAGGCAGTTATGCAGAGGCGGCAAGTACGCAACCTATTGAGTTGGTTGATAAAAATCCGCTTACCCGGGATGAGGCCAAACAGATTTCCGGCTTCGATTTTTCGCGTCTGGAGCAATGGGAAGAAGTGCGCCTGAATGTGGACATCGCGGATGGCAAGTGGAGCGTGAATGCGCCCAAAGCCAAACCTACGCAAAACGAGCTGAATGAATGGCTGGATTTCAACTGGAAGCAGGCGCAGGCCAAACAGGTCGAGTTATATACGCCAGACCGTAAAGCGAAGTATCCGTCATTCGAAGTGAAACTGAAAGATGGCAAAAAAGTACATTTCGATAAAATCCAGGAAGCGCCGGATTTACTGCTTGGCCGTCCCGATGAAGGCGTTTTGTATCACTTTAGCAACGATGTCGGGTTTAATATGCTGAACCCACCGATTAATCTTCAATAAGACGCAGTTGGCGGGTGATGTATGCCTGAGTTGCCTGAGGTTGAAATCACCCGTCGCGGCCTGGTTCCACTCTTAAATCAAACGGTAAAGAATGTCGTCATCCGCAACGCCGCCATGCGCTGGCCGATTCCGGTGCATTTACCACAGACCCTTAACAATCAAAAACTGCTTGGCTTAAGGCGTCGCGCCAAATACATTCTGGCAGATTTTGAAAACGGTACGCTTTTGTTGCATTTAGGCATGTCAGGACGCATTAGCTTGCTCGATAGACATTATCCGCCTGAAAAGCATGACCATTTTGATATTCAGTTTCATGGTGTTGATGGGAAAGCTGGCCAGGTACTGCGCCTGCGCGACCCGCGCCGGTTTGGCGCGGTGCTGTGGGCAGGCGAGAAGCCGGGGGAGCATCCGTTACTCAGCGTGCTGGGCCCGGAGCCGCTCGAAGATGGTTTTAATGCTAAATATCTGCATGATGGGCTGCGCACACGCAGCGTAGCGATCAAGGTTGCGATTATGGATAGCCACTTGGTGGTGGGTGTAGGGAATATCTATGCTAGCGAGTCTTTGTTTAGGGCGCGCATTCATCCCGTAACACCTGCCAAACAGCTTACCTTAAAACAGTGTGAAAAATTAGTGGCAGAAATTAAGGCGACGCTGAACGATGCGCTTAACGCTGGGGGCAGCAGCTTAAGAGATTTTTTTGGTGCCGATGGTAACCCAGGCTATTTTCAGCAGGAGTATTTCGTGTATGGTCGTACCGGCGAGCCTTGCAAAGTATGCAGCAAGCCCATCCAATGCATCCGGCTGGGGCAGCGCTCCACGTTTTTTTGCAGTCATTGCCAAAAGCGCTAATTAATTTGCATGCTCTGCAAGTCAATATCCATGCGGCCTGCAGAGGCGTTATTTTCTTTTACAAGGCATGAGTGGCAACGTTTGTCGGGCGACGCAATGCCTTGGTTGTAAACTACTCTTCCCGCGTCCAGGTCTGCGATCTGCCAAACAGCGAAATGCCAATAAATCCGCGCACTTCCAGTTTGTTGCCGGTTTCGTCCAGCTTCATTTTGCATTTGTAGGTTTTGCCGTTATCGGGATCTAGAATTTCACCGCCCTGGTACACGCCATTTTTCTCTTTCAGCCCTTTTACAATCGTCATGCCGATGATTTTCTGGCCTTTGCGTTCATCGGTGCATTTGTCGCACACCGCTTCGCCCGTGTCGGTCGGGAGCAAGCCTTTTTCTACCACAGCGCTGTATTCGCCATTGTGTTCGGTGATGCGGATGAGGGAGCGCGGTTTACCGGTTTTGTCATCGATACTTTTCCACAAACCGGCGGGAGAGGCGGCGAATGCCAGCGTAGCGCATAATGCAAGACACAAGCCAATGACTTTTGGTAGCATTTTCATGATTAACTCCAAATATAAAATAATAGATAGGCAGAAATCTGCAACATGACCAACAGCAATATAACCCAGGTTAAACGCTTTTGCCAGCACGCCTGCTCACGCTGAGTTTGAATAAGCATATCCAGTTGTTCTCGCAGCGGAGTATCGCGCTCGGACTGGGTTTGCTGCGTCAAAAACTGATGCACCAAACGCGGCATGTGCGGCGCATTTTTTGCGATAAAAGGCAGTTCTTTTTTGAGTGATTTCGCTACGCTGCGCCAGCCAATTTGTTCGCTCATCCATCGTTTTAAAAAAGGTTTGGCGGTTTGCCACAGGTCAATGTTCGGGTCTAAATCACGGCCCAGGCCTTCAATATTCAGCAAAGTCTTTTGCAGCATGACCAGTTGCGGTTGAATCACCACGCCAAAACGGCGCGACATTTGAAACAGGCTCAGCAAGGTGCGGCCAAAAGAAATATCCTTGAGCGGTTTATTGAAAATAGGCTCACAGATCGCACGGATGCTGGTTTCCAGCTCATCCACACTGGTGTCTTTTGGCACCCAGCCTGATTCGATGTGTGCCACGGCGACATCGCGGTAATCGCGGTTAAAGAAGGCTAAAAAGTTACGTGCGAGGTAATATTTGTCGTTGTCGTTCAGATTTCCCATGATGCCGAAATCCAGCGCGATATACTTACCTTTATCTGGGCCATCATCCGCCACCTGGATATTGCCCGGGTGCATGTCGGCATGAAAAAATCCATCGCGAAATACCTGCGTAAAGAATATTTCCACGCCGTCGTGCGCGAGCTTGGTGATATCGATACCTTTTTCTCGCAATACATCAATCTGGCTTACAGGCGTGCCGTGCATGCGCTGCATGGTCATCACTTCTTTGCGGCAGTAATCCCAATGCACTTCCGGTATCAATAGACGTTTGTCAGTAAAATTGCGCGCAAGCTGGCTGCAATTGGCGGCTTCCAGCGTTAAATCCAGCTCGTGCTGCGTGTGGCGCGCAAACTCTTCCACAATTTCCTGTGGCTTAAGGCGTTTGCCTTCGGATGAAACCGCTTGTACAAACCAGGCGAGCGATTTGAGCAGGGAAATGTCCTGGTTGATGACTTTGGCGATGTTGGGCCGCAATACCTTGACCGCAACCGGTTTGCCATCCAGTAAATTGGCAAAGTGTACTTGCGCGACCGAGGCACTTGCCACGGCTGTTTCGTCAAACTGGCTATAAATCTGGTTAAGCGGTAACCCAAATGCGGCTTCTATGGTGGTTTGCACTTCCGAGAACATGAATGGCGGCACCTGGTCTTGCAGTTTGGCCAGTTCGTCCGCGACGTCAGGCGGCAATAAATCGCGCCGTGTGGAAAGCACTTGCCCGAATTTAACAAAAATCGGCCCCAGTTTCTCTAACGCCAAACGTAGCCGAACACTGCTCGGCTGTTGCTTGCTGCGCCAAAAAAACACGATTTGAATAAATTTATGCAGCGGGCGTAGCGGCGGATGTTCATGAATAAAATCATCCAGGCCAAAGCGCAGTGCTACAAAAATGATATGAAACAGCCGGAAATAATGCATAGTTATGGTGTGTGGTTTTTATTGGCAGAACGGGTTAGTTTTTCCAGGCGTTTTTCAAAGCGTGCGACATCACCTCGCAATGTATCCACCTCAGTATTGAATTGTTCCACATGGCGCTTTTTGGCAAGAACGTTTTTCTCTTCCTGCCAATATTCAGTGAGCATTTCAGCCAGATGGATGCTTTGCTGCTTTGCCTCTTGAACGATGTTGTGGCTTGTCGCATCGATTTTATGCGCAGCAATATCGCCTACGACATGGCTCAAATCCTCTTCGACATCCCAGCGCATCAGTTGCAGCACTTTACTTAACTCAGTAGCCAGATGCGTATCGCCATCGATTCTGATTTGTGTTTTTGCAGCCTCATCTTTAGCCAGAAGACGCAAGACGAGGCTGGGAGGCGTGTGGATAGTGGCGTCTGGCGTTGCTGTTTCGCCTGCAATGGCCAGGCTGCCGTCCTCCAGAATCAGCAAATTGGTTTTCATCAGTGCAACATCAAATTGTACGACTTTTCCCGCAAAACCGATTAAATGCGCGCGCGACCAATGGTTTTGACTGGTGAGGTGCTGCAAAAAGCGTGTTGCAAGCGGTTTGAACATCAGGTTTTATACCCTTTATGCAAAGCCACCACGCCTGCGCTCAGGTTGTAATAATCCACCTTGCCTAAACCCGCATCCAGCATCATTTGTTTGAGCGTTTCCTGGTCCGGGTGCATGCGGATGCTTTCCGCCAGGTACTGGTAGCTTTCAGCATCTTTGGCGATCAGTTTGCCCATGAATGGTAGAAATTTAAACGAGTAGGCATCGTATAGCTTCTCCAGCGGTTGCCACACTTTAGAGAATTCCAGCACCAGCAGGCGGCCGCCTGTTTTAAGTACGCGCTGCATTTCTTTTAGCGCAATATCTTTGTGGGTCATGTTGCGCAGGCCAAATGCCACAATCACGCAATCAAACGTATTATCAGGAAAAGGCAGCTTCTCGGCGTTGCATTGTGCGGCGGGTATGCTCAGGCCCGCATCTATCATCCTGTCGCGGCCTACCGCCAGCATGGATGCGTTGATGTCGGTGAGGATCACTTCACCATCTTGTCCTGCTTTTTTTGCAAAAAGTTTGGATAAATCACCGCTGCCACCCGCAATATCCAGCACTTTGTCGCCGGGCTTTACGCCGCTAACTTCCACTGCGAAGCGCTTCCAGCCACGGTGCATGCCGGCTGACATGACGTCGTTCATGATGTCGTATTTACTGGCGACGGAATGAAACACTTCACCCACTTTTTGCTGCTTTTCAGCCTCGTCGACCGTTTTGTAACCAAAATGTGTAGTTTTATCGCTCATGGTGTTTCCTTGCTGATGTCTTTACGAGAGTGGCCTGCCATTTCGAGTCTGGTAATGTAATCCTGCCACAAAGCCTCGTAATGTTCGCCTAAATAGTACAAATAATCCCATGAATACAAGCCGGTATCGTGGCCATCCGAGAATACGAGCTTGACCGCGTAATTGCCGACGGGTTCGATGCCTGTGATATTCACATTTTCTTTGCCTACTTGCAGCGTTTCCTGCCCTGCGCCATGGCCGCGCACCTCGGCCGAAGGCGAATATACACGCAAAAACTCGCATGAGAGCATGCACTCGGTGCCGTTATCAAATTTAACTTCTAACAGGCGTGAAGCTTGGTGCAGGCGGATATCAATGGGTCGAGGTGAATTTACGTTTAAGCCGCTCATTTAAAAATGGATGCAATTGAACAAACTGAAATGATAGCAGAACAAGCCTCTCGGCTAATAAATTAGCGGTTTTTACCACAACTTTTTTTAACCATATGCCGTTTGTCGCTAAAAATCCACCTTTCATCAGAATTTAAATGAATTAAGCAGGTTGATGTGACTGATTTATTTGAATATTTACGATGGCATGATAAAGTACGATTACAAGAAAAGTAGTCAATTTTGGCAACTACTTTTGGGGATTAAGTGGGGATTCGCATGGCAGAAAATAAATTAGCGCACCAGTTTACAGCCTATGCTCGAACGTTTACGTGAAGATAAACTGAACGTCGCCTTTGTAGCGGAATTCTCACGCGGCAAATCAGAATTGATTAATGCCATCTTTTTTGCGGATTACGGCCAACGCCTGCTGCCATCCAGTGCGGGTCGCACCACGATGTGCCCCACAGAGTTATTGTATGACCCGTCAAAACCGACCTCCATCATGATGTTGCCAATCGATACGCGCGCCTCGGATGCCACAACTAGCGAGTACAAGCGCTATCCGGATGAATGGCACACGGTTGTGTTTGATGTCGACGATAACGATAGCATGGTGGCTGCATTCAAAGAGGTCAGCAGCACTAAGCGGGTGACTGCAGCGGAAGCCGAAAAATATGGGCTTTTTGATCCCAACAGTAGTGATGACGCCATGAGCCTGAATAAAGACGGCACCGTCGATATTCCATGCTGGCGCTACGCCATGATCAACTTCCCACATCCTTTGCTGGAACAGGGATTGGTTATTTTGGACACCCCAGGGTTAAATGCGATCGGTACCGAGCCCGAGCTGACTTTGAATATGCTGCCGAATGCGCATGCTGTGCTGTTTATTCTGGCGGCAGATACCGGCGTGACAAAATCCGAGATTGACGTATGGCGCCAATATATCAGCGGCACGCGCTGGAAACAAAAAGGCCGCCTGGCTGTATTAAATAAAATTGACGGCCTTTGGGACGAGCTGAAAAACGAAAAGGAAATTGAAAAGGAAATCAGCAAGCAAGTTAAGATGAGTGCTGAGCTGCTTGGCTTGGAAACAAATCAGATTTTCCCGACCTCTGCTCAAAAAGGCCTGTTAGCCAAAATCAATGGTGATGATGCTTTGTTGGCGCAGAGCCGGCTGCCGGCGCTGGAAAAGGCCTTGTCTGACGAGCTGATCCCTTCTAAAAAGGAAATCGTCCGCGACAATACTAAAAATGAGATTGAAGATTTAATCAGCAATTCGAACATGATTTTAGAGTCACGTGTCTCTGGCGTGGCAGAACAGCTTGAAGAGCTTCGTGGCCTGCGTGGTAAAAACGAAGATGTGGTTGAGCACATGATGAACAAGGTGAAAGTGGACAAGGAGAACTTTGAAAAAGGCTTGCAGCGTTTTCAGGCCTTGCGCAGTGTGTTCTCGCAGCAGACCAACAAGCTGTTTACCTTGCTGGGCATGGAAGCGCTGAAGGTGCAGGTACATACCACGCGTGAAACCATGGTAAACGCCAGTTTTACCAAAACAATCCGTGAGGCAATGGATCATTTTTTCACCGATCTAAAAGGCCGTTTGGTGTCATCCGATGCGCAGATCGATGAGATTAAGAAAATGATGGATGTGATGTACGACAAGTTCTCTAAGGAACATGGCTTGCGCAAATCTGAACCGCCACTACTTTTAATATGATCGCGAATGAGAAAATGACATTGACCACCAAATTCTTTGAAACATTGGCGAGCCGCGTGATTCATGTCTATGAAGTGGCTAACCGTGACGTCGAGAACTGGTTAAAGGCAGTGATTGCGCCGATGGAGTCGCAGGTGCGCGAGCATCAATTGCAATTACGCCGCCGCCTGGAAAGCATTAAACGCATCTACAAGGCAACCGATACTTTGGAAGACCGTATTTTAGAACTTGAAAATATCGAGAAAAGCATACGTGCCCAGATGATGGATCTAAAAGTATTGCGCCAGCATATGGGCAATGCGCTGGCATTTGAGAGTGAAGCAGAAACTAAAGCCGCTTAGTTGGTTGCAGGTAACAAAAAAGCCGACGCAAGGTCGGCTTTTTTATTGTTAAAGCAAATTAAGCTTTCAGCATTAAGCTTTTAATCTTCTGCATGGCTTTTTGTTCGATCTGGCGGATACGCTCGGCGGAAACATTAAATTCAGCAGCCAAATCATGCAAGGTTGAAGTTGCATCTTCTGTGAGCCAGCGCGCTTCCAGCACGCGGCGGCTGCGTTCATCCAGGCTCTCTAAGGCCTTGCTTAAGCCTATGGATTGCAGCTGTTCGGTTTGCTGGTTTTCTAAAAACGCAGAAGGCTCCGGGCTTTCGTCTTCCAGATAGGCAATCGGGCTAAAGCTTTCCTCACCGTCATCGTCAATATGCGCATCCAAAGAGATTTCATGCCCGTTCAAGCGGTATTCCATCTCACGCACTTCTTCCGGCTTGACCTTCAACTCGCGTGCGATGTGATCGACTTCGTCAGGATGCAACGATTCCAGGCCTTGTTTCATGCTGCGCAAATTAAAAAATAACTTACGCTGTGCTTTGGTAGTGGCGGTTTTAACCAAGCGCCAGTTGCGTACTATAAATTCATTAATCTCGGCTTTAATCCAATGCATGGCAAATGAAACCAGGCGCACGCCACGGTCCGGATCAAAACGTTTCACCGCTTTCATCAGGCCGATGTTTCCTTCCTGAATAAGGTCGGATTGCGGTAAACCGTAGCCCATGTAGCCGCGCGCGATGCTCACAACCAAGCGCAGATGCGAAACAATCAGCATCTGTGCAGCCTCCAAGTCATTGTTTTTCCTGAGGCGCGTTGCATATTCATACTCTTCCTCGGCGCTCAAAAGCGGGAAGGCTTTGATGGCACGGACATACTGATCAAAGCTGTCAAGAGACGAAATAGACGGTATAGTTAAAGCGTTTATAGTAAAACTCCTTAATGAATAGCTAATTATCATTTTAGCACTCTAGCTTCGAGAGTGCTAGATGCTGAAAGTTCCGAAAAGACCTGGATTTTTTAAAAGGTCTTTTCAGTGGCTACTGGAAAGTTTATACAGCGATTTAGATACAGCAAGATAGGCTGAAATCAATCCAATCAATAAAGATAGCAAGCAGATGACGATGCTTGTTGCAAGGCTGGGGTAAGTGAGTGAAAAGCTGGTTTGATACTCGGCCGCTAGCGGCGCGAGGGACTGGTTAAACAGGAAAATGACTGTAAAGGTAATCAGCAGTGCGAACAGTCCGCCGATTAAGCCATACAGCGCGCCAGCGTACAAAAACGGCCTGCGGATAAAGCTTTTGGTGGCACCGATTAGCTGGCTTAATTCTATCTCTGCGCTTTGCGTGATAATCTGCATGCGGATGGTATTGCCGATGACCGCCACCAGTGCAAATGTCAGCAGACCTGCGATGACATACATGGCTTTTTGGCCCAGCAGCAGCAGGTAGTTTAGGCGTTTAATCCAGGCGCCATCCACAATGACTTCGTCGACGCCATCCATTTTGCTTAACACTGCTTTGAGATTTTCTATCGATTCAGCGTCAAGCTTGCTTGGCTCCACAAAAAAAGCATCGGGCAGAGGATTTTTTTCGAGTGAATGCAGCACATCTTTAGTGGTATCGATGGCCTGCAATTGAGCGAGCGCCTCTTCTTTAGAGACAAATTTAAAGTTATTGATGGCAGCATTTTTTTCTAATGCGGTTTTGATTGTTTGTACGGCAGCATCGCTATGATTTAAAGTCAGAAAAATGCTGATGCGTGACTCGCTTTTCACGTTGCTGGCCAGACTATTTACGCTATCCAGAACCGCATACATGATGCTTGGCAGGGCAACTGTGATGCCTATCGTCAAGCAAATCAGCAGTGTGCCGAGCTTGTTTGTTCTGAAGCGTCTCAGTACCAGGCTTAGTGCCTGAGCATGCTGCGTGAGCCAGACATTCATAAGGTAACCTCGGCGTTGACAAGCCTGCCGTGGTTCAAATGCAGCACTTTATTCTGGTCATCAGCGTTGCCGAGTGCGTCGTGGGTGGCAATAATCACCGTTACGCCCACTTGTTGAAACGCGTTAAACAGCTGCAGAATATCTGCTGCGTAGTTTCTATCCAGGTTTCCGGTTGGCTCGTCTGCGATAAGAATGGATGGCCTGGAAACGACCGCCCGTGCGATGGCCAGGCGCTGCTGCTCACCGCCGGAAAGTGTAATCGGCATGGCTTTTTCCTTATCCAGCAAGCCTACTTTATCGAGCGCGGCGCGAATACGCTTGCCGGCCTCATGCCCCGTAATGCCGTTAATCGCCAATGGCAGCGCGACATTGTGATAACAGTTCCTGTCATATAAAAGTTTATGGTCCTGAAACACCAGGCCAAACATGCGGCGGATATAGGGCAAGGTAGACGCTTTGAGTTTGCTGACATTCTGATTGTTAATCAATACCGTGCCGGAAGTCGGGCGCTCGATCGCCGCCATCAGTTTCAGCAGCGTACTCTTGCCCGCACCGGAGTGTCCGGTGACATACACCATTTTGCCTTGCTCAATGGTAAAGCTCACGTCGGTCAATGCTTCGTGGCTGCCGGGGTAACGTTTGGTGACACGGTCAAAAGTAATCATCGTTCAATTATGCATCAATATGGGGCTAGTCAAACAGCGCATCAACAAACTCATGCGCGCTGAAAGGCCGCAAATCGTCAATTGCTTCACCAATGCCGATAAAGCGGATCGGAATCGGGCGTGCCTCGGCAATCGCAGCAATCACGCCGCCTTTTGCGGTGCCGTCCAGTTTGCTTAACACCAGGCCTGTCACCCCCAGTGCATCGTCAAAGGCTTTTACCTGCGAAACTGCGTTCTGGCCGGTATTGGCGTCAATGACCAGTAAAATTTCATGTGGCGCGCCTGGCAGCGCTTTATCAATCACGCGCTGCACCTTTTTGATTTCATCCATCAAGTGCATCTGTGTAGGCAGGCGGCCTGCAGTGTCGGCGATGACGATATCGATTTTTTTGGCGATGGCGGAATTCACCGCATCAAAAATCACTGCAGCCGGGTCGCCGCCTTCAGAGGCAATGACATGTACATTATTGCGCTCGCCCCACACCTGCAGTTGCTCGCGGGCAGCAGCCCGGAAGGTGTCGCCTGCCGCTATGAGTACGCTGTTGCCTTGTGCCTGAAATAATTTGGCGAGTTTGCCAATGGTGGTGGTTTTGCCGGCACCGTTCACGCCTGCGAGCATCATCACAAAAGGCGCATGGGTATTGGTCTGCAGCGGCGCTTCCAAGGGCGCTAAAACGCTAAGTAATTCTGTTTTCAGGGCATTTTTCAGTGCGCCAGTGTCTTCCAGGTTTTCGCGTTTAACACGCTTTTTCAGGTTATCTAACAGCTTCTGTGTGGCTGCAACGCCGATATCAGAGGTGAGCAGAATCGTTTCAAGCTCCTCATAGGTTTCGGCATCGATTTTGCCGCCGCCAAACAGGCTGGCGAGCTGGCCGCCAAGCTGCTGGCGGGTTTTGGCCAATCCCTGTTTCAGACGCTGTGTAAAACTCAGGCTTTGCTCAACAGCAGGTTCTGCAGGTGCTTGTGCCTCAGCTTGTTGTGCAGGCTCTAGTTTGGACGACTCAGTTGTTTCGGGCTTTTTCTTGAAAATATTGAACATAACAAACTTAAAATTTCGAATAACCGCTATTTTAGTCGTAAACTTGCATGCCGTGTTTACAAAAATAAATAAATTCGCCTTCATCGTATTCAGTTTTATCCCGCTAGTAGCGCTGGCAGAAATCCAGGAGTTTACACTTAAAAATGGTCTCAAGTTGGTGGTGCAGGAAGACCATCGTGCACCCGTAGTTGTGTCGCAAGTGTGGTATCGCGCGGGGGCGCTGGATGAAGTGAACGGCAAGACCGGCGTGGCGCATGTGCTAGAGCACATGATGTTTAAAGGAACCAAAAAAGTGCCTGCAGGGCAGTTTTCAAGGCTGATCGCTGCTGCAGGCGGTAAAGAGAATGCGTTTACGGGCATGGATTACACCTGTTACTTTCAGCAACTGGAAAAATCGCATTTACCGCTTTCGTTCAAACTGGAAGCGGACCGCATGACGAATTTGCAAATTACCGATGAAGAATTTGCCAAAGAAATCAAAGTGGTGATGGAGGAGCGTCGCTGGCGTACTGAAGATAAGCCGCAGTCGAAGGTGAATGAGCAATTTCAATCCACCGCGTTCAGAGCGCACCCTTATGCGCGGCCAGTTGTGGGATTTATGAACGATCTGGAAAACATGACGGCTGCCGATGCGCGTGAATGGTATAACACCTGGTATGCGCCGAATAACGCGATAATTGTGGTTGTTGGCGACGTAAAAACACAGGAAGTGCTAAAGCTTGCCAAGCAGTATTTTGGCAACATCAAACCACGCAAACTCCCGGCGCGTAAACCGCAAACCGAGCCGCCGCAAATCGGTGAGCGGCGTGTAGTAGTGAAAGCGCCGGCCAAATTGCCATATCTGGTCATGGGCTATCACGTGCCCACTCTGTCCGACAAAGCCCAAACGCCAGAACAAGCCTGGGAACCTTATGCGCTGGATGTGTTGGCAGGGGTGCTGAGCGGAAATGATTCTGCAAGGCTTAATCAGAAACTGGTGCGGGAGGCAGCATTGGCGGTAGATGTGGGCGCAGGCTACGACAGCACTTCGAGAGGAAGGGAAGCCCTGTTTGAGCTTGAGGGGATGCCAAGCGAAGGCAAAACTATCACGGAGCTGGAAGCTGCGTTGGTTGTGCAAATTGAGAAAATCAAAACCGATGGCGTCACGCAGCAGGAGCTGGATCGCGTGAAAGCGGCGGTGATTGCGGCGGATGTGTATCAGCGTGATTCGATGTTCTATCAGGCCATGCAAATCGGCCAGCTTGAAACCATGGGCTATAGCTGGCGCCTGCTGAAAGAATATCCGGAAAAATTAAAAGCGGTGACTTCGGAGCAAATTCAGGCAGTGGCAAAGAAATATTTAGTTAAAGATAACATGACGATTGCAACTCTTGATCCACAACCCTTAGACCCCAACGCTAAACCCGTCGGCATGCCTCATACACACTAGTTATCAGAGAATAAAAAAATGTTTTTTAAATCAGTTTTTGCACTATTTGTTTTTGCGCTCAGTTTTACCGTAAACGCCGCCGTCAAAATCAACCATTGGCAAACCAGCACCGGTTCCGAGGTGTATTTTGTCGAAAATCATGACCTGCCGATTATCGATATGAGCGTGAATTTCCCCGCCGGCAGTGTGCGCGATACCAAAGCAACATCAGGAGTGGCTGGCGTGACCCGCTACATGATGACGCTAGGCGCAGGTGGTATGAACGAAGAAGTGATTACTAACAAATTTGCCGATATCGGTGCAATTCTGGGCGGTGAGCTGGATGCCGACCGTGCTGCGTTCAAGCTGCGCACACTCACAAGCGAAAGCGAGAAAGCGCTTGAAACATTCAACAAAATTTTGCATAAGCCGGATTTTCCGCAAACGGTGCTTGAGCGCGAAAAAACCCGCATCATTGCCGGAATAAAAGAAGCCGCGACGCAGCCGGAGAGCATTTCCAACAAGGCATTTATGCAGGCCTTGTACCCAAGTCATCCCTACGGCCTGGACGAAAGCGGGGAGATTGACACGATCACCGCCATGAAGCGTGAAGATTTGATGCAGTTTTACAATACATTTTACACAGCCAAAAGTGCTGTGATCGCACTGATCGGCGACATGACGGAGCAGCAGGCACGCGCCATTGCAGAAGCCGTTTCAAGCGGCTTGCCGCAAACGCCGGCAATCGCAAAAATTGCAGAGGTTGCATTGCCGCAAGCAGCGAACGTACAAAACATCAACCATCCAGCCTCGCAAGCACATATTCTGCTGGGCTACCCGGGTATCAAACGCGGCGATGCAGATTATTTTCCGCTGTATGTCGGCAATCACATTCTGGGCGGCGGCGGTTTTGTGTCGCGCTTGACTGAGGAAGTACGTGAAAAACGCGGCCTGGTGTACAGCGTGTACAGCTACTTTATGCCCATGAGTGAATTGGGGCCGTTTCAGATCGGCCTGCAGACCAAAAAAGAACAGGCAAATGATGCCATGAAAGTAGTGAATGAAACGGTCGCCAAATTCATTAAAACCGGCGTGACTGAAAAAGAGCTTAAAGCAGCCAAGGATAATATCATCGGTGGTTTTCCCATGCGTATCGACAGCAATGGCAAAATTCTGGACTATCTGTCAGTAATCGGGTTTTACAAATTGCCACTTACCTATCTTGATGATTTTAATAAACAAATTGCTAAAGTCACTGCCAAGCAGATTAAGGACGCATTCAGCCGCAGAGTGAAACCAGAGCATTTTGTTACCGTGACTGTTGGAGCGCAGTAAGTAATAACAGGTTAGAATAAAGTTTTGTTCTTAAAGCAACACTTTGCCAAAACCTACAAAAGCCGCCACTAACCAAGTCCGCATCAATGCGGGTGTCTGGCGTAGCCGCCTGCTCAAATTTCCGGAAGTGGAAGGTCTGCGCCCCACGCCGGAGCGCGTGCGGCAAACCGTGTTCAATTGGCTGGGGCAGGATTTAACGGGTAAAAATTGTCTGGATTTATTTGCGGGCACTGGTGCGCTGGGCTTCGAGGCTTTATCACGCAATGCCAAAAACCTAGTGATGCTGGAAAATTCACTGTTGGCGTATAAATCCCTTTTGCAAAATCAATCTTTACTAAAAGCGCAAAATTGCCAAATTCTGAATCAGGATGCATTGCAGTTTCTAGATAGCAACGTCAATAAATTCGATGTGATTTTTTGCGATCCGCCTTACAATAAAAACTGGCTGGACAAGCTATTTCCCTTGTTAAATCAGCATGTTAGTGACGGCGGCGTGGTGTATGCAGAAGCGGAATATGCAATTGAATGCGCCGATGACTGGAAAGTGATAAAACAGGGTAGGGCGGGCGCGGTGTATTATCATTTGCTACAATTAAGCAATTAGCGTTTGTAATTCGCCAAAAAGGAATTTCACACATGAGCAAAACCCGCATCGCGGTGTACCCTGGTACTTTCGACCCCATCACCTTGGGGCACGAAGACATTGTGCGCCGCGCTGCGGATTTGTTTGATGAAGTGATCGTGGCGGTGGCAGGCAGCACCAACAAGCGCACGCTGTTCAGCCTGGATGAGCGCGTGGCGCTGGCAGAAGGTGTATTCAAGGCCAGCAACATCAAGGTGGTTGGCTTTAGCGGCTTGCTGATGCAGTTTGTGCAAGACCAGGGCGCGCAGATCGTGGTGCGCGGCTTGCGTGCGGCGAGTGATTTTGAATATGAATTTCAACTGGCCGGCATGAACCGCAAACTTTACCCCAAGCTGGAAACCATATTCCTAACGCCGGCCGAGCAGTATATGTTTGTGTCATCCACGCTGGTGCGTGAAGTCGCCACACTGGGCGGCGATGTGCATCAGTTTGTGTCGCCCACGGTGGAAGAAGCGATTTTACAAAAGTTGGGTAAGGCTTAATGAGTTATTTTTCGTTTAAGAAATTCATTTAATGTGATGAAGTGCCAGCAATCCCGCAGCGAACGACGCAGACATATCGCTTTGTATAGGCTAGGAGTGAGCGAGGACATTGCGCCGCAATTCGCTCATAAAATGGATTTATAAAGGAAAAATATGGCGTTAATGATTACCGATGAATGTATTAACTGCGATGTCTGCGAGCCGGAATGTCCTAATGGTGCCATCTCGCAAGGGCAGGAGATATACGAAATTGACCCCAATCTATGCACCGAGTGCGTGGGGCATTACGACAAACCGCAATGCCAGCAGGTGTGCCCAGTAGATTGCATTCCGTTTAACCCGAATGTGGTTGAAACTAAAGAACAGTTGATGGAAAAATATTATCGCATTACAAAAAAATAGGAAATTGCCATGAGAATTTTACACACCATGCTGCGCGTGGGCGATTTGCAGCGTTCGATTAATTTTTACACTAATGTGCTGGACATGAAGCTACTGCGCACACACGATTACCCCGATGGCGAATTTACGTTGGCATTTGTAGGTTATGGCAACGAGTACGATAACACTGTGCTGGAACTTACCTACAACTACGGCAAAACAAGTTACGAAATGGGCGGTGCATTTGGGCATATTGCTATTGAAGTGGATGACGCCTACGCCGCATGCGACAAGGTGAAAGCACTGGGTGGCAAAGTTGTGCGCGAGGCCGGTCCAATGAAGCACGGCACCATTATCATCGCATTTGCGGAAGACCCGGATGGCTACAAAATCGAATTCATCCAAAAAGGGACGATAGATTATCCTCGGTGAAAACCGAGGTCAATATCCTAAATAGTCATGGCGGATAACACCCAACAACTCAAAGTTGCCGTGCAAGCTGCACTGGATGGTGATTGGGATAAATCACACAAAATCGCACAAGATTACAGCGACAATGCTGCCAATTGGATACACGCCGTGTTGCATAAAATTGAAGGCGATGTGTGGAACAGCAAGTACTGGTATGCCAGAACGCATGGCAAAAAGTACGAAGATTTTAGTGATGCGCGAGATGAGTTAATTGCGATTCAAAACAGCTTAAATTAGAGCACAAACAAAACAGCCCGCAATTGCGGGCTGTCAGCGGTGGATTGAAATAATCCAGTTAAGGTGATGCTAGTGATTATGACGCATCAGATAAAGTAGCGTACTGCAATTCATCATTCACGATGATAAAGTTTGCATCACGTGCACCGTTTTCTTTTTGTACCGCATTATGATAGACCCAAACTGAGCCTACTCTAGCACCTGAAGTATCCTTCAGTGGTTGAATTTCATCAGGCATACCAAAGTTGTAGCCCAGTTGATCCATATTTGTTTTTGCTAGCACTTCGTAAAATTTGGCTGATGAAACAGCGATGCCATTACGATTTTTACCGTGATGGAATCCTTCAGCATTCGCCTGTATGCTTGATACGGCCAAGCCGCCAACGAGTAGGCTATTGATAAAAATGTTTTTGATGAACTTTTGGTTCATAATTTTAAATCTCCTTTTGAAAGAGATTGTATTGTAATCAATAGATGTTACGGTTTGATGGCAAGAATGTAACTGGAATGTAATATCGGCGCGGGTTGCAGCCAATATGGGCATGTTGGACACATGGTAAAACTACTAAGATTTTAGCGACGCGCGCGAAGCGCTAATTACAATTCATAATTGCTTGAATTAGCACATTTAAGTTAAAAATAGATGCCCTGAAAGCCGCGTGGATATTGGTTCTCAGGAGGTTGTTTATATAATCTGCCGAAAGAAAGTTTAATTCATATGGCGCAATACGCACTGCTATTGCGCCCTACACGGGCTAACATGCTCATGATGATTTCAAATAGAATGTCATTGGAGAATGACTTGCAGGATTGCTTTTTAAGGACTTGATAGATCAAGGGTTAAATCATCAAATATCTGACGAGCAACTATCCAAGATAATGCGTGATCAGCTCGTTCAGAGTAACCCCCAATAAGAACTCTTGTTCCGTTTTCGGCGGGCTCACACCTTATCAATGCCTTGCCACGATAACGATTCACTAACAAATTAAATGGCCACTGAATTTTCAAAGTGAGAGCAACTTCATCAGCTTGAATAATCTCTCTGTCATTTCTTTCAACCACTTTGAGCAGTTTGCGATAAACGATGTTGGGGGCAGCTGTGTAGGTGTGAGTGAACCTCAGGTTTGGATTTTCGACTTCGGTAGCTGATAGTGGTGGAATGACTATACACCCACCTACTAAAACTAAGGTGGCGCACAAGACGAATGTAGCTTTCCATCTTTCAATCATCAGCCATCTTAATTGACGCTTTCTTTTGCGTCAAATTATGAATCAAAGAGGTCATCATCGATTTGAGTTAATTAACCAAAAAAGTCTTTGGCTTTATCTACCCAGCTTTTGTTTTTCGGGCTGTGTTTTCCTGCATCGGCTTGCGTGCTGGTGTCGAATTCACGCAGTAATTTTTTCTGATGCTCGGTGAGCTTGACCGGTGTTTCTACCACCACATGCACCATTAAATCGCCGTGGTCAGATTGCCGTAATGGTTTGATGCCTTTGCCCTTTAGCCTGAACACACCGCCAGTCTGGGTTTCGGCTGGAATTTTCATTTTGGCAGAGCCGCCCAATGTGGGCACTTCAATCTCGCCGCCTAAAGCCGCCGTCGTAAAGCTGATCGGCATTTCGCAATGCAAGTTGCCGCCGTCACGCTGGAATATCTCGTGTGGTTTCAGGTGAATGACCACATACAAATCGCCGGTTGGGCCGCCATTGACGCCAGCTTCGCCTTCTCCGCTCAAACGGATTCTGTCGCCTTCATCCACGCCAGCGGGGATTTTGACGGACAGGGTTTTGTTCTGTTTAACGCGGCCAGCTGCGTGGCAAGTCGGACAGGGATCTTTCACCATTTTGCCGGTGCCGTGGCATTTCGGGCAGGTTTGCTGTACCGAGAAAAAGCCTTGCTGCATACGCACCTGGCCATGGCCGCCACAGGTAGTACAGCTGACAGGCTGTGTGCCTGGGCGCGCGCCAGAACCTTTGCAGGTTTCGCAGGTGGCTTGTACAGGAATACGGATTTTGGTTTCTGTGCCTTTGGCGGCGTCTTCCAGGCTGATTTCCATGTTGTAGCGTAAATCTGCCCCACGATAGACATTGTTGCGCTGGCCGCGTGCGCCGCCACCGAAAATGTCGCCGAAAATGTCGCCGAAAGCGTCGCTAAAGCCAGCTCCGCCAAAGCCGCCAGCCCCCGCGCTCATGCTGGGATCTACGCCGGCATGGCCATACTGGTCGTAAGCTGCACGTTTCTGGTCATCAGAGAGCATTTCATAGGCTTCTTTCGCCTCTTTAAACTGTTCCTCAGCCTTTGGGTTATCTGGATTACGGTCAGGGTGATACTTCATCGCCAGTTTGCGATAAGATTTTTTGATCTCTTCTTCCGTTGCGTCCTTATTTACGCCAAGGACTTCGTAGTAATCTCTTTTTGCAGCCATTTTTTATCCAATTACTTTAGAGGAATGTTGAGCCAGGCAAAGACAAAAGCCACGATGGTCGTGGCTCTTGTCCTGCAGGCTAATCTCTGTCGTGTTGCATTAGTCTTTTTTCACTTCTTCAAACTCAGCATCTACCACATCGCCGTCCACGGTTTTTTCGCCTTGTGGCTGCGCGCTTTCAGTGTTTGCTTGAGCTTGCTGCTCGGCATACACTTTTTCGCCCAGTTTTTGTGAAGCTTCCATCAGTACATTGGTTTTCGCTTCGATGGTTTCTTTATCGCCATCTTTTATCACGTCTTCCACGTCTTTAATCGCCGCTTCAATTTTTGCTTTTTCATCCGCATCCAGCTTGTCGCCGTGCTCGGTGAGAGATTTTTTCACGCTGTGTACCATGCCGTCTGCGGCGTTACGTGCGTCTACCAGTTCGCGCAGTTTTTTGTCTTCGTCTGCGTGAGCGGCCGCATCTTCTTCCATGCGTTTAATTTCGTCTTCACTCAAGCCGCTATTGGCTTTGATGGTGATTTTGTTTTCTTTGCCAGTGGCTTTATCTTTTGCAGAAACATGCAAAATACCATTGGCGTCGATGTCAAACGTCACCTCAATCTGCGGCATGCCGCGTGGTGCGGGTGGAATATCGCTTAAGTTAAATTGACCAAGCGATTTGTTGCCACTGGCCATTTCGCGCTCACCTTGCAACACCTGAATGGTCACGGCGTTTTGGTTGTCCTCAGCGGTTGAGAAAGTCTGCGAAGCCTTGGTAGGAATCGTGGTATTTTTCTTGATGAGTTTGGTCATCACACCGCCAAGTGTTTCAATGCCGAGTGACAATGGCGTTACGTCAAGCAACAGCACGTCTTTCACATCACCTTGCAGCACGCCACCTTGAATTGCTGCGCCTACGGCCACTGCTTCATCCGGGTTCACGTCTTTACGTGGTTCTTTGCCGAAGATTTCCTTTACTTTCTCCTGCACTTTTGGCATACGGCTTTGGCCGCCCACCAAAATCACGTCGGTAATGTCATCAATTGAAACGCCCGCATCCTTAATCGCCGTTTTACAAGGAGCGATGGTGCGTTCAATCAAATCATCCACAAGAGATTCTAATTTCGCACGTGTGATTTTCACCACCAAGTGTTTAGGCCCAGTCGCATCCGCCGTGATATATGGCAAGTTCACTTCAGTTTGTGCAGCACCGGAAAGCTCGATTTTTGCTTTTTCGGCGGCCTCTTTTAAGCGCTGTTTTGCCAATAAGTCATTACGTAAATCCAGGCCGTTTTCTTTTTTGAACTCATCCGCTAAAAAGTCGATGATACGGTTATCAAAGTCTTCGCCACCCAGGAATGTGTCGCCGTTGGTCGAAAGCACTTCAAATTGGTGCTCGCCATCGATCTCGGAAATTTCAATGATGGAAATGTCAAAAGTACCGCCGCCCAAGTCGTATACGGCAATTTTGCGGTCGCCTTCCTGTTTGTCCAAGCCGAATGCCAGTGCGGCAGCGGTTGGCTCGTTAATGATACGTTTTACGTCCAGGCCAGCGATACGGCCTGCGTCTTTGGTCGCCTGGCGCTGACTGTCGTTAAAGTAAGCAGGCACCGTAATCACCGCCTCGGTTACTTCTTCGCCTAAATAGTCTTCGGCAGTTTTTTTCATTTTGCGCAGTACTTCAGCCGAAATTTGTGGCGGCGCCATTTTTGTGCCGCGCACTTCAACCCATGCGTCACCGTTATCGGCTTTAGCAATCGTGTAAGGCATGAGCTTAATGTCTTTTTGTACTTCTTTTTCATCAAAGCGACGGCCAATCAGACGTTTCACCGCAAACAGCGTATTTTTCGGGTTAGTCACCGCCTGGCGCTTGGCAGGCGCACCAGCCAGAATTTCGCCATCTTCCTGATAAGCGATGATAGAAGGTGTAGTACGTGTACCTTCGGCGTTTTCAATCACGCGCGGTTTGCCGCCTTCCATTACGGCGACGCAAGAGTTTGTTGTACCTAAGTCAATACCAATAATTTTGCCCATGTTTTGTTCCTTTTAAATTCTTAAAGTTATAAATCAACCTGAAGCTTATGTGGGGTGAGTTTTTACCATTTCAATAGTTAAAAACCCAATAGCCTTAAATTCTTTAAGGTAATTATTTAGCCACCGTCACTAATGCAGGCCTTAATACGCGATCGTTGAGCGTATAGCCTTTTTGCAGCACACTCGTAACAGTATTGGGTTCGCCGCTGTTTTCCAGCATGCTGATGGCCTGATGTTTGTTCGGATCAAACTTCTCGCCAACGGGATTCACTTCAGCGATGTTGAATTTTTCGAATACCGAGCTGAGCTGTTTGGCGGTAAGTTCCACGCCGTTTTTGTAGCTGGCGACATCTGCATTGCCTACGGCCAGTGCAGCATCCAGGCTGTCTTTCACTGCCAGCAATTCACCGCTGAATTTTTCCAGCGCGAATTTACGCGCTTTGTCGATATCATCCATCGCACGGCGGCGGATATTCTCACCCTCGGCTTTGACATAAAGCACGCTGGCTTTGGCCTCTTCGAGCGCGGCTTCTAACTCTGCAATGCGCTCCTCAGCGGTTTGTTCGGTTTGCTCATTTTGTTGATTGTCAGACTGTTGGTTTTCATTATCGTCTTGCATGCGTTTCCCCTGTTGTTCTTTAACACTATTTCGAAAGTGGGGATGCAGTTTTTTATTTCAAGCTAAAAGCTTAAAAAATCCAGCAATTATTTTTGAAGAAGTTTGCTGAGTGAATCCAAAACGTTCGCCACGCTTGGAATTTCACCAATATTGCCAAGGTTAATCGCCTGGGCGTGCGCGCCAGCCATCACGCCGGTGAGCGCGGGGTTGGTGTCGGTATATATCGCAACAACGGGCTTATCAAGCGCGGCAGCGAGGTGTGATAAGCCGGTATCCACGCCGATCGCAGCATGGGCGCCGGCCAACACGCCGGCTAGTTCTGCGATGCTGAGTTTTGGTAAAACGGTGGCATTTTGCAGTTGTTGCGCAATCTTGCTGGCGCGGTTAAATTCAGCTTCATTCGCCCAAGGCAGAACCAGATTAAGGTTTTGCCGTGCCAGTTGCCTGCCCAGATCCACCCAATGCGCAGTTGGCCACAATTTGCTGTCACGGCTGGTGCCATGCAAACCCACAACATAGCCAGCCTGTAAGCCAATATCCATGGGGATTGCAGAGGTATTGTTTTTAGTGTGTTTGGCTGAAATACCGTAATCTGGTGCGGCAACCGGGGGTGCATAGCCCAAGCTTAATGCGGCTAACGTGCGGTTTCTAACAACTGCATGCTGCTGATAAGAAATAGTATATGTTCGATCATAAAACCGGCTGGCGAGTGGCTCGCGAATCGAGTCTTTGTCATAGCCGTGCTTAACGCCATTTGCGGTGCAGGTAATTAGCGCGCTTTTGAGCAGGCCCTGCGTATCAATGATCGCATCATAATGGTTTTGTTGAATTGATCTTTTAAAAGCAGCAATCTCTGACCAGGTTTTTGCGCTAAATAGTTGTTTGCGCCACCGCCGCATGGCGACCGTCATCACTTGATTTACAGCAGGATGCATGCGCGGAATATCCGCAAAAGATTCTTCCACCACCCAATCAATCTGCGCGTTGGGGAAATGCGCGCGAATATCTGTTGCCACAGGTAAATTGTGAATCACATCGCCTAATGAAGAAGTTTTGGTAAGTAGAATGCGCGGCATAGGGTGCATTTTCGCATACAATTCGGGTAATGAAATTTGCGTTTTTAATTTTTAAATACTTTCCTTACGGCGGCATGCAGCGCGACATGCTGCGTACAGCCAATGAACTGGTGAAGCGTGGCCATCAGGTGGAAGTATTTGCTTTGAGCTGGGACGGGGATGCGCCTGACGGTGTTAAGGTGCATGTATTGCCGCAAAAAGGCTGGTTTAATTATCAGCGCTATCAAAAGTTTATCGATGCGGCATTTGCGCAAATTAAAGCAGGCAGTTTTGATTATGTTTTCGGCTACAACCGTATGGCAGGACTGGACGCCCATTTTGCCGCCGACCCTTGTTTTGTCGAACGCGCACATAAGCAGCGCAATTTCTTGTATCGGTTTTTACCGCGCTTTAAATGGTTTGCAGCGTGCGAAAAGGCCATTTTTTCACATGCATCTAAAACGGAAATTTTAGCCGTATCGCTTACCGAAAAACCGCATTTTCAGCACTGGTACGGCACGCAGGATACGCGTTTTCACTATATTCCGCCGTTTTTGTCACCAGAGCGTTTTGTGCTGCAAGACAAGCGAGTTATGCGCGCGCATTTGCGTAATGCGTTTGGTTTTGACGCGGATGATTTTGTATATTTGCTTACCGGTTCCGGCTTTTCCATGAAAGGATTGGACCGTGCTATTTTGGCGCTGGCGGCATTGCCGGAAGCTTTGCGCGCAAGCACAAGGTTGGTCGCGGTAGGGCAGGACAATCCTAAAAAATTCCAACAAATGGCCAAAAAACTTGGCTTGGAAAAACATGTTGTTATTTCCAAGGGCAGGCCGGATATTCCACAGCTGATGCAGGGCGCGGATGTATGCGTGCATCCTGCGTATCGTGAGAATACGGGCCTGGTAATTTTGGAAGGCATGGCCTGTGGCGCGCCCATGCTGGTGACGGCCAGCTGTGGCTATGCGCATCATGTGGCGGATGCCGATGCCGGGATTGTGAGTGAACTGCCGTTTGACCAAGCTGCATTTAACCGGCAATTTCTGGAAATGCGGCAAACGGATAAAAAGCCGCAATGGTCTGCCAATGGCCTCAAGTATGCACAACACATCATGCAGGCCAACGATGGCAGTGCCGAGGCCAATATTCTAATCGAGCTTGTCCAGCATAAAAAGGCAGGTAAATCATGAAAAACGTGCTGTCTGTGCCGGAAGAAATCAGGCGCCATCTTGCTGGCGATGATGCTTTTGCAGCACTCATGCAACTGTCGGGCAAAGCTTTCCGTGATGTGCGCGGCCGTAAAACCATGCAAATCAGTTTGGGAAGAAAAAGCTACTTTATCAAGCAGCATTTCGGCGTGGGCTGGGGCGAGATAGTAAAAAATCTGCTGAATCTTAAAAAGCCGATTCTAGGCGCGATGACCGAAGTCGCAGCGATTCAGAAGCTGGATGCAATCGGTATCCCCAACACGCCACTTGTGGCTTACGGCCAGCGCGGCTGCAACCCTGCCACACGGCAATCTTTCGTGCTGACAGAGGATTTGGGCGACATCATCACCGCTGAAGAACTGAGTCAAGACTGGCAGAACAAGCCCGTCGAATTCAAACAAGCCCTGATACAAGCGCTGGCAGAGCTTGCCAGAAGATTACATCAAGCTGGCCTGTGCCACCGCGATTTTTACCTGTGCCATTTTGTGGTGAACAAAAGCGAGTTCAAGCAAGGTAAACTCAATTTGCACCTCATAGACCTGCACCGCATGCTGCAAGGCCAATCAGCCAATGGGAAGTCTGTGATGAAAGACATCGCCGGTCTATTCTTCTCCGGCTTGCAAATGGGTTGGAGCGCAGGGGATTTGTCACTGTTCAAACAGCATTACTTGTCACAATCAGACGCATTCTGGAGGCAAGTGGAAGCCCGCTCGCAAATGCTGCTGGCCAAGTTCAATAGCGAAAAGTTTCAAGACAGGCTGGCGGCGGATAGAGATAGGCTAATCTGAGTAGGGCAAGCAACTGGGTGAGCTAGATGAATATAATGGACTTAGATCCTGAAGGACAAAAAGCTATTGATGAGGATGCGAGGCTGTTATTCCTACAATGATTTTCTTTGCGCTATGTGCCTCTGCCGTATCCCGGATGCGCCTTCCAGGCCGATGATTTTGGTAATGAAAGAAAACCGGGTTTAATTCTCTGATTTTTCCGGCGCAGATTTCTGGCTGTGTCTTCTCACCTTGTAGCGATTGTAGCGCCACAGGTATTGCTCCGGTTTTTGCTGCACTTGCGCCTCAATGGCCTGATTGAGCAGGGCAGGCATGGCAATGGAATCCACTTTGGTCAGGTGAATCTCGTAGCCTTTGCCGTTTGGTAGCCGTTCGCCGTAGGCCATGATGACGGTTGCGCCAGTCTTTTCGGCCAGACGGCTGGCCAGTGTCATGGTGTAGGCCGGTTTGCCAAAGAAATCCGCCCACTCGCCTTCGCCTTCCGCAGGAATCTGGTCTGGCAATATGCCAATGGCCTCGCCGCGTTTCAGTGCGTGCATCAAAGTGCGTACGCCTTGCACATTGGCCGGGGCGAGTGTGACCTGGCCTTTGCTGCGGCCGGCATCAATCAAGGGTGCGAGCCAGCTCTTCTTGGGCGGGCGAAATAATACGGTAATCGGGTGCTTTGACGCGTAGTAGATGGAAGTGATCTCGAAGCAGCCTAGGTGCGGCGTGATGAAGATGAGGCCTTTACCGGCGGCCAGCGCGTCTTTCACCAGATGCCAGTTGTCGCAGTGCTTGACATAGGAAAGTGCTTTATCCTGCGGCCATTGCCAGATGGCGAGCGTCTCCAGAATGGCTTTGCCAGTCTCGCCGATATTGGCGTGGATAACTTGCTTGAATCTCGCTGGGTCTGGACACAAACCGCTTTGAGTCAGGTTCTGCCACTGGATGCGTGCCGAGGCTGGCGTGCACCAATGTATCAGCCAGCCCAGTATTTTCCCCATGTTATGGATAATGGGCAGCGACAACTTCGCGATGAGCCGTGAAAAGAGATTCAGCATATTGGGCGCCATTGTAGCGCTTTATGGGCGTTTTAGCGCAATACCGCGGTTTGGGCAGCAAAGCCTGATAAAATACACCGCAAATTCGGGAGATTGAATGAAAACTTGGGTGGTGATTTTAGGTCTGGTACTGTCGGCATTGTTTATCGGCTCTGCTGGCCGTGCGATAGACAATATCCGCGAATCACGCATCGCGGAAACCTCCCGCGAGATGGTGGTGAGCGGCGATTGGATGGTGCCGCATTTCAATGGCGACATGCGCCTGCAGAAACCGCCGCTGACATACTGGACTACGGCAATTAGTTACAAGCTGTTTGGTGTGAGTGAACTGAGTACACGTTTGCCATCCATGTTGTTTGCAGTGATGCTGCTGGCGCTGATTTTTACCTGGGTCAGGCAGGAGACCAGTGCGGAAACCGCGGTGAATGTGGTGCTGGTGCTGGCGACATCGCTAATTAGTCTACGGCATTTTCGCAGCGGCGAGGCCGATACCACGCTGATATTTTTCGTTTCTGCCGCCTGTTATGCCGGGTTCAATCTGCTGCATCGCGCGGCCAATGAGCAACGCAAATGGGCGGCTTTAACCATGCTGGCGTTTGGCTTGGGCTTTCTCAGCAAGGGGCCAGCCGGGATTGCAATTCCGTTATTCACGTTGCTGGCGTATGCGTATCTCAACAAACAGATGCCAGTGCTCAAGAAGTTATTGAGCCCGCTTGGCTTGGGGCTATTCTTGCTGGCCGCGGGCGGCTGGTATGCCTGGGTGTTTTTGACCTTGCCGGATGCCGCGCAGCATTTTTTTGGCAAGCAACTGGATGAGACGTTTGTCAGCGGCACACACCAGCAGCCTATCTATTGGTATTTGGTGCATATCACGGAGTTCTTTCTGCCTTGGGGCTTGCTGATCATCCCGATGGCGATCTGGCATTACCAGCACAGGCCGTTGAGCAGGATGGTCATGTTTGCCTGGGTATGGTTTGCAGTGGTATTCGTGTTGCTGACATTCACGGTCAACAAGCAAATGCAGTACGCGCTGCTGTTTGCGCCGTCTGTGGCCATTTTGCTGGGAAATTATGTTAGCGTTGCCAGTGGTAAATTCTACAAATTGAACAAAGCGCTGTTCTGGCTATTGTGTATCGCAATAGCAGGCATGGTGGTTTTTGCCATCAGGAAGCATGCTTTCAATGCAAGTCCGGCACCATACTGGATGGCGATATTGCTGGTTCCGCTAGTGTTGAAAAACTTGTTCAAGATAGAACAACCTGCCAACGCCATGCTGATCGCGGCAATATTGTCAGTCTTTGGCTATCTTTTTTCCGAGCAATATTTAAGCAAGGACAGGGAAAAAAATGATATCCAGCAGCTCACGCTGCAGATGTTGACTTATGAACCGGTTTTTCAGAATGCGCCGGGCAATGGAGCATTCTCGTTCTATGCCAAGAGACCGATTAAAACCATGGACCCGAAAAGCATTGCCGTGTATATGCAGACGCATGATTCGATGTGGTATGTGAGCAAGGATAAACCAGATGTTGAGCAATACCATGTTCAGGAAGAAAAAACGGTAGGCCGTTGGACGCTGTGGAAGATTTCAAAATGAATCTGGAAGCATTGTCCCAGTCCGGGCAGGCGCAATTTGCACTGCATCTGGAAGGTGCTCCGGATTTGCAAGTGCTGGATATCGTCAGGAGGATTCCATCCAGACGGCTGGTAGCTAAAGGCGAGTGGAACGGCCAAGGCGTTTTTGCCAAGATTTTTTTAGGCAAGGATGCACAGAAATATGCCAAGCGCGATGCGGACGGCATCGCTATTTTGCAGCAAGAGGAGATTGCAACTCCCAAGTTGCTATACTCAGGCGAGGGGGTTTCGGACAGTGGCGAGCAAGTGCAAGCCATTGTTCTGGAAGAGATTAAACATTCCAAGAATGTCGAGGAATTGTGGCCGACACTCAAGCCCAAGGCGCGTCAGGAACTGGCAGAAAAACTGATGAAAATCATCGCGCAACATCACGATGCCGATATTGTGCATACTGACCTGCATCTCAAGAATTTCCTAGTGGCGAATGATGCGATATACACGCTAGATGGTGATGGTGTGCGTCAGTACGCTGGACTGACCTACAAAAAAGCGCTGCATAATCTGGCCGAGATGATTTCCAAATTCGATGTGCTGGAACAGTCTGAGTGGCTACCGCAAATGCTGGAGGCCTATCACACGATGATTGACTGGCATTTACCGATGGATGTGGCCAAAGTCACGCCGCTGGTAAATCGATACCGGTTAAAAGCGGTGTGCAATTATGCGGATAAAAAGGTGTTCAGAAGTTGTACGGATGTGTCTATAAGGCAATCTGCAAGCGCCTTCCAAGCATGGTCTAACGCGTTCGATTTGCCTGAAAACCTGGAATGGGATGCGCTAATTGCAAGTGGAGTGTTGTTAAAGAATGGCAATACTTGCACTGTCGCTATGGCTAAAATTGCAGACAAGGAAATCGTGATTAAACGCTATAACATCAAAGGGGTGGGGCATGCTATAAGCCGGGCGCTGCGATCCAGCCGTGCGGCGGTTTCCTGGGCGAACGCGCACCGGCTGAAACTGCTGGGCATTCCTACTGCAGCACCAATCGCCCTGCTGGAGACCAGAAAATTTGGTTTGCTTAGGAGCAAGGCGTATTTCTTGACCGAGTTTGTAAATGCGCTGGATGCGACACAGTTTTTTGCCCAAACGCAAAACGAGCTGCTGCGCGCAGAAGCAGTCAAAAACATTTGCACACTGTTTTACAGGTTGTATTTGCTTCAGATCTCACATGGAGACACCAAGGCGACCAATATCAAAATGCAAGGCGCGATGCCAGTATTGATTGATTTGGATGGTATGCGCCAGCATCACCGTCCTTGCCTGAAAGCGCATGTACGTGACCTGTGTCGCTTCATGCGAAATTGGCAAGATGACCAAGCCCTGTATAATGCATTCATTAAGACATTTAAAGTGATATATGCCGATCATACGCCGCTTAAGATGGCGGGCATTTTACAAAATACTAAATAACTAGAGTTAACAACATGATTGTATTAGGTTTATCGGGGGCGCTTGGGCATGATGCTTCGGCTGCAATTTTAGTCGATGGCAAGATTATTGCGGCTGCGGAGGAAGAGCGTTTTATCCGGGATAAACACGCGAAAAACAAGTTTCCTTATGAGGCTGCAAAATTCTGCTTGAAGCAGGCGGGGGTGAAACCGGAAGAGGTGGATATTGTCGCGTTTCCGTATGCGGAGATTCCACTGAGCACAAATGCGCGCTGGCATTACGCCAAGCGCCATTGGTATGCGCCGGATCGCGCGCTGGACGCGCTGTTCAACGGCAATCGCCGCTTTCGCCGCAACCGTGATAAATCACTCAAACTCATGGCGGATTTGGGCCTGAGTAAAGCCGAGTTCGTGCCAGTAGAACACCATCTGGCGCATGCTTCCAGCGCTTATCATTTAAGCGGCTTCAAAGAAAAAACCGCCATTGTTGGCATTGACGGCAAAGGTGAATACGCGACCACGTTTTTTGGTTACGGCGAAAATGGCGTAATCCACAAAATCAAAGAGTTTTACGACCCGGATTCACTCGGCGGCATGTATGGCGCGATTACTGAATATCTGGGCTTTGAAATGCTGGACGGCGAATTCAAGGTGATGGGCATGGCGCCTTACGGCGATCCAAGTAAATACGATTTGTCGCGGCTGGTGAGCTTTGAAGACGGCGAGTTGCGCGTGAACACCAGGCTGGTAAATGTGGTGGGGTTGCGCCGCTATAAAGAAAACGGCAAAGGCAATTACTTTTCGCCGGAACTGATTGAATGGCTTGGCCCGAAACGCCACGGTGATGAGATTGACGACCCGTATATTCACTATGCGGCATCGGTGCAGCAGTTGCTGGAAGATGTTGCCCTGAAAATGATTGATTATTACTTGGGCGATACTATCAAAGAAACAGGCCGCATCGCCATGGCGGGCGGCGTGGCACTCAATGTGAAATTGAATCAGCGTATCATTGCCATGCCGCATGTGAAAGAATTATTTGTGCAACCGGCATCCGGCGACAACGGAACATCACTTGGTGCAGCCACTTATGCCGCGCATCTGGCCGGTGACACGATAGAACCAATGCGGCATGCTTATTTAGGCCCTGCTTATACCAGTGAGGAATGTGTAGCTGCGTGTGTGGCGCATCCCCGTAAGCCTAAATTTACCCGCGTTGAAAACTTTCCGCAAAAAGCGGCTGAATTATTGGCTGCAGGCAATCCATTGGCCTGGCTGCAAGGCCGGATGGAGTTTGGTCCGCGCGCTTTAGGTTGTCGTAGCATTCTGGGTGATCCAAGCTTTCCGGGCGTGGCTGACCGCATCAATGCGCAGATTAAATATCGCGAGCGCTGGCGCCCGTTCTGCCCCAGCATGCTCGACCGTGTGGCGCCTGATATTCTGCAAACCAATCATCCGGCGCCATATATGACGTTTACCTTTGACGTCGCCGAGCATTGGAAATCGCGCATTCCTGAGGTGGTGCATGAAGACGGCACGGCGCGCGCGCAAGTGGTCACGCGCGAAACGAATCCGCGCTATTATGAACTGATTGAGCATCTTGAAAAATTGCGCGGCGTGCCGGTTGTATTAAACACTTCACTGAATCGTCGTGGTGAGCCGATGATATGCAGTCCAACGGATGCACTAAACATGTTTTATGGTTGCGACTTGGAATATTTAATGATGGAAGATGTGCTTGTGACTAAAACATAATAAAAACGCACAATAATGGGATATCGGTTTGACGACATGCCCTGCTTTGGGGATAATTGAGTTAGTTCGTTAACTACCGCAGGTCTTATATAAAATGAAGCAATCGCATATAGAAGTGACTGAACGTATTATTGAGGTAAGTCGCCCGACTCGTACTGCTTATCTGCAGCGCCTGGATGAAATAGCAAACCGGCAAAGAGGCGCTGATCGCTTAGGTTGTGCGAATGTGGCGCATGCGTTTGCTGCCATGCCTTCCAATGACAAATTGCGCGTGGTCGTAGAAAAAGCACCAAATATCGGGATTGTGACGGCGTATAACGAGATGCTTTCCGCGCATCAACCGTATGTGAACTACCCCGACATTATCCGTGATGAGGCGCACAAACACGGTGCAACCGTCCAGGTGGCTGGCGGCGTGCCTGCCATGTGCGACGGTATTACGCAAGGCGAGCCTGGCATGGAGCTGTCACTGTTCAGCCGGGACACGATTGCCATGAGCACGGCGGTTGCCCTCTCACATGATGTGTTCGATGCGGCGCTGCTCTTGGGTGTGTGCGATAAAATCGTACCAGGTCTTTTGATTGGTGCCTTGCAATTTGGACATTTGCCTTGCGTGTTCGTACCGGCCGGGCCAATGAGTACAGGCATTGATAACACCACAAAATCCAAAGTGCGTGAAAAGTATGCCCAGGGGCTGGTTGGGCGCGAAGAATTATTGGCTTCGGAATCAGCGGCTTATCACGGCGCAGGCACTTGTACCTTTTACGGCACAGCCAATAGCAACCAGATGTTGCTGGAAGCCATGGGCTTGCATGTGCCGGGCGCAGCGTTTGTGCATCCGCATGATGGCTTGCGTGAACTACTGACCCGCGAAGCCGTCAAGATGGTGCTGGAGAACACCAAGAAGGAACATTACACCCCAATAGGAAAACTGGTCGACGAGCATGTGATTGTGAATGCGATGGTGGCATTGCTGGCGACTGGCGGTTCAACCAACCATCTCATCCATTGGGTGGCCATCGCGCGCGCGGCGGGTATCATCATTGACTGGACAGACTTTTATCATCTTGCCAAAACCACCCCGCTATTGGCGAGCGTGTATCCAAACGGCAAGGCAGACGTGAACGAGTTTCAGGCGGCGGGCGGCCCGGCCTTCGTGATTCGCGAGCTGATTGACGCAGGTTATATGTACCCGGATGTATTCACCGTGGCTTATGGCGGTTTGCGCGACTACGGCAAATTGCCAGTCAAAGAAGGTGGCAAACTGGTATGGAAAGACTTGCCCAAAGAAAGCAGCGATGAAACCATCGTGCGAACGGCGGCGTTCCCGTTCAGTGAGTCCGGTGGTTTGCGCCTGCTTAAAGGTAATTTAGGCCGCAGCGTGATTAAGATTTCAGCTGTGCCTGAAGACCGTCATATTATCGAGGCGCCAGCGATTGTGTTTGATGCGCAGGAAGAATTATTGGCGGCATTCGATCGTGGCGAGCTGGAGCGCGACTTTGTAGCTGTGGTGCGTTTCCAAGGGCCTAAAGCCAATGGCATGCCTGAGTTGCATAAACTGACTCCGCCCTTGGCTGTGTTGCAAAACAAAGGATTTAGAGTCGCGATTGTGACGGATGGCCGCATGAGCGGCGCATCGGGCAAGATTCCTGCGGCGATCCATCTAAGCCCGGAGGCTTCTGCAGGTGGACCGTTAGCCAAAGTGCGCACGGGAGATATTATTCGTCTGAATGCAACAGTGGGTATGGTCAACGTGCTGGTGGACGAAGATGTGTGGGCTGAGCGCGAGGTTGAAGAACTTTCAGATGTCAAACGCCATAGTAATGCGCACGGCTTCGGCCGGGAGTTGTTTGGTGGGATGCGTAAGAATGTATTATCGGCCGAAGAAGGCGCAGTCACTTGGTTATAAGCCTTGCTAATCAAACGATAACTGCGTTGCGCTCACTTGCCGTACTTTTCGTACTGTCTGCATTCGCGCGCCTTGTTCTTATTTGATTATCAAGGTTTAGAGCAGCATTTCTCTTAACCAAGTCATTCCCGCGAACGCGGGAATCCATTTTGAGTTTAAGCATATAATTTTAATTAAGTTAGGTAGAAAAAAATGAGTACATTAGATTTAGCCAATCATGGCCCAGTCATACCAGTTATCGTGATTAACAAGGTAGAAGACGCCGTGCCGATGGCAGAGGCGTTGCTCGAAGGCGGCATCAAGGTGCTTGAGGTGACGTTGCGCTCATCTTGCGCATTGCAAGCCATGGAGCAGATTGCAAAACACGTGCCTGATGCGATCATGGGGTCGGGTACGGTGCGTAACTTGAAAGACGCGCAGGCCTCTAAAGACGTGGGTTGCAAATTCGCGGTGAGTCCTGGCTATACCAGTGAACTAGGTCAGTTTGCACGTAAAATCGGTTTACCGTTATTACCCGGCGTTTCCACCGGTTCTGAAATCATGACAGCGAATGCCGATGACTATTATTTCTTAAAACTTTTCCCTGCAGTGGCGGTGGGTGGCATTAACCTGCTGAAAGGCTTTGCAGGCCCATTTGGCGATGTGAAATTCTGTCCAACAGGTGGCGTAACGGTAGAAAGCGCTCCGCAATTTCTGGCTTTGCCAAACGTGGTGGTATGCGGTGGCACATGGCTCACGCCAGTCGACGCAGTTGCGCGCAAAGATTGGGCGCATATTACCAAGTTGGCCAAAGAGGCGAGCAGCATTAAAGCCGCCTAGAATGGCATACGGTATAATCAAGGGCTGTACTTGCAGCCCTTTTTTAATGGAACTTTTTTGTTAAACATTACACAATATAAAACAATCGTGTTTGATTGCGACGGCGTGGTTTTGAACAGCAATAAAACCAAGATGAATGCCTATTTTGAAGTAGCCAAACGCAACGGGGGCACTGATGCGCAGGCGCAGGCGCTGGTGAATCATCATGTGGCAAAAGGCAGCTTTCCACGCAATGGAAAAATAGAATATTACCTCAAAGAAATAGCCAAACAGCCTGTGACAGCAGAAACAATGCAGCGTTACATGGATACCTTTGAGGAGATTCTGGACAAAACACTGATGGAATGTGAGGTTTCACCCGGGCTGCAGGCATTGAAAGCGGCAACGCCGCAAGCCAGATGGATGCTGCTTTCTGGAGGAGACCAAAAAGAGTTAAGAAGAATTTTTGCCCGCCGCAATTTGGCATCTATGTTTGAAGCTGGAATTTTTGGCGGACCCGATCAAAAAGAAGAAGTGCTAGCGCGTGAAAAATCCAACGGCAATATACAGTTCCCGGCCTTGTTTTTAGGTGATAGCAAATATGATCATCAAGCCGCCACTAATGCGGGTTTGGATTTTGTTTTTTTGAGCGAATGGACTGAAGTGGCTGATTGGCGAGCCTATTGTGCTGAAAATAACATCATCGAACTTCATAATATTTCTCAATTACTTAGCTAAGGCGCCATAAAATAACGAAATGCAGGAAAATACCGATATGCAAATTAATCAAGTCTCCGTGGTCGTTCCGGTGCGTAATGAAGAAGGCAATGTAGCAAGCCTGATTGGCGAGATTGATGCCGCGCTAAAGCACATTACACATGAAATTATTTATGTAGATGATGGCAGCACGGACAATACATACAGCCATTTGAAATCATTGCAGTCGCAATTTAAGCAGTTGAAAATCGTGCGTCATGCGCAAAGTTGTGGCCAAAGCACTGCGGTGCGTACCGGTGTAAAAGCCGCCCAATATGCTTGGGTGGCGACTTTGGATGGTGATGGCCAAAATGACCCGGCTGATATACTGAAACTGATGGCCGCAATAACCGATGGTATTGACCTGGCAGGCGGCAATCGCCGGGCCAGCCGCCGGGATACGTGGATCAAGCGCATCTCATCTGTGATTGCCAACACGGTGCGTTCCAAGATGCTTAACGATGACACACCAGATACAGGCTGCGGTTTGAAATTGTTCAAACGCGAGGCTTTTCTGGATTTACCCTATTTTGATCACATGCACCGTTTTTTGCCCGCGCTGATCAAGCGCCGTGGCGGCAGAATCGTATCAGTGCCTGTCGCGCATCGAAATCGCGAACATGGCAAATCCAACTATGGCACAATTGATAGGCTGTTAGTTGGCATTGTCGATTTGTTTGGCGTGGCATGGCTGCAAAGGCGCGCCAAAGTTCCGCAGGTTATAGAAGATAAGGTGGTCTAGTCATGCAAATCGTCAATGACGGCATCGGCACGTATTTTTCGCATATTATCAATGCGCTTAACAATTATATTATAGGCATGCCGACTACAGAATTGATCTGGCTTGGTATTGGGCTTGTTGGTCAATGTTTGTTCATGATGCGTTTTATCGTGCAGTGGATTCACAGCGAACGGCATCAGCAGAGTATCATCCCTGTCAGTTTTTGGTACTTGAGCTTGCTTGGTGGGCTGATTGTATTGGCTTACGGCTTGCACAAGGTAGACCCGGTAATTATTTTAGGCCAATTGCCTGGCACAATTGTTTATTCCAGAAACTTGGTTTTAATCCACCGTAATAACAATAAATAAATTAAACTAAAAATTGAGTGATTAAACGTGTTTCGCGATTTAAATAAAGCCTACCCATTATTTTTATGGGCGACAGCCATTATCGCGAGTATCGTTTTTTTTTGGGGCTTGGGCAGCATTGAATTGATGTCGCTTAATGAGGGGCGGCGCGCGCTGGCCATAAAAGAAATGGTATCAAGCGGCGACTGGCTGCTTCCCCATCTTAATGGCGAACTATATTTAACCAAACCCCCTTTACTGTATTGGATATCCTCAGCTTTTGCCCTAGTTTTAGACGGGGTGAGTGAATGGACATTACGTTTGCCATCGGCGCTCGCAGCCATTGCGGTTTTATGGGTAACTTATCGCTACACCCTTAAGCAATCAGGTCAATGGGCAGCGTTGTTTTCTGTGCAGTTGCTGATAGCCAACCTTGGCTTTGCCATGCTGGGGCGCCGGGCTGAGATCGAAATGCTGTTGACTGCGCTTTGCGTGGGGTCGCTTCTATCCGCATTAAAGTATATACAAGACGCATCCGATCAGCTCCCAGTCAATAAAAACTGGATCTATCTCAGCTATTTTCTTTTAGCGATGGCACTCATGACCAAAGGGCCTTTGGTGCTGCTTTTTGTGACTTTGCCACTAATAATCGCCGCAATTTATAGTAAAAATCCGCAAATCAGAACAGTGCTGCTCAGTTGGCAGGGCTGGCTGATTTTTTTCGTTGTCGGTTTGGCCTGGTATGCCTCAGTGACATGGAAGCTGGGTTTTGATATTTGGGGTGAGGTTATCCGGCGAGACATGCTGGAGAAGATGCAAGGCGGCGAAAGCTCTGCCAAGCCTTTGCTGAGTTATTTAGGCTGGATTGCGGTTGATTCCATGTTGTTGATCGGGCTGTTTTTTGTCCGTACCAAAGATTTCTACAAGAATCAAATTAAACAGCCGCATCAGCTAGCCTTGGCGTTATCAATCATTCTTCCGCTGCTCATATTTTCATTATTTAGTAATAAACATGCCAAGTATTTATTACCAATCTATCCTTTGATTGCCATTTTGTTAGCAATGAAGCTAGCCAGAATTTTCGATGTGGCAAAACAGAATGTCAGGATAATAATCATTATTTTTGGTGTATTGCTGCCTATTGGCATTGCCGTTTTTTATGTTTTTCTGGAACCTAAAATATTCGCATACCGCGTGGCCGTTTTTCCAGATTTTGCTGCCTGGGCTTCCGAGCATCAGCAAAAAAATCTTTATGCTTACAAAGAAATTGATAGCCGTCTGGTTTATTATGCAAACAGGCAGATACAGGTGCTGGACGAAAAAACTTTCAATAAAACCAAAGGGAGCTCAGAATCTTTTCTGCTGCTGGTGAATAGCGATGATCTGAATGGGCTGCAAGCCCAAACGGGCTGTAAAATAAAAGAGTTTAGGCCTTATCTAAAAAAACATAAAAGTTTGCTGGTTTTTGGCTTTGGTCAGGTTTGTCAGAATAGTTAAGTGATTGATAAAGTAGAGAAAGCATAATGAAAATTACTGTGGTAGGTACAGGATACGTTGGTTTGGTGAGCGGCACCTGCATGGCGGAAGTTGGCAATGACGTTCTTTGCCTGGATGTCGACCCGGCTAAAATAAAGATACTGGAAGACGGTGACATTCCTATTCATGAACCCGGGTTATTGGAAATGGTGCGCCGCAATGTGGCTGCAGGGCGCCTAAAATTTACCACCAATGTCCAGCAGGCGGTGGAGTTCGGCGATGTACAGTTTATTGCGGTCGGCACGCCGCCGGATGAAGACGGTTCTGCCGATTTGCAGTATGTGGTAGCAGCGGCCAGGAATATCGGTAAATACATGACCAATTACAAAGTGGTTGTGGATAAATCTACCGTGCCAGTCGGCACAGCTGATAAGGTGAAAGCGGCCGTTGCGGAAGAGCTTGCTGCACGTGATGCGAATATCGCATTTAGCGTTGTGTCCAACCCTGAATTTTTAAAAGAGGGTGCTGCGGTAGAAGACTTTATGCGCCCTGACCGCATTGTGATTGGCGCAGAGGACGAGCAGAGTAAGGAAGTGATGCGCAATCTGTACGCACCATTTCAGCGTAACCATGAGCGTTTGGTGCTGATGGACGTGCGTTCAGCCGAGCTCACCAAATATGCGGCCAATGCCATGCTGGCAACCCGGATTAGTTTTATGAATGAACTGGCCAATCTGGCGGAAATTTTAGGCGCCGATATTGAATCTGTACGTAAAGGCATCGGCTCAGATCCGCGCATCGGTTACGACTTTCTATATTCTGGTTGCGGCTATGGCGGATCGTGTTTCCCGAAGGATGTGAAAGCGCTGATTAGCACAGGCAATAACAATGGTTATGACCTAAAAGTGCTGAATGCGGTTGAGGCCGCAAACGATCTGCAAAAACAAGTACTTACGCAAAAGATTAAAAAACATTTTGGGAAAAATCTTGCTGGCAAGCATTTTGCTGTTTGGGGCCTGGCGTTTAAACCGAACACTGACGACATGCGCGAAGCCACCAGTCGGGTGCTGATTCATGATTTGCTGCAAGCAGGCGCCACGGTAACTGCTTATGACCCGGTTGCGATGCAGGAAGCAAAACGCATATTTAACTATGTGCATGGTTTAACTTTTGCGCAATCACCCAGCCAGGCACTCAATAATGCCGATGCATTGGTGATCGTGACAGAATGGAAGGAATTCAGAAGCCAGGATTTTTCTCAAATTAAACAAAAACTTAAAGCGAATATTATCTTTGACGGCAGGAACATGTATGACCCGCAAATAGTAAAAGATGCCGGTATTGAATACCGCCCGATTGGTCGTCCGGTTGACTGCTAAGCAGAATAAACCTTAACCATGAAGAAAGTTTTACTTACTGGCGCAGCAGGCTTTATTGGTTATCATGTAGCCATCAAGCTGCTTGAACGTGGTGACATGGTTGTTGGTATAGATAATCTTAATGATTATTACGATGTGCGATTAAAAGAAGCCAGATTAGCCTCAATTCAGGCGCATCCTAAGGCAAGCAACTTCAAGTTCATTAAACTGGATCTGGCCGAGCAGGCCGCAACCGCAAGGTTATTTGAGGACGAAAAACCAGATAGTGTCATCCACTTGGCTGCGCAGGCGGGCGTGCGCTATTCGCTACAGAATCCACATGCATATATCAGCAGCAACATCGTTGCATTCACTAATGTGCTGGAGGCTTGCAGGGCAGTTAAACCGCAGCATCTGGTGTATGCAAGTTCATCCAGCGTTTATGGCGGTAACACCAAGTTGCCGTTTTCAGAAACTGATAATGTTGATCACCCGGTAAGCCTCTACGCAGCCACCAAGAAGGCCAATGAACTCATGGCGCATACCTATAGCCATTTATACGGTCTGCCAACGACTGGCCTGCGCTTCTTTACGGTGTACGGCCCATGGGGCAGGCCGGATATGTCGCCATTTTTGTTTGCCGATGCCATTTTGAATAATCGACCAATTAAAGTGTTTAATCATGGTGATATGATGCGCGATTTTACCTATATCGATGACATCGTAGAAGGCGTTGTTCGCGTGCTGGATAAACCTGCAACCGCGGCTCTTAATACATCAGCGCCTTATCGCATATTTAATATCGGTAATAATCAACCTGTACAATTACTAGATTTTATTGGTTTGTTAGAAGATGCGATTGGTATAAAAGCACAAAAAGAATTTCTCCCAATGCAGCCGGGTGACGTTAAAGCGACCTATGCAGATACTAATGCGTTGGATGCGTGGGTGGGATTTAAACCCAGCACACCTCTGCAGCAAGGCGTCATGCACTTTGTGGATTGGTATCGTGAGTTCTACATTTACAAATAAGTTTTAAGTGGTTTAACTTTGGCTAAGAAAGTGTAGTAATTATTTTTTGAAAAACAGCCTTAATAGAAAATTCTGTTTGAACTCTATATCTGCCGCGTTTTCCCATCCTACTCAAAGTTGCTTTGTCTTGACTTAACTGTACAATGCGTTCTGCCCATTGGCTATTATCCGACACCAAGTATCCGCTGATTCCATCCTCAACGACATAAGCATTAACACCAGATCGCGATGAGATTACCGGGAGGCCTGTCGCCATATACTGTAAGACCTTTAATGCACATTTCCCCTTTGTCCAATTGTTTTCAGGCATCGGTGCCAGTCCTACATCTGCTTTACATAACTCTATTGCTTCAGTATGCTCAGTCCAAGCAACATTCTTAATATTTAATATTGGACTTGTTAGCTCGAAATCAGCAATAATTTTAAGTCGTAAATTTGATATGCTTTGTGCTGCAATTTCAAGTGATGGAATAATTTCTGCAATATATTTTCTGGTAGATTTACTTCCAATCCATACTAGCTCAAAAGCTTCATTGTCCTTTTGACAAGATAAATTATATTTATCTACTTCTACTGAAGTGGGGATTACTGCAACCGAAGAATTATAATTTTTTGCTTCGGCAGCTAAGTATTGATTGCCGGCAAAAATATAATCACAACTGGCTATGGTCGTTTTGAATCGATGCATTCTGGTTTTTGAGTATGACCCATCAGAATTAGAGAAAATGGCATCATCAAAATCGAAAATCAATTTCTTTGATAGCTTGCGTAATATCCAAAATATCGGGTAAGGAAAAGTTTTACGTAAGATAACTATAATGTCTGATTTTTTAGCTGCCAGGAACGTGCGAAGTATAGATAGAAAGCCACCAGAAATGGTTATATGGCTAGGTTGCCAGCCTGCTTGAATAAAATGGGGGAAATACTGTAAAGCACGATAACGTGTGGATGATGCAGCTTCACCCTTTGAAATGAAGAGGATGTTGTTCATTAAGATTATGGCTTGGTGAAAACAGCAAAAATCTCATCGCCTTGTTTCTTATATTGCGCAATCAAAACATAGCTTTTCGCAATCCATCTTTTCCATTTAACTTTTTTGGATGGTACTTTACTGTTTGCTGTAACGTAATCAAGGCTGTTTAGAATAATTTTAGGAGAGGTACGGGTTTTTAATTGCTGGACTTTCAATCCACAAGTGCTGGCCAGGACTTTTAGATTCTTCTCAGCGAATAGATAGATATGCCTTGGCACATCATTCGCATACCAATTGATATTAAATAATGCTCTGCCGAGGGCCTCACTATTAGGGGTTTTGATAATAAGCGTACCATTTTTTTTCAGTATGCGTGAGAGCTCAACAAAGAGCTCTTTTGGATTGGGCACATGCTCAACTACATGGCTGACATTGATGACATCGAAACTGTCACTATCAAAATTTGCAGAGAACAAATCCCCATGATGTACATCCAGTCCGGAGAGATTGCATACACGTACTGCACTCTCGTTAAATTCTACCCCTTTTGTTTTCCAGCCTAGTTTTTTCATGCCGTCTAAATAACGCCCATTACCACATCCGACATCGAGTAGGGTGCCATTTGAACTGAAATGTACTTCAAAACTTCTATTAAACAATTGAGGGATAAAGCAAATAAAATCATTGAATGTACTCGTACTTAAATGGGTGTAGCCATAATATTTTTTTAGAATAGACTTTCTGAGTCTACTTACTTTTTTTAAGCGGGATTGCTCTTCATAGACCTCATATTCATTTGGATAGAAAGCACTAATCTGTTCCAGTGTTGGTAGTGGATACTGAAAAATAAAATTACAGTTAGTGCAACGATGATAATCATATCGCTCATAATGATCGAACATTAAGTCTCGACTACTAAAATCGTATGGAGATGGTTGATTGCATACTGGGCAAAGTGGCATTTGTTTCATTATATTTTGTCTATGTTGAATTTCATAATACGGCTGATTATAACAGCAGATATTAAACGGCTTAATTTGTAATTATTTTTGGTAAATTACTATTGATTTTTTAGACTTAGCAGAACTAAATCGATTTACCTCATGGTATTTAGGAAGTTTTTCTGCAATCAACTTTTCTTTTTCTGGATACTGGGTTGAGTGGTTGATAACCAAATACTCATAGTTGTTAGTAGAATTACTTTTGTTTTCAGCCGCAAGCAATTCCCAGTTGTATATTCCTGTTCCGATATAGGGTGCGCCAGCAAAATAGCGCATTCTGGAATCCTCGTAAAAAACAGGTTTATTCGATTTGTTATGCTCCTTTAGCCAGGCTACAGCATCTTGTTGATAGTTGTAGCCTTTTTCCTTGGGCAGGATGTTCTTGATCAAACTTAATGACATAAAAACGATCAGCGCAACGGTTATCCATTTCAGTTTTTTTTCATTGGATGAAGTGGATTGCAGATACTTGAATAAACTTGCTAAGTAGAACGATGCAAATATCATCAGGATCAGGGATAGCGCTAAAACGTATCTGCCTGACAGCACAAATACCTTGGTGATAATAAGCGCCATATTGATGATGGCAATAATGGCAGCTACGCTTAATATTCGAAAGGCTTGCTCATCCATCAAGCTGCGCCTTGATTTGATTGCGAATACAGTTAATCCAACGTTAATGACTCCTATTGAGGATATTGCCTTTGAAATCATGATATAGATAAATGTTAGTAATAGTCCCTGTACTGCAAAGTCTTGTAAATATTTTCCAAGTACTTGCTCGGCCATGATGGCTGATTTTTCATGTAACTGCTGGGTCAATTCTTGAAACAGATTGGTGGTGAATACTTCTTGAAGTCGCCCAAAGCTGCTCATGGAAAGGTCATTGTGAAGGAACAGAAAGCTGATAATACTTACACCCGCAATGATGTTTAAAAAATTGCATTTTAAGAAATCGCCTAATCGCTGCTTGCACGGGCCATGCTGTGTAAACAGCAGAATAGCGGGCAGGAAAATGAGATAACTGATCGCTTCAATCCGAAACAGGGTAGCTAAAATGGCGCTGGTCTGCCAGAAAAAAGCATCCATATACCTTTTTGTTTTAAAAAACCGAATAAAAAATACGAGACTGGTGAGATAAAACGCCCAAAAGCCCTGGTCACGCATCAGCATTTCCAGCACATCACCCACCAGATAATGTGAGCTAAACAAGATGAGCGCGCCAGCGAGCATAACTCTGGCACCGCCACCTGCCAGCTCGATGATCTTCAGGAAGCTGGCGGTAGTCATCCCAAAGAAAATCACGCTTAGCAATTGGGCGGAGGTGTGAATATTTAATGTGGTGAGTTTATGTGTAGCAGCGATGAGGATGGAGTAAAGCGGCCAGTTAAATATTTTAATAGCGCCTTGCCAATCACCCAGCGCAAATAACCGGGCAGATTCAAAATACAGCACAGAGTCAGGGTTAATCCAGCCATGCTGTATGTACTGAACGCGCGCGGCAAGCAACATTCCCAGAATGATGATGGGCAGATATAGCTTTCTTGTAGAAAGACTATCCATTTTGCTGAGTCCGAATTTTCCAGATAATGAATTCATGCAATCTAAGAAGTTTCTTGAGTGAATACGAGCTGGATAATATGTTGTGGCCTGATATTCTTCAGGCAGTTTAGATGCGTCAATGGGCACGTTCTTTCAAAGCATGGGCTACATTCTAGCCCTAGGTATTCTATCACCGCATCAGGGTGCATTGGCGGTGTGTGGTAGGGATCAGACGAGCCAAAAATCGCAATCAATTTTCTGTCTAATGCGGCAGCCACATGCATCAAGCCAGAGTCGTTGCTGATGACAGTGTCACAGACAGATATCAAGTCGATCGCCTCGCCCAGTTTGGTTTTGCCAGCAAAATCTGTGCATTGACCTTGTGTGAGTTGGTTAATGTGGCTAGTGACAGGAATGTCTTTATCTGAGCCAAACAGCCATACCTGCCAGCCCTTGTTGAGCGCGGCAACCGCTACTTCTGCATAATATTCAGCCGGCCAGCGCTTGGCTTCGCCATATTCCGCACCTGGGCAGAGGCCTAGAATCCTGCTTTTATCGTTTTTAATACCATATCTGGAAGCCAATACCCATGCGCCTTCTGGAGTGCTTGTTAAATGTGGATTTGGTAGGTTTTCAGGTATTTCCTGGTTCTCTTCCAAACCCAAAAACACAAAACGCTCAACAGTTTTTTTGAGTTTGGTTTTATCCAATGGGCGAATGTCGTTGATTAAGCCATAACGCATTTCGCCTAAAAATCCGGTGCGCCGCTTAATGCCTGCCGCCCACGGTAAGAGCGCAGATTTGAACGAATTGGTAAGGATAATCGCTTGTGTGTAGCCCTTGTTTCTTAAGCTTTTACCAAATCTTATGCGCTCAAAAAAAGCCAGTTCACCATGCTTGAAAGGTAGCGCAATCGCGTCGTTGACTTCCGGCATGCGCGCTAACAGCGGTAATGTCCATGCAGGTGCGGCCACATCGATAATGCAGTTTGGTTTGTTAGTTTTAAGTATTTTGAACAGGCTTTGTGCCAGCACCATGTCGCCTACCCAGGCTGGGCCAAGAATTAATATTTTTTCGGCGGACATGTTAGCTCAGAACAGTTTAAACATTCATTTTTTTAATGATGTTGCTGGTGCTGCGGCCTTCTACCAAATCTATCAAGGCAATTTCGCCACCCCACGATTGTACCTCTTTGCCGCCGACTACCTGATCCGCAGTATAGTCGCTACCCTTGGCGATGACATCGGGTTTAATCGCGTTGATGAGATGGATGGGCGTATCTTCATCAAATAAAATCACCGCGTCAACAGACTCTAGCGCTGCCAGCACGCGCGCACGGTCATTTTCATGCACAACGGGTCGTGTCGGACCTTTAAGTCTTCTCACAGAGCGGTCGGTGTTGAGCCCCAGGATGAGTTTGTCGCCGCGTTTTTTTGCAGCTTCCAGGTAGGTGACGTGACCAGCATGCAGCAAATCAAAACAGCCATTAGTGAACACGATTTTTTGCCTGGACATTTTCCAGGCTTCGACTTTTTGCATCAATTGTGCCAAGTCACATATCTTATGCGCTTGTTCACTGCCTTGCTGTACGGTCAGTGCTTCCAGCAATTCTTGCTGAGAAATTGGTACCGTACCTACTTTGCCGACCACAACCGCAGCGGCGATATTGGCGATTTGCAGGCTTTCCAGCGGGGTAAGTCCGCTCATCAAACCTGCAGCCAGTGTGGCGACCACAGTGTCGCCCGCGCCAGACACATCAAACACTTGCTTGGCAATGGCAGGCAGGTGATGCGTGTTTGAATCGATGAGGCTAATGCCTTCTTCACTACGTGTGATTGCAAGAAACTGCAGGCTTAGGTCGTTCTTTAGCTTGCTAGCTTTGCCGATTAAATCCGGATCGTTTGTTGTCGTGCCGCAGGCTTCAGCAGTCTCTTTTTTGTTGGGGGTCAGCGCAGTGGCTCCGCGGTATTTGCTGTAATCGCGGCCCTTCGGGTCAACCAGCACAGGGATATGTTGCGTTGTACATTGCTTGATGATGGTTTGGCAGATTTCGCTGCTCAATAAGCCTTTGGCGTAATCAGATAAAATCACAACGGCAGGCTTAAGCGCAAGCTGCGCCCGTATGGCGCTCAATAGCTGCGTATTTTCAGCACTATCGAATGGCGCGCCGCTTTCCTGATCGAGTCGCATCATTTGCTGGTGGCCGCTCAATACGCGAGTCTTGGCTATGGTCGGGCGGCTGCCAGATGTGCACATTCCGCTTGTGTCGACGTTGATTTCGCCGAGCAGGCCAAGCAGCATTCTGGCCTCGCTATCATTGCCTACGCAACCAATGATATGCGTTTTAATGCCCAGCTGCGCTAAGTTTGCAGCGACATTCGCTGCACCACCCGCGCGCTCGTTTTGCTGCTTCAACAGCACAATCGGCACCGGTGCTTCGGGTGAGATACGTCCGACAGAACCGATCAGATAACGGTCCAGCATCACATCGCCAATTACCAGCGCGTGTTGATTTTGTCGGCCGAATAGCTTGACTGTATCAAAGAGTTTTTGTTGCATGGGTTTTTATTTTAATCTTGTATTCAATCTGATTCTAAAATTTCGCACAGTGAATGCCCAACAAAGATATGTGCTTCCTGAATTCTTGCAGTGACATTCGACGGTATGATTAAATTAAAATCGCATAAATTCAATAGCTTGCCACCGGTTCCGCCTGTCAGACCTACGGTAGTTGCGCCGATTGCTTTGGCAGCTTCAATGGCTCGCACGACATTTGCGCTATTGCCGCTGGTAGTGATGCCAATCACCAAATCTTCAGGGCGGCATAGCGCTTCGATCTGGCGCGCAAAAATATAGTCGTAGCCATAATCATTGCCTACTGAGGTGAGGATGGAAGTGTCGGTGGTGAGCGCAATGGCTGGCATGCCTTTGCGCTCTTTCTTAAAGCGCCCGACAATTTCCGCCGCGATATGCTGGCTATCAGCCGCGCTGCCGCCATTGCCCATCAGCAGGATTTTTCCGCCATTATTGATGCAGCTCTGCATGGCGATGCCCACTTCGCTGATGAGCGGAAATAGCGGCTCAAGCGCATTGAACATTGCCATGTGGGCAACGTGTTCACCTTTTAAATAATCAACATATTTCATTTTCTCTCCCCTTAGCAGTAAGGGTCAGCTTGCATCAAATAATTTTGTACGTAGTCTTTTACACCGTCTTCCAGACTGGTGAAAGGAGTGACATAGCCTGCAGCAATAAGTTTAGCCATGCTGGCTTCGGTAAAATACTGATATTTTCCCTGCAGGTCTGCGGGCATGTCGATGTAAGTGATATGGGGCGTCTTGCCCATGCTCGACATCACGGCGGTGGCTAAATCCTTGAAGCTACGTGCTTTGCCGGTGCCGATATTATAGATACCATTGGAAGCGGGCTTGTTGCTTAAAGCAGTTTTTAGAAAGTGTACCACTACATCCGCGGCATCTTTTACATACACAAAGTCGCGCATCTGCATGCCATCCTCAACTCCTGCCTTGGTGCCCTTGAACAGCTTCATGGTTCCCGTCGCGCTGAACTGATTGAATGTATGAAAAGCCACGCTCGCCATGCGTTCCTTATGGTATTCGTTAGGGCCATATACGTTAAAAAACTTGAAGCCAGCCCAGGCTGGCGGCGAATCTTCAGCCTCCTGGCGCAAGACCCATTGGTCGAAAAAATGTTTGGAGTAGCCATAGCCGTTAAGCGGGCGCAGGCCATCAATGGATGCGTCATCATAACCCAGATTGCCGTCACCATAGGTGGCGGCAGAACTGGCATAGAAGAATGGCACGCGGTTGTCTGCACACCATGTCCACAGGTTTTGCGAATAGTGAATGTTGCTTTCCACCAGCTTATTGAAGTCACGCTCGGTGGTCGCGCTGATCGCACCCATGTGAATGACGGCTTCGATATCAGTGCGGGCTTTAGATTCCGTGCCATTTTGAAGCCAGGACAGCAACTGGTCTTTATCCAGATATTGCGCGTATTGGCGATGCGCAAGATTCTGCCATTGCGCCTCATGCGTGATATGGTCAACAATCATCAGGTTATGGCGACCAAGTTTGGTATTTAAGTGCCAGGCGATGATAGAGCCTATCATTCCTGCGCCGCCCGTAACAACTATCATGAATGATTACTTTCTTTTAAGCCACTTGATAGTGGTATTAAACAACCCGACAAGAAGTGCGAAAACAATATTTTGTCTCATAACAGCCTTCCTAAATGATTGGGCAATTATACTGCTTATTGTTTAGCACCCAAAGCCTGCGCTCTTAATTTCGTCATTTCGGCTTCCTGTTTGGCACGCACTGTATCCCATTCTGCACTCACCCAGCCGTGCAGATTTTCGAGCGCGATTTCGGTCATGGCGTGTAACCAGGCATCACTTTCGTTGAGTGCCGGAATATAGTGATATTCACCGCCGCCATGGTTTTGGAATATATGTTTGCCTTCCATGGCGATTTCTTCCAGTGTCTCCAAACAATCGCTACTAAAGCCTGGACAAATCACATCAATGCGCTGGGTTTTGGCTTTGCCTAGCGCTTCTAAAATACTTGCCAGGTAGGGCTTAAGCCATTCCTGCCTGCCAAAGCGAGACTGAAATGCGATGGTGTATTCATCTTTATTCAATCCTAAAGCCTCCGCCAATAAACGCGCGGTTTTGTGGCATTCGCAGTGATAGGGATCGCCTTTCAGCAGGTGAAATTTCGGTACACCATGAAAGCTCATGACTAATTTGCTTGGCTTTCCGCCGTTGATTTGCCAATGTGCTTGCACAGAATCGGCCAAAGCTGCGATATAGGCTGGATGGTCGTGATAATGCCTGATGCTGCGAATGGCAGGCTGATTGCGCGTTTTGAGCAATACGCGGAACACCGCGTCCATGGCCGATGCCGTGCTGCTCGCCGCGTATTGCGGGTAGAGCGGAAACACCAGAATGCGGTCGCAATGCTGGGCTTTGAGTTTTTCGATGGCAGATGCAATCGAAGGGTTGCCGTAACTCATACCCAACTCGATCGCGAAAGGTGATTTTATTTTTTGTGCTAAAAACCCACGCAACAACTGCGCCTGTTTTTGCGCATGCACCAGCAGTGGCGAACCCTCCGGCGTCCATACCTGCGCATATTTTTCGGCTGATTTTTTCGGGCGAACCCGTAAAATGATGCCATGTAAAATAAACCACCAGATGGCGCGCGGGATTTCCACGATGCGTGTGTCGCTTAAAAACTGGCGCAGGTACGGCCGCAAAGCCGCACCGGTTGGCGCATCCGGCGTGCCTAAGTTAGCCAGCAGAATGCCGACTTTAAGCTGATCGCCATGTTCAAAGGGTGGTTCCGGATTGTAATAGGCCATTTTTATTCTGTTTTAGTTATTTGATAAAGCATTCGATAGCAGCTTCGCCGTCACATCCACAATGGGAATCACGCGTTCATACGCCATACGGGTTGGCCCGATGACGCCTAACGTGCCGACTACCTGGCCATCTGCCTCATAAGGCGCGGTGATCATGCTGCATTCATCCAGAGGCAAGTAACCGCTTTCGCCGCCGATGAATATCTGTATGCCTTCGGCGCGCTGGCTGTTATCCAGCAGTTGCATGAGCGAAGTGCGGCGTTCAAAAATCTCGAACAGCTTACGCAGGCTGTTAACGTTGGTGGATAAATCGTCGATTTGCAATAGATTGCGCTCCCCGGAGATTACTACGCCATCGCTGTCTGCCACGTTGGTGCTTGTTTCCAGTGCTGCTGTCATCAGGCGGTTCATGTCGCTCTGCATCTGTTTGAGTTCCGCGCGTAGTTTTTGCTGCACTACATCAAACGTTTGGCCTGAAAAATTGGCGTTAAAGTAATTGCTGGCTTGCGTAAGCTCACTGGCTGAATAAGGCTTTTCGGTGAGAATGATGCGATTCTGCACGTTACCATCGCTGGTGACGATAATCACCAGAATGCGTTTTTCGGTCAGCGGTAAAAATTCCAGATGCTTGAAAGCAAGTGCTTTACGTTTGGGGATCATCACCAGACCAGCGAATTGCGTGAGCTGCGACAGCATATCAGCCGCGTTAGCTATCAGCTCATTCTGGTTGGGGGACGATAAACCGCTTTTAAGTTGCTGAATTTGTTGATTTTCCAGTGGCTGCACCGTGAGAAGCGTATCCACAAACAAACGGTAGCCTTTTTGCGTGGGTACGCGTCCCGCCGAAGTGTGTGGACTGGCGATAAAGCCCAACTGCTCCAGGTCGCTCATCACGTTGCGAATAGTCGCCGGGCTGACATCCAGGCCGGAATGCTGCAGCAATGTGCGCGACCCAATGGGTTGACCATCACTAATGTAATGTTCAACCAGGGTTTTGAGCAGAATTTGTGCGCGTTTATCCATATAAGGTATCCACGCCGAAATTATCGGTTACTTGCTGTGATTAGGCAATGCTATTGCGTCTGCGCGACGGTTTCTTTTTTCTTGAAAAACTTACCCAAGTCTTGCACCAGTTGAAGCATGGCAGCCTGTTTTTTGGCCAGCAATGCATTGCGTTCATCCGTGTGCAGTTCATCATCGTTACCTTTGCTGACCTTCATCAGCGTAAAACCTTTGCCATTCACTGGCTGTGTGATTTTAACCTCATTATCCACATAAGCCACTCTGTCCCAATCGGAAATATAGGTGTGGTTGCGTTTTTCGCCGGCCAGCAAATTGTAGCCTGTGGCATAGTCGCTAGACGGGTTAGTGACGCCAAGCAATGGCATAACCGTAGGCACGATATCCATGTGGCTTGTCATTTGATCGCTCACCAGTGGCTTCATGTTTGGTGCGTAAATCACTAAAGGCGTGCGTACCTGCGGATCAACAAAAGTAGAGTTATGCCCCCAGAAGCCGTGTTCCATGAACTCTTCGCCATGGTCGCCAAGCAGTACGACGATGGTGTTATCCATTAGCTGATGTTGCTTAAGGTAATCAAATATGCGTCCAAACTGCATATCCAGATGGTGCACAGAGTTAATGTAGCGGTTCTTGATCTGCAAAATGTCGTTGCGAAGCGCTTCTTTGCTCAGTGTGGCGTAGTTCAGGTCGTCACGATAGGGTTGTGCAATCACGCTTTCGGGCGGAAAGTAATAACGCGCATGCGGCGACTCGAAAAACATGAACGTGAAAAAGGGGCGACTTTGGTCTCGCTTGTCGATAAATGAAAGCAGGCTGGAGACGTTGTCGCGATCGTTTTCCCAACCGGTGCCATGCTTATTCTGGTCATGTAACAGATCGCCTGGCACTTGCGCAAAAATGGTTTTATCGAATTCAGGATAAGAGAATTTCGCGCTGGTATAAAAACTCATCTGATACTGCTGTTGCTGCAAAACATCAATAATCGCGGCGCCACGGCGAGAATCTAAAAACGAGAACCAGTAATTGCCCGGGATGCCCATAAACAAAGTAAATATGCCCATGCGGGTGCCGTTGCCGCCACTAAAATTGTGCGTGAAGCGTGCGGCATTGGCTGCAAACGCCCAAGTGTTAGGCATCACTTTTTCATTCAGCGTGTCTGCGCGCCACGATTCCGATGCCAGCCAGATGATATTGTAGGGCTTGGCAGGGCGCTTGAACTGAAGTGGCGCTAACGGGTAATTCAGTTTGCCATTGACTTTGAGCTTGGTTTCGCGATGCTCAGTAAAGCCTAAGGCCTTAAAAAAACCGCGCGCAGTCACGGTTTGATAGAAGGGGATGGATTCAGCAACGACATTGAACTGATTTTTTGTGAAACCATCGAGTGCAAAACCCATATGAACAACTGGCGTTAATAGCAACGCCGTCATCGGCAGGAATTTGAATGACAGCTGGAAGTCAGGTTTTTTGATATAAAAACGATGTGTCAGCCACAGTATTAAAGCCTGCAGGCTCAAAAATCCCAACGCAATGAGCGCAAAACCGACATCGGATGCACTGCTGCCGCCCAAAGAATCGATGCCGCCCGGCGTTGTAACCAGATTCAGGATGAACCCGTTAAAAAACATGCCATAGAGTGAGAATATCTTGGCGTTTGCATAAAGCAGCAGTGTAGTGATGCCGCCAGTGAGGATTGCTGCAACATAGGCTGGTCGCGGATTGCTTGAATTGAAACGGCTGCCGATATATCTAACGAGTGCCGTGATGGCGATGGCTGGCAGCAGATAGTAAAGGCCATACAGCATGAACGCAAAAAGCATGAAGCCGAAGCTGAGCCAGCCTTCTTGATAAATATTCGCGAACGGAATGGAGTCGGATACCAGCCAAAGTACAATGGTATAAGTAATGAAGAAATAGGTTTTAAGAATGTTTTTTTGTATTGAAGCTGTCATGTCTTGAGTGTACATGGTTGTAATAACCGCTACCAGTCTGCAATATTGATGCCAATGATGCCGGTGCTTTGTTTGTTAATTTAACCTTTTGATTTATAATGATTTATTCAGATGTTAAGTGTTCGACAAATTACCACATCTTTGTAGAGTAGATTTTTTTGCGCAAAATATGCAGTAATGGATACATTTATTGCACGCATAATCTATGATCTCGCTTTGCTAAGACTTGGCGACTATGTTTTAATTCCCTCATGCATAAAAATTTCAATAAAATCGCCATTATCGGCAAATACATGAATCAATCGGCTTTGCAGCAGATGCAGGCCGATCTGGCTGACTTGGCGCGTCATTTAAGTGCCAAGAATATCGAGGTCTGGCTGGAGGAAAGCACCGCACAGCATGCTGAACTTAAAGGGTTTAAAACAGCTTCGCTAGATACAATCGGCGATAAAGTTGATCTGGCGATTGTGATGGGCGGCGACGGCACCATGCTAAGCGTCGCCAGAAATATCATGGATGCTGAAATCCCGCTGGTGGGCATTAACCGCGGACGCTTCGGTTTTTTAACTGATCTGCGCGCAGAAGATATGCTGGCGGCGCTTGATAAAATTCTGGCAGGTGACTATCAACAAGAGCCGCGCATGCTGTTATCTGCCAGCATCCATCGCGCCGGCAAGCTTGTGTATCAAGGGTTTGCGCTCAACGATGTGGTAGTAAAAAGTGGTTTACGCCTCATCGAACTGCAAGTCGATATTAATGGCAAGTTTGTATACAAACAGCGGGGTGATGGCTTGATATTGGCCACGCCTACCGGCACAACGGCTTATTCGCTTTCTGCGGGCGGCCCGATTCTGCATCCCAATCTGGAGGCGATCGCCCTTGTGCCGATTAGCCCGCATACCCTGACTAACCGCCCGATTACGGTCAACAGTGACAGCAAAATCGAGGTGACCTTGGTACAGGTTGATGAAGCCCAGGTCAGTTTTGACGGGCAGTTTCAAATCGCACTAGAGGCGGGTGATAAAATACTGATAACGCGCGCACCTAAAAACATTACTTTGCTGCATCCGGGCGAATACTGTTATTTTGATATGTTGCGTAATAAATTGAATTGGGGTTAATGTACTGCAATGCTACAAAGCCTCTCCATTCGCGATTTTGTTATCGTTGAAGCCTTAGATTTAGAATTCAGCCAAGGATTTACCACGCTCACGGGCGAAACGGGTGCGGGTAAATCCATCCTGATTGATGCGCTTTCACTTGCGCTGGGTGAGCGCAACGATGGCGCCGTGATTCGCGCGGGCGCAGAGCGGGCAGACATCAGCGCGACGTTTTCCAATAACGAAAATGCCTTAAATTGGCTAGAAAACACTGCCCTGGAAGCCGCGCCGGTATTGGTTCTCAGGCGTGTCATTTATAGCGATGGCCGCAGTCGCGGCTTCATTAATGGCACCGCGGTCACCATCGGGCAGCTCAAAGATTTAGGCGAATTATTAGTCGATATTTACAGCCAGAATGCGCATCACTCGCTGGTTAAAACCAGTACGCAGCGGCAGATTCTGGATGAATTCGCAGGGAGCTCTGAGCTCGCCAATCAGGTTGCAGCGCTTTATAAATCCTGGCATCAGCTGCATTTGCAGCGTCTGGTAGTCGAAAAAAACTCAGCCGCTTACGCTGATGAACTCGCCGAATTGCGCGATAAAACACGTGAACTGCAGCAGTTAAATTTTGATATTGGCGAATGGCAGGAGCTACAGCAAGAGCATCATCGCCTTGCCAACGGGGCTTCTTTGCTTTCAGGATTGGAGGCATGCGTTGCGCTGCTGGATGATAACGAGCCTGCGGTAACGAGTATGCTCGCGCAGGTACAGCAAAAAATAGTTGGTTTGGTTGAGTTCGATGAAAAATTAAAAGAAGCTGCGGACGGCGTAGATTCTGCACTTATACAATTAGAGGAAGCCAGCCGCAGCCTGAACCGATACCTGCAACGTGCGGAGCTAGACCCTGCGCGGCTTGCCGAGGTGGAAAGCCGTATTCAGGCAGTGCATAACACGGCGCGGAAATATCGCACAAAGCCGCAAGATCTGCCTGAAATGCTGGCTGCAGATTTGGCGCGCATGACGGAGCTGGAAAGCTTTGCCAGCGATGGCGCGCTGGCGAAGTTAGAGGCGGAAGCGCTCGCCGCCTATCAAGCATCCGCCAAACAGCTCAGCGCAAGCCGCCAGCAGGCAGCTAAAACTTTAAGCCAAAAAATCAGTGCAGAAATGCAGCGCTTGTCGCTTAGCGGCGGCAAGTTTGATGTAGCTTTAACGCCATGTGAAGCCACGGCCAACGGTTTGGAGCAAGTGGAGTTTTTAGTGGCTGGTCATGCAGGCGTAGAGCCTAGAGCACTCAGCAAGGTGGCTTCTGGCGGCGAATTGTCGCGTATTAGTCTCGCCCTTCATGTGACAACCGCCGCACAAGGCAGCGTGCCTTGCATGATTTTTGATGAGGTCGATGTCGGCATCGGCGGCGGTGTGGCAGAGGTTGTCGGGCAACTGCTCAAACAACTTGGCGCAGAGCGCCAAGTGCTTGTCATTACCCATTTGCCGCAAGTCGCCGCGCAGGCTGCACAGCATTTGCAGGTGAGCAAAACGCAAGCCGATGGCGCAACCCTAAGCCAGATTCAAGTGCTAAACAAAACCGAGCGGGTGGAAGAGATCGCGCGCATGCTGGGCGGCATTCAAATTACCGAAACCACGCGCAATCATGCAAAGGAAATGCTTGGGGTTTAGGTAGGTTGGGTATTTGTTGCCTGCGTAAATATTGACTGCATTACGAGCTATATTTGTTGTGCAGCCAGAGGATGCTCATGGCGGTGATCGCGCCACTGAAAGCGAGAAAGGTGTCCTTCTCTGCATCCCAGATATCACCCTGTGCGCCGAGATAGAGGTCACCGAGTTCAGGACTGACAATAAAAGCAACGGCCGCCTCCAGAAACTCATAAAAGCAACTGAACCCAAGTATGCAAGCGATGGGTATGAAATACGACCAGCGTGGACGGACACCGGCGGCACGCATCAAGATATCGCGCATGGGATAGGCGTTCAGCAGGCCGTAGGAAAAGTGGATAATGCGATCATAGTGATTGCGCGTAAGGTTGAATGTGTCTTTCAGCCAGAATCCGAATGGCACCTCTGAATAGGTATAGTGGGCGCCTATCAGGTGCAAGCTGATAAAAACCCCAAACAACATATATGACAGGTTGGTAAAGGCGAATCGCCGATAGGTGCCTATGAGCAAGCCAGCATAGATAAAGACCAACAGGTTCTCAAGCAACCAGTCACGACGATTGTAGGGCTCGATGGCGGTGATTACCCAGAGTACCACTAACCAGAGAATGAGCCCCAGCAAGAGGCGGTTGCTGCGAAATGGTTGGGGGGTCACGGTTGGTCACCATTCAAATATACGCTGCTAATATTTTCAGTATGCCAGATGTTATAGGACTGCGGCAACAGCTGTAGTGATAAGGACTGCTCTAGGGGCGCGGCAAGGGAATTGAAAACCATACGAAACTTGAGAGCTTGTAGGTTGGTGGTGAGCGCAGCGAACCCCAACGATGTGAGAAGTGTTGGGGTTCATAAAACCGACTCACCCCAACCTAGGTGCTAAAATATGATGCCCTGCGAACCGCATGGATATTGCCTCCCAAAGCATCAATTATTGAATACTTCGTGTAGATAACCGTGATCTGTTCCCTATTATTATAGCGCAGCGTCCAGCGACCGAAGGGAGCGAGGTTGAGCGCCGGGTTAGGCGTCACTGTCGATTCCCGGAACTTCGGGCCAATTGGGCTTGTTTATCTTGACCCAGTTGCGGAGCTTTCGACGCGCTGAGTCCCCTGCGACCTTTATTCGAAGCACGTCGCAGATTGCCTGCCATGTACTTAAGTCTCTATGCCCACGGAGTTCAGGAACACTTGCTGCCCACTCAGTTGGGTCAGGTGATGGTGCTTTCTTTTGCCACAGGCCAGTAGTGGCAAGAGGACGGCGCGAGGTACTCGGCACGGGTGGCTCTCCGACAGGCACCACTGTATTGGCGTCGAGCAAGATTCGGCGCAACGCAGAGTTAAATGTGAGTTGCTCAAAAGGCTTTGGCCTAGCAAGTTGCCAAACAATCTCGACCAAGTCGTCGTCAACTTCAAATTGGGGCATGGCAGTCTCCTTTGGTGTGGAGCCAACATTAAACACTAGTAATACACTAGCGTCAAGTAAAATGGCACTAGTGGTTGCGATGAAGCACTAGTGTCTCTGTGATGCGGCCTAGAACGCCTAACGTTTGACATAAGGGGCGCGCTTTAGCGCGTCCCGCTTAATGGATAGGTTAGAGCATTTACATGTGTAATATTTCATTTAGTGAGCTCGATTTTTTACGATTACAGGTACGACAGAGAAGGCGTAAATTTGCAGTAGTTGTAGGGCCACCTTTTGAGAATGGAATTATATGGTCAAATTCAATTTGGTCATCAGGAACATACTGATGACAGGTTTGGCAAACGTGATTGTCTCTACGAACTACTTGTAACATTACGCTCCTTGGGATTTTTCTTCCTTCCGCACGACCTTCAATAGTTTCTGTTCCACCACTTTGTACAAAAAAAACTGGGCAAGCATGACCAAATATTCTGCAACCCACTTCTGCATAGTGTTCGTTAACAAACGGCTCATTTTCTGGGTCTAATAAGTTTAGTAACCTAGAATAATCATGTATATCTTCTGGTGTGATTGATTTTAGGCTTTTAATCTCGTTAAGTACTTCTTTATATCTGCCTCCAGTAACAATATTAGTTGGCTCATGGTTTGGGTTAGCGTGAGGAAAGAACTCAACGAGAGGACCATATGGGCAATACTTGAGCTCCCAGCAGGGTTTGCATACTGAACCTTTAGGAAATTTAGTTCGTTTTGCCATAAGCTCTAACGTAAAATATACACCGATTTAGGTGTATAACTTGGCAGGGGTCTCATTTCGCCAACTCTGCCGCTTCAACCACCACTCTGTATAGCTGCGCTTCCTGCGGGGTTTTAACTTTTTCGCCCACAGCCACTTGGTTACGTTTGCCCGGTTGTACACCATTGATAATCATCGGCTGGCTTTGGCCAATGGCACGGCCGGTTTTGGCATCGTATTTCACCACGCGTACTTGCACGCGCCCAACGGGTACGGAGGTTGCGTTTTCGACCACGGCAAACAGGTTGCCACTGTTATCGGCCTGCGCGCCGGAGCGGATGTATTTGCTAGGGTTGCGCGGTAAATCAAGGTGTACGAGGCGCTCTCCTGCCTGTTTGCCGATTTCTGAGTTTGAGCTTGCCGCTATCTGGTAGTGCTGCAAGGCCAGGTCGGTTTCACCGCGGCTTTCTGCAATGTCACCCAGCAAAGCATGGCCTGGCGCGGTAGGCAGCAGCTCATTGGCACGCTTTAGAAAAGGCTCGGCCTCGGCTTTTTTGCCCATGTTAAATAGCGCAATGCCGCTTTGCACATGCGGTTTAAAGTAATCCGGCTGCATTTTAATGGCTTTGTCGTAGTAAGCCAGCGCTTCTTGCGGCTTTTTCTGCGTTAATGCAATGTCACCCAGAAGCTCCTGAAAGCGCGCTTCACGAGGCTCGCCCGCAATGGCTTTTTGCGCAAGGCTGCTTGCAGTTGCAGTATCACCTTTTTTAAGCGCGGCAATCGCGTCACCATAGGCTTTGTAGGCAGGTTGTGTAGCTTTTACGTGAGCAGTTTTCTGCGCATAAACCTCTTTGCCCATTTCTCCACCGGCGCCAAGTTTTGCCAGCGTGACTTTATTAGCGGCTACCCGCTCTGGCGAAGGCGGGTGGCTGGCAAACAGGCCCGTTAGCCAATTGCTTTCCTTGTTGGCACTCAGGCGTACAAAGGTTTCCTGCAGGGCGACAGCAGCAGCTGGGTCGTAGCCGGCTTTTTTCATGTATTTCATGCCGTAGTAATCAGATTCTGATTCAGCATCGCGCCCGTATTTGCTCGAGATAAGCTGTGCGCCAAGCTGCGAGGCGCCTACCGCCAGATTGGCATAATCGGTATTTTGCGTGCCAATGCCCACTGCGATCATCGCGCCTTGCAGAAACACGCCGCGCTCCATGCTTTTTGCGCCGTGGCGGGCGGCGGCATGCACAATCTCGTGGCCCATGACTGCGGCAAGTTCGGCTTCGCTATTCAACTCGTATAACAAGCCGCGGTTAAACGCGATTTTGCCGCCCGGCATCGCCCAAGCGTTAGGCACGGAATCGTTCAGCACTACAAATTCGTATGGAAGTTCTGGCCTGTCCGACACCGCACCCAGACGCTTGCCGATACCTTGCACATAGGCAGTAAGCTCGGGGTCGATAATGTAATCGCCGCCTTGTGATTGGCGCGCAGGGGAGTAATTTTGCTTGCCGATTTCAATTTCTTTGGCTTCTGATACAAACTGAATCTCTTTTTTCTTGGTGACAGGGTTGGTGCCGCATGCGGTGATGGTTACACTTAAAAAAACCGCCAAAGAAACATTAAGGCAAAATGAAGAATATTTTTTTAACATGATGCACTCCCTAAAAATTTAAGTAACGCTTTTATTGTTAATTCGAACTACATAGGCAATTAATTTTTATGTGGGCACGGCTTTTTGGTGCAATCGGCATAAATATAAAGCGAATGTTCATGAATCTTGAATCCGCGTTCTTTGGCTGCCTTGTGTTGCAGCTTTTCGATTTCCTCATCGCAAAATTCTTCCACATGGCCGCATTGCAAGCACACGATATGGTCATGGTGATGGCCTTCGTTCAGCTCAAACACTGCTTTGCCGCTTTCAAAATGGTGGCGCAGCAAAAGCCCCGCTTGCTCAAATTGCGTCAACACTCGATATACGGTAGCCAGGCCGACATCTTCGCCGGTGGTAATTAAAATTTTGTAGATATCTTCGGCCGACAAATGGCGCTCAGTGCTGTTTTCAAACAGCTCCAGAATCTTCAATCTAGGCAGAGTAGCCTTAAGGCCGGCGTTCTTTAAATCTTTTTGGTCATGCATCGTAATGTGCCCAAGAATAATGATTAGGGTTAACTTTATGGTTTTAGGGTTGCACCCATCGTGGTATATTAACGCCAATTCAGTAATAAGTCATTCGCCCAAAAATCATGCATTATTTTATAAAATCGTTGTTTGCGTTACTCATTGCCTGCAGTGTCGTGCTTACGGGCTGTGGTTCCAGCGTGCCTATGGTCAAGCCGTTTAAGATGGATATTCAGCAGGGCAATGTGGTCACATCCAAGATGCTGCTGCAACTACGCCCCGGTATGACCAAATCGCAGGTGCGCTTTATTATGGGCACGCCGCTGATTGTGGATAGTTTCCACAACAACCGCTGGGATTATTTCTATCAACTGCGTCAAGCCGGCAAGGTGGTTGAGCAGCGTCGTGTGATTCTGGAGTTTGAAAAAGATCTGCTGGCGCGCGTGCGTGGCGACGTGGTGCCCCAGGGCGCAGCAGGTGCGGCTGCTGGCGCAGAGGCGGGCGCTGTGACGCTGCCGAAATCGATCGAGCCAAAACCAAAAGAAAAAGGGCTGATGGATAAGCTGAAATTCTGGGAGAAAGACGAAAAAGCGCCTGCGACCAAACCGGCGGAGGCAAAACCAGCAGAGGCTATGCCGATGGAAATGCCAAAAACCGTGACTCCAGAGATGCCCGCAACGGAGGCTGTCGAACCGGCGCAAGAAGCGCCATCCCTGCTGGTGGTGCCGATTGAGATTGCACCCGCAGCCGACGCGCCGGCAGATAAAGCGCCAGCAGTTGAGATCCCAAAAGCAGAAGCCCCGGCAGTTGAAAAGCAGGCAGTTGAAGTGCCGGCGGTTAAAGCACCTCAAGTTGAGGAGCTAAAGGTTGTGCCGCCACCAAAGGTTGTGCCACCTAAAGTGGAGATTAAAGAGCCAGTGCCGGAAGCGCCGAGTCAGCCAGCTGCAAAACAAGATGAGTCTTTAATATTCAGGCTGGACAGAAATCTGGATGATAAAAATATTGAAACAGGGCCCAAAGACGCTGCACCGGCAGGAGCTGACAGCAAAGCCAAGCCGAAAAAAGTAGAGCAAGCGCCGCCGCCAGAAGAGGCAGAACCTGGCTATTTTGAACGGATGCTGGAAAAGATTGGTTTTTGATTTTTTAAAATTACAGACGAAACATGAAAACTAAAATCGTGATTGCAGGCGCCACCGGGCGCATGGGGCATGCGCTGTTGCAAGGCGTGTTTGAGGATGAAAGTTTGCAGCTTTACGGCGCGCTGGATCGTGCCGGCAGCCCTAATATCGGCCGCGATGCAGGTGAGTTGTTCGGCAAAAACACAGGCGTGTATATCAGCGCTGATGCAGACAAAACGCTGCAAGGCGCGGATGTGTTGATTGATTTTACCCGCCCTGAGGCCAGCATGGATTATCTGGAAATCTGCCAGCGTCATCATGTGAAGCATATCATCGGCACGACAGGCTTTACGGTCGAGCATAAAGCCAGAATAGCAGCGGCCTCCAAACAAATCGCTATCGTGTTCGCGCCCAACATGAGTGTGGGTGTAACCCTCCTGATTAATCTGGTAGAGCAAGCCGCCAAAGTGTTGGGCGATGGCTACGATATTGAAGTGGTGGAGATGCACCACCGCCATAAAATTGATGCGCCCTCCGGTACCGCGCTGCGCTTGGGCGATGCGGCTGCGCAAGGCTTGGGTCAGGAGCTTAAAGACTGCGCCATCTACGCGCGTGAAGGTGTCACAGGTGAACGTGAGGCAGGAAAAATAGGCTTTGCAACGCTACGCGGCGGCGATGTGGTGGGCGACCATACGGTGATGTTTGCTGGCGCTGGAGAGCGCGTGGAGTTGACACATAAAGCCAGTAGCCGCTCCACGTTTGCCTTGGGCGCATTGCGTGCAGCCAAGTTTTTGAGCGATAAAAAAACTGGTTTGTATGATATGCGCGATGTGCTGAATTTGCGTTAACTGCGTATATGCTGGGTACTCAATCTGTAATTAGGGAGTACAAAATTTCTGATAAGCTTCATCAATATGCCAGACTAGAAGTCTCTGAGGCATTACTAAAACTGGGTTCGTCAGCAGAAGGACTCTCAGTCACTGAGGCCAAGAAAAGGCTCGCAAAATTTGGCCTTAATGTAGTTGCGAGCGAAAAACAGAAATCTCTTTTTCTTCGGTTTCTAAGTTATTTCATCAGCCCCTTACCCTTGTTGTTGCTTGGGTTGTCATTGGTGGCGATTTTTACGGGTGAGATCAGAGGTGCGGAGGTGATTGCGCTGATGGTTGTCTTTTCTACTACCCTTGCCTTTTTTCAGGAATATCGTTCAAGCAAGGCTGCAGAAAGTCTGCGATCGTTGGTTAGTTCAACAGCCTCGGTACTTCGACAAGTCCCTCCTGCAGTTACCAGTCAACTCATCGAAATTGATTTTAGTCGGCTTGTGCCGGGCGATATCGTACATTTGTCAGCTGGGGACATGATTCCGGCAGACATGCGGATTATCTTCGCCAAAGACCTGTTCGTGAATCAGTCCTCGCTGACGGGCGAGTCCATGCCAGTTGAAAAACATGCTGGAAATGATCTATCAACTAAAACCAGTATTCCAGAATTGCCGAATATCTGCTTCATGGGCACCAATGTGCTTTCAGGAACTGCTGTTGCTGTTGTGGTGGCAACCGGAGGCCATACTTTTTTTGGTTCGATTGCTTCCACTATCGTAGGAGAAAGGGAACTCACCAACTTTGACCTGGGTATCCAGAAATATATCGGACTCATTATCCGCATCATGATGGTGATGGTCCCGGCAGTGTTTCTGATCAATGGTTTTATCAAGGGTAACTGGATGGAGGCGCTGTTGTTTGCCTCCGCTGTTGCAGTTGGATTGGCTCCGGAAATGTTGCCGATGCTGGTCACCATAAACCTTGCTAAAGGTGCAATGGCGATGTCGCGTAAAAAAGTTATCGTCAAGCGGCTGAACGCCATCCAGAATTTTGGCGCGATGGATATTCTATGCGCTGACAAAACCGGCACGCTTACCCAGGATAAAGTAATTCTGGAAAGGCATGTCGATATCACAGGCGAGGAAGATGACAGGGTGCTTGAATATGCCTATTTGAATAGTCATTACCAATCTGGGCTAAAAAATTTACTGGATATTGCTGTACTTGAGCATGCCGAGGTTCACAAGAAGCTGCATGACGCTAGTTTTTATCAGAAAGTGGATGAAATCCCTTTTGATTTCCAGCGAAGGCGCATGTCCGTCATTGTCGAAAAAGATAGAAACTCCCATTTGTTGATTTGCAAAGGAGCCGTCGAGGAAATTTTCAGCGTCTGTGATCGAATGCAAGTGGGTGGAGAAATCCTTCCGCTCAATCCGCTTCACGTAAAAGACGCCCATACTGTCGTGAATGACCTGAATGCTGATGGCTTTCGCGTGATTGCCGTGGCGTATAAGGAGGTAGACTCTGGCCCGGCAATCTACGAGCCAGAAGATGAAGCCAATCTGATTCTTAGCGGTTTCATTGCCTTTCTTGATCCACCAAAAGAATCGGCGGCCCCTGCCCTTGCAAGCCTTTTGAAATATGGCGTTACAGTCAAGATATTGACGGGCGATAATGATGTGGTGAGCCGCAAAATTTGTCATGACGTTGGTCTGGCAGTGGATAAAATTTCCCTGGGTAGCCAGATCGAACAGATGACGGACTTACAGCTGGCGGAAGAGGTTGAGAATGTAACTGTCTTTGCAAAACTCTCACCCCAGCAAAAAGCACGCGTCATTAAAGCTTTGCAGGCAAATGACCATGTGGTGGGGTTTATGGGGGATGGCATCAATGATGGCCCAGCGCTTAAAACGGCCGATGTCGGCATTTCTGTCGATACCGCCGTCGATATCGCTAAAGAGTCTGCCGATATTATTCTGCTGGAAAAGAATTTGCTGGTCATCAAGGACGGTGTTGTCGAGGGGCGAAAAGTATTCGGCAATATCATCAAATATATCAAAATGAGCGCCAGCTCGAATTTTGGCAACATGTTCAGCGTGCTTGGTGCCAGCGCCTTCCTGCCTTTTCTGCCGATGGCGCCTGTGCAAATTATGTTTAATAATCTGCTGTACGACTTTTCCCAAACGTCAGTCGCTACAGATCATGTTGACGATGAGTATATCTCGCAGCCGCGCAAATGGGAGATTACCAACATCGCTAGATATATCTTTACAATTGGCCCAATCAGTTCAATTTTTGACTACGTCACATTTGGTTTGATGTGGTTTATATTTGATTGCACTGTCCCGGAGCGCGCCGGATTATTCCAGACAGCCTGGTTTGTAGAGTCGCTGCTCTCGCAAACCCTGATTGTGCATGTGATTCGAACTGGAAGGATTCCTTTTCTGCAAAGCAAGCCCAGTTTGCCTTTGATGGTTACAACTTTGTCTATCTGCGTGCTGGGAGCATATCTGCCTTATTCGGCCTTTGCGACTAATCTGCAAATGACACCATTGCCAGCGATGTTCTGGCTTTATCTGGTATTTATCCTGATGGTTTATCTGGGATTAACCCAGCTTGTAAAAGCTTTTCTTATCAAGCGATTCGGATTGAGTTAGGAGAATGGAAGCGTTGAAGGAGGTTTGATGAACAATTGCCGTTATTTATCAATATTAGTTACTAGTTTCATTTTTGTGCTTATTTGGTCGGCCATTCGCCCGCACGATTATTTTACCTGGTTTTTAGAGGTGTTCCCCGCAATTATCGCGCTGCCAATTTTATTTTTCACTTATAAAAAGTTTCCGTTAACTCAACTGCTCTATATCCTGATCTTGCTGCATGCGTTTATCCTGATGGTGGGTGGGCATTACACTTATGCCGAGGTGCCGCTTTTTAACTGGCTGCGCGACATGTTTCATTTGGACAGGAATTATTACGACCGCGTTGGGCATGTGGCGCAGGGTTTTGTTCCAGCCATGATTGCGCGCGAGATTTTGCTGCGCAATCAAGTGGTGAAGCAGGGCGCATGGCTGTATTTTCTGGTGTGCTGTATTAGCCTCAGTATTAGCGCCTTTTACGAATTTCTGGAATGGTGGGTGGCGCGGGCTTCCGGCAGCGATGCGGTGGCATTTCTGGCCACGCAGGGCGATGTGTGGGATACGCAATGGGATATGTTCTTGGCGCTGGTCGGTGCGATTTGTGCGCAAATTTTGTTGGCGAAATTGCACGATAAGCAACTGCGCCAGATTGAAACCTTAGCTTGAAATACAGGCCGACTTCCACTATAATTCGTCAATTCTGAAACGGGAAGAGTCCAAAAAGCTCCTCCCGTTTTGCACATCTACTTCTGATAGCTTTGGTAGATACAAGCCAGTAGATAAGAAGTAATGCCGTCATGAAATTTAAGGAGCTTAAGGTGTCAAAAACAATTCCAGCCGTTTTAGTATTAGCAGATGGAACTGTTTTTCATGGTGTTTCAATAGGCGCTTCAGGTCACACAGTCGGCGAAGTGGTATTTAACACTTCGATGACGGGCTACCAGGAAATCCTCACCGACCCTTCCTACACCGAACAGATCGTGACACTGACTTACCCGCATATCGGCAATTACGGCACCAATGCTGAAGATGTCGAATCTGGCAAAGTCTATGCAGCCGGCTTGATTATTCGCGACCTGCCTTTACTGGAAAGCAATTTCCGCAGCCAGCAAACTCTCTCGGACTATTTGACGCAAAATAACGTGGTGGCAATCGCGGATATCGACACGCGCAAACTCACGCGCCTCTTGCGTGAAAAAGGCGCGCAGGCTGGCTGTATCATGGCCGGAGACGTCAGCGAATCTAAAGCGCTGGAACTGGCAAAATCTTTCCCTGGCTTGGCCGGCATGGATTTAGCCAAGGTCGTGAGCTGCAAAACCGCTTACGAATTTAGTGATGGCGAATGGGCATTAGGCAAGGGTTTCACCAAGCCTGCAAATTCCCAGTTTCATGTTGTCGCGTTTGATTATGGTGTGAAGCGCAACATTCTGCGTATGCTGGTTTCGCGTGGCTGCAAAGTGACTGTACTGCCTGCGCAGGCGACAGCCGAAGAAGCGCTGAGATACAAACCGGATGGCATCTTTTTATCGAATGGCCCTGGCGACCCCGAACCTTGTGATTACGCCATTAACGCAATTAAAACGCTGGTAGAAACTGGCATTCCAACTTTTGGCATTTGCCTGGGACATCAGCTGCTGGCGCTGGCAAGTGGCGCTAAAACCATGAAAATGAAGTTTGGCCATCACGGTGCGAACCACCCAGTACAGGATTTGGAAACCAAACGAGTGTATATCACCAGCCAGAACCATGGTTTTGCCGCTGACCCAAGAACGCTGCCGGTTAACGTCAATATTACTCATGTTTCGCTGTTCGATGGTAGTCTGCAAGGTATTGCGCGTACCGATAAGCCCGCATTCAGTTTTCAGGGTCATCCGGAGGCCAGCCCAGGACCGCACGAAATGAGTTATTTGTTTGATCGCTTCATTAGCATGATGCAGGAAAGGAAAGCTGGCTAATGGCTAAGCGTAACGACATTAAAAGCATTCTGATTATTGGCGCAGGCCCGATTGTGATCGGCCAGGCTTGCGAGTTCGATTATTCCGGCGCGCAAGCCTGTAAAGCATTGCGTGAAGAGGGTTACCGTGTCATTCTGGTGAACTCAAATCCAGCCACCATCATGACTGACCCGGAGATGGCGGCTGCGACCTACATCGAGCCGATTACCTGGCAGGTGGTCGAGAAGATTATCGAAAAAGAAAAACCGGACGCTTTGCTGCCGACCATGGGCGGGCAAACAGCGCTCAATTGCGCTTTGGATCTGGATAAGCATGGCGTACTGGCCAAATATAACGTAGAGCTGATCGGCGCTTCAAAAGAGGCGATTGATAAAGCGGAAGACCGTCAGAAATTCAAAGAAGCCATGACCAAAATCGGCTTGGGTTCGGCCCGCTCATCCATCGCGCACAGTCTGGAAGAGGCCTTGCAAGTGCAGGCCAGCATTGGTTACCCGGCTATTATCCGTCCATCGTTCACCATGGGCGGCAGCGGTGGTGGCATTGCCTATAACCGCGAAGAGTTCATCGCGATTTGCGAGCGTGGCCTGGATGCCTCACCCACCAATGAGTTGCTGATTGAAGAATCCATGCTCGGCTGGAAAGAGTACGAGATGGAAGTGGTGCGCGACAAAGCGGATAACTGCATCATCATCTGCTCGATCGAAAACTTAGACCCGATGGGCGTGCATACCGGTGACAGTATTACCGTTGCGCCGGCGCAAACGCTTACTGATAAAGAGTATCAGATCATGCGTAACGCCTCACTGGCTGTGCTGCGCGAGATCGGCGTGGATACAGGTGGCTCTAACGTGCAGTTTGCCATTAACCCCGTTGATGGCCGCATGATTGTGATTGAGATGAATCCTCGCGTGTCGCGCTCATCGGCGCTGGCCTCCAAAGCAACGGGTTTCCCGATTGCCAAGGTAGCTGCCAAACTGGCGGTAGGCTTTACGCTGGACGAATTGAAAAACGAGATTACCGGCGGTGCGACACCGGCTTCATTTGAGCCGAGCATCGACTACGTTGTTACCAAGGTACCGCGTTTCGCCTTCGAGAAATTCCCGCAAGCCGATTCGCGTCTCACCACGCAGATGAAGTCGGTAGGCGAGGTGATGGCAATCGGCCGCACGTTCCAGGAGTCATTCCAGAAAGCCTTGCGTGGCTTGGAAGTGGGCGTGGATGGGCTAGATGAAGTTACCAATGATCTGGATAGAATTACCAAAGAAATGGGTGAGCCAGGCCCTGAGCGCATTTGGTACGTGGGTGATGCGTTCAGATGCGGCATGACGATCGAGCAGGTGTTTAATATCTCGAAAATCGATCCTTGGTTTCTGGCGCAGATTAAAGATATTATCGACCGCGAGGCTGCGTTAAGCGGAAAGCATATTGCTGACCTCAGTAAAGACGCACTGTTCCAGCTCAAGCGTCGCGGCTTCTCGGACAGGCGCCTGGCCAAATTACTGGACACGGATCAGCACGCGGTGCGTGCCTATCGCCAGGCTCTGAATGTACGTCCTGTGTATAAGCGCGTAGACACTTGCGCGGCGGAGTTTGCCACGAATACGGCGTATATGTATTCCAGCTATGAAGAAGAGTGCGAGGCTGCGCCAAGTGATAAGAAAAAAATCATGGTGCTGGGTGGCGGACCTAATCGGATTGGCCAGGGCATTGAGTTTGATTACTGCTGCGTGCATGCGGCATTTGCCATGCGCGATGACGGCTATGAAACCATCATGGTCAACTGCAATCCGGAAACGGTTTCGACGGATTATGATACCTCTGACCGTTTGTATTTTGAACCGGTGACACTGGAAGATGTGCTGGAAATCGTGCACATCGAGAAGCCGGTGGGGGTGATCGTGCAGTACGGTGGGCAAACACCACTCAAATTGGCGCGCGATCTGGAGAAAGCGGGTGTGCCCATTATCGGTACAACACCGGATGCGATCGACCGCGCAGAAGACCGCGAACGCTTCCAGCAGATGCTGCATGAGCTGGGTCTTAAACAACCGCCAAACCGTACCGCGCGCGCGCCGGAAGAAGCGCTTCGGGCCGCAGATGAAATCGGATATCCTCTGGTAGTAAGGCCAAGCTATGTATTAGGTGGCCGCGCCATGGAGATCGTGCATGAGCAGTCACAATTAGAGCGTTATATGCGTGAGGCGGTGAAAGTGTCGAACGAATCCCCGGTGCTGCTTGACCGCTTTTTGAACGATGCGGTCGAAGTGGATGTGGATGCACTGAGCGATGGCGAAGATGTGCTGATTGGAGGCATCATGCAGCACGTGGAGCAGGCAGGTGTGCACTCTGGCGATTCTGCATGTTCATTGCCGCCATATAGTCTCAGCAAGGAACTGCAGGATGTATTGCGTGACCAGACCGTGCAGATGGCCAAAGCCTTAGGTGTTAAAGGCTTGATGAATGTGCAATTTGCGATTCAAGCGGAAACAGTTTACGTGCTGGAAGTGAATCCGCGTGCCTCAAGAACAGTGCCGTTTGTTTCAAAAGCCTGCGGCTTGCAGCTGGCCAAAATCGCTGCGCGTTGCATGGCGGGGCAAAGCCTGAAATCGCAAGGCGTCACCAAAGAAGTGATTCCGCCTTATTATTCGGTGAAGGAAGCGGTATTCCCGTTCATCAAATTCCCTGGCGTGGATACGATCTTAGGCCCGGAGATGAAGTCTACCGGCGAAGTCATGGGTGTAGGCGCGACGTTTGCGGAAGCGTTTGTGAAGTCGCAGCTGGGTGCATCGGCCACGCTACCCAAAGGCGGCCGCGCCTTTATTAGCGTGCGGAATGAGGATCACCAGAAAGTCGTGGATATTGCACAGGATTTGGCAAAACTCGGCTTTACATTGGTGGCGACGAAAGGTACCGCTAAAGCGCTCACGGAAAATGGCCTGACGGTAACCCCGGTGAATAAAGTGGCTGAAGGCCGCCCTCACGTGGTGGATATGATTAAAAACAATGAAATCAGCTTTATTGTAAATGTCACGGAAGATAAAAAAGCCGTGGCCGATTCTTACGAAATCCGCCGCAGTGCGCTACAGAATAAGGTGACTTATTACACTACGCTAGCCGGCGCCAAGGCGGCATGTATCGGCATGGCGCATATGCAAGAGTTGAACGTCGAGTCCATTCAAGACTTGCATAAAAAGCTTTCTTAAAATACACTTTGTGCTATTAAAACCACGCTCGAGTCGAGTGTGGTTTGTTTTTTATAAAGCGTGGTTTATTTTTTTATAAGAGGTTGCAATATGGCAGTAAATCAAATTCCAGTGACAATTAAAGGCGCAGAGCTGCTTAAAGAAGAGCTGCAGCGCTTGCGCAGCACTGATAGACCTAATGTCATTCAGGCGATTGCAGAGGCACGCGCGCAAGGCGATTTATCTGAAAATGCAGAATACGAAGCGGCTAAAGAAAAACAAAGCTTTATTGAAGGGCGCATTGCCGAGCTCGAGTCAAAGCTTTCCAACTTGCAAATCATAGACCCAAAAACACTCAATGCCGAAGGCCGCGTGGTGTTTGGCGCAACTGTGAACATCGAAGATCTGGATTCAGGCGACAACAAAACCTATCAAATTGTCGGCGATGACGAAGCGGACATCAAAGCAGGTAAAATCTCCGTAAGCTCGCCCATCGCGCGCGCGCTCATTGGAAAATCTGCGGGCGAGATAGCCGAAGTGGCTGCTCCTGGTGGAATTAAAGAGGTTGAAGTACTTGATGTGCTATATATCTAAAAGCGCTTAATGCCTCAAAATGCTTAACCGCTTAAATCTTATTGTTGTCACCTTCTGGGTGGGTGCGTTATGGATGACCGGCCTGGCTGCCTATGTGCTGTTCGATACGCTGCAGGATAAACAGCTTGCCGGCAGCCTTGCAGGTGAACTATTTACAATAGTGAGCTATATCGGCATGGCGAGCGCGCTCTTCTTGATGATTCAACGCCTGCTGGATTACGGCACGGGCGCGCTTAAACAAAGCTTCTTTTGGGCGGTATTTGTGATGCTGTTGCTGGTGCTGGCTGGCCATTTTGGCATTCAGCCCTTGCTTGCGCAACTTAAAACCGATGCACTGCCAAACGATGTGATGCAGAGCGTATTTGCCGATCGATTCAGAAACTGGCATGGCATCGCCAGCGTGGCCTATCTTCTGGAGTGCTTGCTGGGCTTTGTGCTTGTGCTAAAAGCCCGCTAACCAGTCAGAGTTTTGGAATATTGATTTTGGCAGATTCCTTCACCGTGGCACTGGCGCGGTAAATGACCAGTTGCTTGCCGATGTGATGCACCGGCGCTGCGCTGGTTTTGCTGCAAATTTCCGCATACATGGTTTTACGCGCTTCGCGGTCATCGCCTGCGACTTGAATTTTAATCAGCTCATGCGCGTTCAGGTTAAGCTCAATTTCTTTGATCACATTTTCAGTGAGTCCGTTATTGCCTATCATCACAACAGGGCTTAAACTATGTGCTAGGCCGCGTAAATGGCTGATTTGTTTAGGTTTTAATTGCATTGCATACTCACTGTCAAAACGCTATTTTATCATGAAATCCATAAGCCTATGAAACCGACGCGTACCAGCAAAGCCTGGATGCAGGAACATCTGAATGACGAGTTTGTAAAACGCGCCCAAAAAGAAGGCTATAGAGCCCGCGCGGCTTACAAGCTGATTGAGATTGATGATAAAGACAAGCTGATCAAGCCCGGCATGACTATTGTAGACTTAGGTTCAACGCCCGGCAGCTGGTCGCAGGTAGCGGTGCAGCGTCTGAAAGGTCATGGCAAAGTCATCGCGCTGGATATTCTGGACATGCAGGCTATCCCCGGTGTTGAGTTTATACAAGGCGATTTTCGTGAAGAAGCCGTGTTAAAGCAACTGGAAGAAAAGCTGAACAATAAGCCGGTAGACCTTGTAATTGCGGATATGGCACCCAATATCAGTGGTGTTAAAGACGTTGATCAGGCAGGCGCCGCCTATTTAACCGAACTTGCGCTTGATTTTAGTTGCACCTGGCTGAAACCGGGCGGTAATTTTCTAGTCAAAGTGTTCATCGGTTCGGGTTTTGATGAAATTGTAAAAACAATGCGCCCGCAATTTGAAAAAGTGGTGACGCGCAAACCAAAGGCTTCAAGGGATCGCAGCAGTGAGGTGTACTTGCTGGGCTTAAAACGTAAATAAATCTAAAACACAAATAAATATAGTTAAGCCGCTCTGATTGGGCAACAAACGCTGTTAATTAGGTATAAAATTGATAAACCTTGTTATTAGGTTAAGGATGGGAATTGAATAATATCGCAAAAAGTATCGCAATCTGGCTGGTTGTCGCATTGGTGCTGATGACTGTATTTAACCAGTTTGCGGGGAAAAGCAAGCCGGAAATCTCTGTGCCTTACTCGCAATTTATGCAAGAAGCCAAAGAAGGCCGCATCGCGAGCGTTGAGATTGATGGGCATGTGGTGCGCGGCAAGACGCAGGATAATAGAGATTTTAGCACCTATGCGCCGGGAGACCTGTGGATGGTGAACGATTTGCTCAAATATAACGTGAAGGTCGAGGCCAAGCCAGAGCAGCAGCGTTCTGTGCTACTGGAGATTTTCATGTCATGGTTCCCGATGATTTTACTCATCGGCGTGTGGATTTTCTTTATGCGCCAGATGCAGGGCGGCGGCAAGGGGGGCGGACCATTTTCATTTGGTAAAAGTAAAGCACGTCAATTAGACGAAAGCTCAAATCAAACTACGTTTGCTGATGTGGCGGGCTGCGATGAAGCCAAAGAAGAAGTCACCGAACTGGTCGATTTCTTAAAAGAGCCTGGTAAATTTCAAAAACTAGGCGGCCGTATCCCGCGCGGGGTATTGCTGGTAGGCCCGCCAGGCACCGGTAAAACCTTGCTTGCACGTGCGATTGCAGGCGAGGCCAAAGTACCATTCTTCTCAATTTCCGGCTCGGACTTTGTAGAAATGTTTGTGGGCGTGGGCGCTGCACGTGTGCGCGACATGTTTGAAACGGCTAAAAAGAATTCGCCCTGCATTATTTTTATTGATGAAATCGATGCGGTTGGCCGTAGTCGCGGTGCTGGTACCGGCGGTGGCAATGACGAGCGCGAGCAAACGTTGAACCAGCTGTTGGTTGAAATGGACGGGTTTGAGGCCAGCTCCGGCGTGATTATCATCGCGGCAACCAATAGAGCCGATGTGTTGGACAAAGCGCTATTGCGTCCAGGCCGTTTTGACCGTCAGGTAATGGTCGGGCTGCCTGATATCAAAGGCCGTGAGCAGATTTTGATGGTGCACATGCGCAAAGTACCGATTGACCCGGATGTAAAGGCGGATATTATCGCGCGTGGTACGCCAGGTTTCAGCGGCGCAGATTTAGCCAATCTGGTGAATGAAGCTGCTTTGTTTGCGGCGCGCCGCAACAAGCGTACGGTAGATATGGAAGACTTTGAAGATGCGAAAGATAAAATCTTCATGGGCCCTGAGCGCAAATCGATGGTGATGCGCGAAGAAGAGCGCCGCAACACGGCCTACCATGAATCTGGCCACGCTGTGGTTGCCAAGCTGTTGCCGAAGGCTGACCCTGTACATAAAGTGACAATTATGCCGCGTGGCTGGGCGCTGGGTCTTACATGGCAATTGCCCGAGTTCGACCGCATCAGCAATTACAAAGACAAGATGCTGGAAGAGATTTCCATCCTTTTTGGCGGACGTATTGCTGAAGAGATTTTTATGCATCAAATGTCTACTGGCGCTTCGAATGACTTTGACCGCGCGACCAAGCTTGCGCGCGCAATGGTAACAAAGTACGGCATGAGTGATGCGCTAGGTACAATGGTGTACGCCGGTGATGAGCAAGATTCGTTCTTTGGCAGCATGAGCTCTAAAACCATTTCGGAAGCCACGCAGCAGAAAGTAGACGCTGAAATCCGCCGTATTTTGGATGAGCAGTATGCGATTGCGCGTAAATTGCTGGAGGCGAATAAAGACAAGGTTGAGGCAATGACAGCCGCGCTTTTGGAGTACGAAACCATCGATGCCGACCAGATTAACGACATTATGGCAGGCAACCCGGTGCGCGAGCCTAAGCCGCGTCAAACGCCTGTTAAGCCCCAAAGTGGCGGCAGTTCCGGCACGGCAACACCAACGCCGCAGCCTGCAACCAAAAGCTAGCTTCAAGAATGGTGTTAGAATAAGGGTTGGTTTTATACCAACCCTTTTTTATGATATTTGACTGCGGAAAATTCAAGCTTGATTTAACAATGCCGCGCGTGATGGGTATTGTCAATGTCACGCCTGATTCTTTCTCTGACGGTGGCAAATTTGCTGCGACAAATCTGGCGATAGATCATGCGTTAAAACTGGCAAGTGAGGGAGCAGATATTCTCGACATTGGCGGCGAATCCACGCGCCCCAATGCCACCACCGTCAGCCTGCAGGAAGAGCTGGACCGCGTGATTCCCGTAATTGAGAGTTTGGTTGGCCAAATAAACATTCCGCTTTCAATCGACACCTATAAGCCGCAAGTGATGCAGGCTGCGATTGATGCAGGTGCTTCCATAGTCAATGACGTGCGCGCACTGCAGGAAGATGGCGCACTTGATGTTGTGGCAAAATCCAATGCGGGCGTGTGTCTAATGCACATGCAAGGATTGCCGCAGACCATGCAGAATCATCCGCACTATGATGATGTCGTCAACGATATCAAAGCCTTTCTGAAGGAACGTCTGCAAGCCAGTATTGACGCGGGTATTGGGGCGTCGCGTATTGTGCTTGATCCGGGTTTTGGTTTTGGTAAAACGCGCGAACATAACATTACGCTCATTCAACAACTTGAAAGTTTTACCTTATTAGTCCAGCCATTATTGGTGGGTTTGTCGCGCAAATCAGTGTTGGGGCAGGTTACAGGCAACGATGTCGATGCGCGGTTGTATGCCAGTATCGCGGCTTCGGTGATTGCAGCCCAAAAAGGCGCTAGAATACTGCGGGTGCATGATGTAAAAGCGACGGTAGAAGCATTGAAGGTCGTCGCTGCCATTCAATAAACAGAGAAAATATATGAGCAAAAATTATTTTGGTACAGATGGTATTCGCGGCAAAGTGGGCGATGCGCCGATTACGCCAGATTTCGTGATGCGTTTGGGCTACGCTGCAGGGCGCGTATTTGTTGGCTTGCAGGGCAACCTTGCAAAAGGCGCGCGCCCGGCTGTTTTAATTGGCAAAGATACGCGTATCTCCGGCTACATGCTGGAGGCCGCGCTGGAGTCCGGCTTATCTGCCGCGGGTGTGGATGTACTGCTGACAGGCCCAATGCCGACGCCGGCTGTTGCCTACCTCACGCGTGCCTTGCGCGCGCAGGCAGGTATCGTCATTTCTGCCTCGCATAACCCTTATTACGATAACGGCATCAAGTTTTTCTCGGCGCAAGGTACAAAACTGCCCGATGATATCGAGCACGCCATCGAAGCCGAGCTGGAAAAACCCATGCAGGTGGTGGATTCCGCCAAGCTGGGTAAAGCGCGGCGCATAGACGACGCCGCTGGGCGCTATGTGGAATTCTGCAAAAGCACCTTTCCGAATGATATGGATCTGCGCGGCCTGAAAATCGTGCTGGATTGCGCACACGGCGCAACTTACCATGTTGCGCCCGATGTGTTTCACGAGCTGGGTGCGGAAATTATCAGCATCGGCAATCAGCCGGACGGCCTGAACATTAACGAGCAAGTCGGCTCCACCCATCCGCAAGCCTTGCAGAAAGCCGTTGTCGCACACAAGGCTGATATGGGCATTGCGTTTGATGGCGATGGCGACCGTGTGATGATGGTGGATGCAAGCGGCAATCTGCTGGATGGCGACCAGCTGCTGTACATCATCGCACTGGGCTTATACGCTAAAGGCAAGCTGAAAGGCGGCGTGGCGGGCACGCTGATGACCAACTTGGCGTTAGAGCATGCGCTGAAAAAGCACCAAATCCCCTTTGCGCGCGCCAAAGTGGGCGATAGATACGTGCTGGAACTGCTGCAGACTAAAAACTGGAAGCTGGGCGGTGAGAATTCCGGTCATATTCTCACCTTAGATAAACACACCAGCGGCGATGCGATTATCGCCGCGCTGCAAGTGCTACACGCCTTAAAGCAAAGCGGCAAAACGCTTACGCAAATGGGGGAAGAGCTCGTGCTGTACCCGCAAGTGTTAATCAACGTGACGACCAAAAATAAACTGGATTTGGAAACACCACGAATTCAAAATGCCGTTAAAAAAGCCGAGACTGAACTCAATGGCGCGGGGCGTGTGCTTCTGCGTGCCTCTGGCACCGAGCCAAAAATCCGCGTGATGGTAGAAGGCCAAGATGCGAAGTTGGTGCAAAAACTGGCGGAAGAAATTGCGGAAGTAGTGAAGCTGGCGGCGGGGTAAAATAAAAATTAATCCGAAGTTGAGCTAACCCGCTTTAATTCTTTAATTCTTATGATGCATAGTTGAAATCAACCTAAAAATATCGACAGAAAGACAGTGGAGCAATACAGCATAAAAATGGCTCCGACAATTCAGCGTCTTTACCGAAATTAATAATGATCAAAACTACAAAAAATACCATAAGTCAGATTCCTGCTGGTGTATGGGTACTCGGCTTCGTCAGCATGTTGATGGATATTTCCTCCGAGATGATCCACAGCCTGCTGCCTTTATTTATGGTCACCACGCTCGGCGCCAGCGTCTTTGCGGTAGGCCTAATTGAAGGGCTGGCCGAATCCACGGCCCTGATCGTCAAAGTGTTTTCGGGTGTCTTGAGTGATTATCTGGGTAAGCGTAAGGGACTTGCCGTCTTTGGGTATGCCTTGGGTGCATTGACCAAGCCATTGTTTGCGATGGCTTCAACTTACGGCATCGTGCTTACGGCCCGTTTAGCGGATCGTATTGGCAAAGGAATTCGCGGAGCACCGCGTGATGCACTAGTTGCTGACATTGCGCCGCCTCATCTGCGCGGCGCTGCGTTTGGGTTGCGCCAATCTCTCGACACCGTAGGCGCATTTCTTGGCCCGTTACTTGCGGTAGGCTTGATGCTGCTATGGGCCAATGACTTCCGGGCTGTATTCTGGGTCGCGGTGATTCCAGGACTGATGGCCGCGGCGTTGCTCTTATTCGGAATACGTGAACCCGAACGTCATGAGGGCGCCAAGCGTTCAAATCCGATTCGTAGAGAAAACCTCAAGAGTCTTGGTGCGCAGTATTGGTGGTTGGTTGGTATAGGCACAATATTCACGATGGCCCGTTTCAGCGAGGCGTTTCTGGTGTTGCGGGCACAACAAGGGGGTGTTCCGGTCGCACTGGTGCCCCTGGTGATGGTGGCGATGAATCTCATCTATGCCGCTTCGGCCTATCCATTCGGCAAGCTCTCCGATCGCATGAGCCACAAGACGTTGTTAGCGCTCGGTCTGATCGTCCTGGTTGCGGCAGATTTGATACTCGCCACAAATGATCATTGGGGTGTCGTTTTAGCTGGCGTCGCGCTCTGGGGTATCCATATGGGCATCACACAAGGGCTATTCGCCACGATGGTCGCCGATACCGCGCCTACCGATTTGCGTGGCACGGCCTATGGTTTCTTCAATCTGATGAGCGGCGTCGCAATGCTGGCTGCTAGCGGGGTCGCTGGACTTTTGTGGGATCAGCTTGGGGCATCATTCACCTTTTATGCGGGCGCGGTGTTCTGCATTGTTGCACTTGCTGGGTTGGCTTGGCAACCAGCGCCGGCAGGGCGCAATAGCTGAGAGGTATTGCGCCGCATGAAAAAATTCTCATTTGGCGTATTATGTCGCACTAATATGCCCTAAAAATCAAAGTTAATTCCTCTGCAATCCGCATGGTTATTGGTCTGCAGGCCGATAATTTTCATGTGTTTTCACATAAATCCTGAACTAAACCTTATTCTGCATCCTCAAACTGCGCATAAATTGAACAAATGCACCGTTTTAACTCGTTTTGCATATCAAAATAGACTGTGTTAGTTGTCATCGTTTAGTCAAAACAAACCAGTAAACTACCCAGAAAGCCAATAAGCACTTGATGTTTACATATGAGGGCTACTTTAATTTTATTATTTTGCCCCCATATTCAGAACTGGCATGACTTATGCGGGTTTAACAGTATAGCGTTTTGAGGAGTTTGAAATCATAAAGGAAAAAACAACGTGAATATGATGAATACTAAGCCTGAGATTACGATTGAGTATCTTGTGGCGAGTGATTTCGACCAGACATTGAGTTTCAATGATTCTGGCCATGTGCTGGCTGAGATGCTGGGCATATCGGATTATGAGGAAAAAGTAGCGGGGCTTGCGCGTTCCAAGCTGGTTCAGCAGGGCGCTGAGTTGGCTTATTTGCTGCGGCACGACCCTGCATTCCGCGGCGTGCGGATGGAGCACCTGGTTGAGGCTGGCAAACGTGTGCGTCTGAAAGACAACGTTAAGCTGTTTACAGAAATTCTGGCTAAAGGTTTGGATGGCTATCACTTCCAATTCTATGTGATTTCCGCCGGGCCGGCAGCGGTCGTGCGTTCGGCGCTTGAGGGGATTGTTCCACCTGAGAACGTATTTGGCTCGGAATTTGAGTTTGATGCGGAGACGGGTGAGATTTGCAATATCATCCGTGTGCCCGCAGGCAACGGCAAAGTAGCCGTGCTGCAAGAACTGGAACAAAAACTGCAGATGAGCCCGGACCGCGTGATTTACGTGGGTGATGGCAGCTCCGACCTTTATGTGATGCACGATGTGAACAGCCGTGATGGGCATACTGTCGCTGTTTCAGAGACCAAATCGATTGGACGCATTGCCCATCGAACCGTGCTGAGTGACAGTGCGGTAAGTGTGCTGGTGCCGATTCTTGAGGATGTGCTTAAGTGGAATTCGGCACAGATTCGCGAATTGTTCAACGCGCATGGTCTGGCGCTGCAAGATTGGGATAAAATTCACACAGACTGGATTAGTTTCCACAATCAGGCTGCTTTGAAAGATTAAGTATGAATATGACAGATTTTATCGGCTATTTTTCGGCGTTTTTAACCACGTTTGCCTTTGTGCCACAGGCGCTGCATTCATGGAAGACACGCGATTTATCCGGTGTTTCGCTGCCCATGTATAGCATATTCAGCACCGGCGTGCTTGGCTGGATTGTCTATGGCGTATCAATCGCCAGCTGGCCGATCGTTGCGGCAAACATCGTTACGTTAGTGCTTTCTTGCGCGGTGCTTTGGTTAAAGTTAAAGCACCGCTAAGTTGTATATATTCTAAGTAATATATATTTATCAGTAAGTTAGGTCAAAAAAACTTCATCCTGGTTTAATCAAACTGTCATAAGCCGTATTCAAACTGGTGTCATGAAATGTTGTGAGTACAAATCATGAGCATAAATCAGGTGCGCTTTTATCTGAACCGTGTGCTGGCGCTGGATAGCGCGTTGTGTGTGAGCGTGAGCCATGCCAGCCAATACCGGTTCATCCGTGACTGGTTCCGCCTCATTAGTCGCCTGGGCGATGGCGTATTTTGGTATACCTTGATGCTGGCCATTTTAGTTACGCAGCAAAGCGATGGCGTTAAGCCGGTGCTGCATATGCTGGCGGCTGGTTTAACTGGCACGCTGATATATAAATGGTTAAAACACAAAACGCATCGCCCGCGGCCTTATCAAGTGCGTCAGGATGTTTGGTTATCTGGCAAACCGCTGGATCATTTTAGTTTCCCCTCTGGGCACACGCTTCACGCGGTCGCATTTGGTTTGGTTGCCCTTTTTTATTTCCCTATCCTTGCGGTGGTTTTGGTTCCATTCATTATCATGGTGGCGATGTCGCGGGTGATTTTGGGCCTGCATTACCCCAGTGATGTGATGGCTGGCGCGGCCATTGGCTATGTCATCGCGCTCATTTCTATTAGTTTGGTATCTTTGTTGTAGCCTGGTGCCTAAAAATCTATCTGGCAATAATTTGCTGGTTAGCGTGGTAAAAATCTACCGGGTTGAGCATGCGCAAACGTAAATCGCCCAGACATTGCTCTCGCCACGCGATAAGTTCAGCCGCACTGAGGTGATTCAATTCAGGTTCCCAGTTTGGCCTCAGGCCTTGCATGGCGTGATGAAAATGCTCCAGCGCGTGCTCTGTCTTGGTTAAATAATAGTTCAGATTCTTAACAAATTCCTGATCACGAATTTTCAGAAGCCATAACAGCAGCGATGAAATGCGGCTAAATCTAAGTGCTTTATCCAACGATGCCAGGCGCCTTAAATTGGCTTTAACCACTTTGTGGTGCACGTTAAAGCGAGGGGTGACAAATTTGCAGAGCACATCGATATGACTGCTGATAAGCTGATGCGGCGTGTGCGCAAGGTGTCTGGCAATATGCGCATCCATTGCCCATTCGGAGGCAATATGCGTCAAAATGGTCTTGTTGAGCCATTTGGCTTCATATGCGGGCACAAAGTGATTGTGCGCAATCACATCCACAAACAAATGGCTGGAGTAGCCTACGGCTATTGCAATTTCTTCCTCTGTATTTGCTGTTTCTACCATAAGCTCGGAAATATGCCATTGGTGTGTGGTGCTGAATGATTTTGAAATAATCGCCAAATCGGGCAGGCACGCGCCCGCCAGCACCAGTCTGGGGAACTTCCTGATGGCCTGCTGAATTTTTGGATCGAGCAAGGGAGAGGCCAGCAATAAGCATTGAGAAAAATAAATGTGGGTGTATAACCCCCAGGCATTGGCATCCAGCGCATAAAAAATGATGGGGGTCGCCCATAACAGTTTGATGTATAAACTGTTTCTCATGATGCGTACTGTTACATTGCCAAATGAAGATAACATGAAAAAATCATGACGTTTTCATGAAAATTATTGCTGTCATATTCACGTGGCTGTCACATTTAAAAGTTAGTATGTGCTTAATTCACAAGGGCTAACTTAATGAATATATTGCTGATTTCGGATGTTTACTTTCCTCGCATCAACGGCGTTTCTACCTCTGTTAGAACCTTTACAGAGCAGCTGCAGAATTTAGGGCATTATGTGCACCTCATTGCGCCCGATTATGGGATTGCAACGGAAGACGAGGCATGGATTACACGCGTGCCGGCGCGCGGAATTTTCTTTGACCCGGAAGACAAACTAAAAAAATATGGTGAGGTACTACGTCTTTTGCCTGAGCTTCAGGGTAAAGAATTCGATCTCGTGCATATCCATACGCCGTTTGTCGCGCACTACGCAGGCCTGAAGCTGGCCAAATTGCTAGAGATCCCGGTGGTTGAAACTTACCATACTTTTTTTGAGGATTATTTACATCATTATCTGCCCTGGATTCCCAAGTTTTTGGCACGCGGCTTGGCCAGGCGCATATCAAAAAATCAATGTAATCAAGTAGATGCCATCGTCGTGCCATCTCAGCCCATGCTGGATGTGCTGCGGAATTATGGTGTAGATGTGCCAGCGGAAGTGATTGCGACCGGTTTGCAGGCGAGCAGTTTTGGCGATGCCAAGGGCGCACACTTTAGAGAGAAATATGGCATTCCGCTGCAAAGACCGATGCTGCTTTATGTGGGACGCGTTGCGCATGAAAAGAATATTGGTTTTTTATTGGAAGTGGTCAAATTCTTAAGCATAGAAATTCCGGAAATCTTGCTTGTGATCACGGGGGAAGGCCCTGCGGAAGCAAGTTTGCGCACATTGGTCAAATCACTCGGCATTGAAAATAATGTGCAGTTCATCGGTTACCTGGACCGCAACACAGAATTGAACGCCTGCTATCAGGCCGCAGATGTGTTTGTGTTTGCATCCAAGAGTGAGACACAAGGCCTTGTGCTGCTTGAGGCTATGGCGCAGGGTACGCCGGTCGTGGCCATTGCAGAGTTAGGTACTGCCTCGATACTGATTGAGGGAGAAGGGGCAATGATTGCAACCGACAATGCGCCAGAATTTGCACAGAAGGTGCATCACTTATTAAATGACCATATGCGGCGCAAAGAGTTAGGGGAGCGTGCCAGGGCGTATGCACATAACAAGTGGTCTGCAGCCACGCAAGCGGAGCGCATGGTGCAGTTTTACAATGCGCTGGTCAGCCAAACCCAAATCGCCGGCAAGCGTTCTGCACAATTAGGCATTCAGCAGAATTAACATGCAAAAAGCCAGCAAGGCTGGCTTTTTGCAGTATGACAGAAATCAGAATCTAAGGTCGCGTGGCTTCCTGTTCCATTTCTTCCATGCTTACATGGCGGACATCTTTGCCTTTCACCATATACACGACATATTCCGAGATGTTTTTCGCATGATCACCAATGCGCTCAACCGCTTTTGCGATAAACAGCACCTCTAAAGAGATCGAAATCGTGCGCGGATCTTCCAGCATAAAAGTGATGAGCTGGCGAATCGCTGCCTGATATTGCTCATCGACCTCTTCATCCATGTGCGCAATTTCCAGTACCTTGGTGGCATCAGATCGCGCAAACGCATCCAGAGCCATGTGCAGCATATCACGCGCGGTGCTCGCCATGGCTTTGATTTCTACAAATCTTGGCGTTAATAAGCGATCGGCTTCTGTCGCTTTAAGTGCATAACGTGCGATCTTGGCGGCTTCGTCGCCAATGCGCTCAAGGTCGGTAATGGTTTTAATCATCATCAGCACCATGCGTAAATCACCCGCTGTCGGCTGACGGCGCGCGATAATGTGGCTGCAGTCTTCATCTACCTGCACTTCTAGCGCATTCACCAGATGGTCTTTTTTGATGACTGTTTTCGCAAGCTTAGGATTCGACCCAACCAGTGCCTCCAGTGAGTCCACGATCTGCTGTTCGACCAAACTACCCATTTCGAGCACTTTGGCGCGTACGGCCTCCAGTTCGGCATCGTACTGTTTAAAAATATGTTCCTGCATTACATCATCCTTTCAAAATCATTACTGGCTTATCCAAACTTGCCTGTAATGTAGTCTTCCGTTTCTTTACGGCTTGGGCGGGTAAAAATCGTATTGGTGTCATCGTACTCCATCAGCTCGCCCAGATACATATAGGCAGTGTAATCAGAAACGCGTGCCGCCTGTTGCATGTTATGGGTCACTACCAGAATCGTCAGTTTTTCTTTTAACTCACTCATTAATTCTTCGATGTTGGCAGTCGCGATCGGGTCGAGCGCCGATGTCGGTTCGTCAAACAACATGATTTCCGGATCAGTCGCCAGGGCACGGGCAATGCATAAGCGCTGCTGCTGGCCGCCGGATAAATTAAACGCCAAGTCTTGCAAGCGGTCTTTCACTTCATTCCAAAGTGCTGCGCCTCTTAGTGCCTCTTCTACTTTGTCATCAATCGCACGTTTGTTCTTCTCATCACGCACCCGTAAACCGTAGGCCACATTCTCGTAAATTGTTTTGGGAAATGGATTCGGTTTCTGAAACACCATGCTGATGCGCATACGCACTTCAATCGGGTCAACACCATGCTCTAAAATGTTAGTGTTATCGGGCAATGGCATATTAATGCCTTTTAAGGCTTGCATGCCATTGCTATAAAAGAAGTTTAAGTCACGCGCTTCAGCCTTGATCGCAGTTGTAGCATTCATCATGTTGGTTCCTAAATGTTTCTTAAAGTCTTACCATTTAATATTTTTTCTAATCTTATATCGCAAATAAATCGCAGTGCCGTTCATTAACAGCGTCACTAAAATAATAATTGCGCCAGTCGCTGCGGCGTTAATGTGAAAGGCATGGTCTGGGCGTGACAGCCAGTTAAACATTTGAATCGGCAGCACCGTAAAGCTGGCACTTAACCACTCAAAATTCAGGTAAGGGGCGACATCCGAAACAGGAGAAGGTGGTAAAAATGCGATGAATGTTAGCGCGCCTATGGTGATAATCGGCGCAGTTTCCCCGATTGCGCGTGACATGCCAATAATCACACCTGTTAAGATTCCGCCTTGTGAGTACTTAACTACGTGATCACTGACCACTTGCCATTTAGTTGCGCCTACTGCATATGCTGCCTCACGAATTGCCACTGGAATACCACGTATTGCTTCACGGGTAGAGACAATGACAATCGGTAATATTAACAGGCCCAATGTTAACCCTGCTGTCAGTATGCTCTGTCCTAAATCCAGGCCATACACAAACAAGCCTAAAGCGAGCAACCCATAGATAATGGAGGGCACGCCTGCAAGATTTGAAACGTTAATCTCGATTAAATCTGAAAACCAGTTTTTAGGGGCGTATTCTTCCAGATATAACCCTGCTGCAACGCCCATCGGAACCGCAGTTAAAAAGGTGACTATCATTACCAGTAAAGAACCTACCCAAGCTGATAATAAGCCAGCACTGCCAGCTCTGCGCGATGGGAAGTCGCTAATAAACTGTAAGTTAAAGCGTGGATAGCCATCCATCACTAAGTCTATAAATAAAGTAAGTAATGTGAGAAGCCCAAGCATTAATGCCAGCAGGCCAATAGTCGCAAAAACGATGTCATTTCGTTTATGTCGGCGAATCATTGCGCGCACGGCGTCCAAGTTTTTGAGAACCAAAGCTTTAGTTTCTGTCGACATTAGTATTGCTCCCTGAATTTTTTACGCACCACATGCCCAATCAGATTAAAACCCAGGGTCATAACAAACAGCACTAAACCAGCAGCAAAAATGCTTTGATAGCCAATGCTTGCATGTGGCAAATCGCCCATTGCTACTTGCACAATATAGGCCGTGATAGTGGCAGCGCCTTCTGTGGGGTTGAAGGTGAGATTCGGTTGCTGGCCTGCCGCGACTGCCACCACCATGGTCTCACCGACCGCACGAGAAATCGCTAAAATATAAGCCGCCACAATGCCCGAAGTGGCAGCAGGAGTGATCACTCTAATCGCTGTTTGAAAGCGTGTTGCGCCCATTGCGTAGGAACCTTCACGCATGCTCATCGGTACGGCACGCATGGCATCTTCAGCCACAGAGGCAATGTATGGAATAATCATTACGCCCATCACCAGCCCCGCGCTGAGCATGTTAAAGCCAGGTAACTCAGGAAATACCTTTTGCAAAAGCGGCGTGACAAAAAGTAGCGCAAAGTAACCAAAAGCAATGGTTGGCACGCCCACTAGCAATTCTAAAATCGGCTTGGTAATTTCACGCACTTTATGCGAGGCAAACTCTGAGAGGTAAATCGCAGCGATGGTGCCTACAGGCACTGCCAGTGCAAGCGCTACAAATGACGTAGTGAGCGTACCAGCCACTAACGGCATGATGCCGTAGTGTGCATCTTCAAACAGTGGCGTCCATTCTGTACCTGTAAAAAACTCAAGCAATGAAACCGTTTTGAAAAAGCCTAAAGACTCATACAAAAGAATCGCCACAATGGCAAATGTGGTAAATACCGCAGAAAGCGCAGCCAGCATTAGAATAAGTTCAATGATGCGCTCTTTGAAATTTCTGCGTATGTTTTTAGCCAGGCGGTGGCTGATTGTAGGTGCAACAGAAGAGTTAAGCATAGTGGCGGCAGTGTTCATATAAAAACTTTTATGATTGTAACGGTAATAAGCAGTTTGATAAACGTGCTTAACAGAAAAAGGAGCGGTATCTGCCGCTCCTTTTATTACAAATGCAACTTACTTAATTCTACTGATCAAATCTTTTACTTTAATGCCCACTTCGTTTTTACCACCAAAGCCTGTGCCTGGCTTCATGGCTTTGAAGTGTTCTTTCACAGCAGCATAATCTTCATCGGGCAACGGTACATATTTCACTTCGGCAACCAATTTAGGTGCATTTTCCAAGTAGAAGTTTACAAAAGCTTTCACTTCGGGCTTAAAGGCTGCTGCTGTTGCATTTACATAGATGAACAGTGGGCGTGAAAGCGGCACATAAGTACCATCTTTAACCGCTTCTGGGGATGGCATGACCGCTGGCGCACCTGCTTTAGCTGAAATTGGAATCGCTCTTAATTTGTCTTTGTTTTCTTCATAGTAAGCATAACCAAAGTAAGAAAGCGCACCCGCATTACCCACCACACCTTGTACTAACACGTTATCATCTTCAGAGGGTGTGAAGTCGGTACGGCTGGATTTTGATTTACCGTTAATTGCTTCAGTAAAATAGTCAAATGTTCCTGAAGCTGTACCTGGCGCGAATAACGGCATCGCTTTATCTGGGTAAGCTGCGTTGACTTGCTTCCAGTTTTTAACACTTGAACCTGGTTTCCAGATGTTCTTTAACTCGTCTACGCTTAAACTTTTCACCCAGTCATTTTTTGAGTTGACAACGACAGTTAAAGCATCAAAGGCAACGGGTAATTCAATATATTGAATGCCCGCTTCTTTACATGCATCAATTTCTTTTTGCGCGATGGGGCGTGAAGCATCTGATATGTCTGTCTCGCCACGGCAGAATTTTTTAAAACCACTGCCAGTGCCCGATTCGCCCACCGTTACTTTTATTTTTTGTGCCTTTTGAAACTCTTCAGCCATCGCTTCAGTAATCGGATAGACCGTGCTTGAGCCGTCAATTTTGATGATTTTTTCTGCTGCAAAAGTATGGCTGGTCGCGAATGTGGCTGCAATCAATGCCGCAATACGTAGTGATTTGGGTAATGCTGTGTTCATAATATCTCCGTCAAAGTTAAACGATAATGAGTTAAATAGCTTTTTAATCTGAAGCGAATATTAGAGTTCAAATATGACAAATTGATGACAAAAAGATGACTTTCTTAAATAAAAAAGGGTCTCAATGAGACCCTTTTCGGATGGGCGAGTACTGTTATAAGAAAGTGCGGCCGAAGTGGTAGCTCATCGCTGCAATAAGGCCTGCGCACGGAATGGTGAGTATCCATGCCCAGACGATGCGTGAGGCCAGGCCCCAGCGCACAGCAGAAGCGCGGCGAGAGACCCCCACCCCAACAATTGCGCCTGTGATGGTATGTGTTGTCGAGACCGGGATGCCAAGCGAGGTGGCTAGAAACAAGGCGATAGACCCGGACGTTTGCGCACAGAAAGCGCCGGTTGGGCGCACCTTGGTAATGCCCATGCCCATCGTGCGAACGATACGCCACCCGCCCATCAGTGTGCCTAAACCCATTGCCAGCTGGCATGAAATCACCACCCAGAAAGGTACGTGGAAATCACCCTGCAGGTAGCCGTTGGCAAAAAGAAGCACTGTAATAATGCCCATGGTTTTTTGCGCATCGTTTGCCCCATGCCCTAAGCTGAAAAAGGAAGATGAAATAAATTGCATTTTATTGAATCGGCTCTCAGTCTTGTATGGGGAAGACTTTTCAAATAACCATAGCACAATGACAGAGAGGGTCATGGCAAGCAGCATTCCAAAGAGTGGAGATAACACAATCGCAAAGCCGGTGGTAATCAGTTTGCTACCGATAACAATGCCTTTTGTGCCGGCATGGGCAACGCCTGCGCCAAGCAAGCCGCCGATAAGCGCATGAGATGACGAGGATGGGATGCCAAACCACCAGGTGATGACGTTCCACGCGATAGCCCCGCTGAGCGCGCCGAATATCACCGCATTGTTCACGATGTTAGGATCAATAATGCCTTTGCCCACGGTGTCAGCTACATGCAAACCAAAGAATAAGAATGCAATGAAATTGAAAAAAGCTGCCCATGCCACTGCGGCCTGCGGCGTGAGCAGGCGCGTTGATACCATGAGTGCAATCGAGTTGGCTGCATCGTGAAAGCCATTCATAAAATCAAATATGAGGGCGACGAAAACCAGCAGCGCCATAATAAGAATCGCGTGATCCATGATGCTTCCTTAAATGCGCTCTAATACAACGCCGTGAATTACATCGGCTACGTCTTCACAGCTATCAACAGCCTCTTCAAATATGTCATAAAGCTCTTTTGAGCGTATCAGAGTGCGCGCATCGGATTCTTCTTCAAACAAGCGATGCATACCGGCGCGCATGACGTGGTCGGCCTCGCCCTCAATCGCGCTGATCTCCTCACAGGTGCGAAGAATGCGCCCCGCATCTTTCATGTCAGACAGCATATTGACTGCGTCACGCACTTTTTCTGAAGCGCGGAGCAGAATCTGTGCAAGTGCGACCATTTCAGGGGTAAAGCTGGTGTGGCCGTAGATTTTTGCGCTTTGTGGAATGTCTTCCATGTAGTCGATGATGTCGTCCAGTGCCATGGCCAGCTCGCGGATTTCGCGGCGGTCGAAAGGGGTGATAAAAGTTTTATGTAAGGAGAGTAAAACTTCTTTGGTGTATTCGTCAGCTTCAGATTCGATTTTTCTGAGTTCAGCAAAGTGCTCGTCAAATCTCTCGGCATCTCTGACAGCTGTCATTGATGCCAGTACTTTAGAGCCTCTGACCGCGCAATCTGCAAGGTTGTTAAATAGCTCAAAATAATTGTCGCTGCGCGGTGATATTGCTGCCATCAATCGACCCAAAGTAGCATTAGCCATGCTTGTTCTCCCCAATGAATTGTTTATTTATTCGATTAATTTAACTGCATATGTTTGAATCCGCGGGCATAAAACAGAAAATTTAATTTTTTTAAGCCGAACATCCTTGTTATATAATTGCCCGGCACAGCAACTTGCTTCCAGTACGTTTCCCGTAGCAAAATTATGACATAAATATGACAGAAATATGAAAAACAAGTTAATTGCAGAATACATTGGAACTTTGTTACTGCTTGCTGTCGTGACAGGTTCCGGCATCATGGGGGAAGCATTAGGCGCCGGTAACGCAGCTATAGCGCTGCTAGGCAACAGCATTGCTACTGGCTGCGGCTTATATGTGCTGATTACCTTGCTTGCGCCCATCTCCGGTGGTCACTTCAATCCGATAGTCAGTATCATGTTCTGGCGCGCCGGGGTGCTCAACGCCCAGGCCTTATTCGGCTATGTAACAGCGCAGCTCACAGGTGCCGTTTCGGGCGTCTGGTTAACGCATGTGATGTTTGCCATGCCGATGATTCAGACTTCTGCCAAACCCAGGCATGGCTTGGGCATCTGGGTAAGCGAGCTGGCAGCTGCGCTCATTTTGTTGTCCGTCATCCGATTAGGCGTAAAGTACGCCAATGAAAAAGTGGCGATGCTGGTAGCACTGACGGTCACAGCAGGGTACTGGTTCACCTCTTCCACTTTTTTTGCAAATCCGGCAGTCACGCTGGCCAGGAGCTTGACCAATACTTTTGTGGGCATTCACCCATCGGATGTACTGGGTTTTATCTCGGCACAATTGGTCGCCATATTATTAATGTCTGTTTTGATGAAAGTTGAATCGAAATGAGCGTCACTATCTACCACAATCCGGCCTGCGGCACATCGCGCAACACCTTGGCGATGATACGCGCCAGCGGCGTAGAGCCTGAGGTGATTGAATATCTTAAAACGCCGCCAAGCCGAGAAAAATTAGTCGAGTTGATTTCAACAATGGGCATTACCCCGCGCCAGCTATTGCGCGAAAAAGGTACGCCGTATGCTGAGCTTGGTCTTGATGATTTGAGCTTGTCTGACGATGCGTTGATTGACGCCATGATGCTACACCCGATTTTAATCAACCGCCCGATTGTGGTGACAGCCAAAGGTGTTAAGTTGTGCCGTCCGTCCGAGCTTTTGCTGGATATTCTGGAAAATCCGGATATCGGTACCTTTACCAAAGAAGATGGTGAAGTGGTAAAAGCCATAACCAAGTAAAGTCTGCAAGCACTTGCGGTATAATCTCATTTTTAAAGTCAAGCAGCAGCAAAAATGGAAGCCGAACAACTTAATCTTATCTCTAACCGTTTGAACGATTTGAGCGAGCGCAATCTTGCCCTTCGGGGGTATCTTTGACTTTGAGAATAAGTTACAAAAGTTAGAAGAAGTTAACGGTTTATTGGAAGACCCCAAAGTCTGGGACAATGCCGAGAAAGCACAAAAACTAGGCAAAGAAAAGCGTGAGCTGGAGCTTGTGGTGCATAGCCTGCAAAGCCTGGAAGCCAGCCTGAACGACAGCCGCGAACTGTTTGAGATGGCGCGGGAAGAAAACGATGACGACACTTTATTAAGTGTCGCAGCAGATTCTGAAGCGCTGGAGAAACAGATTGCCGAGATGGAATTCAGGCGCATGTTCTCGCAGCCGATGGATGCCAACAACTGCTTTATCGAGTTTCAATCGGGCAGCGGCGGCACCGAGGCGCAGGATTGGGCCAATATGCTGCTGCGCATGTATTTGCGTTACTGCGAGCGCAAAGGCTTCAAGGTGGAAGTGCTGGAAGAATCCGAAGGTGACGTGGCCGGCATTAAAGGCGCTTCGATTAAGGTTTCTGGCGATTATGCCTATGGCACGTTACGCACTGAAAATGGCGTACATCGCCTGGTGCGTAAATCGCCGTTTGATTCCAATGCCAAACGCCATACCTCGTTCGCCAGCGTGCAGGTATTCCCGGAAGTAGATGATTCCATTGAAATCGACATCAATCCTGCTGATTTGCGCATCGATACGTATCGCGCTTCTGGCGCGGGTGGTCAGCACATTAACAAAACCGATTCCGCAGTGCGCATTACGCATATTCCCACCAATACCGTGGTGCAGTGCCAGAATGACCGATCGCAGCACCGCAACCGCGCCGAGGCCATGAATATGCTGAAAGGCGCGCTTTACAATCTGGAATTGAATAAACGCAACCAGGAAAAACAAGCTCTTGAGGATGCCAAAACCGATATTGGCTGGGGACACCAGATTAGAAGTTATGTGCTGGATCAGTCGCGCATCAAGGATTTGCGTACCGGGGTGGAAATCGGCAATACCCAAGGTGTGCTGGATGGCGACCTAGACCCATTTATTACAGAAAGTTTGAAGCAGGGAGTATGAGTGTGAGTAATGAACAAAATAACGAAGTTCTGCCAGTAGACGAAAACCACGTCATTGCTGAGCGCCGCGAGAAGCTTAAGGCTATTCGTTCACAAGGCGTTGCCTTTCCAAACGACTTCAAACCAGATGCCCTGGCAGCCAATATCCATGCGGCTCATGGAGGCACAGAAAATGAAGCCTTTGATGCCAGGAAAGTGAATGTAGTCGTCGCAGGCCGCATGATGCTCAAGCGCGTAATGGGCAAGGCGAGCTTTGCGACCATTCAAGATACGAGTGGCCGGATTCAGCTATTCATTTCTATTGAGAATATCGGTGAAACTGTTTACGAGGCCTTTAAACATTGGGATTTGGGCGACATTGTTGGCGCGGCAGGCTATTTGTTTAAAACCAAAACCGGCGAGCTTTCGGTTAAAGTCACCGAATTGCGATTACTGACAAAATCATTGCGCCCCTTGCCAGAGAAATTTCACGGCCTGCAGGATCAGGAAGTCAAATACCGCCAGCGTTATGTCGATTTGATCACCTCTGAGGAAGCGCGTGCGACGTTTGTGGCGCGCAGCAAAGTGGTTTCTGCAATTCGTAACTTTATGATTCAGAATGAATTCCTGGAAGTAGAAACGCCCATGCTGCACCCGATTCCAGGCGGTGCAGCAGCCAAGCCGTTTACCACGCATCATAATGCGCTGGATATGCAAATGTTCATGCGCATCGCTCCTGAGCTATATTTGAAACGCCTTGTAGTAGGCGGCTTCGAGCGCGTGTTCGAAATGAACCGTAACTTCCGTAACGAAGGCTTAAGCGTCCGTCATAACCCGGAATTCACCATGATGGAGTTTTACGCAGCCTATACCGATTATCAGTGGCTGATGGATTTTACCGAGCAGTGCATTCGTGCTGCCGCCATTGCTGCGCGTGGTACTGCAGTGTTGCAATATGATGGGCGCGAGGTGGATTTAAGCAAGCCATTCGAGCGCCTGACTATTGTAGGGGCGATCCAAAAATACGCACCGGAATACACGCTGGCCCAATTGCATGATGCGGAATTTTTACGGGTTGAGCTCTACAAGCGCGGTATCAAAGTATTCGAACACGCTGGCTTGGGTTCGCTCCAGTTGAGCCTGTTTGAAGAAACGGCAGAAGCGCATTTATGGCAGCCGACTTATATCATCGATTACCCGGTTGAGGTTTCACCCTTGGCACGCGCTTCAGATAAAAATCCGGAAATTACCGAGCGTTTCGAGCTGTTTATCACTGGCCGTGAAATGGCGAATGGATTTAGTGAACTTAACGATGCGGAAGACCAGGCCGCACGCTTCCATGCACAGATGAAAGCCAAAGAGGCGGGCGACCAGGAGGCCATGTTTTACGATGCAGATTTTATCCGTGCACTTGAATACGGCATGCCACCTGCAGGTGGCTGTGGTATTGGCATTGATCGCCTAGTGATGCTCATTACCGATTCGCCCAGTATTCGCGATGTGATTCTGTTCCCGCACATGCGGCCAGAAGCTTAGGTTTTTCAATAACGAAAAAAGCCGTCCTGAGTGACGGCTTTTTTGTTGTGGTAAAAACACAACAGCACATCACAAAAATAGTTCTTTGTCATCAGATTGTCATATAACTGTCTCAAAATTCGCCTGTTGAAAATTTTGATAAATGATCTAAAACAGGGGAAATGAAATGAACTTTAAACTACGTAACTTAGTGGCAGCAACACTGGCAGGCACGGCTTTATTAGGCTTTGGTGCAAACGCCATGGCAGACAGTACTGATGATATTCTGAATGCACTGATTGCTAAAGGCGTGTTAACCGAAGAAGAAGGCGCGCTTTTAATGAAAGGCCGCACGGGCGAAAAAGAAGCGGCCGAGAAGAAAAAAGAATCTTCAATCTCTGCTAAATATAAAGACGGCATTACATTTGAATCAGGCGATAAAGAAAATAGTTTAACCGTAAATGGTCGAATCCAATTGGATTACCGTACATATGGAGATAGCAATAAAGACACTGGCGTTGCAGACACTTTTGATGTTCGCCGTGCTTATCTAGGTGCCAAAGGTAAATTTGCTAAGTATTATGAATTTGGCATTGTTACTGACTTTGCTTCAAAAGATGATACTGGTAAAGATAAATCTGCGCAGCTTGATGAGGCTTACATTAACTTGCATTACTGGGATCAGGCGCAATTCAAGTTTGGCCAGTTCAAAATGCCATTCAGCCTAGAAGAACAAACCAGCTCACGCTTTATTGATTTCCAAGAGCGTTCATTAATGACTTCCTATGTGCCAGCTAAAGAAATTGGCGCGATGTTGCACGGGGAGCCGACAAAAGGCGTGACATACGGCTTAGCTTTATCTACAGGCGAAGGTAAGAACAAAATCGAGTCTTCTAGCCCAACGGCAAAACAGGATGGTGTAGACGTGATTGCCCGGGCAACAGTCAATATCGCAGAAATCATGGACAACAAAGACAATGTCTACCATATAGGCGCTGCATTCAGTAATGGAAAATTAAATTCATTTTCGCCTAGTAGCTCTACTGAAGGTAAAGGCGAGAAATTCTTTAGCGCTGCCTATACTACGGGTGCTACTGGAGATATAGAGCGCACGCGCTATGGTCTTGAAGGTGCTGTAGCATTGGGTCCAGTGAAATTACAATCTGAATGGATGCGTACCAACATTGATGGTAAAACAATTGCCAGTGCCAAATTCGATGATGATATTGATGTTTGGTATGCTGAGGCACTTTGGACAATTACTGGTGAAAACTATGCTGATTCATACAAAGGAGGCAAATTTGATCGCATCAAACCTAAAAATAACTTTAACCCTGATGGAGCAGGTATAGGTGCTTGGGAAATTGGTGTGCGCTACTCTAAGTTAGATGCTAGTGATTTGAATTCAGGAGCAGTAAAAGTTAATAATAAGAAAAACATGACGCCTGCTGCATTTAATGCTGCTGCAAGTGTGTCTACAGTTGAAGCGGATGCTTGGACAGTTGGTGTTAAATGGATTCCAATGCCAAATTGGCGTTTCTTGGCAAATTATGTGCGTACCGATTACGATACACCAATAAAAATCAACAGCAAAACGTTTGATTCTGAAGATGCATTTACAGTACGCGCACAAATGGATTTCTAATCATTTAAGTTAGAATGTAAACTTTAAAAGCCCGCCCTTTGAGCGGGCTTTTTTATTGCAGGGCTATAATGCATATGATGAAAATAATGACCCAACTCCTGGCAGCATGGCTGGCTTTCTGCGGTGCACATGCAGTCGCAGGCGATGCTTATGTCCAATCTGCTGTATCTGGCTGGGAAGTCCGTCCTATCATCACTGTTGGTGAATCTGCCGCAAATGGCTACCGCATGGTGGGCGTGCCGGATGGCTTGGGTGCTTTTGATAACGGTGACGGCTCAATCACGGTGCTGATGAATCACGAGTTGAACGCGAATGTTGGCTCCGTGCGCACGCATGGCAGCAAAGGCGCGTTTGTTTCGCGCTGGCTGGTGCAGTTAAATGATTTACAAGTGCTAAGTGGTGAAGATCTAACTAAAAAAGTGCAGCTGTGGAACATGGATACGCAAAGCCATTACACTGCACAAACCACGACTTTTGGTCGTTTTTGCTCGGCTGATTTAGCGCATAGCTCAGCTTTTATGGATGCAAACGGCAATGGCTTTAGTGGCAAAATTTTTCTCAATGGTGAAGAGGAAAAAGATTCTGGCGGCCGCGCGTTTGCGCATATAGCCAGTGGGGAGTATAGCGGCGTGAGTTACGAGCTGCCGCATCTTGGACACGTGGCTTGGGAGAATCTGTTAGCGTTGCCAAACTCAGGAAAGCGTACTGTGGTGATTGGCATGGATGATTTTCCTGGTGGCCATGTGTACGTGTATGTGGGTGAAAAACGCCGTATTGGTAACCCTGTAGAAAAGGCAGGGCTGGTTGGCGGTGCGTTATATACCGTGAAATTTGAAAAAGAACGTTTTATGCTGCTGCCGCTAGGCGATGTGGTGGGCATTGATGGTAAGGTACTTAGAGCACGTGCCAATACGCTGGGTGCGACGCCGTTGCTGCGCCCTGAAGATGGTGCGTGGGATAAGCTGGATAAAAACCTGTTCTGGTTTGCGACCACAGACAAAATTGACGGACACAGCCAGTTGTTTCGCATGGACTTTGACGATGCACGTGCGCCAGAAAAAGGCGGTAGATACAGTGCTGTGCTGACGGCTATCGATATAGGCGGGCAGATGTTCGATAATATTGAGGCAGATAGTGATGGTCGCATTTTGCTCAATGAGGATCCAGGTAAAGATAAGTCTGCGGCGGGTATCTGGTTGTTTGATCCCAAGTTCCCCAACCAGGCGACGCGTATTTTTGAGGCAGATGTTGAGCGTTTTGTGGATAAAAATAACGCTAAATTTATGACATTGGATGAGGAGCAGTCCGGCATTGTTGAAGTGACCGATGCGGTGAAATCGGCCACTTGGTTTGATGTGAACAAACGTTATTATTTAGGCGTTGCGCAAGCCCACTTGGCGCATCCAGATCCAGAGTTGGTGGAATACGGGCAGTTATATATGATTTCCGGTCCGGCTTTGAATAGATAGCGCAGTTTTTATGAAACCTTTTTTTATGGGGTTGTTATTGAGGTCAGTTATAATGCGTAAAAATCATTAAACCGAGGTTTCGCATGTATAAACACCCCAATCTTGACCGCGATAAAATGACGCCGCAACAGGCGCTGGATGTGCTGATTGAAGGCAATCAACGTTTTGAAAATAATTTAATTGGCAATAAAGATACGCTAGGCTTGCTTGAAGTCACAAAAAACAAGCAGCGTCCATTTGTCTCCTTTTTAAGTTGCAGCGATGCGCGCGCGCCCGTAGAAATGCTGTTTGACCAAGCACTTGGCGATGTGTTTAGTGTGCGTTTGGCCGGCAATATTGCATCAGATAAAGGCATTGGCAGCTTGGAATTTTCCAGCAAATATTTAGGCTCAAAACTAATCGTGGTACTAGGCCATACAAGTTGTGGCGCGGTAAAAGCTGCGTGTGATAACTTTAGAGAAGGCCATATTGGAGAGATTATTAATCACATTAGGCCGGCTGTGCGTCAAGAAAAAACGGTGATTGACAACCGAGATGCAAATAATGAAGACTTTGTAGCGAAAGTGTGCGAACTTAACGTTAGAGTGCAAATTAAACAGATTTTGCACAGTAGCGACATTATTGAAGATTTGCTCAGTGAGAAGAAAATTGGCTTGATTGGTGGCGTTTACAATATTGCTACTGGTCAAGTGGATTTTTTGCAAGATACACTCATTTTATAAATGAATTTTTATATAAATTGCAATACTCAATAAGGTTTTGATTTGATGTTAGATGTAGTGATTCTGTTTTTTATATTTGGCTTGGCTGCCGGGCTTTTGAAGTCTGAGCTCAGGCTGCCTGCTGCCCTCTACGATACGCTGACGCTGGTGCTGTTGCTTGCAATCGGTCTTAAAGGGGGTGAGGGCTTGGCCAAGCAGGCGATTGCACCTTTGTTGCCACAGTTGGGTGCGGTGATGGCGCTTGGTGTTGTGCAGACCTTGATTGCATTTGCGATTTTGAACATTGCGGGTAAATTTAGTCGTGCCGATGCAGCGGCTACTGCCGCACACTACGGCTCAGTGAGCGTGGCGACTTTTGCCGTAGGTTCTACCTGGCTGATGACGCGTGAGATTGCATTTGAGCCGTAATTGGTGATTTTTCTGACCGTGATGGAGGTGCCTGCCATTATTGTGGGGATTGTACTGGCGCGTGGTTTAAGCCGCCAGACCGACTGGCGCGCGCTGGCGCATGAGAGCTTTTTGGGTAAAGGGGTGACGCTGCTGATCGGCGGCATGGCGATCGGCTGGGCTGCCGGTCCCGAGGGTTTGGCGCCTATTAAAGGCTTGTTTTATGATTTGTTTAAAGGTGCGCTGACTTTATTTCTTTTGGAAATGGGGCTGATTGTTGCGCGACAAACGGGTGAGTTGCGCAAGCGCGGTTTGTTTATCATTTCGTTCGGCTTGGTGATGCCTTTATTTTCAGCTTTGTTAGGCATTGCCTGCGGTCTTGCGCTTGGGCTTTCAGTGGGGGGTATTACGCTATTGGCGACTTTGGCTGCCAGCGCCTCTTACATTGCTGTGCCGGCCACCATCCGTTTGGCAATCCCGGAAGCAAATCCTGCTTTGTCGCTATCGGCAGTGCTGGGCATCACCTTTCCTTTTAATATTCTGGTAGGGATTCCGCTATATCACTGGTTGGCAACAGAACTTACAGGAGTGATGGTATGACTTTAATGACAGAAAAAAGAACCTTGTTAACCATCATTACAGAAGGTGTTATCGAGGAAATCCTGTTGAGAGACCTGGAAATGCTGGGTGTTCGCGGCTACACCGTTTCAGACGCTCGCGGTCGTGGCGGTCGTGGTGTGCGTGATGCCACATGGGGAGAAGTCTCAAATATCCGCCTCGAGGTCATCTGCTCACGCACTTTGGCTGAGACTATACTCCATCATTTTCAGAAACATTACTACGCCAATTATGCAATGGTGGCTTTTCTGCATGATGTCGAGATCCTTCGCCCTGAGAAATTCTAAGGGATTTAACGATGGCCTTCTTTGGCCATGTTGATTGAGTATTTAGGAATCTCTACTACCAGATTGCTGTCACCTACAATTGCCTGGCAAGAAAGCCGTGAGTTCGGCTCCAGCCCCCAGGCCTTATCGAGCAGGTCTTCTTCTTTTTCTTCCGGTGCGTTCAAGGTCTTATAGCCTTCGCGCACAATCACATGGCAGGTGGTGCAGGCACATACCTGGTCGCAGGCATGGTCAATGTCAATTTCGTTGTCCAGCAGGTTCTGGCAAATAGATTTTCCGGTTTCAGCCTCAAACGCAGCGCCTTCAGGGCAGAGCTCTACATGCGGTAATACAATAATTTGTGGCATTTTTATATCTCTAATGAGTCTAGATTCTTACCGGCCAGCGCTCGGCTGATGCTGACATCCATGCGTCTGGCAGCAAAGCTTTCGGTTGCCGTATTCAAGGCTTCAGTCGCTTGGTGGATAGCATGGCTGTCACTCGCTTGCAGCAAGCCTTGCAGGGCATCCATTTGAGAGGCAATCTCTTGCTTTTCTTTCGAGTTTAACAAGTCGCCATCTCGCTCCAGCGCCACACTGATTGCGGTAAGCAGGCTTTCGGCCTCGACTTTCGCTTCTGCCAGCGCGCGTGCCTGTTTGTCACTTTCTGCCGCGCTAAAGCTGCTTTGCAGCATAGCCAGAATTTGTTCTTCGCTTAGTCCGTAACTTGGCTTGACGACAATATTAGCTTCAATATTGCTGGTGGTTTCGCGGGCTGAAACGCTTAGCAAACCATCAGCATCCACAGTAAACGTCACGCGGATGCGTGCCGCACCAGCCGCCATGGGCGGGATGCCGCGTAATTCAAAACGCGCGAGCGAGCGGCAGTCGCTTACCAGTTCACGTTCACCTTGCAATACGTGGATGCTCATGGCCGTTTGGCCATCTTTAAAGGTGGTGAATTCCTGTGCGCGAGCAATGGGCAATGTGGAGTTGCGCGGAATGATTTTTTCCACCAGACCGCCCATGGTTTCAAGCCCGAGCGAAAGCGGGGTGACATCTAACAGCAGCAAATCATCATCGCTTCTGTTGCCCGCGAGTGCATTGGCCTGTATCGCTGCGCCCAGCGCTACCACTTTATCTGGGTCCAGATTAGTCAGCGGTTCCTGCCTGAAATATTCCTGCACGGCGTGCCTGATGTGCGGCATGCGCGTGGCGCCGCCTACTAGCACCACGCCTTTGATTTCGTCGGGCGTGAGGTTAGCATCACGCATGGCTTTGCGCGTGGGAGAGAGTGTTTTGGCGACAAGATGCTGGGTAAGCTCCACAAACTGTGGTGCAGTCAGTGTGACGTCTACCAGCGTGCCGTTACTCAAGCGACAAACGATTTGTGCTTCAAAGTTGTCGGTGAGCCACTCTTTGGCTTGCCGCGCCTTTGTGAGCAGCAGGCGAGTGTCTTGTTCACCAAGTGGGGTAAAGTTACTGCTGTTTTCGCGAATTTTATCCAGCACCCAGCAATAGATGCGGTGGTCAAAGTCGTCGCCGCCGAGGGCTGAATCGCCATTGGTGGCGAGCACTTCGAAGACGCCTTTAGTGAGCTTTAGAATGGAAACATCGAACGTCCCGCCGCCCAAGTCGTAGATCACATAAGTGCCTTCGGCGGCATTATCCAGGCCATAGGCCACAGCCGCAGCCGTTGGTTCGTTTAACAGGCGCAACACATTTAACCCGGCTAGCCGTGCTGCGTCTTTAGTGGCCTGGCGCTGCGCATCGTCGAAATAGGCGGGTACGGTAATCACTGCGCCCACCAATTCGCCACCTAGAGATTTCTCGGCACGCGCTTTCAGCGTTTTGAGGATTTCTGCCGAGATTTCTACCGGACTTTTCAGGCCGGCGCGGGTTTGTATCTGCAATAACCTGGCCGATTGTGCATCGGTGCCTTCTGCAAAGCGGTAAGGAATGTGCGCCCTGTCGGCGATGTCATTCAGGCTGCGTCCCATAAAGCGTTTGACAGAGACGATGGTATTGACGGGGTCGCTGCTTTGCTGTGCCTGCGCTTCGTGACCAACCACGACCTCGCCATTTGGCAAATAGCGTACTACAGAGGGCAGCAGGGCATGTCCATATTCATCTTGTAGCACGGTGCTCATGCCGCTGCGCACTGTGGCAACCAGCGAATTGGTTGTGCCCAAATCAATCCCCACCGCCAGTTTATGTTGATGCGGTGCAGCGGATTGTCCGGGTTCAGATATTTGCAACAATGCCATACTAATTCTCTATTTGTTCAATCGCCTTGCTAATATCCGCACACACTTTATCAATAAAAATCAGTTTGCGTGTGACTTCAGTTGCAGCGTTGTAATCTTTTTTTGCGTCCAGTAAATCGCCTAAACTAAGCTGGAGTTTTTTGGCTTCAACTCGCATTTCTGTCAGTAATATTTCTAAGGTATTAATGTTTTTTTCTGTATTTGCATCTTCTAAAGCTTCGCGCCATTCCATCTGCTGCATCAAAAATTCAGCCGGCATAGCCGTGTTGGTTTCCGCAATGGCATTGATTCCTTGCAACTCTAATATGTATTTGGCACGATTGGCTGGAATTTTCAGCGTTTGGTAGGCTTCATTTGCAAGTGTGGCAGTTTGCATGGATTGCAGTTTTTCTGTGCCAGAGGCGGTCACAAAACGATCAGGATGTGATTCAGACTGTATTTTGCGGTAATTACTTTCTAATGCCGCCAAGTCAAGATTGAATGTTGGCTCAAGTCCAAACAGCTCAAAATAATTCTGTGTCACACCGTAAAGCTTTCACCGCAGCCGCATTCATCTTTCACATTCGGGTTGTTGAACTTAAAGCCTTCGTTCAAGCCTTCCTTGGTGAAGTCGAGCTCGGTGCCGTCTATATAGGCCAGACTTTTCGGGTCAACAATCACTTTTACGCCGTGGCTTTCAAAAGCCAGGTCTTCTGGATTTAATTCATCCACAAACTCTAGCGTATAAGCCATGCCAGAACAGCCCGTGGTTTTAACGCCCAAGCGCAGGCCAATGCCTTTTCCACGGTTGGCGAGGAATTTTTCTACACGGTTTGCTGCGGTTTGTGTAAGTGTAATTGCCATATAATTATCAACTCTCAATTTCGTCATTCCTGCGTATGCAGGAATAAATTAAATAGCCGCTGCCTCTTTCGCTGCTAATTGTTTCGCTTTAATATCCGCCACAGCCGCTTTGATCGCATCTTCAGCTAGAACTGAACAGTGAATTTTCACCGGCGGCAAAGCGAGCTCTTCAGCAATCGCAGAGTTTTTAATCGCATAAGCTTCATCCACTGTTTTGCCTTTTAGCCATTCGGTGACGAGTGAACTGGAGGCAATCGCCGAGCCGCAGCCATAGGTTTTGAATTTGGCATCTTCAATAATGCCGCTGTCGTTCACCTTAATCATGAGTTTCATCACGTCGCCGCAAGCAGGGGCGCCGACCATGCCAGTGCCTACATGGGGGTCATTTTTATCTAAAGAACCTACATTCCTAGGATTCTCATAATGATCTAAAACTTTGTCTGAATATGCCATTTTGCTACTCCTCTAGTGGGCTGCCCACTGTACTTTACTAATGTCGATACCATCTTTAAACATCTCCCAAAGCGGAGATAGTTCCCTCAATTTGCCAATCTTGCTTTTCATCAGTTCTATCGTGTAATCCACATCTGCTTCGGTGGTAAAACGCCCGAGCGAAAAGCGGATTGAGCTGTGTGCAAGCTCATCGCTGCGGCCCAATGCGCGCAGTACGTAGCTTGGCTCCAGGCTCGCAGACGTACAGGCAGAGCCGCTGGAAACGGCAATATCTTTCACCGCCATAATCAGCGATTCACCTTCAACGTAATTGAAACTGATGTTTAGGTTATGCGGCACGCGGTGTGCCAAGTCGCCATTGACATAGGTTTCTTCAATGGTTTGCAAGCCGGCCAGCAGACGGTCGCGCAGTTTGCGGATGCGTGCGTTTTCCAGCTCCATCTCTTCGCGCGCGATGCGGAAAGCCTCGCCCATGCCGACTATTTGGTGTGTGGCTAACGTGCCGGAACGCATGCCGCGCTCGTGTCCGCCACCATGCATCTGTGCTTCGATACGGATGCGCGGTTTACGGCGTACATATAAAGCGCCAACGCCTTTGGGCCCATAGGTTTTATGGGCGCTGAAGCTCATCAAATCGACTGGCAATGTTTCCAAATCAATCTTTACCTTGCCGGTGGCTTGCGCTGCATCTACATGAAAAATCACGCCATTTTCGCGGCAGATATTGCCGATCGCTTCGATGTCTTGAATCACACCGATTTCATTATTCACCAGCATTACAGAAGCTAACACCGTATCCGGGCGTATGGCCGCTTTGAATTTGGCCAAATCAACCAGGCCATTGGGTTCAGGTTCTAAAAACGTCGCCTCAAAGCCTTGGCGCTCTAGTTCGCGCACCACATCAATTACGGCCTTGTGCTCGGTAGCAATGGTAATGATATGCTTGCCTTTGCTGGCAGCATAAAAATGCGCCGCGCCTTTAATGGCCAGGTTGTTCGATTCTGTTGCGCCAGATGTCCACACGATTTCGCGGGGGTCAGCGCCAACTAGTTTGGCGACTTCTTCACGCGCATTTTCGACTGCTTTCTCCGCTTCCCAACCAAATGGATGGCTGCGTGAGGCAGGGTTGCCGAAATGTTCCGTCAAGTAAGGAATCATCAGCGCTGCCACGCGCGGATCAACCGGGGTGGTGGCGGAGTAATCTAAATATATTGGTTTTCTATCCATATGGTTTTACTTTTACTTTCCAAACTTTTATGCCGCGACAGCAGTTAAATTTCTTAATCTTTTCAATTCGTTTTCCAGCACGACTAAAAAATGCTGCACTTGTTCCATGGTGTTGCTTGCGCCAAAACTTACACGTATCGCACCGCGTGCCAATTCTTCATTCACGCCCATTGCCAGCAGCACATGGCTGGGTTCGGTGCTGTCAGACGAACACGCGGAGCCGCTCGCCACGGCAAAGCCTCTTTTATCCAGCGCCGTCACCAATGTTTCGCCTTCGATATTGGGGAAGGCGAAAAAGCTGGTGTTAGGGATGCGCTTGGATTCTCTGCCAAATCCAGGCCCGCTACCAAATAAGGTAGCATTCATTTTTCTTAAGCCCGCTTCCAATGCATCGCGCAGATGTTGCGTGTGCTGTGCAAACGTAGACAGGTTCTTAATAGCAAGATCACATGCGGCGCCAAACCCGACAATCGCCGGTACGTTTTCTGTGCCGCTACGCAAGCCTCTTTCCTGTCCGCCGCCGTACAAGAGCGGCTGAATATCCACGCGCTTATCCAGCACCAGGGCACCCGCGCCAAGCGGGCCGCCGATTTTGTGGCTGGAAACCGTCATCGCATGTACGCCCAATGCAAAAAAATCCACCGGAATTTTGCCTAAAGCCTGCACAGCATCGGTATGCACATAAGCATTGTGCTGGCGCGCCAATTGACTGATTGCGGCAATATCCTGTATCACGCCGGTTTCGTTATTCGCCAGCATTACCGATACCAGGCCTGTTGGGGTTTGCAGCAAGTCTTGCAAGTGCTGCATGTCAATGTTGCAATTTGCATCTACCTTAATGCTGCGTGCTTGCCAGCCATGTGCTTGCATGGCAAGGGCAGGGCGCGACACGCATGGATGCTCGACCGCACTGGTTAGAATCTGTTTAGGCGCCAGATTGCTGGAAATGCCATGTACTGCAAAATTATTCGCCTCGGTGCCGCTGGCAGTAAACACAACCTGATTGGCGTACGCACCCACCGCATTCGCCACCTGTTCACGTGCATGTTCCACCGCTGCGCGCGCTGTACGGCCATAGCTGTGGCGGCTTGTCGCGTTGCCGTGCTGTTCCACCATATGCGGCAACATGGCCTCAAGCACTTCTGTCTTGAGTGTTGTCGTGCTGTTATGATCGAAAAATACCGGGGTCATTTAAGCTGCGATTCCTTCAGTGCCCGCATCTTCAACACAGGCTTTGCGCGGCGCAAAATACACTTTGTTGGCGGTAGATCCCGCATCTTTCTGGCGCTGATTTTCAACCATGTCCGCCAGCGTGACGCCGGATAAATAATCTAAAATTTTGTTGTTAAGCGATGCCCATAACTCATGCGTCATGCAACGGCCTTCGTCGTGGCAGTTTTCCTGGCCGCCGCACTGGGTGGCATCAATCAGCTCATCTACGGCAGTAATGATGTTCGACACAGAAATCGCATCATGCGGTTTTGCTACACGGTAACCGCCACCTGGACCGCGCACGCTTGTCACCAAGCCTTGCTTGCGCAAACGGCTGAACAACTGCTCTAAGTATGAGAGTGAAATGGCTTGTCGTTCGCTGATGCCAGCTAGTGTCACAGGCTTTTCCACTTCATTCAAAGCGAGGTCCAGCATGGCGGTAACAGCAAAACGGCCTTTGGTGGTAAGTCTCATAAAATTAAAATCACCTCTTTAAACTAGGTTAGATTATAGAATAACCTAGTGTTTTAGTCAATTATTATG
>JBGANY010000007.1:0-112828 GCA_044222005.1 Methylotenera sp.
TAATCGGCGTCGGCTTTTGTGCGCTTCCGCCAATAAACGACGTGACACGCGGCGTACTTTTCACCAAGTGCCAAGTGTCGTCGGTCATGTTCATTTGCACCAGCACATAGCCAGGGTACAAGCGGCGCTCTGAAATGGTCTTTTGACCACCCTTCATCTCGATTACCTCTTCAACCGGCACCAGAATTTCGCCGAATTGATCCTGCAAACCTGAACGTGCAATACGCTCTTCGATGCCTGCTTTCACGGATTTTTCCATGCCAGAAAAAGCTTGGACTGCATACCAACGCATACTCATTAAGCACTCCGTCCCATTAACCATTGCACCATGTAGGCGAAACCAATATCCACTACCGCCAGAAAGGCCGCTACAACCACCACCAGTACAAATACCGCTACAGCGGTCTGTATGGTTTCCTTTCTTGTCGGCCAGACGACACGCTTCGCTTCGGCAACGGATTCACCGACAAACACCAGTGCAGCCTGGCCTAGCGGCGTTGTCCATAGCACACCAATAGCCGCGCCAAATCCTGCCAACATAGCAAGAATGCGCAGCACCAAGGCTTTATCCGCAAGAACATAAAAGCCAGCAATGCCGGCTGCCAACAGCAACGCGGACAATACCAGCTTAATTTTATCAATCATATGTTGGTCTTAACTTTTTAATCAGCCCAATTCAATCAGGCTGATATTTAACATCTGGCAGGCCAAGAGGGTCTCGAACCCCCAACCCTCGGTTTTGGAGACCGATACTCTACCAATTGAGCTATTGGCCTATTAACTTTTATCTTACAACTGCAAAAGGCTACGCGGGTTGTAAGCGTAGCCTTTGCATCATTCATGACTATTCAATAATCTTAGCGACCACACCGGCACCAACCGTGCGACCACCTTCACGAATCGCAAAGCGTAAGCCTTCTTCCATCGCGATCGGTGCGATCAAGGTCACGGTGATGGACACGTTGTCGCCCGGCATCACCATTTCGGTACCTGCTGGCAATTCAACTGCACCGGTCACGTCTGTGGTACGGAAGTAGAATTGCGGACGATAGCCTTGGAAGAATGGCGTATGACGGCCACCTTCGTCTTTACCCAACACGTAGATTTCTGCGGTGAATTTGGTGTGTGGTTTGATAGAGCCGGATTTGGCCAATACTTGACCGCGTTCCACTTCTTCACGTTTGGTACCGCGCAGCAGTACACCGACGTTGTCGCCGGCTTGACCCTGGTCGAGCAGTTTGCGGAACATTTCCACACCGGTACAGGTGGTTTTGAGGGTTGGCTTGATGCCGACGATTTCGATTTCGTCACCGACTTTTACAATGCCGCGCTCAATACGGCCAGTCACCACGGTACCACGGCCAGAGATGGAGAATACGTCTTCTACCGGCATCAGGAAGGTACCGTCAATAGCACGTTCCGGCATCGGGATGTAGCTGTCCAGCGCGTCTGCCAGACGGAAGATGGAAGGTTCGCCGTATTCTGACTGGTCACCTTCTAATGCAAGTTTGGCTGAGCCGATGACGATCGGGGTGTCGTCGCCCGGGAAGTCGTATTTGCTTAAGAGTTCACGCACTTCCATTTCAACGAGTTCGAGCAGCTCTTTGTCGTCCACCATGTCGGCTTTGTTCAGGAATACGACGATGTATGGCACGCCTACTTGACGCGCTAACAGGATGTGTTCACGGGTTTGCGGCATTGGGCCGTCAGCAGCAGAACATACCAGGATGGCGCCGTCCATTTGCGCAGCGCCGGTAATCATGTTCTTCACATAGTCGGCGTGGCCTGGACAGTCAACGTGGGCGTAGTGACGGGTGGCTGTCTCATATTCCACGTGGGCGGTGTTGATGGTGATGCCGCGCGCTTTTTCTTCTGGCGCCGCGTCAATCTGGTCATACGCCTTGGCTTCGCCGCCGTATTTCTTTGACAGAATGGTGGTGATCGCTGCCGTTAATGTCGTCTTGCCATGATCCACGTGTCCAATCGTGCCCACGTTCACGTGCGGCTTGGTACGTTCGAATTTGCCTTTTGCCATTTTTAATCCTTTACGTAATCTTTATAAAAATTTAATAAAATTTTATTAACTTAATTTTTAGCTTTGCCAATACTAATTGGCCAACAAGTACCACTTCTAAAAGTTTTATTTAACTTAATAAAACTTTAACACTACACCGCTTTTTAAATCAGCACCGTTTCTGGTGCCCATGGCGGGAATCGGACCCGCGACCTCTCCCTTACCAAGGGAGTGCTCTACCACTGAGCCACATGGGCTCTTACTGCAAATCACATAACTGACAAGCACAATAGCTGGAGCGGGCGACGAGGCTCGAACTCGCGACATTCAGTTTGGAAAACTGAAGCTCTACCAACTGAGCTACACCCGCTTCGCGTTACGCACACCTAATTACCGCATACCCGCTGAAACCATTGCCTGCAGGTTCGTTACCGCTACATATTCACTTGGTGGAGGGGGCTGGATTCGAACCAGCGTACTCAGAGAGAACGGATTTACAGTCCGTCGCCTTTAACCACTCGGCCACCCCTCCTAACCGAACCCGCGATTATGCGTATTTTTTGACATGCTGTCAAATAAAAGTGGGCCAAAAATGCACAATTGTCGAAAAGCCAATTTAAATCATTGTGAATGTATGTTTTTGGAGAATGCTTACTAGATTCTAGTGGAATTTTGGTGCCGGATGTCGGAATCGAACTGACGACCTTCGCATTACAAGTGCGCTGCTCTACCAACTGAGCTAATCCGGCGTTTTTCTTGAAGGCGTGACTATATCACTTTTTATAAATCGGCGACTAGCCCTTTTGAGAAAATTTTTTACTATTTTGTTACTTTACTATTGTTAAATTTGGTTTCTTTTTTGCAGGCATTTTGTCATCTACCGCCCCGCCCTCGACCTCTGAAGGGGGCGTCACCGACTTAGCATTTGCATCAGTTTCATCAGCGTCAGTCTGCGCACCTGTTTCAAAAAACATGCCCTGGCCATTTTCGCGCGCAAAAACTCCTTTTACAGCACTCATCGGCACATACAAGTTTTGAGAAATTCCGCCAAAGCGCGCAGAAAACACGATCGCATCATTGTCTATGTGCAAATCTTTGGTGGCCGAATAGTTAAGATTCAGCACAATCTCACCTTCTTTTACATAAGCCATCGGCACCCGTGTCTGCGAATTTACAGCAACCAACAGGTGAGGCGTTAAGCCGTTATCCACACACCATTCGTGAATAGCACGCACCATATAGGGCTTGGTGGGAATAAGTCCGCTCATCCCAAAAACTACTTTCGCATGGCCTTTTCTGAAGGCGTCATCGCATCCGCATACAGCGGACGTGAGAACAGGCGCTCTGCATACTTCAGCAAGGGCGCCGCCTGATTGGGCAGGTCGATGCCATAATGCCCCAAACGCCATAACAACGGCGTTACGGCCACATCCAGCATCGAATATTCGTCACCCAGCAAATAGTTCTGCTTACTAAAAATAGGCACGATCTGCGTTAAATTATCGCGTATGGTTTTGCGCGCCTTGTCCGCTTTTTCATCATCGCCAGATTCAATGTCTTTGATGTGATCAAACAGATCCTTTTCAAAGTTATACAAAAACAATCTTGCACGCGCACGCATAACGGGATCGGCCGGCATCAGTTGCGGATGCGGAAAACGTTCATCAATATATTCATTGATGATATTGGCCTCAGACAGCACCAGATCACGCTCCACCAGCACAGGCACCGCACCATAAGGATTCAGCACCGCTAAATCTTCGGCTTTATTGGCAAGATCTACATCGATCACCTCAAAATCCATGCCTTTTTCAAACAGCACAATTCGGCAGCGATGGCTATAAGGATCGACTGATCCCGAGTAAAGTTTCATCATAATCGTTATTCTCTTTTAAATTAGAAATGCATTTAATGACTATTAAGTAGATTTCTATTTAATATCTTTCCAGTATGCTTTTTTAAGCTTGATCGTCAGCACCAGCAACACGCCCAGGAACAACAGCACCCACAGACCAATCCATTGGCGCTGCTGCTTGGCAGGCTCTGCCATGAATGCCATATAGTTAGTCAGATCGGCAACAAAAGCATCATATTCTTCAGGATTCATCCTGCCAGGTTTGGCCACTTCCAGCTGATGCGTTTCATGATTCAACACCTGCTCGCCTTGCAACTCATACAGCACATGCGGCATGGCAACTTTATCGAACACGATATTGTTCCAGCCGGATGGCGTCGTGTCATCACGATAAAAACCACGCAGATAGGCATACATCCAATCCACGCCGCGCGCGCGAACGGCTACCGACAAATCAGGCGGCGCGACTCCGAACCACTTTTTGGCATCTTTCGGGTTCATCGCTACCTTCATGGTATCGCCGACTTTTTCGCCCGCAAACAGCAAATTGTCTTTAATTTGCTTTTCGGTCAGGCCAATGTCCTGCAAACGTTTATAGCGCATGTAGTTGGCGCTATGGCAATTGAGGCAATTGTTCACAAACGTACGCGCACCACGCTGCAACGAGGCTTGATCGCCAGGATTAATCGGTGCAGAAACGGTAATCTCTGCTTCCGAAGCAAGTGCAATTAATGGCAAAAACACCAGACTTAATAATAATTTTTTCATAATATTAGTACGTCACCCTTTCCGGTACTGGCTTGGTTTTATCTTTCGCAGTGTACCAAGGCATCAGGATGAAAAATAAGAAGTAAATGATGGTAAATATGCGCGCAACTACGGTGGCGCGGTCTGCGCCGCCCAGCCAGCTACCGAACTGCCCCCACACATTCGACGGCACGGTCCCCAAATAACCCAGCACCAAAAAGCTCACCACGAAGGCCGCTAACCAGCGCTTGTAAAGGTTTCCACGATAACGGATAGACTTCACCGGACTTTTGTCGAGCCAAGGCAGGAACGCGAATGCAACTACCGACAAGCCCATCGCTGCCACGCCAGGGAACTGTGAATTCAGTACCGGCGGTACTGCACGCAATATTGAATAATACGGCGTAAAGTACCAGACAGGCGCAATATGAGCTGGTGTTTTAAGCGGATCGGCAGGAACGAAATTATTTGCCTCCAAGAAATAGCCGCCCATCTCTGGCGCAAAGAAAATGATTGCCGCAAACACGATCAGGAACACCGCCACACCTACCAGATCCTTCACGGTATAGTAGGGATGAAACGGAATGCCATCCAAAGGAATGCCTGTTTTTTTGTCTTTTTTGGCCTTAATTTCCACCCCGTCCGGATTGTTGGAGCCCACTTCATGCAAGGCAATCAGGTGCACCACCACCAAGCCCAGCAGCACTAGCGGTAACGCAATTACATGGAACGCAAAGAAACGATTCAATGTTGCATCAGACACCAAATAATCGCCACGCAGCCACTCGGACAAATCCGGGCCAATGAATGGGATCGCGCTAAACAGATTAACAATCACCTGGGCACCCCAGTAGGACATTTGCCCCCAAGGCAACAGATAGCCGAAGAAAGCTTCGCCCATCAGGCACAGGAAAATCGCCACGCCGAACAGCCAGATCAGTTCGCGAGGGTTGCGATACGAACCGTAAATGACGCCACGGAACATATGCAGATACACCACGATAAAGAACATCGAGGCGCCGGTAGAATGCATATAGCGAATGATATTGCCGCCAAACACGTCGCGCATGATGTACTCGACCGAAGCAAATGCCAGCTCGGCATCCGGCTTATAGTGCATCGTCAAAAAGATGCCGGTCAAAATCTGCAACACCAGTACCAGCATGGCCAAGGAACCAAAAAAATACCAGAAATTGAAATTCTTGGGTGCGTAATATTCGGTCAGATGATTTTTGATATTGCTGGTCAATGGAAAACGCGCATCAATCCACTCCATCGCGCAACCCAAATAACCCTTAGTTTGTGCTTGTTTATCTGCCATGATTTACGCCTCCGCCTTTGCATCTACACCAATCAACAAGGTGGTGTCAGTTAAATATTGGTGCGGAGGCACTACCAGATTAGTCGGCGCCGGCGAGCCTTTAAACACACGTCCTGCGAGGTCGAATTTAGAACCATGACACGGACAGAAGAAACCGCCTGACCAGTTTTCGCCCATATCACCGCCTGCCTGTAGTTTGGTGGTAGGCGAGCAGCCCAAGTGTGTACAGATACCCACCACCACGGAAATGTTTTCCTTGATTGAGCGATGCGAGTTTTTGCAATAACCGGGCTGTTGCGAAACAACGTCGCTGTTCGGATCGGAAAGCTGATCATTAAGCTTGGCGAGATCTGCCGTCATCGCATCAGTACGTTTAATAATCCAGACTGGTTTACCGCGCCATTCTGCAGTCATGATCGTGCCAGGCTCAATTTTGCTGATATCCACCTCAACCGGCGCGCCCGCTGCTTTCGCGCGCTCGCTAGGCAGCATGCTACCCACAAACGGCACTGCGACGGCCGCCGCACCAACTGCGCCGGTACAGGCGGTTGCAGTGATTAAAAATTGTCGCTTCTCTAAATCGACTTCTGAAGGCGGATGGAATGATAACGTGCTGTTTTTGTCAATTTGGCTGTCTGACATTTGCTTCCTTTAACTTGCCCTTTTGAGGCATGACGTAACTCGGTTTACAAACATGCAATTATACATTTTATTACATGAGAAACCAAATTTTATTTGATAAGTAATTGATATGTATCAACTAAACCGGATTGTCTACATCGATAAATTCGTGCGCAATGCCAAACATTTTCTCCAGCTGCTCACCTAACGCCCGTATCCCATAGCGTTCTGTTGCATGGTGCCCTGCCGCGATATAAGCAACCCCTGTTTCGCGCGCCACGTGCACAGTCTGTTCAGAAATCTCGCCGCTGATATACACATCCACATTGGCAGCAGCTGCCTGCTCGATATAGCCTTGCGCCGCGCCCGTGCATAGCGCAATGCGCTTGATCGGTCTGGCTAAATCACCAATAACCTGGGGCGCCCGTTTCAGCGTTGCCTGTATATGCGCAACCAATGCCTGCAACGATTGTGGCATGCTTAATTCCGCCAGGCCCAGCATGTCATTTTGACCTGCCAGTCCTGTAAGCTCCAGTCCCAACTGTTTGGCAAGCATCACGTTGTTGCCCAATTCCGGGTGCGCATCCAGCGGTAAATGAAATGCGAACAGGTTAATATCATGCTGCAGTAAAAATTGAAGCCGTCGTTTTTTGATGCCAACAATAGGCTGCGCCTCGCCACGCCAGAAATAGCCATGGTGCACCAGAATTGCATCGGCATTGGCTCTGTGTGCGGCTTGCAGCAGTTCCATGCTCGCAGTCACGCCTGTCACGATTTTGTGGATTTCACGCTTGCCTTCCACCTGCAAGCCGTTTGGACAGTAATCGCTGAATTGCTCAGGCCGCAGCAGTCGATCTAAATAATCACTTAAATCATTTATTTTCATGAATTTTCACCTATACTTATACGCATTCATATTCTAATTTCTATATATGCAACGAATCTGGCTTATTTTTGCACAATCTGTCACCGCTTGCTTGGGCTTATTGTTTGTGCTGCGTCTTTTTTATCCACATCTGCTTGAAACAAAGCAAGAACCCATTGTCATCAATCAGGTGCAACCAGGTCCTTTAGTCAGCGCGAAAGGCAGCTATAGCGATGCCGCAAAAAAAGCCATGCCTTCCGTCGTCAACATCTTTACCTCAAGCACAGTCAATACCCCCGGCCCACATGACCAGTTCAAGGACGACCCGCTATTTAGACATTTTTTTGGCGACCAACTGGACAATGAAGAGGATCAGCCTGAAAACAGCCTTGGAAGCGGCGTCATTGTTAGCGAGCAGGGCTTGATTTTAACCAACGACCACGTGGTTGCGAGCGCAGACGAAATTGAAGTGGCGCTCGCAGACGGTAGAAAGTTGGCGGCCAAGGTAGTGGGCACCGATCCTGATACGGATCTGGCCGTCTTGAAAGTCGATGCGGAAAAACTTCCGGCGATTACCTTTGCCGCTTCTGATAAACTCAATGTGGGCGACGTGGTGCTTGCCATCGGCAACCCGTTTGGCGTGGGACAAACCGTCACGCAGGGCATTGTCAGCGCACTTGGGCGCAGCCATTTGGGCATTAATACTTATGAAAATTTTATTCAGACCGACGCTTCGATCAACCCTGGCAACTCCGGCGGCGCGTTGATTGATGCGGAAGGCAATCTGGTCGGTGTCAACAGCGCCATCTATTCGCGTAGCGGCGGCAGCATGGGCATCGGCTTTGCCATTCCCGCAAGCATCGCAAAGCAAGTCATGGAGCAGATCGCGACCAGCGGCAGCGTCACACGCGGCTGGATAGGCATAGAAGCACAGGACATTACCCCGGAGCTGGCCGAATCGTTCAAATTGTCACAGGTGCGCGGCTCCCTGATTGCCGGCGTGCTAAAGGGCAGTCCGGCAGATTTGGCTGGACTTAAGGCAGGGGATGTATTGCTGGCAATCAACAACAAAGCGGTTGTTGATAGCAGCGGCATGTTGAACATCATTGCCGCACTAAAACCGAATGAAAAAGCGGTGCTCAGGATTGCCAGAGCTGAGAAGGAAATTAACGTCGACGTGACAGTAGGCAGACGACCCAAACCGGCTGTTGCCCGTAGATAGCCCGTCAAGCTTTTATCGAATTGGGCTTGGATTGCGTAAACTGCGCAACCATTATCCCTGCCTCATAGAGCAGCCATAAGGGAACAGCGAGCATAAACTGCGAAATAATGTCGGGAGGTGTAAAAATAGCTCCTAAAACAAACGCGCCTACAATCACATAACCGCGCGCTTCTTTTAATTGCGCAATACTTACCCAGCCAAATCGCGCAATCAGCACCACCGCAATCGGCACCTCAAAAGCCAGTCCAAATGCCATAAACAGCGTCATCACGAAATCGAGATATTGTGAAATATCCGTCATCACCGCTACGCCTACCGGTGCGCTGCCGACAATAAAACCAAACACCACCGGGAACACGGCAAAGTAGGCAAATGCCATGCCGGTTAAAAATAAAACGCTACTAGCAACAATGACTGGCACCATTAATTTTTTTTCATGTGCATACAATCCGGGGGCAACAAACGCCCAAATCTGGTACAAAGTATGCGGCAATGAAATCACAAACGCCGTCATCATGGCGACTTTCATCGGCACAAAGAATGGCGTTGTCACCGCAGTAGCAATCATTTGCCCCCCCACAGGCAGTTTAGCCAGCATGGGTGCGGCTAGTAGCGCGTAGATTTTGTTGGCAAACGGAAACAAGCCGATAAATACCAGCACGAAGCCCAGCACGATTCGCAGCAATCGATTGCGTAGCTCGATCAGGTGAGAAATGAATGATTCGGTCGGTGTCATCCGAGATTCACTTTGCTGCGGCTTTGACGCGTTTGGATGCCGTGGTTTTGGTTGTCTTGGGCTTGCCAGGCTTTTTAACGGCTTTGGGAGTTGCTTGAGCAGTTTCTGCCAAGGCATTTTTAATTTCAGTAACCTGCTCGCTCATGCCGGCTTGAGTGCTTTCGACGGATTGCTGGATTTCCTGCTGCAGTTTTTGCAGCTCTTCAAAGCGCATCTCGCGATTCACTTCTTCTTTTATTTGCGTCATGTAACGCTGCATGCGCCCAGTGAATGCGCCCACCGTCCGGGCTACTTTGGGCAGCTTTTCCGGGCCAATCACCAAAAGCGCGACAACCGCAATGACCAGTAGCTCTGAGAAAGAAACATCAAACATAACAATTCAACTTTCGTTGCAATACATCGTTGCTCGCAAAAAACTGTTCCTTACATATACCCCATATGCCGCGCCCAATTTTTTCACTCGCGCCTTGTCTTGCTTAGAAATTTTAATTGTCAGCTATCTTTAGATTTTTTTGTAACTTCGCCTTCAATGGTCGTGCCGGTTTTCTCATCCCCATCCGTGGCTTGCCCGTCCTTCATGGCTTTCTTAAATTCGTTCACCGCGCCGCCCACATCACCACCGATATTGCGCAATTTCTTGGTGCCAAATATCAGCACCACAATTAACAGCACAATCAACCAATGCCATAAACTGAATGATCCCATCATAATCTCCTTAAGTATTAGCGCTCGGCAAACCGCCGCCAAACACGTGAACATGTAAATGAAACACTTCCTGTCCGCCTTCGCGGCCAGTATTAATTAAAGTTTTGAAGCCCGCCAGCCCTTGTTCTTTGGCTAATTTTGGCACTAACAACAGCATTTTTCCAAGCAAAGCCTGATGTGCCGCATCGCAATCCTTCAAGCTTTCCACATGCAGTTTTGGCACGATCATAAAATGTATTTTAGCCATCGGCTTGATGTCGTTGAATGCAATGACATGATCATCCTCATAGATTTTTTTAGCAGGAATTGCGCCGCTAACAATCTTGCAAAAAATGCAGTCAGCACTCATTTCTCACGGCCTTCCTTCTCAATAATGCCTGACAAGCCCTCCCGGCGTGCCAATTCATCCAGAACATCTTGCGGCTTTAAATCTGCCTTGGCCAGCATGACGAGCGTGTGAAACCACAAATCAGCGGTTTCATAAATAATCTCCTGCTTGTTACCGCCCTTGGCGGCCAGCACGGTTTCGGTGGCTTCTTCACCCACTTTTTTAAGGATGCTGTCCATGCCTTTGGCATACAGCTTCGCCACGTAAGACGAAGCCGGGTCAGCCATTTTTCGCTGCTCCAATAATTCCGCCAGTCTGTTCAGCACGTCATTCATGTTTGTCGGTTTCAGCCTAATAAATCTCTTTGGGGTCTTTAATTACCGGCTGGTCTATCAGCCAATGACCATTTTCCAGTTTCTTAAAAAAGCAGTTGTGACGCCCGGTATGGCAGGCAATGCCGCCAACCTGCTCAACATGCAATAAAACGACATCCTCATCACAATCCAGACGAATTTCATGCACTTTCTGCAAGTGCCCGGACTCTTCACCCTTATGCCACAGCTTGTTGCGTGAGCGCGACCAGTACACGGCTTGCCTGGTATCGTTAGTCAACTGCAAAGCCTCGCGGTTCATCCAGGCCACCATCAATATTTTACCTGTGCCATGCTCCTGCGCAATCACAGGAACAAGGCCATTAGCATCCCAATTGACTTCATCCAGCCAACTCACAAGCGCACCTCAATACCACACTTCTGCATATATTCTTTCGCCTGCTGCACGGTATATTCGCCATAGTGGAAAATACTCGCTGCCAGCACCGCATCTGCGCCACCTAATTTGATGCCATCTACCAAATGCTGCAAATTGCCTACTCCGCCCGAAGCGATGAGCGGCACATCCACGGCATTTGAAATCGCACGATTCAGTGGGTTATTAAAACCGATTTTCGTTCCATCCCGGTCCATGCTGGTTACCAGCAATTCACCCGCGCCAAGACTCACCATGTATTCCGCCCATTTTACGGCATCTAGGCCTGTTGGCTTGCGGCCGCCATGCGTAAACACTTCCCATTCGAATGGCTGATTGTCTACCTTTTTCGCATCGATAGCTACTACAATACACTGCGAGCCAAAACGCGCGGTTGCATCCTGTACCATTTTTGGGTTGAGCACGGCAGTCGTATTAATACTGACTTTGTCTGCGCCAGCATTCAGCAGGCGGCGCACATCTTCCACCTCGCGCACACCGCCGCCCACGGTGAGCGGGATAAATACCTTGCTGGCCACTTCTTCAATGATATGAAGAATCAAACCGCGATTATCAGAACTGGCGGTGATATCCAGAAACGTGAGTTCGTCAGCGCCCTGGTCATCGTAACGCTTGGCAATTTCAACCGGGTCGCCAGCGTCACGCAACTCCAGGAAATTCACGCCTTTTACAACGCGGCCATTAGTCACATCCAAGCAAGGAATAATGCGTTTTGCCAATCCCATTAGTTTAAGTCCATTAGCTCAGCTCGTCGGCTAATTTTTGCGCAGCCGCGAAGTCGATCGTGCCTTCATAGATTGCGCGGCCGGTAATCGCACCAATGATGCCTTCATGCGCAACCGCGCACAGGCGTCTGACATCTTCCAGATTCGTTAAACCGCCACTCGCAATCACAGGGATTGTGAGTGCCTGCGCCAGTGCCACTGTAGCTTCAATATTCACACCAGTGAGCATGCCGTCACGACCGATATCGGTATAAACCACTGAATTGACGCCATAATCTTCAAATTTCTTGGCCAGGTCAATCACGTCATGCCCGGTAAGCTTGGACCAGCCGTCAATCGCCACTTTGCCGCCTTTGGCATCCAGTCCCACCATGATTTGCCCGGGGAAGGCATAGCAGGCCTCGTGCAGGAAACCCGGCGTCTTCACTGCGGCAGTACCGATAATCACATAGCTGATCCCACTGTCCAGATAGCGCTCTATGGTGTCCAAATCGCGAATCCCGCCGCCCAGCTGGATAGGAATGTCGCCGCCCACCGCGCTGACAATGGATTTAATCGCGCCTTCGTTCACAGGCTTGCCCGCAAACGCGCCGTTCAGATCCACCAGGTGAAGTCGTTTTCCACCAAGATCGACCCAATGCCGCGCCATGGCGCCAGGGTCTTCTGAAAACACGGTGGACTCTTCCATCAGGCCTTGTTTTAATCGAACACAGTGGCCGTCTTTAAGATCGATTGCAGGAATTATAAGCATGATTGTTTTGATTAATGATGAAATACAAAAAACGGAGGTTAATAATTTCTAAGGCTTCCAGTTTACAAAGTTACTCAGCAATTGCAAGCCAGCCTGTGCACTTTTTTCCACATGAAACTGAGTAGCGAAAATATTATCGCGTGCCACTGCGCTGGTAAAACGCTTAGGATACTCAGTCGCGCCCGCCGTAAGTGCATCGTCTTGCGGCACCGCATAATAACTGTGCACGTGATAAAACCGCGTCGCATCCTCAATGCCCGCCCATAGTGGATGTGCCTGCAGCTGGTAGACTTGATTCCAGCCTATGTGCGGCACTTTAAGCTTTTCACCCTTGTCGTCGAACATCTGGTCATGAGCAAAGCGCTTTACGTTGCCTTTTATCAAGCCCAGACCTGCCGTATCACCTTCTTCGGAATGATCGAACAACAATTGCATACCAATGCAGATGCCAAAAAAAGGCTTGTTCTCGGCCGCATGGATGACAGCACTATGCAAATTGCGTGAATCCAGCTCGCGCATACAATCCGGCATGGCGCCTTGGCCAGGGAAAATGACCCGTTCAGCCTCGTGAATTACTTTAGCATCACTGGTGACGACAACCGTTTTACCAGAAGCCACGTGTTCAACCGCCTTGGACACCGAGCGCAAATTGCCCATGCCGTAATCAACAACCGCAATATCTACTTTTTGCATTAGAACTCAAACTTAGCGTTTATAAGCTGCCCTTAGTAGACGGCATGATGCCTGACATACGTTCGTCATAAGTCACCGCCATGCGCAAGGCGCGGCCAAAGGCTTTGAATATTGTCTCGGATTGGTGATGTGCGTTGTGGCCTTTGAGGTTATCAATATGCAGCGTCACATTGGCATGATTCACGAAGCCTTGAAAGAACTCGTGCACCAGATCAACATCAAACTCGCCGATCGCCGCACGCGTGAATTCGCAATTAAATTCCAGACCCGACCGGCCAGACAAATCAAGCACCACGCGGCTCAATGCCTCGTCCAAGGGCACATAGGCGTGGCCGTAACGGTTAATGCCTTTTTTATCACCTATCGCTTTAGCAAAAGCCTGGCCCAGGGTAATACCGATGTCTTCTACGGTGTGATGCGCATCAATATGCAGATCGCCTTTTGCCTGCACGCCAATGTCCATCATGCCATGACGTGCCACCTGATCGAGCATGTGATCCAGAAAGCCCAAGCCCGTATTGAATTTCGATTGACCTGAACCATCAATATTGATGGAAACCGTAATTTGCGTTTCCAAAGTGTTGCGGGTAACTTCTGCTTTGCGCATATTCATCTAAACATTAAGAGAATCAATTATTTAACGGTATTTTAACTCAAACTAGGTTGCGCGCGCACTAAATTCTTTTCCTAACACAAGGCGCAACAAAAAAGCCGACTTTCAAGTCGGCTTTTTATATCAAACAACTGTTATTTAGCTGCGTCTGCTGGAGCTGACTCAGCCGGTGCTGCTTCAGCTGGAGCCGCCTCAGCTGGAGCCGCCTCTGCTGGAGCCGCCTCTGCTGGAGCTGCCTCAGTTGCTGCTGGAGCAACCTGCTCTACCGCTGCTGGCTCTGCTACAGGCGCTTCATCACCTGACTTACCACCTTTAAGCAGATACAAACCAAGCAATACCGCACCTGCGATTAATACCCATGGCAGCCATTTGCCCATACCGCCAGCACTCGCATTGCTGCCACGTGCCAAACCAGTGATTTCAGCCGCTGAAGCTGCTGGGTCTGCCGCGCCGTAAATCGCTGCACCTGCAACCACAATATCAGCACCTGCATCGACCACTTGACGCACTGTTGCAGCTTTAACGCCGCCAGCAACAGAAACTTTAGCGCCGGTGTTCAAACCAGTTACCATTGCCAGGTCAGCAAATGGTGTTTGACCAGCAGCCTGTTGATCCAAGCCAGTGTGCACGCCAATGATGTGTGCGCCTAATTTAGCCACTTCCAGTGTGCGTGCTTTTTTATCAGCCACATTGATCAAGTCAACTTGCGCCATTTTGCCGTATTTGTTAGCAACATCAATTACGCCTTTGATTGTGCCGATGTCAGCTGTGCCCAGCACTGTGCAGATATCTGCGCCAGCTTTGTAGAATGGCTCGGCTTCGTAGAAACCGGCGTCCATTGTTTTCAAATCAACTAGGATTTTGTTGTTTGGGAATTTTGCGCGCAATGTTTTGAGTAGCTCGATACCATTGTGCTTGATGCAAGGCGTGCCGATTTCTAAAATATCTACGTGTGGAGCCACTTTAGTTGCCAGTGCAACAGTTGCGTCAAAATCTAGTGAATCTAGTGCCATTTGGGTTTGTGCCATGATGCTTCTTCCTCCGAATTCGATGTAATATTCGATTAAAAATTTAATATTTTGTAGTTGATTTAACTTTTAATTCAAACTAATTTTACAAAATATCACTGCACATTTTGTACATCCGCACATCATAACCGCAATTCATATTTTTTTTCAACAATTTAGTTGTTTTTAATGATTATTTTGGAATCACGCTTCTCGTTTTAGTATTATTTTTAGCGCTGCAACAAGCTGGCCGGATTGTGCATCGGTGCCAATGGTGATGCGCAAATAATTTGCAATACGCGCGGGATTCTTAAAGTGCCGCACCACAATGCTTTGCTCACGTAATTTTGCGGCCAAGTCAACGCCTTCTCTCGTTTTATGCTTGGCAAAAATAAAATTGGCACCTGAAGGCAATACCTCAAAATCTAATGTCTGCAAGTCACGCACCAAGGCATCACGCGTAGCGATGACTTTTGCGCACGTTTCTTCAAAATAAGCCTTATCTTGCATGGCGGCCACAGCACCAGCCTCGGCAAACCGGTCAATCGGGTAAGAATTGAAACTGTCTTTAACGCGAATCAGCGCTTCAATCAAATCCTGATGTCCTAGCGCAAAGCCTACACGCAAGCCTGCGAGTGAACGGGCTTTCGACAGCGTTTGTACCACCAGCAAATTTGAGTAGGCATTGATCAGCTTAACAGCAGATTCCGTACCGAAATCCACGTACGCCTCATCAATCACCACGACCGACTCGGTATTCACTTTCAGCAATTTCTCGATTTCTGCGAGTGCCAGTGGAACACCTGTCGGCGCATTGGGATTCGGAAAAATAATGCCGCCATTGGGTCTGTCATATTCCTTCAGTTCGATCTCGAAACTGGCATTGAGCGGAATCGCCTCGTATTCAATGTCATACAAACCACAGTACACAGGATAAAAGCTGTAAGTAATATCGGGAAACAGCAGCGGCCTGCCATGTTTAAGCAGCGCTTGAAACGCATGCGCCAATACTTCGTCTGAGCCATTGCCGACAAACACCTGATTGGCCTGCAAGCCATGATATTCGCTGATTGCAGCCTTCAGCTTGTCTGAATTAGGATCGGGGTAAAGGCGCAAGGTATCTGCGGCCTCTGCCTGTAGCGCCGCGATTACTTTCGGGCTTGGCCCATAAGGATTTTCGTTGGTGTTGAGCTTGATTAGATTATTGAGCTTAGGTTGCTCGCCAGGCACATAAGGCGTCAAGCCACGAACCACATCACTCCAGAACTTACTCATATCAGAGCCTGCTCATTTCAAGCGGTATTCTGCGCTACATGCGTGCGCCTGCAAGCCTTCACCATGCGCCAAGGTTGAGGCGATCTTGCCTAGCTTTTGCGCACCTGCTGATGACACCATAATCAGGCTGGAACGTTTCTGGAAATCGTACACGCCCAAAGGCGAGCTAAAGCGTGCCGTACGAGAAGTCGGCAGCACATGGTTTGGCCCTGCGCAATAATCTCCCAGCGCCTCGCAGGTATCACGGCCCATAAAAATAGCGCCGGCGTGTTTGATCTTTTTGCTCATTTCCAGGGGATTCTCGACTGATAACTCCAAGTGCTCTGGCGCAATGTAATTGCTTATTTGAATCGCCTCATCCAAGTCTTTTACCAAGATGTGCGCACCGCGATTGGTAATGGAAGTATCAATAATATCCTTGCGCGGCATTTCCTGTACCAGCTTCTGCATGCTTGCTGCCACTGCATCCAGAAAGACTGCGTCCGGCGAGAGCAAAATCGCCTGCGCAAGCTCGTCATGCTCTGCCTGGCTAAATAAATCCATGGCAATCCAATCCGGATTGGTCTTGCCATCGCAAATCACCAGAATTTCGGAAGGCCCAGCCACCATATCAATGCCGACCACCCCGAACACACGGCGCTTGGCGGCGGCCACATAGGCGTTGCCCGGCCCGACGATCTTATCCACCTGCGGCACGGTTTCTGTGCCATAAGCCAGCGCGCCTACTGCTTGTGCACCGCCAATGCAAAATACCCGGTCAACGCCTGCAATAGCTGCAGCCGCCAACACCAACGCATTTTTCTCGCCATTCGGTGTCGGCACGACCATGATGAGCTCTTGCACACCAGCCACTTTGGCAGGGATTGCATTCATCAACACACTCGAAGGATAGGCGGCTTTGCCGCCAGGGACGTATAAACCCACGCGATCGAGTGAAGTTACCTGCTGGCCAAGCAGCGTGGCATCTGCTTCAGTGTAACTCCATGACTGAATCAGCTGTTTCTCATGATAGCTTTTTACGCGGTCAGCAGCTGCCTGCAAAGCCTCGCGTTGATTAGCTGGCAAGCCATTTAATGCAGCGGTTAATTCGGCTTTGCCAATTTCCAGTTCTGTCAGATTACTTGCGTTGGTCTTATCAAAACGGCTGGTGTATTCCAGCACCGCTGCATCACCGCGCGCTTTCACGTCTTTTAAGATATTGGCGACAACCGCATCGACACTGTCGTCCTGTGCGGTTTCAAAAGCCAGCAACGCTTTTAAATCGGCATCAAATTGCTTGTCTTGGGTAGATAAACGTCGAATGTTCATTTTTTTATTGCAGAAGCAAATGCATCCAGAATTGGCTGTAACTGTGTTCTATTGAGCTTTAACGATGCCTGATTCACTACCAGGCGTGAGCTGATATCGCCCACCTCTTCAACCGCTTTAAGATTATTAGCGCGCAAGGTGTTGCCTGTGCTCACCAGATCCACGATCGCATCTGCCAACCCGACCAGCGGGCCTAATTCCATTGAGCCATACAGCTTGATCAGATCCACATGCATGCCTTTAGCGGCGAAGTGCTCGCGCGCAGTTTTCACGTATTTGGTCACCACCTTAAGCCGCGCGCCCTGACGGATACTGGCCTCATAATCAAAATCGTTGCTCACCGCCACCATCATTTTGCACTTGGCGATTTGCAGGTCCAGCGGCTGATACAACCCTTCACCACCGTGCTCATCCAGCACGTCTTTCCCCGCAATTCCCAGATCGGCCGCGCCATACTGCACATAGGTCGGCACATCCGTCGCGCGCACGATAATCAGGCGCACATCATCGCGGTTGGTTAACAGAATGAGCTTACGCGAAGATTCAGGATCTTCCAGCGCATGAATACCCGCCGCCGCCAGAAGTGGCGTGGTTTCTTCAAAAATCCTGCCTTTTGAGAGTGCGATCGTAATCATAGGTTTCTTGGTTAAATGGCTTAATGGCTACGGCGCACCATTGCGCCAAGTTTAGTTAATTTCTCTTCCAACTGCTCATAGCCACGGTCAAGATGATAAATGCGGTCGATCACTGTTTCATCGCTGGCGACCAGGCCGGCCAGCACCAAGCCTGCCGAAGCGCGTAGATCCGTGGCCATCACATTGGCGCCATCCAGTTTATTGACGCCCTTTACCAGTGCTGTGTTGCCCTGCACTTCGATATTGGCCCCCATGCGCTGCAGTTCCTGCACGTGCATGAAGCGGTTTTCAAAAATCGTTTCATGTACCGTCGAAACGCCCTCTGCCACCGTATTCATAGCCATAAACTGCGCCTGCATATCGGTGGGGAAAGCCGGGTGCGGCGCGGTACGGATATTGACCGCTTTCAGTTTGCCGTTGCTTTTCACTGTAATCGTGTTCGCCGTGTGCGCTACCTCTGCACCTGCTTCGCGCAGTTTTTCAATCACCGCTTCCAGCAGATCGGGACGCGCGTTTTTTAGCGTCACATCGCCTCCTGTCATGGCGGCTGCCACCATATAGGTACCAGCTTCGATACGGTCACATACGATATGGTGACTCGCACCGCTCAGGCGCTCGACACCATGAATGGTGATGGCATCCGTGCCGGCACCGGTAATTCTGGCGCCCATTTTATTGAGGCACTCGGCCAAATCGACCACCTCTGGCTCTTTCGCGGCGTTCTCCAGCACCGTAGTGCCTTGAGCCAACGCCGCTGCCATCATCAGGTTTTCAGTGCCGGTGACGGTCACCAAATCCATATAATACTTTGCGCCCTGCAAACGGCGATTGGGCAAATGCAAGGTGCTGGCCTGAATATAACCGTGCGTAATATGAATCGCCGCCCCCATGGCCTGCAAGCCCTTGATATGCAGATCCACCGGGCGTGAGCCGATCGCGCAACCACCGGGAAGAGAAACCCGCGCCGTGCCAAAGCGTGCCAACAAAGGCCCCAGTACCAGAATAGACGCACGCATGGTTTTTACCATCTCGTAAGTCGCTTCAAACGAAGCAACATCACTTGCATCCAGTATCACGGCACCGCCATCACGCGTCACTTTCACGCCCATGGTGTCCAGCAGCTTGAGTGTGGAACTCACATCACGCAGCGCCGGCACGCCGGTTAAGGTCAGCGGCGTTTCGGCCAGCAAACCCGCGCACAAAATGGGCAAGGCTGCATTTTTAGCCCCGGAAATCGTGATTTCGCCATGTAGCGGCCTGCCACCTTCTATAATCAGTTTATCCAAGTTATTTGGCGCCTTCTAACAGTGTTTGCAGCTCGCCGCTTTCGTACATGGCGCGCATAATATCTGCGCCACCAATAAACTCACCCTTTACGTACAGCTGCGGAATGGTCGGCCAATTGGCATATTGCTTAATGCCTTCGCGAATATTCTGATCCTGCAGCACATCCACCGCGATGTATCTGGCATTGCAGGCATCCAGAATCTGTGTAGCCAAATTTGAAAATCCGCATTGGGGAAACTTGGGGCTGCCTTTCATGTAAAGCACCACCGGGTTGCTGGTCACTGTTTCTTTAATTACTGCCTGTGCATCCATTTACTTCTCCATTTCTTTCAAATCCTGCCATTTTTGCGGGCTGTAGGTTTTCATCGATAACGCGTGTATCTCGGCACGCATACGGTCGCCTAAGGCACCATAAACGAGCTGATGCTGCTGTACCATGGATTTACCCGCGAAGGCCGGACTCACAATCACAGCCTCAAAATGCGTGCCGTCCTCACCCGATACTTGAATGTAATCGCATACCAAACCTTGCCTGATATAACCTTCCAACTGTGATGCACTTAACAATCTGAACTCGCCTTTTGGTTTAGCCTCTTAACTTATAGCCGGATTTTAACATTTTTAGGGCTAGCCATGCTAACCCGAATAAAAATGCGGCAACTACGCTGATGCTGATCCACGGCGAAATATCTCCCTTGCCAAAAAAACCGTACCTGAATCCATCAATCATATAAAAGAACGGGTTGAACTTGGATACGGCTTGCCAGAATGGCGGTAAGGAATGAATGGAATAAAACACGCCCGATAAAAACGTGAGCGGCATGATCACAAAGTTTTGAAATGCGGCCATCTGGTCGAATTTATCTGCCCAAATACCCGCAATAATGCCGAAGGTACCCAATAGCGCGCTACCCAAAAGCGCGAACGCAAGTATCCACAACGGGTGTGCAATCGGCAAATCGACGAACCATATCGCTACCAGATAAATAGCCAGGCCTACCAGCAAGCCGCGCACTATCGAAGCAGCTAAAAACGCGATATAAAACTGCAAATAGGTCAGCGGCGTGAGCAAGATAAAAATAATATTACCCATCACTTTTGACTGAATGAGGCTGGAAGAGCTGTTCGCAAAAGCATTCTGCAGCAGTGACATCATCATCAAGCCAGGGATCAGAAATGCAGTATAAGGCACATTTTTGTAAACTTGCACATGACCCTCGAGCACATGTGAAAATATCAGCAAATACAATAACGCCGTGAGCACGGGTGAAGCCACCGTCTGAAAAGCCACACGCCAAAAACGTAAAATCTCTTTTTTAAAAAGCGTGTAAGTGCCACGCCATTGCTGGGACACAAGGTCGTCAAACATAGTCATTTGCTACCCACCAAGGACATGAACACATCTTCCAGATCAGCTTCGAATAATTGCATATCTTCTATACGTGCTTTGGCCTTGCGTAATTCGCCCAGCACAAATTCCACCTGGTTCAGCTCGGTAAGGGCGAGCGTAAAAACGCCATTTTCACCACTTTTTAACAAAGGCAGCAATGTAGTCGGTAGCATCGCATTGCCCAGCTTAAGCCGCAAATTTTTACCGGCAAGCTTGTTGAGCAAGTTTGCAGTCGAGTCCAAAGCTACGATTTCACCCTGCTTCATCATCGCCACGCGCTTGCACAAGGTCTCGGCCTCTTCCAGATAATGCGTAGTAAGGATAATGGTATGCCCATCACGGTTAAGCCGTTTAATAAATCCCCACAGCATTTGCCGCAGCTCAACATCCACGCCTGCAGTAGGCTCATCCAGCACGATTACAGGCGGCTTGTGTGCCAGGGCCTGCGCAATCAGGGCGCGGCGTTTCATGCCGCCAGAAAGCTTGCGCATGTTGGTGTATGCTTTATCGGTCAAACCCAGGCTCTCAATCACCTCATCTACCCAAGCGTCATTCTCGCGGCCACGGCCGAAATAGCCGGCCTGAAAGCGCAGCATTTCGCGTACGTTAAAAAACGGGTCAAACACCAGTTCCTGCGGCACTACGCCCAGCGCCATACGTGCGGCCTGGTAATCACCCACCACATCATGCCCCATGATAGAAGCCTTGCCCTGCGATGGCTTGAGCAACCCTGCCAGAATATTGATGAGCGTGGATTTGCCCGCCCCATTCGGGCCTAACAAGGCAAAAAACTCGCCCTGGTTGATGGTTAAATCGATGCCATTGAGCGCATGTAAGCTGCCAAACCGCTTATGGACTTGTTCGATTTTAATGGCTGGCGCCGTATTATTTTCTAGCAAGAAAAATCCTGAAACTTTTATTGGTTGATCACAAAAACTAAACCCCATCTTGCAAGATGGGGTTATTAACATATTCTAAACGCGCTTAAAACAGAGACTAATTGATCAACTCTGCCACGCCGTATAATTGCGTCAGGCTGATTAAATTGGCAGGCAGATTCACAAACGTCAGTGCCTTATTTTCTAACTGCGCGCGGCGCTTCCACTCCAAAATCAGGCTAATGGTCGATGTGTCGATATTATTCACTTTCGCAAAATCTACCATCGTGTCCGCCGCAATAGGCAGCGCCTTGCTTGCCGTCAGAAGCGGTTGCACGGTGTCGATAACCACATCGCCGCTCAGGCTCCAGCGATGATCGATTTGCGTCAATTGCGCCATTATTTAGTTCCGGCCGCTGCAGTGACAGGTTGCGCGGCTTTGTTTTTATCCGCCAGTTTTTTAATCAAGCTATCCAGACCATTCTGGCGAATTTCCTGTGCGAACTGGCCACGATAATTTGTCACCAGGCTGACACCTTCTATCACGATGTCGTACACTTTCCATATATCCTCCTGCTTCTCTAGCGTGTAATCTACCGCGATTGGCTGGCCGCCCGGCTGCAGGATTTGTGTTTTTACCGATGCCACATTCGAGCCATTGACCATGCGAAGCGGCTTGTATTCGATGGTTTGATCTCTGTATTTAGAAAGTGCAGAAGCGTAAGTGCGAATCAGCAAAGTTCGAAATTCTGTTTGAAAGGCAGCTTTCTGCTCCGGCGTGGCTCTCGTCCAGTTTTTCCCTAGCACCATGCGTGAAACTTTATCAAAATTAAAGTTCGGTACAATTTTTTCTTCGGCCAGGGCAAATATTTTTTCCTGATCACCCGCCTGGATATCTTTGTCACTTTTAACAGTGGCCAATACATCTTCGGCAGTCCTTTTTACCAATTCATCAGGGCCTTCAGCAGCAAAGCCCGCCGCACTGAAACATAGCAAACTCAATGCAATAAAAAATCGAAATACAATTGAAAGTTGTTTCATCATTTAATCCTTATTTTTCAGTCCAGATATTATTAATTTTGGTTTTTTTAATTCTGATTGTTTAATTACGGCGCCACAGGCTTGCTAATCGCATCCAGCGGGCTTGCAGTTAACGCGTCATCAGCCGCTTTGGTTGATGCCGGAGAGTTTGATTTGGTTGCAGCAGGCGCATCGTTGGTACTTTCCGATGCCTTGTTGTATAAAAATTGGCTGATCATTTTTTCCAATACCACAGCGTCTTGCGTTTGCGTGATTTTGTCTCCGTTTTTCAGCATTGCCTCATCGCCACCCGCTTCTAAGCCGATGTATTGCTCACCCAGCAGACCTGCGGTATAGATATTCGCAAAAGTATCTTTAGGAAAATTATAACGTTTATCGATATTCAGACTCACCACCGCCTCAAAAGTTGCAGGGTCAAATTTAATATCACCCACACGGCCAACCACCACGCCTGCACTTTTCACCGGTGCGCGCGGTTTTAAGCCACCGATATTTTCAAAATTAGCGGTCACGGTATAAGTGATACCTATATTGCTGGTGGTTAAGTTGCCCACTTTCATGGCAAGCCCAAGCAGCGCCGCCACACCCAGTGCGACAAAAATGCCCACCCATAAATCTATCGTTGTTCTTTCCATTGCCTACTCCTGCATGCTTTACAAAGTAATCATAAATGAGGTTAATACGAAATCCAGCCCTAACACTGCCAACGATGAAATGACCACTGTTCTTGTCGTGGCGCGGCTCACGCCTTCCGCCGTGGGTGGCGCATCATAGCCTTCAAATAGCGCAATCATGGTACAGGCAACACCAAATACCGCGCTTTTAATTACGCCGTTCACAATGTCATCGTGCCAATCTACATTGGCCTGCATTTGCGACCAGAACGCGCCTGAATCCACACCAATTAATGGCACGGCTACCAAATAACCGCCCAGAATACCCACCATTGAGAATAACGCCGCCAATACCGGCATAGCAATCACGCCCGCCCAAAAACGCGGCGCAATGACCCGTGCGATCGGACTCACCGCCATCATCTCCATGGCGGATAATTGCTCAGTGGCTTTCATTAAGCCAATCTCGGCAGTAATGGCCGTACCGGCGCGGCCTGCAAATAACAAAGCAGTGACCACCGGCCCCAGTTCACGTACCAGAGCCAAGGCCACCAACACGCCAATGGCCTCCGACGAGCCATATTTTTGCAATGTGTTGTAACCCTGCAAGGCCAGTACCATGCCGACAAAGAAAGCTGAAACCACAATAATGATGAGCGACATCACCCCCGTGAAATACACCTCACGAATGGTTAAATGAAACCTGCGGAAGCTTTCGCCGGACGAAATCAGCGTTAACCAGAATAAGCGTGCGCCTGCTCCCAGCTGCCAAATTTGCCCGGTAAAGCGATGGCCAATGTTACGCAAAGTGCGCACCAGGCTGACAAACAGGCCGGAACGTATCATGACCCGAACCCCAATAAATCTTGCTTATAATCACCCGCTGCATAATGAAACGGTACTGGGCCATCTTTTTCGCCATGTACGAACTGATGCACAAACGGCATGCTGGATTTACTCAAATCTTCCGGCGTACCTTCGGCTGCAACTGCGCCATTCGCCACAAAATAAACATAATCTGCGATTAAAAAAGTTTCTTTTACGTCGTGCGATACGATAATTGAAGTGGTGCCAAGCGCGTCGTTAAGCATGCGGATTAAATCACAAATCACACCCATCGAAATCGGGTCTAGCCCCGCAAAAGGCTCGTCGTACATCACGATATCTGGGTCTAGCGCAATAGCGCGCGCCAAAGCCACCCGCCGCGCCATGCCGCCAGAAAGCTCTGCAGGCATCAGCTGATGCGCGCCTCGCAGGCCAACTGCATGCAACTTCATGAGCACCAAGTCATGAATCATGCTTTCAGGGAGTTTAGTATGCTCGCGCATCGGGAAGGCGACGTTTTCATATACCGACAAATCAGTAAACAGCGCACCGTGCTGAAACAGCATACCCATTTTACGCCTCAGCTGGTAAATGCCTTCGCGGCTTTGTTTGTGCACCACCTGATCATCCACGCGCACTTCGCCCTTGTTGGGCTTGATCTGCCCGCCGATCAGGCGCAACAGCGTGGTTTTGCCGCTGCCGCTGCCACCCATGATGGCCACCACCTTGCCGCGCGGAAACACCATATTGATGCCCTGATGCAGCATACGGCCTTTGTAGCCAAACGAGAGGTTATCGATTTCTACAATATTTTGAGTCATTTGTTATGCATATTAAATTTGCATCTATTCTAATTGAAAACAGGGCCAAATCAAAACGTGTAGCAAGCATTGAACAAATAAGCACTGGGGAAAATAAAAAGCCCGCCGAAGCGGGCTCAATCAATCCAAGTTACTTTAGAAAGCCATGCACACCATATAAGGTGTAGCATCAGCCGGTGCTGCAACACCTGTGTTGGCGGCACCTCCAACTACCTGGCTTCTCACGGAGCCAGTATTACCCACACCATCGTCAAGTGTAACATCTAACTGTTTAGCAAATTTGCCTAGAATAGCATCTGAGCAAACTACATATGCACCAGTCATCCCTGTAATATCAGCAAAACCAGCCACGCTTTGGATTCCAATCAAACCACCATCAGCATTGCGTGGTTGATATGTATTCCCAGCTGCACAGCTTACAACAGTAGGGCCAGGAGCCAAACCTGCCAATCGAACATGCTGCCAAAACACACATGACTCGTCACCATCGTTTGCTGTATTCCAACCACCTTGAATTACACCGTTACCTAGTGTCCCGACTGTTGCGGGCGTACCCCCAGTTACATGAGTCGCTGCAGCAGTATCATCCCCTGGCAGCGCCTTGAATTTATCCTGATAACCATAGATATAAACTTGTACATTCTGGAAGTCGCGCGCCATATTCTTCACCTTGGCACTATTAATCAGCTCTTGCCCCCGGAGCACGCCGCCCAGTAGCAAGCCGATAATCACCAATACAATGGCCAACTCGATTAGGGTAAAACCTGTTTGTTTGTTCATTTTGGTATCCTTTAACCAATTATCATGTGTAACATTCTTGTTTATTCGTCCACACTCAATGAAATTTATGCAAGTACCATGCCATCCCGCAAGGCCTCATTCTAAGCGGTGTTCCGTCAAGTTTCCAGCCAAATAAACAAAAAAAATGATGAAATTTCATCGTTTGTGACAAATTATTGACACACTGTTTTTAGTCTCTCTTTTAGATTATGCTTCAGCTTTGTTCAACCCAACACTTAACTCTTTAGCCGCCATGTCTATGCTTATGTTTAACCACGTCAAAATTAATCAATTATTGGCAGCCAACTCGCAGCGCATACTGGCATTGATGCTGCTGACGCTGCATGCTTTTTTAATTTGGGGTGATGGCGCTTCCCATCTGCAACGCGCGTTTTTCTTATGCCATTACGGCCTGTTTTTGATGTGGCAGCCGGTGTGGCGCAGCACAGAAAAACTCTCCAAAACCGCAATCGTCATATTTGTCAGCGTTGGTTTGATTGCCTTTTTTTATATCAACTGGTGGCTTACCGCGATATGGTTATCCATCTTATTTGGGCTTTTAGGCGGGCGTGTGTTTTCGGAAGAAAACAAATCAAATCACATCATTCATATCCTTGCGGCCAGTTACCTGCTCTCTATGCTGTTGCTGTGGGTGATCCCCAAACTGCTCGGCTCTTCTGACGACCTGGAAGCAGCGAAATTTGTGATTCGCTATTTCATCCCCTTGCTGCCTATCGCCATTTTATTTATTGGCACCCAATCCCATAAAGCTGGCCAAGTACCCATTTTAGACTTTTTCTATACCTTGCTGCTGATGATGATGGCGTTTATTCTGGCGCTTTCCAGTTATGCCATTGGTACGATACAGGCAATCAACTATGTCCAGGTGATGTTTATCACCATCTTTGGCTTGGCATTTGGCCTGATTACTTTCAGCTTTCTATGGAAACCTAACACGCGGTTCTCGGGTGTTGAGCTGCTCATGTCGCGTTATCTGCTTAGTATCGGCATGCCATTTGAAAAATGGGTTAAAAACATTGCTGCGATGGGCGAGATTGAATCCACCCCAAATGGCTTTATTCAGGCCGCCATGGGTGAGATGACCGCGTTGCCTTGGGTGTCGGGCGTTTCCTGGTTGGCTGATGAATCGCAAGGCAAGCTGGGTGAAACATCTGAGCATATCACGCATTTTAGCTTTAAAGATTTTCACATGAGCCTGCATACGCGCTGGCAGATTTCGCCTGCGCTTTATGTGCATGTAAAACTGCTCACGCAGATTATGGGCGAATTTTATGAAGCCAAACGCCGTGAAGAAACCCTGCGGCAAAATGCCTATATGCAGGCTTTTTATGAAACTGGATCGCGCCTGACGCATGATATTAAAAACATTCTGCAATCCGTGGGTGCGCTGGTTTCTGCTGCCGAGCAAAGCAATAATACCGGCAATGAAGCCGATAACGAAGCCCTGCTGCGACTTATCCGCAGGCAACTGCCAATGCTCAACCAACGCATTGCTGCCACACTCGATAAACTCAAAGCACCCGGAGAAGAAAAGAAAAGGCTCGAAAAAATGTCGGCTTGGTGGAAAAATCTGCAATTGCGGCATCACCATGATGATATTGAATTTGCTGCGGATAATTTACCCAAACAAGAGATCAATGCCGAAGTGCTGGACAGCGTGCTGGATAACCTGCTGAACAACGCGCTCGAAAAAACCAAACATCAGCCGGATACCTCGATCAAAGTAGAAATGCACGATGAGGGCGACAGCGGATTTTGTATTGATGTGGTTGATACCGGTAAGGCAATGCATGCCGGGATTGCTAACGATTTGTTTAAAAAACACATCGCTTCCCCCAATGGGCTGGGCGTGGGGCTATATCATGCCGCACAGGATGCCAGACAGGCAGGCTATGCGTTGAGTTTAGCCACTAACGTGAACGGCGAGGTGCGTTTCAGGATTGCGCTTGCGCCCAATCCCGCAAACTGACGATTAACGCAGACCCTGCATGTAATCAGCAACCGCCTGCATTTCTGCATCGGACATTTTAGCTGCGATTGCCTGCATCATCGGCGCATTTGCACGCTCGCCCGTGCGGAACGTTCTCAATTGCGCCAACGTGTAATCGGCATGCTGGCCGGCCAAACGAGGAAACCGCTTTGGTATACCGGCACCGGTTGCGCCGTGACAAGCCGCGCAGGCAGGCACGTTGGTTGCGGCAATGCCGCCCCGGTAAATTTTTTCACCCAGCGAACCCACACCATTGGTTTTGGCCTGACCTAAAGTTGGGTTTTTTGCAGAAAAATATGCAGCTAGATTCTTCATTTCTTCTGGCGTTGAGTTGGCCATCATGCCGCTCATCACGGCATTGGCGCGCGTGCCCTCTTTGAAATTGGTGAGTTGTTTTAACAGATAATCCGAACTCTGGCCTGCCAGTTTCGGATTCAAAGTAACCACGCTATTCCCATCTGGCCCATGGCACGCAGCGCACACCGTCTGCACGGTTTTTTCTGTAGGAGTTGCTTCGGCAACCACTGGCGGCGACTTTTCTGCCGCTTTATTACCAGCAGTTTTTGTTTCTGCCAAGGCTGATGAAACTGCCAAACTTAACAACAATGCCGCTAAACCGATACGCATACTTAAACCCCGCAACCTTATAACTATTTAATCAATCTAATATTTTATCAAGAATAGCCCGTTCGTGATAGCATTTGCGGCTTAATTCATTTATAGCAAAAATATTGCATGCCTTTATTCCAGAACGCCTCATTCCACATTTCAGCCCACCATCTGCGCGATCTGCCGCCTGCCAGCGGCATTGAAGTGGCGTTCGCCGGGCGCTCCAATGCTGGGAAATCCAGCGCACTCAACACGCTGGCTAACCATAATCGCCTGGCTTATGTGAGTAAACAGCCTGGTCGCACACAACTGATTAACTTTTTTACCCTCGGTAATGACAGGCACTTGGTTGATTTGCCCGGTTACGGTTACGCCAAGGTACCGGAGGCAATGCGCGCACACTGGCAAAGTGTGCTGTCGCGCTATTTAAGCGAGCGCACCAGCCTTGCGGGCCTGGTGCTTGTCATGGATAGCCGCCACCCGCTCACTCCGCTGGACAGACAAATGCTAGACTGGTTTTGTCCAAGCGGTAAACCAGTACATGTGCTGCTCACTAAATCAGATAAACTCTCGCGCAACGAAGCGAATCAAACGTTAATGAAAGTACGAAAAGAGTTAGAAAGCATTTGGGGGAACTGTACGGTTCAACTGTTCTCTAGCCTCAAAAAACAAGGTGTGGAAGAAGCCGAGAAAATTATAGGTGCGTGGCTGTTTTCGGAAAATACTCAGGAATAAATCGCTTCATTTTATGTGTGAGAGGTGAGCGAGCGATACACAGCGGTTTGCTCACGTAGCCACTTAGACACGCGTAAAAACCAAATCCCAGACGCCGTGCCCCAGCTTTAATCCACGATTTTCAAACTTGGTCAGTGGGCGATATTCAGGCTTTTCTGCGAAGCCATTGTTCTCTTTGGCCGCCGTGTTTTGCAGTTGCGGCTCGGCGCGCAGCACCTCCAGCACCCATTCGGCATATTCCTGCCAATCGGTCGCCACGTGCAAATAGCCGCCGGTTTTAAGTTTGCTACACAACAGCCTTACAAATTCGGCCTGAATCAGGCGCCGTTTGTGATGACGCTTTTTGTGCCACGGATCAGGAAAGAAAATATGCACGCCATCGAGACTGGCATCTGGCAGCATATTCTGCAACACCTCGACCGCATCATGCTGAATAATGCGGATGTTGGTAAGTGCCTGCTCTTGAATTAGCTTAAGCAGACTGCCGACTCCGGGCGTATGCACTTCCACTGCCAAAAAATCCTCCTCTGGTAAAGTCTGCGCGATCTGCGCGGTAGCATCACCCATGCCAAAGCCAATTTCGAGGATTTTTTTACTATCGCTACGACCAAATAACTGGCTTAAATCAAGCATGGTTTGGCGATAATCCACGCCGTAATTCGGCCAGCCCGTTTCCAGCGCACGCTCCTGGCCCTTGGTGAGCCTGCCCTGACGCAATACGAAGCTGCGAATGCGGCGATATTGTATGTTTTCTGTATCTGTCATGGCGCGCATTATACTGATATTATTTTAGAGCGTATGCGCTTTATCACCCTGCGCAAAACCCAGCAGCGGCAATTCCATATTTTTAGTCAGCGCAATCACTTTGAACAACTCGCCCATTTCGGCGGGGGACATGAGTTTCTGCGCTGCTACCACCAGCTTCATGTACAGCGGCTCGTGCGGCGAAAACTGCTGCAACAGCTCTAAAATGCCGCAATTGATTAAAAACCGGGCTTGATTGACATAGCCTGCTAGCCTTATTTCATGCGCCTCCCCGGAGCCATTTATATTAGTCACTTGGGCTATTTGGGTGAAATTGACATGCGCGGTAATGTCCTGCAGCCCAATATGCGTCAGCGGATCGCTGTGTGCAAGATGCTGATAGTGGCACATCAGCGTGCCTTGGTTGCGCTGCGGATGATAATACTCGCGCGCGGAAAACCCGTAATCTATAAGTAAAATCGCGCCTGTTTCCAATATTTCCGCTAGGCTGCGTACCAATGCTGATGCGGCGGGGCAGACTTCCGTCACATAATCTTGCGGCAAATCATCAGACAGATTTTCCGCTAGATTAGGCGCACTTAACAGTGCATCCTGCCACACAAATTCATCTGCAAAACCCACGCCGCGCTCGCGCCAGCCTTCCGCCGTTTTGTGCAGCATGTGGACGGGAATCGCATCCAGCACTTCGTTACCCAATATCAAGCCGCTGAATTTTTCAGGCAGAGTTTCCAGCCACGTGAGCTTGGCGAACAATTCAGTCGGCAGTTTTTCCTGGCATGTTTCGCGCTGAATCTGGCGCAAGTAATCACTCACTTCCAGAATAAAATACTGGTTTGGCAGCTTATTCAGCTGTGCCAATTCCAGCAATAAATCTACCGCAAACTTTCCGGTACCGGCGCCCAGTTCTAGAATGTTGCCTTTGCTAACCTCTAATATTTGTGCCGCTTGGCGGGCGAGGGTTTGGGCAAAAACCGAAGATATTTCCGGCGCAGTAACAAAATCTCCGCCGTGCCCGAATTTTCGTGTACCGCCTGCGTAATACCCTAAGTTGGGCGTATAAAGCGCAGCGTGCATAAAGTCTGCAAACGAAATCCAGCCCCCATTCTGCATGATGGCTTGCTGAATCACGCAACTAAGCTGCTGGCTTTGTGTCTGCGCTCCAAGCGGTGGGACAGGTAGATTCTTATTAGATGGTATGGCCATTCCCTATTATAATGTGGGCAACTAAAAAGTGAGTGAATTGTGAAACTAACAGGTAAAGTGGTATTGATTACGGGTGGCGCAAAGCGCGTGGGCGCGGCGATTTGTCGCGAGCTGCATGCGAATGGCGCTAATTTAATGATCCATTACAAAACCAGCGTCAACGAAGCGCGCGCCTTGCAGGCAGAACTGAATCTTCAGCGTGCCAACTCGGTTGCGATCATTCAGGGGGATCTGCTCAATATTGCTGTCATGCCTAATTTGGTACATGAAACCGTCAATCATTTTGGCAAACTGGACGTGCTCATCAACAACGCCTCCACCTACTACCCCACCGAGATTGGCCATATTAACGAGGAAAACTGGCACGATTTGATGGGCAGCAACCTTAAAGCGCCCATGTTTCTTGCCCAGGCTGCCGCCACAGAATTACGCAAAAATCATGGCTGCATTGTGAATATTACCGACATGCATATCGAGCGCCCGAAAAAAGGTTACGTGGTATACAGCGTCGCCAAAGCGGGCCTGGTCACACTCACCAAATCACTCGCGCATGAACTCAGCCCTGAGGTGCGCGTGAATGCAGTTGCTCCAGGCCCCGTGCAATGGCCGGAGAACAACCCGCAATTTGACGAGGTGTATCGCCAGCGCGTGATTTCGCAAACCTTACTTAAACGTGTGGGTGAAGCAAGCGACATTGCAAAAGCTGTTAAATTCTTGGTTTATGATGCCCCATTTGTTACCGGCCATGTGCTTGCGGTGGATGGCGGAAGGTCGCTCAATTTATGATCAAACACTTACCTGATAATGCTTCTGGCAATTTTGTAAAATTGCGTAACAGCCTGATTACGTCCGTAGGCAAGGCGATTGGCGACTACAGCATGATTGAGGAAGGCGACACCGTGCTGGTTTGCATGAGCGGCGGCAAAGATAGTCACGCCATGCTCATGATTCTGCTCGCTCTGCAGGAGCGCGCGCCTATCAACTTCAAGCTGATTGCGATGAACCTGGACCAAAAACAGCCAGGGTTCCCGGTAGATATTCTGCCTGCTTATTTTGAACAGCTCGGTATTGATTACCGCATTGTCGAGGCCGACACGTATTCTGTCGTGAAAGAGAAAATCCCTGAAGGAAAAACCACTTGTAGTCTTTGTTCGCGGTTACGGCGCGGCATTATCTACACCACCGCAAAAGAGCTGGGGGCGAATAAAATCGCGCTGGGGCATCATCGCGATGACATTGTGGAAACGCTGTTTTTGAATATGTTTTTCGGCGCCAAGCTCAAAGCCATGCCGCCCAAACTCGCCACCAATGACAAGCAAAACGTCGTCATCAGGCCATTGGCTTACTGCAGCGAGAAAGATATCGCCAGCTATGCGCGCCAAATGCAGTTCCCGATTATTCCATGCGATTTATGCGGTTCCCAGGAAAATCTCCAACGCCAAAAAGTGAAAGACATGCTGCAAGCTTGGGAACGCGAGCAGCCCGGCCGCATCAATAACATCTTCCGCGCCATCACCAATGTCGAGCCGTCACACTTGGCCGATTTTAATTTGTATGATTTCAAAGGCTTAAGCCAGGCCGAGCGTGAAGACGAAGATCCGCTATTTGGTGATATTGCCAGCGAAGGCGCAGCCTTGAGCATTGCCCAGAATGATGGCAAGCGCATAGAATTTACCCGCAATTAATTATCTCTCACTCGATATTTTGTCTAATCGCTTATTGTGCATTTGCGCGTTAGCTTGCTATTATCTAGGCAATGCGTTAATTCTAGCCCTTAAATTCAAGGTTTAAATGTCCAAACTGCTTATTGTTGAATCGCCTTCAAAAGCCAAAACACTTAAAAAATATCTCGGCAGCGAGTTCGAAGTGTTGGCGTCCTACGGCCATGTGCGTGATTTGATTCCTAAAAACGGCGCGGTAGACCCTGCCAACGATTTTGCCATGAAGTACGACATTATTGATCGCAACAGCAAACACGTGGATGCGATTGCCAAAGCCGTCAAATCAGCCGACAGTATTTATCTGGCAACCGACCCGGACCGCGAAGGCGAAGCGATTTCATGGCATATAGCAGAAATCCTGAAAGATAAAAAATTACTCAAAAATAAAATTTTAAAGCGCGTGGAATTCAACGAGATTACGCAGACAGCCGTTAAACACGCCATAGAACATCCGCGCGACATCGCGATGAATCTGGTCAATGCGCAGCAAGCGCGTCGTGCACTGGATTATCTGGTCGGCTTTAATTTATCACCCCTGCTTTGGAAGAAAATCCGTCGCGGCCTTTCAGCAGGCCGCGTGCAAAGCCCTGCGCTGCGCCTGATTGTAGAGCGCGAGCTGGAAATCGAAGCCTTCAAAAGCCAGGAATACTGGACGATTCATCTTGATGCACTTAAACACGCGCATCGTTTCAGCGCCAAACTCATTCAGCTGGATGGCGAAAAAATCGAGCAGTTCAGCGTCATCAATCATGACCAGCAAGCGGACATTGTCGGCAAATTGCTACTCATCAGCGCAGGCAAAACCACTGTTTCGCGCGTCGAGAAGAAACAGCGCAGCCGCAGCCCTGCTGCGCCGTTTACCACTTCGACATTACAACAGGAGGCGGTGCGTAAGTTGGGCTTTACTACCAGCCGCGCCATGCGCGTGGCCCAACAGCTATATGAGGGCGTGGAGATCGGCTCCGGCACAGTTGGCCTAATCACTTACATGCGTACCGATTCATTCAGCATGGCAGCCGAAGCGGTGATGAGCATCCGTGACTACGTGAAGAAAAATTTTGAGGCGGATTATTTACCCAAATCGCCCATCATGTACAAAACCAAAGCCAAAAATGCGCAGGAAGCGCATGAGGCGATACGCCCGACCGATATTTTCCGCACGCCTGCCAGCATGCGTAAATACCTGAACGACGAACAGTTTAAACTCTACGAAATGATTTGGAAGCGCAGCGTAGCGTGTCAAATGTCGCCAGCAAAGTTTGATGCCGTGAGTGTGGATTTGGCTGTAGGTTCTGAGGCCAACTTATTCCGTGCCAGCGGCCAGACGCTTGTATTCCCCGGGTTTATCGCCGTTTATACGGAAGGCCGCGATGATGTTAAGGCAGACGAGGAAGAAGAAACCGAGGCCAAACTGCCGCATTTAGAAACCGGCGAGGTTTTGAATGTAGAAAAAGTTTACGGCGATCAGCATTTTACCGAACCGCCCCCCAGATACGGCGAGGCAAGTTTGGTGAAAGTACTGGAAGAATACGGTATTGGCCGCCCTTCTACCTACGCCAGCATCATCAGCACACTGCAGGATCGTGAATATGCCATCCTCGACAAGAAGCGCTTTACGCCGACGGATGTGGGCCGCGTGGTCAATAAATTCCTGACCGAGCATTTCTCCAAATACGTCGATTACGATTTTACCGCCAACCTGGAAAATGCACTGGATAGCGTGGCTGAAGGCGAGCGTGAGTGGATTCCGCTCATGGATGAATTTTGGCAGGATTTTAACCAGCAAATACTTAGCAAAGCCGATGTAGAGCGCCCTGGCAATGAGCTGCTTGATGAGGCCTGCCCAAAATGCGGCAAACCGCTGCAGAAACAGTTAAGCCGCTACGGCAGTTTTATCGGCTGTACAGGCTATAACGATACGCCGAAATGCGACTACAAGCGCAGCCTGAATGGCGCTGCAACCGTTGGCGCTGACCCAGTTGCAATCGGCACCGATGTGGGATCCGGTAAAAGGATCTATTTAATGAACGGCCCTTACGGCCCCTATTTGCAAGTGGGCGTGGCAGTTGAAGGCGATAAGAAAAAACCGAAACGTGTGAGCATCCCCAAGGAAATTCCGCTTGCCAATGTCAATATTGATATTGCCAACATGCTGCTATCGCTACCGCGCGATTTGGGCTTGCATCCGGAAACCGGAAAAAAAGTCATCGCCAACATTGGCCGCTTTGGGCCTTATGTCAATCACGATGGCAAGTTTAAATCGATACCGAAATCAGAAAGTGTATTCAGTATCGATTTGGCTGGCGCCTCGAACTTACTGGCCCAGGCTAACACTGGCCCTGCACCGATTGCGGATTTAGGTGCGCATCCATCGGCAGAGGGCAGGATCGAAGTATATGCTGGCCGCTATGGGCCGTATGTGCAGCATGGCAAGGTGCGTGTGACCCTGCCAAAAAGCATTGCGCCTGAAGAGTTGACACTTGAGGAGGCGCTTGGATTACTGGCCGAAAAAGCTGCAAAAGAAACACCTGCCAAGAAAGCCAATGCCAAAAAACCGGCCGCAAAGAAAACGGTTGTCAAAAAATCTGCCGCTAAAAAACCTGCTGCAAAAAAATCAACTGCCAAGAAATAAAAAAGCGGCCCAAAGTTATACTTGGCGCCGCTTTTTTATCAATTAGATTTTAATCTAGGAAATACTGCCAGACATGACAGGCTGGATCTGGCCAGTGGTCGTCGGTCTTGGATCGCCATTATGCTCCATCCATTTACGAATGCGTTTAGCATCCCCGATGCGAGTCATTTTGCCATAGGAATCCAATAACACCACAATCATCGGCTCACCAGCAATCTGTGCCTGCATCACCAGACAGCGTCCAGCCTCATTAATAAACCCTGTTTTGGATAGACCAATTTCCCACTCACCAGCACGCACCAAGCCGTTCGTGTTATTAAAATTGACCGGGTAGTTACGTCCTTCAACATATACCTCATGCGATGGCGTAGTGGTTGCAGACCTGATTTCAGGATACTGATATGCCGCCTGCACCATTTTGGCTAAATCTTCGGCGGTTGACACATTTGCGCTATCCAGCCCTGTCGGATCTACAAAGCGCGTATTAAACAAGCCCAGCTGAAGCGCCTTGGCATTCATTGCCTTCACGAACTCATATTTCCCGCCAGGGTAATTGTGCGCCAATGCGGATGCCGCGCGGTTCTCTGAAGCCATTAACGCCAATTGCAGGAACTCACCGCGACTCAGCCTGGAGCCCACTGCTAGTCTGGAACTCGTGCCTTTCAGATAGTCGACATCTTCGCTGGAAATAGCAATGACCTCATCCAAAGGCTGTTTCGCATCCAGCATCACCATCGCTGTCATTAATTTGGTGATTGAAGCAATAGGAGCGGCAAGATTGGTATTTTTTGCGTAAATCACCTCACCTGTGTTCTGGTTTACGATCAGCGCCTTATTCGAGGCCAACTGCAAAACACCACTGCTTTCGAAACTGTCCTCCGCCATAAACGCGTTTCGTGGCTGTATGGTACGTGATGCCCGCAATTTAACGCTGACTCTTTTTAGATTTTGACGGTTGGAGATTCGCTGCTTGCTAAGAGAACTCTTTTGACTTGAATGAATGCGTTTTTGTGACTTTTTAGTCCCCGCCAATAACTCAACAGGCGCAGCAACCAAAGCCAGCGACACATAAAGCATCATCATTTTCTTGAATACTGACTTCATCATTACCACCACATTTCTATAACGTTTGAATTTATAATATATAAAAAATATATATTTGTCATTAGGTTAGCATGCATTTATAAAAAAAATATTAACATAATTCGGATTGTGACTTTTTTGGTACAAGTCTTATTGCTCAGAAACATTAACTTTGTGCGAAAATAGCATAAAACTATGCGGATCCGACCATGAAATTTCCAAACAAGTTGCATTATACAGCAGAGCATCTTTGGGTAAACCAGACTCCTGATGGAAACTGGCTTGCCGGCATCACGGACTACGCTCAGGATCTGCTCGGTGACATTGTCTTTGTCGAGCCACCCAAGGTTAATGATGCGCTTGCAAAAGGCACACCCTGCGGGGTGGTGGAGTCGGTTAAAACAGGTTCTGATCTGCACGCACCGATGGATGGCATTGTCACCGAAATCAACCACGATTTATTGAATGCACCGGAGACTATCAACGATGCGCCCTATACCGCATGGATATTCAAGTTCAAGCCGGACAATGCCGAGGACATCCAGCATCTTTTAAGCGCCGAGGCTTATCAGGCGCTGATCGAAACCGATTAAGTTATTTTGGCAATACAAACTTAACTTTAAGCAACAAATCCTGCAGTTCGACTGTCAACTGCTTGCGCAAATCGTTTTCCAGTGTGGGCAATGCCGTGGCAAGCACTTGCTGGATGTTGTCACGCATCACCTCCTGCACTGCGGGCAGATCGGCGTTTACCTTCAATAAGAAACTTTCCCGCACCTGCGTGCTTTGCGTAGTCATCTCATCAGCAAATTTATCGCGCATTTCTTCTGCGGCGGCGGTATAAATAGTGGGCAATGCCTCATTGATGGTGTCGCGCATCTGTTTCAGCGCGTCCGCCTGTATCAATTCCATCTGCTGGTTCAAATCCGTTTTGGCCTGATTATTAACGCTCTGAAATATATTCATCATCCCCTCTCTCAATTGGGCCTGATGCTGGCTAAACGACTGCTCCCGAAACGCCAGCATTTCCCGGTTAAGGCGCTGGCTGATCTGTTCTGTAATTGCCTCCTGCTGCTCGGCCACCGCAGCGGTATAAATAGCGGGCATGGCCTCACTAAACGCGGCGCGCATTTGTGTCAGCGCCTCCGTCTGCATGGATGCCAGCTGTTGCTGCAACTCTGTTTTGGCATTTTGATGCATCGATTGAAAAACACCGGCCAGCGCTTCGCCTAATTGCGCCTGATGCTGGCTTAACGATTGCTCCTGAAACGCCTGCAGTTCCTGGTTGAGGTGCTGGCTGATCTGTTCTGTAATTGCCTCCTGCTGCTCGGCCACCGCAGCGGTATAAATAGCGGGCATGGCCTCACTAAACGCGGCGCGCATTTGTGTCAGCGCCTCCGTCTGCATGGATGCCAGCTGTAGCTGCAACTCTGTTTTGGCATTTTGATGCATCGATTGAAAAACACCGGCCAGCGCTTCGCCTAATTGCGCCTGATGCTGGCTTAACGATTGCTCCTGAAACGCCTGCAGTTCCTGATCCAAACCATGCATGATACGCGCGCTGGCATCAGTCTGCAGCGCCTCTACATGCGAGCCAATTTGGGCATTGGCCGCCTGCGTCGCAGTCTGCGTAACATCTGCAAGCATGAGATCAAACTTTGAAATCATGTCATTCTGCAATACCGCAATTCTTTCCTCGAGGTTTGTATACACAAAATCGGCGCTGGCCTGGTACATGCGTGGCAGTTCCGTTTTAAGATCCGCCTTGGTTTTATCTACAAAATCACTGGTATTTTTTTCAAGCGCAAGCTGCGCGGTTTTAATTTCGGCTTGCAGATCCTCAAGCAAATCTTTTTTAATAACTTCGCGCACGCTCTCCAGCACCGATTGCGTGATTTCAGCCTCCAGCCGCGGCCTAACATGCCCGGTTACCCGGGAAATCAGCTCCGGCGTGATGCCCAATGTTGGATCGTCTTGCCGTTTTGTCTTAGGTTCAACCTCGGCGCTCGGCTTTGGTTGGTAAACCTCTGTTAGTAATGGAATTTTTTTATCTGCCACCATATTCTCTATTCATAACGCCCTCTATTCACAGCATTCACTATTCAACTGAAAGTGAATGAACTTGAGCATGGTCAATGGTTTTAATTTCATAGCCTCTGTCACGATAAAACTTATAGCGTTGCCGCGCCGCGATTTTATCGTGCTCATCATCGCCTACCAACTCGACCAAATGCGTAAATCTGCTGAAAAACCCCGGTGTGTCAGGCGTAAAATTGATCAACATATCATCCTGCAGCAAGGCGTTCTCCTGCCAGTGAATAATGACCGGGGTTTGTTTTGCTAATGTGTGATTTACCAGCACATTCGGCAGAAAGCTTTCAGGTTTCTTTTGCCACAAACCGGCACTCACTTTACCTGCCATGCCTTCATCATCAACCAGTATGGTCACCAGCCGACGTTTTGACAACGATGACTGAACCAGATCCGATATTTTCTGAGGCTTATCAGCAACATTAAAATAAAAATCTATGCGTGTCATGATTTAATTTTTTAACTATCAGTTATATTTATACGCATTATTTGGCTTTTGCCGCGCGCCGCACTAAAAATGTCGTTAACAGCGGAACTGGGCGGCCTGTACCACCCTTTTCTTTACCAGATTTCCACGCGGTTCCCGCAATATCCAAGTGTGCCCAATCATATTTTTTAGTATAGCGCGATAAGAAGCAAGCCGCGGTAATACTGCCGCCAGCGCGCCCGCCAATATTGGCCATGTCGGCAAAATTGCTATCCAGCTGCTGTTGATAATCCTCCCACAGTGGCATATGCCATGCACGGTCATGCGAAATCTCACCGGCTTCTAGCAGCTCTTTTGCCAAAGCGTCTTTGTTGCTGAACAAACCGCTTGGGTGATGTCCCAAGGCAATGACACAGGCGCCGGTCAGTGTTGCAATGTCGACCACGGCGCTTGGCTCAAAACGCTCGGCATAGGTGAGCGCATCGCACAATATCAGGCGGCCTTCGGCATCGGTATTCAGCACTTCAATGGTCTGCCCGGACATGCTGGTCAGGATGTCACCGGGCTTAATGGCGCCTGCGTCCGGCATGTTTTCGCATGTGGGGATGATGCCAACCGCATTCATCGGCAAATCCATCTCGCCTATGGCTTTAAAGGTACCGAGTACACTGGCCGCGCCGCACATGTCATACTTCATTTCATCCATGTCAGCGCCAGGTTTAATTGAAATGCCGCCGGTATCAAAAGTGATGCCCTTGCCCACGAGGACGACCGGCTTTTGCTTTTTATTGCCTTTCTGATGCTGTAGCACAATCAGGCGCGGCGGCTGCTTGCTGCCCTGCGCGACCCCCAGGAACGACCCCATACCCAGCTTTTCGATTTCGGCCTTGTCTAACACCTCCACTTTGAATCCATATTGTTTGGCAAGTTTTTCAGCCTGCTCGCCTAAATAGGTCGGCGTACAGATGTTGGGCGGCAAATTACCCAGATCTTTGGCTAAACTCACACCGGAGCTAATCGCCAAGCCATGCTTAATGCCGTCTTCCGCTTGAGAGTTTTCAGGTTTGGTGACATAAATCGCGATGTTATTCAGCGCCTTAGGTTCCGCTTTTTTGGCTTTAATGGCGTTCACCTGGTAAGTCGCATCCATCGCCACTTCCACCAACTGAGCGACTTTACTATGAATGTCGGATTTTTTAATGGGTAATTCAGTCAAGAAAATGCTCGCGCTAGCAACGCCCTTCGGCAGTGCCTTAATCGCTGCGCGCACGGCCTGGCGATAATGACGCTCGCTAAATTCCGCCTTTTTACCCAGACCTACCAGCAGAACACGTGCCGCGGCAATCCCCGTAACCTGGTTCAGCACTAGCATGGAGTTTAATTTGCCCTCCATATCGCCATTCTTCAGTACTGCACTGATGGCTTTGTTGGAAGCAATATCCAATTTTTTTGCTGCATCCGTTAACTTGCGGCCCTCAAATACGCCTACAATCAGGCAATCTGAGCGTTGTTTTTCGGGATTTCCGTTTTTTATGCTAAATTCCATTTTATTCTCTTTTAATTTTTACTAGGTTTAGGCTAATTCTACCCTACTTAATTATCTAGCGTTTTGATGCGAATTCAAAGCGCAATATTGAACATATTTAAATTGAAAATATTCAAAAAATCTTTGTCGCATGAGCTTATCGGCACCGCCAGTGCAATGTTCTTTATATTGATCGGCATTGTCATCGCCCAGCGCGCAGGCTATTTGGTGCAGCTTGCCGCAAAAGGCATTTTACCCAATGATGCGATTAATATCATACTCGGCTTTAACATGGTGAAATTCCTGCCGATGATTCTATCTTTAAGTATTTTTCTGGGCGTTTTACTCACGCTTACGCGCTGGCATCGCGATTCTGAAATGGTGGCCTGGTTTAGCTCGGGCTTAAGCATTACCCAATGGATACGCCCCATTTTAACCTTTGCCACGCCCATCATTGTTGTCATCACGCTTTTAAGCCTATGGGTGATGCCCTGGGCCACGCAAAAAGGCCAGGATTACAGAACTCAGCTAAAAAGCCGGGACGAGCTCTCATCCATCAGCCCCGGAGTATTTAAGGAATCCAATAACGGCGACCGTGTTTACTTTGTAGAAAGCTTTGATGAACTTGGCAACGTCGTAAAAAATATCTTTGTGCAGTCCACGCAGCATCAAAAAACCGGGGTAATTGTAGCAAGTACTGGCTACCGTAAAAAAGAACTAAATGGCGACAATTTTCTAGTATTGGAAAAAGGCCGCCGCTACGAAGGCAAGCCAAATTCTGCCGAAGTTTCAACCACAGAATTCGAGCGTTATGCGATACGCGTCCAAACCAAAGAAGCGGCACCCGAACCCTATACTAAGCAAGCCATATCTACTAAAGAACTGCTACAAGACACAAATTCTGGCAATAATGCGGAACTACAGTGGCGGCTCGCCATTCCAATTTCGGCGCTAATACTGGTGTTGCTGGCGGTCCCTTTAAGCTTTGTCGACCCACGCGCCGGGCGTTCACTCAACCTGATCTTTGCGCTGGTCATTTATATGATCTACAACAATATATTAAGTATCTTTCAAGCCTGGATCACGCAAGGTAGACTAAGCACCATGGTCGGCCTGTGGCCGGTACATTTGTTTTTTCTAATGCTGGCATTTTATATGTTTTATCGGCGCACCCATCTGTTGCCATTGATGCCGAAACTTCCAATCAACTTTCGGCTAAGCCGTCAGAAAAAGTTTTAACGCATCATGAAAATCATTAATCGCTATTTTTGGCAGGAAACCAGCGTCAATATCTTGATGATCATGCTGGGTCTGCTCGCCATGTTCTCGTTTTTTGATTTAATCCAGGAACTGGACAGTCTCGGCCAAGGCAGCTATGGCATTAGTCAGATGCTGGTGTTTGTATTATTGAGCGTACCTGGGCACGTGTACGATGTAGTACCGGTCGCTGTGCTGGTCGGCATGATGTATAGCCTGGGCACGCTAGCGCGCAATTCTGAGCTCGTGGTAATGCGTGTGAGTGGGATATCTTTGCTGAATATCGGTTTAATCCTGCTTAAAGTCGGCTTATTGTTCACCGTCATCACTTTTGTGGTCGGTGAGCTGGTTACGCCAATCAGTGAAAAAATGGCGCAGCGCATGCGCATAAAGGCAACCGATTCAGTGGTGGCGCAAGACTTCAGATCCGGCTTATGGGTAAAAGACGGCAAAAGCTTTGTGAATGTTGAAACCGTTTTGCCCGATGCCAGTCTGTTGAATGTGCATATTTATGAGTTTGACCAGGACTTCAAATTGCGCAGCATCAGCATTGCCAAAAAAGCTGACTTTGCTGACGAACATTGGGGATTAAGCGAAGTCAGGCAAACGAAATATAATACGCATCAAAAAATCGAGCAGACCAGCGTCCAGACACAATTTTTTAACAAGGCCAACTGGAAATCGCTGATTCGCCCGGAGCTGCTCAATGTGCTGCTGGTTGCGCCGGAGAAAATGTCGGCATGGAATTTGTACTCATTTATCAACCACTTAGAAACAAACAAGCAAAAAACCACCCGTTATGAAGTGGCGCTTTGGTCTAAAATGATTTATCCGCTTGCCTGTATGGTCATGGTGATTTTGGCACTGCCTTTCGGCTTTTTACAGCAACGCGCCGGTGGCACCAGTGCCAAGATTTTTACTGGCGTCATGCTGGGCGTGGCATACCAGATTATGAATCGGGTGTTTATTCATTTGGGGGTGCTGAATGATTGGCCACCTTTAATGAGCGCAATTACTCCTACGGTGATATTTTTGATTGCAGGATTGAGTTTGCTATTTGTGATTGAACGCAGATAAGTAAGGCTAAGCCACACGGATAAAGCGCGTTTTTAACAACCTGTCATGCAAAAACAATTGATCTTTATCCACCAGAGCCCAAACAAAGCCTAGCCCAAGAGCCAATACTGATGCGCTTGCCAGGGCGTATCTAATTAGCGCCTGTTTTATACTTAGCGTGGCATTTTGCTGATTCACCAGTCTGATTTTCCAGGTCTGTGCCGCTAAAGTCTGCCCAGTTTTGCTCCAGCACCAAACAAAATAGGCGCCTGCCACCAACCATAAAGACAATCTCAAGTAAAAAAGCTTGTAGGGCGTTGTCGCCTCACCAAACAATCTCACAAAAACCCATGTGCACAGCATCCACAATGCGATCAACAATAATAGCTCATAGATGCAAGCAGCAAAAAGCCTAAGACGGCTAACATTTTGGGTCATGTCATTTTCATTCATGATGTAAAAAAGCCCGCTATCGAATTAATAGCGGGCTAGTATTTCCAATCTCACAATATAAAACTACGCTAAATTTTAAGTGATACCAAGATTCTGAATTACTCCAAGTCTGGCCCGTATTCCAATTCTGCAGACTCCTTGCGCAGCTTTGCACGCTCCGTCTCTGGTAGTTTTTGGTGCTCCGCCCATTTTTTGCGTATTTCATCTTGCTTCTCCGGGCTAAGCGCATGAAACTGCACATACCGTTTGCGCGCATTTTCACGCTCATAAGGCGTCATGCGACTCCAGCTGTTAAGGCGCTTTTGCACGCGCTGCTGCTTTTGTGCATCCATTTTCGGGTAATCCTTGGCAATATCCAGCATTTTTTCGCGCTGCCACGGCCTTAAAGTATCCCACTCTGACCCTAATGGCGCTAGAACCTTGCGCTGCTCATCAGTAAGTTGACTCCATGTTTGAATTGGCGCCCCATTACCAGCGTCATCATTCACCGATGATTTAATGCTGCCGATATCGCCCATTGCCACCAAGGTATTCTCATTTGAACAGGCAAATCCGCTCACTTGTAGACTGATTACTACAGTTGCTAACAACAATACATTTTTATTCATTCAAGCACGACTTCTTCTTATATAAACTCTAAAAAATTCTTTAACTATATTTAAACTATAACTTGGTTTGCCCGTTGTTTAAATAAGGCTCGAAGCTTCTGTCCACGAAGGCTTCTGGGGGCAGATCCGCACTTAGTAAAAATGCATCGCTAGAATCTTTTTGGCTAAATGACTGCATAATTACAAAACCCGCAATAATTGCCCCCAACACCATGCCTGTACTGACGATACGATGATGTTCCGCCCATAAGTAGATGTTACTCAAGGTGCCATCGCGATTAACGTCCGAGCTGGTAATTTGCTGTGCATGCGCTTTTACCGCACGCTCGCGGCCGTTTTCTAACTGTTTGAGTGTACGCATGCTCAAACGCTTGGCGTGCGCGTCCAGCAAGCCAGCAATCTGCTTGGCTTGCGCGTCTAATTTGCCATTGTGTAACTCTTGATCGGTGTTGTCCATGTTATGACTTTACTCCTTAATTCGCCATTGCTTTACTGCCTAATCCCTGCTTCTGCAAAAGTGCAGCTAAGGTATGTACCGCACGCGAGCAGTGTGTTTTGACACTACCCTCCGAGCAACCCATTATTACGGCAGTTTCAGCTACATCCATATCTTCCCAATAACGCAGTACAAAGGCCTCGCGTTGACGCGCCGGTAGCTTTTCAATCGCTTTCTCGATGATCACCATGGTCTGGCTGCGTTCAAGCTGCACCATAGGGTTGTCCGACTCATCTTCAACATCAATGGTGTCAAGCGGGTCATGATCTTCCTCACCATCTTTGCCAGCACCAAAAGACGACAATAGCGTTGTCCACAAGTTGCGCACCTTCTGTCTGCGCCAGAAATCGCGCATGGTATTCTGCAAAATGCGCTGAAACAACATGGGATACTCCGTAACGGGTTTATCGGCATATTTTTCAGCCAACTTTAACATAGCATCCTGCACAATATCCAGCGCCACGTGGTCATCGCGCACAGCATACACTGTTTGCTTGAATGCGCGTCGCTCCACGTCCCGCAAAAAATCTGATAATTTCGCCCAGCTTTTGGTTAAAAGCCCTATAATACTTGATAATACTTGGTTCGGTCGGGAGTTGAGAAGAATTATGACGCGCATTTTATTGCTGATTGTTTTAGTCTGGATATTGTATCTGATCGTGAAACGCTTTATCGCAAACGCAAATCCAAAGCCGACACAATGTGGCACGGAAGAGAAATTCGTGCAGTGTTCACACTGCGGCTGTCATGTGCCGATGAGCGAAAGCCTGATCAAAAACGGCAAAATCTACTGTAACAATCCGGAATGCCAGAAATAGCATGGCGATTGATTTAGTTGCGCATTTGGACGCCAAGATTAACGCCACCCGCTGGCACAGCCTTAAGCTTTACAACGCATATCGCTTTCTGATTGCGCTGTTGCTGATGGTCACACAAGACCTCATTAACAGTAGCAATTGGCTGCAAAGCGCCAATATGGCAGTGTCTGCCAATTTATTCTCGGCTTTAGTCGTTGGCTATTTTGTTTTCAGCATCATTTCAGCCATTTTTACCTGGCTGGAAAAACCCGACATTGACATCAGCCTGCCGATTCAGATCATCATCGATATTGTATTTATTGTGCTGATGATGCATGCACAGGACGGCAGCCAAGGCGGGATTGGCTTATTGTTAATCATCGCCATCGCCAGCATCAGCTTAATCAGCGAAGGCCGCCTGGCCTTATTCTATGCGGCAATCGCCAGTATCGGCATTTTGCTGGAGCAATCCTACCGTATTTTATTTATTGACAAAACAGCCGGTAATTACACGCCTGCGGTATTGCTGAGTTTGGGCTGTTTCGCCACTGCCTGGCTGGCGTATAGTCTGGCCAAGCGCGCAAAACAAAGTGAACTGTTAGCCTCGCAACGCGGCCTGGATGTACAGAATATGGCGCAGATCAATGCCTTGATTACGCACGAGATGCAAGACGGGGTGCTGGTAGTAGACCAGGAGTTTCAGATCAAGCATCACAATACGCAGGCAGAAGTACTGCTCAGCGTGGAATCCAGAAACTGGCAGGAAAAACCGCTCAGCGAAGTTTCGCCTGAAATCGCCAGCATGATGCAGCATTGGCTGGAAGAGACAGAACCATTACATGATTTCGCACCGACCAATATCATCACCCCCAACATCCTAAAACTGAACACGCTTTCACGCGAATTACGGCTCAGGTTCCTGCCCATTTCAGAAAACCGCCATCAGGGCGCCGTGATTTTCATTGAGGATTGGTCGCAGATGCAAACGCAGGCGCATCAAGTCAAATTGGCTGCACTGGGCCGGTTAACCGCCAATATCGCCCACGAGATTCGCAATCCGCTCAGCGCGATCAGCCATGCCAATCAATTATTGCAAGAAGAAGATACCGACCCGGCCACCAAGCGCATGCTGCAAATCATAGGTGATAATGTGCAACGACTGGATCAAATCATTAAGGACGTCCTGGAACTGAATCGACGCGATCGCACCAACCAGGAGGTGATTCACCTGGAACATTTTATTTTCGATTTTTATACGCAGTTTTGCGCGGTAGAGAAAATTCCGGCTTCCTGTTTTAAGCTGACTCTGATTAATGCAGAAACCGTTATTTCGTTTGATCGCCGACATTTAAATCAAATTCTATGGAACCTGTGCAAAAATGGCTGGCGCCACTGTAAAAAAGCTGAAAATAGCCTAAAATTAACGCTGGCTCTGACCGAAAAAACAAAAACGGTGCATATCGAAATCAGTGATGATGGCGCAGGCATTCCAGAAAGCGTGCGCAGCCATTTGTTTGAGCCATTTTTCACGACCGAGAAATCCGGTACCGGGCTTGGCCTTTATATTGCGCGTGAACTGGCCGATGCCAATGGCGCGAAGCTGCAATATAAGTCTACAGACGCTGGTACGCAATTTATCATCCATATCAAAAAGGTTTAGTAATTCATGGCGCAGCAATTTAATTGTTTGGTAGTTGACGACGAAACCGATATTCGCGAGCTGGTAGTATTGACGCTGGAACGCATGGATATCAGGGCGGACAGCGCCGGTAATTTGGAAGAGGCCAAACAGCTGTTAGCCAGTAGAAAGTATGACCTGTGTTTGACCGACATGCGGCTACCGGACGGGTTGGGGCTTGAACTGGTGCAGCATATTTCGGCAAATTACATGGGCTTGCCAGTAGCGGTGATCACTGCGTATGGCAGCGCAGAAAACGCCGTGTCCGCCTTAAAAGCCGGTGCATTTGACTATTTGACCAAGCCAATTTCGCTTAAGCAGCTGCGCCCGCTTGTCGAATCCGCGCTTAAACTTTCGAGCACCGATGTAAAAGAAACACAAAATACGGGCGATTTAATCGGCAACTCGCCGGCCATGAGCTATGTACGCACCATGATAGAAAAACTCGCGCGCAGCCAGGCACCCGTCTACATCAGCGGCGAATCCGGCAGCGGCAAGGAGCTGGCGGCCAGGCTGATTCACAGCAACAGCTCGCGCCGCGACAGAGCCTTTATTGCCGTCAACTGTGGCGCAATACCGGAAAACCTCATGGAAAGTGAATTTTTTGGTTACAAAAAAGGTGCTTTTACCGGTGCCGCACAGGATACTTTGGGCTTATTCCAGGCCGCGAACGGCGGTACGCTGTTTTTGGACGAAGTAGCTGATTTGCCGCTCGCCATGCAAGTAAAGTTATTGCGCGCGATTCAGGAAAAAAAGGTGCGCAGCGTGGGCGGCACGACAGAAGAAGCGGTGGATGTGCGCATTATCAGCGCAACGCATAAGAATTTAAGCACCCTGATGGAGCAAGGCCTGTTCAGGCAGGATTTATATTACCGCCTGAATGTCATTCAGCTCAAAATGCCCGCGTTGAGGGATCGTCCGGAAGACATTCCGGAACTCACGCAAAAACTATTGCAGAAACTGTGTCTGGCGCAGTCGATTGCCGTGCCTGAGCTTGAAGAAAGCGCTTCAAAACTTATATCTGAACTGCACTTTGCGGGCAATGTGCGTGAGCTGGAAAACATGCTGGAACGCGCTTTGGCCTTGTGTGATGGTCAGAAAATTAGCACGGATGACTTGTTCATGGGTGAAGAAATCAAGGTCAGAAGTGAAGAAGCAGGACACTTTGACCCGGGTAAAACACTCGAGATCGGCTTGCCGGAATATCTGGAAGACATCGAAAAGCGCGCGATTCTAAAAGCCCTGGCCAAAGCCAACAACAATAAAACTGCAGCAGCAAAATTGCTCGGGGTAAGTTTTAGAACGCTGCGTTACAGACTCGCCAAGCTCGGCCTTTCCAAAGAGGAAGACGCTGATTTGGAAAGCGATAATTTAGAAGAAAATTAACTGAGCGCGATGACCAAATAACCAATATACAGAGTTCCATTCACCAGCAAATGCCATATGCGAATGCCGCCCTTAGCCATTAAATAACGCATCCAGCCTGCAGCAACCAGCGTCACGATAATCCCCCACAACACTTCTTCGCGCGGCTCCCACGGCGTGAGCATGATACCAATCGCCGGCAATAACGTACCCTGAAACACCATCGCACCGGTAATGTTGCCGAACGCCAGCGTGTCCTTGCCTTTGCGTACCCACAAGATGCTGTTCACCTTTTCCGGAAGCTCGGTCGCGATAGGAATAATCAGCAAAGATAACAACAACGCGGAAATGCCCAGTAGATGCGAAGCTTCTTCCACACCACCAATAAAGCCTTTCGCACCCGCAATCAACAGACCCAGGCCTAATAAAAGCTGTATCACGATCACTACCATGTTATTGGGCAGCCCCAATTTACATAAAAACATATCGCTATCGGCTTCTGTGGCATGGCCATCCTCTACTAGAGCTTTAGAGGCACGTAATGTCACCATCACATAGATAAAATAAATCATCACCATGCAGAAACCTAAGCCATAGCGCACAGCAACCAGACTGTGCGGGATGAAGAGCGCGATGGTCGCAAACCCGAATGCAACCAGAAAAAAGTTTAGGTCCCGTGTTAAGCCAGTACGTTCTGGTCTTAGATGGCCATGGGTGCCGCGACGTTTCCATACCGAAACCGCCATCAGGCACACCGACAAAGTAGCCAGCATCAAGGGCGCGCCTAAAATCGCCCCTACGCCGATTTCCTCATTGGTGGCTGCATTTTGTGTGCCTGCAAGCAAAGCGAGCAAAGGCACGGAAGTTTCCGGCAAGGCCGTACCAACCGCTGCGAAAAGTGAGCCGGTCACGCCTTCTGAAATGCCGAGCTTTTCGCCCAAATGCTCCAGCGCGTTAGTGAACACTTCCGCCGCAATTAAAATTACCAGCAACATCGCCAAAAGCAGCACAAAAACCATGGTTTTACCTTTACAATAAACTACTTAATAAACAGAATTTTAGCTGATAACACCCCTACTTGCATGTCCAACCAACAATTAAAAACGCATAAATTAAAACTGAATGCCGCCGGCTATGTTGAACCTACCACACAAATCGCCTCACCCAATTATGACGAAAGGCCGGAACACTGTTCGGTGAGCATGATTGTCATACACAACATCAGTCTGCCGCCCAATGAGTACGGGGGTTCCGGCATCGTGCAATTATTCACCAACCAGCTTGATCCCAATGAACACCCTTACTATGCCGAAATTTACGCGCGTAAAGTATCGTCACATTTTCTTATCCGGCGCGATGGTGAACTCATTCAATTTGTATCATGTCTGCATCGCGCCTGGCATGCGGGCGTATCAAACTGGCAGGGCCGTGAACGTTGTAACGATTTTTCGGTCGGAATTGAACTAGAAGGCAGTGATTTTGAGGCATTTGAACCAGCACAATATCATACGCTTAACTTGCTGCTTGAATGTTTGAATAAGACTTACCCCATACAAGATATTGTTGGACATTCAGATATTGCACCAGGTCGCAAAACCGATCCTGGACCATACTTTGATTGGCATAAGATAAAAAAGACTAAAAAATTATAATGAAAACATTTATGTGCAAAATTTCCTCATCTCTTTTTATCGGGCTGCTGTCTTTACTTTTGATCGCCTGCGGCGCAAAAGACGATGGAACAGCTGACAAGTCTGAAAAGAAAGGCCTGAAACCTACCCTCGTTACCGTTACTGAAGTCAAGTACCAAGCGATTGAAACTACAGAAGCGGCCATCGGCTCACTGGAAGGCCTAGTAGACCCAACGGTAGCAGCAGAGGTGGCTGCACGCGTGGTTAAAGTGCTTGTCAATCCGGGTCAGACCGTCAAACAGGGGCAGCTCATCGCGACTTTGGATGCCGCCGATTTCACCATGCAGCGCAATGAAGCGCAGGCGGAAATTGCGCGCATTCAGGCTTTACTGGAGAATCAGGCCAAAATCGTTGCCCGCAACCAGGCTTTAGTGGATAAAAAATTCATCTCCCAAAACGCGGTAGACAATGACATCGCCCAGCAAAGCGTACTGAAACAACAACTTGAAGCTGCAAGAGCGCGCGTCGCCAGCATCAACCACAGCAGCAGCAAAACCAGAGTGCTTGCACCTGTCGGCGGTGTGATCGAGAAAAAAATTGTGGATACAGGCGATTTCGTGCGTGTGGGCGATCCCATCGTGCAAATTGTTTCCAAACAAAGATTGCGCGCACATTTGCCTTTTCCAGAACACATCGGCGCGCAGCTCAAACCCGGCCTCAAAGTACGGCTGACAACACCCACTAGCGACAAACCGGTCGAAACGGTGATCCACGAACTAAAACCCATGATTACTGAAGGCAGCCGCACAGTGGATGTAATTGCTGACGTGCTAGACGCCCCCGGCTGGCAACCTGGCGCCAGCGTTACTGGCACCGTGATTTTAGGCGCGCAGGCAGCAGCCATGATGATTCCCGAGCAAAGTCTGGTGCTGCGACCTGCGGGTGAGGTGGTTTATGTGGTACGCAACAATGTCGCGTATCAGGCCGTCGTAAAAACCGGCTTACGCCAAAATGGCATGATTGAACTGCTGGAAGGCTTAAATGCGAATGATGTCATCGTGGCGGACGGCGCCGGCTTTTTGACGGATGGGGCGCCAGTCAAGATTGGTAATAAAAAAAGCTAGTTACCATTTTATTAAAATGCTTCTAAAAATTCAAAGTTCTAAATCAGGCAAGGCGCGCGCAAAAAATTACGACGCCGCATATGTTTGATTATGTAAGGAGTAATTTTTTGCGAGTAACACAGCATGATGACGAAGTTTGGATTTTTAAATGACGCTACCTGAACTATCGATCAAGCGTCACGTCCTCGCCTGGATGCTATCCGGCGTCATCATACTATTCGGCCTCATCGCTTACCAGCGCATTGGCGTAGACCGCATCCCGTCTATTGATTTCCCGATCATTATGGTCAACACCACCTTGCGCGGCGCTGATCCTGAAGTGGTTGATACCAGCATCACCAGCGTGATTGAATCCGCCGTCAATACCACACCCGGCATTGAGCATATTGAGTCTGCTTCGTCGCCCGGCGTTTCCAGCATCAAAATCACTTTTGCGTTGAGCAAGAATATCGATGTGGCGTATAACGAGGTGCAGGCCAAGGTGAATCAGGTATTGCGCCGCCTGCCCGCCGACACCGATCCGCCAACCGTGCAAAAGGTGGATACCAACGCTGCCCCCGTGATCTGGCTGGCTTTGAGCGGTGATCGTACCATTCAACAGTTGAATTTATACGCCAATAATGTACTCAAGAAGAAATTTGAAACCATTCAGGGTGTAGGCGAAGTGACGCTTGGCGGCCGCCGCGACCGCGTGATTCGCATTAATGTCTCGCCAGAGCGCATGGCCGCCTACAAACTCACCGCCAACGATTTAGTTTCTGCATTTGATCGCGAACACGTGCAGCTGCCTGGCGGTTTTTTGGTTAGCCAGCAGGCCGAGCAATTACTCAAGCTTGATCTTGAGTTTCATAACACCCAAGCACTCGCGGATATGGTCGTGCTCACAAAAGCTGGCGTGCCCATTCGCCTGAAAGACATCGCCACGATTGAAGACGGTATTACAGACAATCGCCAGGTGGCGCGCTACAACGGCAAACCCACAGTGGGCATTGGCATGGTGAAAATCGCCAACGCCAATACAGTGGAAATCATTAAAGAAGTCGAACGCAGGCTTGAACAAGACATTCGCCCCAACTTGCCGCCCGGCATGATGCTCGAAATCTCGAGCAACGATTCTATTTTTATTAACCAACTCGTTGCATCGCTTAAAGAGCATCTGGTTGAAGGCACGCTATTTGCGGCGCTAATCGTATTAATCTTTATGCGCTCTTTCAGCTCTACGCTGATGATTTGTCTGGAGATTCCCGTTTCGTTACTGGGTGCGATCGCGGTGATGTATTTTGCTGGCTATACCTTTAACAGCATGACCTTGCTGGCCTTGCTGTTGCTGATCGGCGTAGTGGTAGATGACGCCATTGTGGTGCGGGAAAGCATTTTGCGCCACATGTCGGGCGAAACCGGCGCAGGCTTGAGTGCAAGCGAGTTGAAAAACCCGCGAGCGGTAGCGGCGTTTCGTACCAAAGCCACTATTATCGGCAGCAACGAAGTTGTATTCGCCGTTCTGGCCTCTTCTGCATCGCTGGTGTGCATCTTCGCGCCGGTGATTTTTATGGATGGCGTCATCGGCATGTTTTTTAAATCGTTTGCGGTAGTGGTCACGTTTGGCGTGCTGGTTTCGCTGTTTGTTTCGCTTACGCTCACGCCCATGCTGTGTTCGCGCTATCTTAGCGTTACCCATAATGAAAATGCGCTTTACCGGGTTATTGGCCGTGGATTGAATGGTCTGGAAAGCATTTATAAAAAGCTGTTGCATTTCGCGCTCGATCACCGCGGCCTGGTCTTGCTATTCACCGCTGTTTTCGTGGGCGTCACTGGTTATTATTCACTCAAACATGTCGCCAAAGACTTTGTACCGGAAGCAGATGAAAGCAGCTTCAGCATCAGCATCAAAACCCCTTTGGGCTCAAGCCTAGCCTACACAGATTCGCGCCTGAAACTGGTTGAAGCCGCCGTGGCCGGCCATAAGGATGAAGTGGCGAGCTACTTTGCCACCATTGGCGCGGGTTCCCGCGGGCAAGTCAACCAGGGCAATATCAATGTACGCCTGAAACCTAAGGAACAGCGCGCCAAGAGCCAGCAAACCCTGATTAAAGAGTTAAAAAAAGAATTCGACAGGATTCCCGGCGTACGTGCGATCCCATCCCCAACTTCTATCGTGCGCGGTCAACGTTCAGAGAAGCTGCAGTTCAACCTGACAGGCGCAAATTTACAGGAGATTGGCCGTATTTCGCAACTGGTGCAACAAAGCTTGAGCAACAATCCAGACATGGGGAAAGTGGATGTAGATGTACAGCTGGACTTGCCGCAGCTTAACATGCAGATTGACCGCGCACGCGCTGCAACGCTAGGCTTGACTGCCAACGATATTGCCACAGCGGTGAGCTTATATGCAGGCGGCATCAATGTAGCAAAATACAACGACACCACCAGCGATGGCCAGCGTTATGACATCCGCCTGAAGACAAGCGAAACCATGCTTAAAAACGCTGCAGATCTAAGCAAAATTTATCTCCGAAGCGCAAGTGGCGAGTTAGTCAGGCTAGACGCTGTGGCCAGCTTCAAGGCAGAGTTGGGTGCGGCCGTCATTGGCCGTTATGATTTGCAGTATGCAGTGAATTTTTACGCCAACCCCAGCATGCCGCTGGGTGAGGCAGTGGATCTGGTAAATGCAACCACAACCAAACTGGTGCCGCCAAATTACAAGATTAAATTCACAGGCCAGGCCGAAGAGCTTGGCAAAACCATGAAGAACGTGAAATTCGTATTTTTGCTCGCCTTTGTACTGCTCTACATGGTGCTGGCGAGCCAGTTTAACTCGTTTATTCAACCCTTTATCATCATGCTCGCACAACCGCTTGCCATTATCGGCGGTCTTATCGCGCTACTTATTTCTGGCGATACACTCAATATTTTCTCGATGATAGGCCTGGTGCTGCTCATAGGGCTGGTCGCCAAAAACTCGATTCTGCTGGTGGACTTAACCAACCAGCTACGTGAAAAAGGTGCCAGCATCAACGACGCACTTAAAGAAGCTTGCCCGATCAGGCTGCGCCCGGTATTGATGACTTCGCTTACTATTATTTTGGCGCTATTGCCCGCAGCATTGGGCTTAGGCGCAGGCAGCGAAACCAACCGGCCGCTTTCAGTCGCCATTATCGGCGGCATGATTTCATCGACCTTACTGACTTTGGTCGTGGTGCCGGCAGCATATTCGTTGGTGATGAATGGGCTAGAAAAACTCCAAACCAGAAAATTTAGAACGAATTAAGCGTCTATTTTTCGAAAAGAACATGCTCTGCAAGGCAATATCCATGCGACTCCCAGAGCGTCTATTTTTCGCTATTTACGAGTTTTTGCACTACTAGGCTCCCCACCATATCACCCTGCACATTGACTGTGGTACGCAAGGTATCGAGCAGGCGGTCTATCGGCAGCAAAATCGCAATGGCTTCGGCAGGCAAGCCGACCGATTGCAGCACCATCACCATCGTGACCATGCCTGCGCTGGGGATGCCTGGCGCGCCCATGGCAGCGATCATGGCGGTGAAAAATACAATCAGCTGCTGTGTCAGATTAAGATCCACGCCGATCAGATTAGCGACAAACAGCGCGGCGGCAGCTTCATATAAGGCGGTGCCATCCATATTAATGGTGGCGCCTAGCGGAATCACGAACCCGGCGATTTCTGGCTTTACCTGTAAATGCTGCGCTGCACAACGCAGGGTAACAGGCAAGGTAGCCGAGCTTGAGCTGGTGGCAAATGCCGTCACCAAAGCCTCGCGCGCACCACGCCAGAACCAGAGCGGCGACTTGCCTGTAAATAAATACAGTGCCAATGGCAATATCACGATGCCGTGCAGCAGCAGCGTGCCAATCACGACCGCCACAAACTTGGCCAGCGTGCCCAGCATCGCAACATCCTGCACCGCAACCAGCTTAATCAGCAACGCCATGATGCCGAGTGGCGCTAAGCGCATCACCCAGCCGACGATGTGCATGGTGATTTCCAGGCCTTCCTGCAACAGAGATAAAATACTTTTATAACGCTCGCCGCCCATGACTAACGTGACGCCCAATATCAGCGCGAACATCACCACAGCCAGCACATTGCCCTGCGACAGTGCCGCAAACGGATTCACAAATAAGCCATGTAAAAACTGTGCGAAAAATTCAGGCAGCGGCAATTGCCTGGCCTCGAAGCTTTGCATGGCATGCTCAAACATCGGCAGACTCAATCCGCTGCCCGGCTTGAAGTAAAGGCTGGCGGCCATGCCCAGCACCATTGCAATCCCCATAGAACATACAAAAAACAGGAGCGTGACCACCCAAACGCGATGCATTTGCTGGTGCAGGCGCAAATTGGCAATGCCCACGGTGATTGAGCAGAACACCAGTGGAATCAAGATCATTTTGAGCAAATCAATAAACAGCGTGCCAATCAGACCGGAGGCATACAAGCCGCCCTGCGCGACAGGGTTTTCTGCACCCAGTGTTTGAAAATACAACCCGACTGCAACGCCAACAATTGCCCCTATTAAAATTTGGGTGTTAAGGCTAGGCAGTTTCATCTTTAATCATTTTGCGCTCAAACACCGCCGCAAAAAAGCCATCTGTGCCGTGCAGATGCGGCAATAGTTTTAGATATTTACCTGTATCCAGTTTGATGTGCTGCTGGCTTAGAATCTCATTGGCTGGGATCAAATCAAATTCAGGATGAGCACTTAAAAACGCCTCTGCAATCGCCTCGTTTTCATCTCTTAACAAACTACAGGTCGCGTAAATCAAGCGCCCGCCCGCCTTGGTCAGTTTAGCAGCGCGCGCCAGAATATTAGTTTGCTTGACATTCAGTTCCCGCACATCCTGTTCAGTCTGGCGCCACTTTAAATCCGGGTTGCGTCGCAATGTACCCAGGCCGCTACAGGGCGCATCCACCAGCACACGGTCAAACTTGCCATTAAGGCGTTTTAATTTCTGGTCATTTTCACTCGTAATTACCTGCGCATGCAGATTGGATAAGCCTGAGCGTTTTAAGCGTTGCCCCAGGTTATGCAAACGCTTTTCCGATACATCGAACGCATAGAGACGGCCTGTGTTTTTCATCAGCGCGCCGATGGCTAGACTTTTGCCGCCTGCACCTGCGCAGAAATCCGCCACCATCTGGCCGCGTTTTGGCGCGACCAAATAGGCTAACAGTTGGCTGCCTTCGTCCTGCACCTCGATTTTACCTTCAGTAAATAATACGTGGCGGCTGATGCCCATGCGATTGGGCATGCGGATGCCGGTGGGCGAATACGGCGTCGCTTTAATGACATCTTCGTTAGAAGTGTTTTCAGCCAGCATTTTTTTCAGCACGTCATCCCTGTTGCCTTTGATGGTGTTGACACGTAAATCCAGACTCGCCTGCTCGAACATGCTGCGGCAAATCGTCAGCGCTTCCGCTTCACCATATTGCGCCACCAGCTTATCCCATAGCCAATCGCGCACATCGGCCTGCACCGCCAAAGGCAGGTTTTCGGTTGATTTAGCCTTAATCGCATGCGCCCACTCGGTTTGCTGCTCGTTCAATACCGGTTCAAGCTCACGGATGCTCTTGCCCTGCACGCGCAGTAGCCAGGCCAATATGAGTTTACGCGCATCATCCGGGTCGTTCTCCTCATTGGCGGCAACAGTACTCAAATAACGCAGACGGCGTAGCACCCCATACACGCTCTCGGCCACAAAAGCACGGTCTTTGGTGCCGAGTTCGCGGTTATTGCGAAAAAACTCACTCAATTTGGCGTCAGCAGGGCTATTGAAATCAAGCAGATTAGCCAGCACCACAGCGGCCTGACGGATTAAATTTGCATTCATTGTTTATCTTTATAAAAGTTTAATTAATTGTTTTGCTAATGATTGACGGTGGGGCGATTGGTATTTATGCGGGTTGCCACCATTTCAACCACATCGCCATTTTTTTCAGTTTTACGAATCTTTACCGGCACGAATTGATAATCTATCGCCAGCCACAACTCGGTCTTTTCATCCACATCACTATTGCTGTGCGTGATATGGATGGTTTTAAGCTCGCCCAGCACGCTGTTAATATTCTCCTCGCCTTCAAAGCTATAGTCATAAGTCGCTAGCTTCCTGCCAGTGACAATATGAATTTGCATTGTTTGCAAAGGCGCCACGTACATAAACTGATACATAAAACTCAATATATCTTGCGTGCCTTCGGGCAGATCCTCAGTTTTAGTGCCTTTTGCAGTCTGCAAGGTCACTTTATTGATTTGCCAGTCAAAATTGGCAAAGCGGGTTTTATCTTTTTTATTGCCAAACTGGTATAAATAACTCTTCGGCTGCAGCCCAGTCTTGGTTAGCTCGCCCTCGCTGGTTTGCAATAAATCCGGAAACAGCAATGCAACGATACCGCTGCCTTCAGTAAGCCATTTCAATTGATATTGCTTATTGTCGATCAGATTGTAAGTGATTTTGGCCTTGCCTTCAGCGCTGCCGTCGATTTTTGTGCGGACATCAAAATCCGTTTCCACGTACTGATACGCGTTTTCGTTAATCACCAGGCCTGTATCCTCCGGCTGCAGCGCTTCCTGTGGCGGACTGGGTTCGCTGTTCTCAGTTTGAGGCTGTGGCGGATTTTCTGTTACAGGCTCCGGGTTTGATGCTGCATCCGTCACTACCGTCTCATTTACTTGATTCGGCGCTTCAATTTCTGGAGGCTCAGCAGCTTCAGGCGACCTAGCCGGCGGCGTTGGTTCTGGAATGACCGCAGCTTCCGGAATTGATGTTTCTACTGTTTTAACAACCGCTTTAGGCATCTGGATTCTTGCCTCGATCAGATGCATTTCTTTATTCAAGTCAGGAAAAGTTAAATCTAACCTTCCAAACAAAAAAACATGCAACACAATCGAAACGGCCAAAGCAACACCAAGCCGCTTATAGGCCGGGTCCTTCAGCACCTGTTCAAGCTTACTCCACATGAATGCTGGTTAGCGTTTGCTCAAAATTACTGCCATCTTCATCTGTAAGCTTATAGCGCACTGGCAGATAATACTGGTCTTCGGCCAGCCACAGCTGCTTTTTCTCGGCCCCGGCTGTAGCTTCGTTTGAGATGTGTATTGTTTTATAGCTTGTTTTTGCAATGTCCAACTTTAACCCACGCACAATCACTTTATATTGATATTGATGCAGTTTCTTGCCCGTTGTCAGCGTCACATTGACCTCATCTTTTTTAGGTGGCGTAAACATAAATTGATAAACGTAGCTTGCCAGATCTTGCGTACCCTTGTTCAAGGTTTCGGTTCTGCGCTCGCCTTTTACCTGCATGCTGAGCATATTTTTTGCCCAATTAAAATCTGCAATCAAAGTCTTCTTGGCGCTATGCCCCTGATGCAGCTCGAAACGACTTGGCTGCAAACCCTGACTGGTAACCGCGCCCGTGCTGGTAAGCACGCGCTCACCCATTAAGGCATAAACGCCAAGTCCTTTGGTCACGGATTTAATGCGGTACTGTTTGCCATTTTGAGTGAAGCTTTCTTTCACCTTGGCGAATTGCTTGCCGTTGCGGGCGACATCGTATTCAAGCTGGATACTTTTTGGATAGGCTTGCGCCAGGTTTGCGCCTAGAAAAAATATTGGCAACAGCAACAAAGCAATGAATTGCGATATTCTCAACATGCATTTCTTTCGTAGATTGAGCCAAAATTGTATTGGCTCATTTAACGCATCACAACACGATGCGTTGTCTGTGCTCTATCAAGGAAGCCCTAAACAACGACCGTAGGTGCCTCGCCTGCCTGCTGCTCACGAATATGACCGATCACTGACACTGTCTCGCCTGCTTCAATCAACAAAGACTCGGCTGCGTCCGCATATTCTTTTGCCACAATCACCACCATGCCGATACCACAGTTAAAAGTACGGTACATTTCGTCTTCGGCCACATTGCCCTGTGCTTGCAGCCAAGTAAACAAAGGCGGCATTGTCCAGCTGCCTTTGGTGATTTCAGCGGTGAGGCCAGCCGGCAATACGCGCGGCACGTTCTCGGTGATACCGCCACCGGTGATATGCGCCAGGCCTTTCACCGGCAGCGTCCAGATCAATTTAAGCAGCGATTTCACATAAATTCTGGTCGGCGCCATCACCACGTCCTTGAACTTCCGGCCATGAAAATCCGATTCAAAATCAATGCCTGATTTTTCAATCAGCTTGCGAATCAGCGAGTACCCATTGGAATGCGCACCGCTAGAAGCCAGGCCCAGCATCACATCCCCCGCTGCAATCGTTGTGCCATCGATGATATTGGCTTTATCCACACAGCCCACCGCAAAACCTGCCAAATCGTATTCACCGGCTGGATACATGCCGGGCATCTCGGCGGTTTCGCCGCCCACCAGCGCGCAGCCAGATTGCTCGCAGCCTTCGGCAATGCCTTTGATCACCTGTGCGGCTGTGCCGACTTCCAGCTTGCCGCAGGCAAAGTAATCCAGAAAAAACAGTGGCTCGGCGCCCTGCACCAGAATATCGTTCACGCTCATCGCCACCAGATCGATGCCCACGGTATCGTGCTTATTCAGCTCAAACGCCAACTTTAATTTAGTACCCACACCATCGGTGCCGGAAACCAGCACCGGCTCTTTGAATTTTTGCGGCACGGCAAATAACGAACCAAAGCCACCGATGCCGCCCAGCACTTCAGGACGCATGGTGCGTTTGGCGAAAGGCTTGATTTGCTCTACAAGCGCATCGCCTGCTTCAATATCAACACCCGCATCGCGGTAACTAATGGAAGTTTTATCTGATGTATTTGTAGTCAAAGCTATGCTCGATTCTAAATCTTGGGGTTAATTACAACGCTGCGGGTTTATTTAAGTATAATTTGCCAGATAGCATTTTAACGCACTATGCCGAATGAACCAAAAAAACACTGCAAACCACAATTCTAGCAATAATTTTTTAGCCAACAATCGCTGGTTGATTCTTGCTGCACTTTTTGTATTTTTCATTTATTTGCTGCTGCCCGTGCTCACGCCCTTTTTAATTGCGGCGATATTGGCCTACATCTGCGACCCACTGGTAGACAAGCTCAGTGAATGGGGGATGGGCAAATTCAAACTCGGCCGCACGCCTGCCACGGCATTGATGATGCTGGCGATATTCACTGCCATATTTTTACTGTTTTTAATATTGATTCCACTCTTGCAAAAAGAATCTTTGCTCATCGCGGAGCGGCTCCCCGTCTTCATCGGCCGTATTCGCGATTCGATTGAACCCTGGCTGCACGCCAGATTCGGCATTCATTTCGATGTAAACAGTGCGCAAATTCAGGAACTTATCACAAAAAACTGGAAATCTGCGGGAGACATCCTTGGCAGCATTCTGCAAACCGCTGGCAGTCACGGCCTGGCCTTGATTGGCATAGTCGCCAATACCCTGTTGCTGCCGGTGGTGCTGTTTTATCTGCTGCGCGACTGGGATGGCTTTATTGCAAGTATCGGCCAATTAGTGCCGCGTGGCTGGCACGATAAAACCGTGACCGTTGCCAAGGAAATCGACCAGGTGCTTGCCGAATTTCTGCGCGGACAACTGATGGTGATGCTCGCCATGAGCCTGTTTTATACCATTGGCCTGTGGATTGCGGGACTCGACATGGCGTTGCCGATTGGTTTGATCGCAGGCTTGCTGGGCTTTGTGCCCTATTTGGGCATTGCGCTGGGCCTGGCATTGGCGCTGCTTGTCGCGGCATTGCAATTTACCAGCATTGGGCAGGTCATCCCTGTTTTGCTGGTATTTGGCATCGGCCAGTTGCTGGAAGGTATGGTGCTCACGCCAAAACTGGTGGGGCATCGCATCGGTTTGCATCCTGTCATTGTCATTTTTGCCTTGCTGGCAGGCGGTCAGCTATTCGGCTTTGCAGGTGTGCTGCTTGCATTGCCAGTGAGTGCAGCAATTGCGGTTGGTTTGCGCCATACCAGGGATAGCTATCTGGGTAGCGATGCCTATTTAAAATAATCTTGTTTTATTAACAATAGGCATGAAGCAACTCCTTTTAGACATCAAGCCCGCCGCTGCGCCTTCGCTGCAAAATTTTGTGGTGGGACGTAACGCCGAGGCGATTGCCAGCCTGAGCGCCGCACTAAGCAGCCAGGCGCAACCACGTTTTATCTACTTGTGGGGCGAAACCGGCAGCGGGAAAAGTCATTTATTATCGGCCTGCGAGGCAATAGGGGCGCGGATTGCAGACGATGTACATTTACTCGATAACGAAACGCAGATCGAGTTATTCAATACCTACAACCAGCTTAAGGAAACCGGCGGCATCCTGATTACAGCAGGCTTGCACGTACCTGCACAAATGGGCTTGCGTGACGACCTCGCCACGCGCCTGGCCTGGGGGCTGGTGTATCAACTGCATCCGCTGAATGACGATGAAAAAGCCACCGCATTAAAACAACACGCCAAAGAGCGTGGCATGAAGCTGCCCGATGAAGTCGCCGATTACTGCCTGCGCTACCTGCGCCGCGATTTACCCACCTTAATGGCGACCTTGGATGCGCTGGATGAATGGTCGCTTACCGCCCATAAGCCGATTACCGTGCCGATGCTGCGCAAATTATTACAACTGAATTTAGAACTATAATAATCAGAATCCATGCTTAGAGTCACTGAAATTAAACTACCCCTGACCAGCGCGACCGACAAGGGGCATTCGAACAGCGTAATCAAAGCTGCGTTAATCAAAAAGCTGGCGATTAACCCAGCTGATTTAATCGAGTTTTCCATTTTTAAACGCGGCGTGGATGCGCGCAAAGCCAACGCGATTCTGCTGGTGTATTCGCTGGATGTCAGCGTGAATGGCGAAGCTAAATTGTTAGCCAGATTTGCCAAAGATCCGCACGTAAGACCAGCGCCTGACACATCTTACAAATTTGTTGCAAGTGCGCCAGCCACTTTAAAATCTCGCCCAATTGTGGTTGGCTTCGGCCCTGCCGGTATTTTTGCAGCGCTCATTCTGGCGCAATCCGGCTTTAAGCCGATTGTGCTGGAGCGTGGCAAGCGCGTACGCGAGCGCACCAAGGACACCTGGGATTTTTGGCGGAAATCCAAGCTTAATCCGGAATCCAACGTGCAATTCGGCGAAGGCGGCGCAGGCACGTTCTCAGATGGCAAACTTTACAGCCAGATTAAAGACCCCAAACATTACGGCCGCAAAGTCTTGCAGGAATTTGTAAAGGCTGGCGCGCCGGAAGAAATTATGTACGTCAGTCACCCGCATATCGGCACATTCAGGCTGGTCGGCATGGTGGAAGAAATGCGCAAAACGATTGAATCGCTTGGCGGTGAGATTCGTTTCGAAAGCCGTGTCGTAGATATAGAAATCGACAACAGTGAGGTGCAAGGCGTGGTGCTTCAAACCGGCGAGCGCATTGCCACCAATCATCTAGTCTTGGCGGTTGGCCACAGTGCACGCGACACATTCGAGATGATTTATAAAATAGGCATTTATATCGAAGCCAAACCATTTTCAATTGGCTTTCGCATCGAGCATCCGCAGTCGCTCATTGACCGCGCACGTCACGGCGCAAATGCACAGCACCCCATTTTGGGCGCGGCCGATTACAAGCTGGTGCATCATGCCAGCAATGGGCGCAGCGTTTACAGCTTTTGCATGTGTCCGGGCGGCACAGTAGTTGCGGCGGCTTCAGAGGAAGGCCGCGTAGTGACCAACGGCATGAGCCAGTATTCACGTAACGAGCGCAATGCCAATGCTGGCATCGTAGTCGGCATCACGCCGGAAATCGATTTCCCCGGCCATCCGCTCGCCGGCATGGCATTACAGCGTGAGTTGGAGGCAAAAGCCTATGCTCTGGGAGGCAGCAACTATGCGGCTCCCGGACAATTGATTGGCGACTTTCTGGCCAATAAGCCTTCAACGAAATTTGGCGAAGTGCTGCCTTCTTATACCCCGGGTGTGCATCTTACCAATCTGGATTCTGCGCTACCCGAATTCGCGATTACTGCCATACGCGAGGCGATTCCAGCGTTTGCCAAACAAATTAAAGGTTTTGACCTTGCGGATGGCATTTTAACCGGCGTGGAAACACGTACCTCATCGCCGATCCGCATCAAACGTAACGACGAAACCTTACAAAGCATCAACACCAAAGGCCTGTACCCATGCGGAGAAGGCGCAGGCTATGCAGGCGGCATTTTATCGGCTGGCGTGGATGGCATCAAAGTGGCCGAAGCGGTCGCGTTGAGCATGAGCGGCCATAGCTAATGTAACCAAAATCACAGTTGAGCATGATATAAAAAGTATAGTATGGACGTTGTACCTAAATAGACGATTTCTATACTGAGAGGAAATATAATGAAAGCAAATGTGGGTGGTGTTGATCGCGTGATACGCATTGTGGTGGGGCTGGCTTTGATCGCCTGGGCATTAATCGGCGGTGGCCCGATGTGGGCATGGATAGGCGTTGTGCCGTTGGCTACCGCGTTGATTAATTTTTGTCCGGCTTATGCCCTGTTAGGCATGAGCACCTGCAAAACCAAGTAATAACAAGTTGTTATGCAGGCACGACAGCGGTTTCGCCAGACGCTGTTTTGCCAAGATTGTCGTGCCAGGTGACAGTAATTTTGTCACCTGCTTTTGCACCTTTCAAGTGAAAAGTAAGATAAGGGTTTTTAGAAATTCCCGTGCCCCATTGCATCTCGAGCACGGGCTGATCGTTTAAGGTCGCAGTGACTAGCTGAATAAAATGTGCAGGAATCAGTTGCCCGGCATCATCTTTGCGGCGGCCGGTTTCCATGGGGTGATTAATAATTATCTTCACTTCTGTCACGTCACCAGTCAGTTTGGCGCGCATTTTCATATTCGCTTCCATTAACCGCACCCGTTCTCTAGCACTTCAACCGCCTTGCTATTGGTGTAGTACTTATCGCCCGCTTTTACAATAATCTTGACATCGCTGGTTTCGGCCATTTTGATGCGCGTGACCAGATAAGGCAGCGCGCCATTGCTGAACATGAAATTGCCGATGAGCGCAGTCGGATTATGCTCCACCAGCACGCTCATTGCTTCGGTATTCGGGATGCGGCTGGTGATTTCGATTTGCACGATCGCGCCATTTTCCGCGCGGTCCGGCGCGATAATTTCAATGTCTTTGCTTGGAATTTCATCATTAATCGCCAGATGGGCAGTTGCTTCGTTAAGTTTTGCCGCTTCGAACGCGGCTTTATTCCATACCGCGGCCAGCGCATTAATTGGCAGCATGAATACGGAAGCCGCTGCCCCCGACAGAATAGTTAAAAAATCTCTACGTTGCATTAACTGGTTTTCTCGTTTTCCTGCTTACGGCGCAGCTCTTTTAAGCGCGCCTCCACTATCGAATGCTCATAAAAATTGCCGTCTTTGGCTTTCACCGCAAACTCCATCTGCTCAATGGCTTTGGCCAAATTATATTGCCGGTAATACGATTCGCCTTGCGCCTGAAAGCGTAACAGATTTTTGTTTTTTACTGTGTAGGCTTTTGCCAGAATCTCATAGAAATAAGCATCATTGGGGTACAGTGCCTGCTTACTCTGTACCAGTTTTATGGCTTGATCTGGCTGGTTAATCGCTAAAAAATGCTCAGAATAACCATAAATCAGCGAGCGATGGGTAGGAAACAGCGCCAGCGCTTTTGCATACTGGCTGGCTGCGGCTTGCGGATTGTTACGCGCCACTTCCAGTCGCGCACTTAGATTCTCAATATAGGCGTTTTTTGGCGCATTGGCCTTTAGCCATTTCACTTGGTTGATAGCACCGGTTAAATCATTTTTACGCAGCATCGCCACCGCCAAACCGTAATGCTCGGCGGCTTCACTGGCGAATCGCCGTTCTTTAATATTATCTTCAAACTGGTCTATCGCGGTCTGCGCCAAGCCATTGGATGCGCGCAGCTTGGCGCGCACCAAGTTAAATTCCAGGCTATCGGTCACCTGCTTGTACGGCATGGTTTCTACACGGTTCGACACATCCGCGATACGCTCTGCCGTAAGCGGGTGCGTGCGCAAAAAGCTGGGCGCGCTGCCTTCCACAAACCGTGTGCCGCGCTGCAGCGTATTAAAAAATGCGGGCATGGCGCGCGCATCAAAGCCGGCGTTATCCAGAATGCTCAAGCCTACGCGATCGGCCTCGCGCTCATGCTCGCGCGTGTAATCCAGCTGGCGCTGCACACCCGCCGCCGACGCAGTTGCCATCGCGCCATTGGTCAGTTCCGGGTTAGCCCGCGATACCAGCAACGCCAGCGCGATGCCCGCAATGTTTTTGAATGTATCGTACTTTTGCTGCGCCAGCATTCTGGCCAAGTGCCTTTGCGTCACATGACCAATTTCATGCCCCAGCACACTCGCCAGCTCCGATTCGCTATTCGAGGCCAGTATCAGCCCCGTATGCACACCTATCACGCCGCCCGGCATGGCAAACGCGTTGATCGAATTATCCTGCACGACAAAAAAGTTAAACTTCTGCTGTTTATCCGGGCTGGCGGCGGTGAGCTTATTGCCTAGCGCCTGCACATAGTCGGTGACCTCTACATCCTGCACCACCTCGTCGCTCACCGCCACTTCGCGCATAATCTGCTCGGCAATACGCTGCTCATCCAGCGGTGACAGCACAGTTTGCGAAACATCCCCCAGATCGGGCAGGCTGGTATCCAGATTGGTCGGGCCTGCATATGGCTTGGCGGACAAAGCTGGCTTGGGTAATGTTGAATTTTGTTGTGGCTTGTTTGCTGCATTTTCAGCTAACGCTGCATTTGCGGCCAGCAAAGTAATTAAGAATATAGTTTTTAATTTCATTATTGCTATGATAGTGTCTTTAGGCGGCAAGTTCACGCCAAATGATAATTAGAAAATAATTCATAGAAAGTAATTGTATGGGCAAACTGACTCATTTCGACAATAGCGGACAGGCGCACATGGTGGATGTCGGCGATAAAGCATCCACAAGGCGTGTCGCGGTTGCCAGCGGCATGATTCAAATGTTGCCTGCCACGCTACAACTCATTCAACAAGGTAACGCCAAAAAGGGTGACGTGCTTGGTATTGCGCGTATTGCAGCGATTCAGGCCGGCAAAAAGACGTCTGATTTAATTCCACTGTGTCACCCGATTGCCTTAACCAAAGTCGCCATAACGTTCGAAGTGGATGATGCGACGACTTCAATCACCTGCACCGCCACCTGCGAAACCACCGGCCAAACCGGCGTGGAGATGGAGGCGCTCACGGCAGTGAGTATAGGCCTGCTCACCATTTACGATATGTGCAAAGCCGTGGATAGAGGCATGGTGATGGGCGAAATCAGGTTGCTGGAAAAGCATGGCGGAAAATCGGGCAACTGGATTGCAGAATAACCACCAAAAAGGCTTTTAACTTACAGTAAAAAAAGACAATGTCAAACCAGCACCAACCTTTACCCAGCAAAGCAAAAGGCGTTATCTATGCCCCATGGGAGCACGCTTTCAGCCGCGTATTAACGCCGCTGGATGAGTTTATACACCGCCAGACCACAAGCGGCATGTTGCTGATGGGCACGGCGATTATTGCGCTATTTTTGGCGAATGGACTGTTTGCCGAAACATACCTGCATTTTATTCACACCCCGGTGAACGTCAGCATCGGCAGCTGGGAAATCAAGATGAGTTTGCACCATTGGGTCAACGATGGCTTGATGGCACTCTTTTTCTTTGTGGTGGGTTTGGAGCTGAAGCGAGAGATTCTGGTAGGCGAGCTGTCGGATTTGCGTCAGGCAGCTTTGCCCATCATTGCAGCCATTGGAGGGATGGTGATGCCCGCGCTCATTTACCTTGCATTTAATCCAGAGGGTGATGCTGCGCGTGGCTGGGGAATACCGATGGCTACCGACATTGCCTTTGCCGTGGGTGCATTGGTGCTATTGGCTGGCCGCGTCCCCAAGGCGCTTATCACTTTTCTAATCGCGCTGGCCATTGCAGACGATCTCGGCGCCGTGCTGGTCATCGCATTGTTCTATACACAAACCTTGGCGATGGACTGGCTGTTGGCAGCAGTTGCGTTGGTGGTGGTCCTGTTGACATTCAATTTTGCCGGCATCCGTAAAGTCATCCCTTATTTCGTGGTGGCGGTATTGTTGTGGTATGCGCTGCTGCAATCGGGCGTGCATGCCACGCTGGCAGGCGTGCTAGGCGCATTTACGGTGCCGGCAAGATCTAAATATGACCCCAGTTTATTTGCTGATCTGGTGAATCAGCAAATTGATCGTTTCATTGCTAGCCGTCAGCAAGACGACAGCGTGATGACGAACGAGAAACTGCATTCCGTAGTACAGAATCTGGAAGAAAGCGTCCTGGGCGTACAAACACCGCTCCAGCGCTTAGAGCATATCTGGCATTTGCCAGTGGCTTTCATCGTGATTCCAATCTTCGCTTTGTTTAATGCGGGCATCCCGTTACAGGCTGGCTCCCTGACAGAGACCTTGACGTACCCGGTAATGCTGGGTGTCATATTCGGACTACTGTTTGGCAAGTTTATTGGGATCACCGGCGCCTGCTGGCTGGCATTGCGTTTGGGTATAGGGCAACTGCCCAGCGGCACCCGCTTTAGCCAGATTGCCGCCGTCTCGGTTCTCGGTGGCATCGGCTTTACCATGTCGATATTTATTTCAGAGCTGGGTTTCGCAGATCAGCCAGAATATCTGTTAATGGCCAAGACCGGTGTATTGGCGGCATCATTAGTGGCTGGAATGTTAGGGTTTGTCTGGCTATGGTGGCTGGGTCGTAGAAATGAATAGGTGGCATCGCTATTTCTTGCTCCAACCTCAACCAGCACGATCACTGGTTGTTAAGCGCCACAGGCATAAGCTGTAGCATCCATCTGCGGCGTTTCACCCAGCATTAACGCCGCGACCAGCTGCGCACTGGCAGGTGCCATCGTCACGCCATACCTGAAATGGCCGGTGTTGAGATAAAGGTTTTTAATGCTGGGGTGTGCGGCAATCGTAGGTACGTTGTCTGGCGTGCCAGGCCTCAGGCCGCTCCAGTGCTTGATGATGGGCGCATGCTTTAAGCTGGGCATAATCGCTTCCGCCTTGGCCTGCATCTCCTGCTTCATCGCTTCTGTCGTACCCGTATCGAAGCCCACATCCTCCAGCGTGCTGCCGGCCAGCAAATAACCGTCGCTGCGCGGCACCAGATAAAAACCATCTTGATACACGATGTGTTGCAGTGTTTGCTCGGGCAGTTGATACAGCAAAATCTGCCCGCGCATGGGCTTGATGTTGAGCTTGAGTGAGGTTTCTTTGAGCAGCTCGAAGCTCCATGCTCCTGAAGTGACCACAAATTGATCTGCCTCAAGCACCACACCGGTATTGGCTCTCCAGGCATTGATCTGACCGGTTTTTTCTAATTGAATCTCGTTAATTGGTGCCAGTTGCGTGTGCTCGATAAGTGTAACGTTGTGCTGAATCAGCCATTGCTTGAGCGCCTGCAGCAAGCGCGGGTTGCGTATTTGCGCCACGTCGGGCAAGAGCATGTCATCGCCGACTTGTTCAATGTGGATTTGATGTTTGGCACACCAATCTTTGGCTAAAATTTTATCGTAGGGCGGTTTAATCAACATTCCGCTCTTGATGCATTCCGGGTCAATGCCGGTTTCGCGGTAAAGCTGCCGGCAGAGCTCCGGATACAAACTTGCGCCCGCAAGCGCGAGTTGATTCACTTCATCTTTATAGAACCAGGGCAATAGCGGAAACACAATACCTGCGCCCGCCCATGACGATTCGCCGGAAGTTTGAGCCGCAATCTGGTTGCGCTCTACAACCGTAACCTGATGGCCGCGGCGAGTAAGCTCCATAGCAGTCATGCAACCCATGATGCCGCCGCCGACTACAATGATTTTTTGTTTTGCCAAAATGATTGCCTAGCCCGAATGTTTATTTGCCGGAAATCAAGTAGATTTCCACTGCAATCAAATCTTCCGGCCTGCCCAGCAGTACCAGCACATCGCCTTCTTCCAATACAATATCCGGCCTGGGGGGAATATCTTCTAGCATATTAGGGCGGCGCATTAACTGCACTTCTACATTAAACCTGGCGAAGTCGATATGATCCAACCGCAGTTTTCTCGCGTATGAGTTTTTGTTAATCTCGACAGAATGCAGCCGGACTTGCTGTGTATCGGCAATGTCCATATCCACATCTGAAACGCCCCGAAAATAGCCTTTGAACATTTTATAGCGCTCTTCACGAAACAGCCGAATGCGTTTAATCACTTTGTTCAACGGCACGCCCAGCAACACCAGCGCATGCGAAGCCAGCATGAGGCTGCCTTCCAGCACTTCGGGCACCACTTCTGTCGCGCCGGCGGCGCGAAACTCATCCATGTGTGCCTCGTCATAAGTGCGCACAATCACGGGCAAACCTGGGTAACTCTCTTGCGCCACATGCAGCACTTTCATCGAGGCGCGCAAATCAGAATAACTTACGACCAACGCCTTGGCGCGCGCACCGCCTGCGGCTTCCAGCACCACACGGCGACCTGCATCGCCATACATCACATGCTCGCCCGCCACGGCAGCATCATGCACGCGGGTGGGATCAATGTCCAGCGCAATGAAAGGAATATGCTCTTCCTTCAAAAAGCGCCCCAGATACTGGCCGCTACGCCCATAACCGCAAATAATGACATGGTCTTTCAAATCCTTGCTCACACTGCCAATCTCTTCTACTACCTCATTGCTTCTGCGCGTGTAGCTCTTCACCAGTTTGCGCGCAATACGGCCGTTGTATTGAATGATAAAAGGCGCAATCACCATTGAGATGAGCGATGCCGCCAGCACTAATTGCAGTTCATCACCGCCAATCAGTTTTTGCTCAAGCCCCAATGCCAGAATCACGAAACTGAACTCACCTGCCTGCGCCAATATAATACCGGTACGAATGCCCACACCAGTTTCGAAGCCAAATGCACGCGTCAACGCAGTGATCACTATCGCCTTAAACAGGACAAAGCCAACCAAAAGCAAAAGCACCAAGTCTATGTGACTGACAACAAAACGAAAATCCAGCAGCATGCCGACACTGATAAAAAACAGGCCCAATAGAATATCGCGGAAAGAAGCGATGTCAGATTCCACCTGGTAACGGTAGCGCGTTTCTGAAATCAGCATGCCCGCGATAAACGCGCCCAATGCATACGACAGGCCAGCAATTTTGGTGACAAATGCCAATAACAAGGTCACCATGAGCACGTTCATCACAAACAACTCGCGCGAGCGTTGACGCGCCACCAGACTGAACCAGAAGTTAAAAATGCTTTTGCCGAACTTGAACAATACAAATAGCAATACCGCAGACTTAATCAGAGATAACCCTAGCATGGTGCTCAGGTTGCCTGTTTGCATACCCAACGCGGGAATCAGCACCAAAATAGGGATCACGGCCAAGTCTTGAAACAGCAATATGCCAATGCTTAATCGGCCGTGACGTGAATTTAGATCCACACGTTCTAACAGGATCTTAGAAACAATGGCGGTTGAGGACATGGTCAGCGCGCCGCCAATCACGAAGGCGGTGGTCAAACTCAAACCGAACGACCAGCCCAACAGCATGGTTACTGCCATCGTAATTAATACTTGCGAGCCGCCCAATCCAAACAGGGTTTTACGCATGGCATAAAGCTTTGGCAAGCTAAACTCCAAGCCAATGCTGAACATTAAGAACACTATGCCGAATTCCGCAACATGACGCCCATCCTGAGAGTTTGGCAACAAATCCAAACCATATGGCCCGAGTAATATGCCCACCGCAAAATAAGCCAGCATGGTCGGCAAACGCAGCGCATGGAAGAGTGCCTTCGCAAGCACGGCGCTGGTGAGCAGAAGTAAAACACTGGTTAAGGAATCAAACATTTAGACCTTTTATCGTTATTTTTTAATTAAATTCGTTCTTGCTATTGGTGTGTTTAGGCAAAAATTGTGCCTACTTTCCCCATTTTACCCAAAAACCCGCGTTTTTTGCTTTATTCGCGACAGATTCCCTTTTATACTTAGTAGCTATGACACCTACACTACTGCAATCACAACGCGGCCACGCGCCAAAAGCAAGCACGTTGCAACTGGCACGCAATGTATTAAGCATTGAAGCGCGTGAGATCGAGGCTTTGGCAAACCGGCTTGATGCGAATTTTGAAGCCGCAGTACAGCTCATTTTACATTGCCAGGGCCGTGTTGTGGTGAGCGGAATGGGAAAATCTGGCCATGTAGGTGGCAAAATCGCCGCTACGCTTGCCAGCACCGGCACCCCTGCATTTTTCATGCACCCGGCTGAAGCCAGCCACGGCGACCTTGGCATGATTACGGCAGGTGATGTAGTCATTGCGCTTTCGAATTCCGGCGAGAGCGATGAGCTGCTCAATATCGTACCCACCATTAAGCGGCTGGGTGCAAAAATTATCAGCATCACCGGCGCCGCAAACTCTACGCTGGCGAAAGAGTCTGATGTACATTTAAGTGCCGAAGTCTCGCAAGAGGCATGTCCATTGGGCTTGTCCCCCACCGCCAGCACGACGGCTGCTTTGGCTTTAGGGGACGCGCTGGCCGTTTGTGTGCTGGATTGCCGCGATTTCTCAGCTGAAGATTTTGCGCGCTCGCACCCGGGCGGCAGCATCGGCAGGCGCCTCCTTACACGTGTGAAAGATGTGATGCGCACAGGCAATGCCATCCCGAGTGTAAAAAATGATGTGTTGTTATCTGCTGCGTTGGTCGAGATGACCAGAAAAGGCTTGGGGCTTACCGCCATTATCAATGCGGCAGGCCAGCCCATCGGTATTTTTACCGATGGTGATTTACGCCGTGCATTTGCCAATGGCATTAATGCCAGTAGCGCAAAAATCGCCGATGTGATGCACGCCAACCCCAACACGATTCATGCCAATCAGCTGGCGATTGAAGCCGTGGAGATGATGGAGCAGAAAAAGATTAATGGTTTGCTGGTGGTGGATGACGCCGGCAAACTGGTAGGCGCATTTAATATGCATGATTTACTGAAAGCGAAAGTAGTGTAATGACCATTTCTGAAGATATCTTGGCCCGCGCAAAAAAAATCAAATGCGTGGTGTTTGACGTAGACGGTGTGATGACAGACAGCGGGCTGGGCATCGGCGATGACGGGCAAGAGTATAAAACCTTTAGCAGCATAGATGGCTTAGGGATGAAACTGCTCAGAAACACGGGCGTCGAGATGGCGATCATCACAGGCCGTACCAGCAATGTGGTCAAAAAGCGTGCAGAAAACACAGGTATTGCACATTATTATCAAGGCGTGGAAGATAAGCTGGAAGCCTTTAACGATTTGCTGCAAACAATGCATTTGCAGGCAGAGGAAGTCGCTTTTATGGGGGATGATGTAGTAGATGCACCAGCCATGCTGCGTTGCGGTTTGGCGCTTACCGTGCCTTCTGGCCATCGCCTGCTGAAGCCTCATGCGCACTATATTACTACAGCGCCTGCCGGCCGGGGCGCGGTACGAGAAGTATGCGAATTGATTATGCAGGCGCAAGGCACGCTGGAAGCGCAAATGGCGCCATATTTCAAATAATGTTTGATTGCAAACTGTATTAATAAATGGGATTTTATAATTAATGCCAGGCCGTCCCACCATATTTTTTCCGCTGGGCTTAGTGATATTGCTGGCGTTAATTACGTTTTGGATTAACCTCGCTGTGGAGCAACAAGGCCCTAAAATTGATGGTAGCAACCGCCACGATCCGGACTATACAATGAATAACTTTGTAAACACGCAAACTGACGAAACTGGAAAACTGCGCTATGTGCTAGCAGCCACCGAGATGGTGCATTATCCGGATGACGACAGCACCGTGCTACAGCGCCCGCGCTTTACACAATACACCACCAACAAGCCTTACACGCAGATAGAGGCTTTGCGTGGTTATGTTTCCAGCAATGGCGAGGAAGTCGAGCTGGTGGATAATGTCAAGGTGGTGCGTCAGGCTTTTGAAGGCAAAGGCGAAATGCAAGTATTGACCGAAAAATTAATTATTTTACCCAATCAGGATTTAGTAAGGACCGACAGCCCAGTCGTGATTAAGCAAGCACCCAAAACGGTGATCACTGCCACTGGCATGGTATATGACAAAAAAACTCAAACCGTCAAACTCCTGCATAAGGTAAAAGTACATTATGAACGGCCAGCTGCTGTTAAACCTAAAGCAGTGAAGCCGCAAAATTTAAAACCAGCCCCGTCCTCCCAAGCGACAGTTAACAAGTCTTTAAAACCAGCACCTGTTCCTGGACAGCAAAAGCAGCCACCTTCAAAGAAAAAACCTCGGAGTAAACAATGAATTACCTCATTCGCTCAAGTTTATTAAGCATCGGGTTCTGTATCAGCCTGTGCTTTCATCTGGATGCGCTTGCCGAAGCGGCTGACCGCGACAAACCGATTGAACTGGAGGCGGATACGGTAACCGTCAACGATGCCAAAAAGACCAGCACTTACTCCGGTAACGTGATCTTAACGCAGGGCACACTGGTGATTCGCGCCGACAAGCTCATCGTGCGCGAGGACAAAGAAGGCTTTCAACATAGCACCTCGACCGGTAACCCGACCACCTTCAGACAGAAACGTGAAGGCAAGAATGAATACATGGAAGGCAGCGCGCAGCGCATTGAGTATGACGGCCGCATGGATAAAGTGCAGCTGTATACCAAAGCGTGGGTAAAACGTGGCGAAGATATTGTGTACGGCGACTACATCAGCTACGACGCCAATGCGGAATATGCCGAAGTCATCGGCGGTGCCAAGTCTGAAAGCAGCACTTCCAGCGGTCGCGTGAAAGCCATTATTCAGCCCAAAAACAAGCCGGCCGCACCCAAACCAGAAAGCCCTAAATCTGAGGCACCGCAGCCGGCCGCACCAAACACCGCCAACAACATGCCGAGTGCTAACAAAGTGTTAAGATTTACCAATAACCTCGAACTGCAACCAGAACAATAAATTAAAAAATATGAGCGAACTCGTTGTAGAAAATCTACGTAAATCTTACAAAGCCCGCACGGTAGTGCAGGATATTTCGCTGCAAATCAAAAGCGGTGAAGTGGTTGGCCTGCTCGGCCCGAATGGCGCAGGCAAAACGACCAGCTTTTACATGATGGTGGGCTTGGTACCGCTGGATGCAGGGCGCATCCTGCTGGACGGCAAGGATTTGAGCCATTTGCCTATTCACAGTCGCGCGCGTTTGGGTTTGGCCTATCTGCCGCAGGAACCATCCGTATTTCGCAAACTGACCGTGACCGAAAATATCATGGCGATCCTGGAGCTGCAAGACCTGAGCGAAGAAGAAATGCACAAACAGCTGGAATCATTGCTGCAGGAGCTGCACATCGTGCATATCCGCAACAGCACCGCGGTCAGCCTTTCCGGCGGCGAGCGGCGGCGCGTCGAGATTGCGCGCTGCCTGGCCACCAACCCGAGTTTTATTTTATTGGATGAGCCTTTTGCCGGCATTGATCCGATTGCCGTGTTGGATATTCAAAAAATTATCCGTTTTTTAAGCGCCAAAAACATCGGCGTACTGATTACCGACCATAACGTGCGCGAGACTTTAGGCATTTGCGACAGAGCGTATATTGTCAATGACGGCACCGTCTTCGCATCAGGCCCGCCCAATGAGATCGTCCAGAATGAAGCTGTGCGCGAAGTGTATTTAGGTAAAGACTTTAGGCTTTGATAACGTCGCTATGAAGCAAAATTTACAATTAAGAATCTCTCAAAACCTGGCGCTCACGCCGCAGTTGCAGCAATCCATTCGCCTGCTGCAACTCTCTTCGCTTGAACTCAATCAGGAGCTTGATACTATCCTGCAGGAAAATCCATTGCTGGAACTGGTGGATGGCGATAACCCTGACGCTGATTTCGAGGATGAGAGTACATCCCCAGAACAGCAAAATGATGTTAATAGCGATCCGGTTGGCGCCGATGGCGAACACACCCCGCAAGCTGACAGTGACGATTTTGAACCTTTCAGCAATACTGATTTTCAAGAAATTGCACAGACAGCACCAGAAACCGCTGAAGAAAAGCCCCTGGAAATATCCAGTGCTATGGATGATTTCTCGGCCACCGATTTTGACGAAGATTATGAAGAATATGGCAGCGCCAGTAACTGGGATGAAGGTGGCCGCCAAAACAACAGCGATGATGATGACGGAGACTATACACGCCAGGAAATTGTTTCCGAAAGCTTGCGTGAACACCTGCTAAACCAGCTAAAACTCATGCCGCTTTCTGAGCGTGACCAGAATTTGGTATTTCTGCTGATTGATAGCATTAACGAAGATGGTTATCTGGAGGAATCGCTGGAAGAGTTGGAGGAATCGCTTCCACTGGAGCTTGAAATAGAGCTGGTCGAACTGCAGACCGCGCTAAAACATATCCAGAACCTTGATCCGCCTGGTGTTGGTGCATGCAATCTGCAGGAATGTATCCTGCTGCAGCTTGATGTGCTGCCAAAAGAAACTGAATATCTGGAGGCCGCAAAAACCATCGTAGCGCAGCATTTAGCTTTATTGGCCAATAAAGATTTCGTCAAACTGCGCAAGCTACTCAATTGCGATGAAGCCACTTTAAAAGGCGCACAGAATCTCATCAAACAGCAAAATCCTCGCCCTGGCAGCAAATATGCCCAGTTAAGCTCCGATCACTTCATACAGCACGAAGTGATTGTTAAAAAAGTCAAAGGGATCTGGATTGCAACGCTCAATGACGGCGTCATTCCCAAGCTGCGCATTAACCAGGTGTATGCCGATATTCTGAAGCGCAACCGCGAAAATTCGAATCAGTATTTGCAGACGCAAATGCAGGAAGCCAAATGGATGATTAAAAACATCCAGCAGCGTTTTTCAACCATTCTGCGTGTTTCGCAGGCTATCGTAGACCGGCAGCGCAACTTTTTTGAGCATGGCGAAATCGCCATGCGGCCGCTGGTATTGCGCGAGATTGCCGAAGAGCTTGAACTGCATGAATCGACCATTTCGCGCGTCACCACGCACAAATACATGCTCACGCCGCGCGGCGTATATGAGTTGAAATACTTTTTTGGCAGCCATGTGGCAACCGATGCAGGCGGCGAATGCTCGGCCACGGCGATTCGCGCGCTGATTAAACAAATGGTCGCAGAAGAAAATGTAAAAAAACCGCTGTCTGACAGCCAGTTCAGCGAAATACTGGCCAAGCAAGGCATTGTGGTAGCGCGCCGCACCATTGCAAAATACCGGGAGTCGCTGAACATTCCGCCGGCCAACTTGCGAAAATCTTTGTAATAAAATTGTAAATATCCACTTGGGCTAGTTGCACGCAACCGCCAAAGGTGTACACTAAAATTGTTCGACAGGGTTTAAGTGGCCTGCTTATTTGGCCGATAAACCTCTAGGACAATTTCAAAAAGGAGCAAGTCATGAATTTACAATTAACTGGGCATCACTTAGAAATTACCCCAGCCTTGCGCGATTATGTGCAAAGCAAACTAACAAGAATCAGCAATCACTTTGATCATGTGATTGATGTAAAAGTTACTATGAGTGTAGAAAAGCTCGCCCAAAAGGTGGAGGCTACATTACACGTACCCGGCAACGATTTGCATGCCGAGTGTGCAGATGAGAACATGTACAGCGCGATTGATATGCTGACGGATAAGCTGGACCGTCAGGTAGTGAAACACAAAGAAAAAAATGGCAATCATCATAAAACCAATGGCGCGGTTAAACACCAGTCCGTTAATTAACTTTAATTTTCTCCTATGGCTCAAATAAACGTATCTGAGCTATTTAAGGAAACCCGCCACAAGCTCAAACTCAACTGGGTTGCAGGGCTTGATGGCGGCACCAACCAACTCCTTTCAGAAAAAGTCACCAAACCTTCATTAGCGCTGATTGGGCATCTCAATTTTGTACACCCCAACCGTGTGCAAGTGCTGGGCTGCGCAGAAATGGATTACTTGCGCAGTCTGAGCATTATTGCCATGCAGCAAGCCATTGCCAACTTATACTCCGCTGATCTGGCCGCCGTGGTGGTAGCGAATGGCGAGAAACCGCCTAAAGCGCTCATCAGCGCAGCGAACACCCACAACACGCCGCTGTTTACTTCGCCCATGCAGAGTCCGCAGTTAATGGATGTGTTAAGCCACTATCTGCAGCAGGCCATGGCCGAATCTACCAGTTTGCACGGCGTGTTCATGGAAGTGCAGGGCTTCGGCGTCCTGATTAAAGGTAACGCCGCTATAGGTAAGAGTGAACTGGCTTTAGAGCTTATCTCGCGCGGACATCGTTTGATTGCCGATGATATTGTCGATTTTTATCGTATCTCGCCAGAACGTGTCGAGGGCCGTTGTCCTGCGTTGCTTCAGGACTTTTTGGAAGTACGCGGACTTGGTATATTGAATATTCGCGCTTTATTTGGCGATAACGCGGTTAAGCCTACTAAGCCGCTCGATCTAATCGTTCAGTTACAATTGGCCGACATACAAAACCCGCAGGAACTAGACAGATTGAACATAAAAACACAGCATGAACGCGTGTTAGAAGTCGATATTAGCAAAGTGGTGATTCCCATTGCTGCCGGTCGCAATATTGCAGTGCTGGTTGAAGTTGCCGTGCGCAACCACATGCTGCTAATCCGCGGGGTAAACGCCGCGCAGCAATTCAGCAAACGACATAAACAAATGATGCAAAAAGAGAGCCAAAAAAATTTAATCCCCAAAGCAAAACCGGAAAGAAAGAAAGGCTAAGTTTTTGGAACTCATCATTGTTACCGGCCTTTCCGGCTCAGGCAAAAGTATCGCGCTGCGGGTACTGGAGGACAGCGGCTTTTACTGCATTGACAATCTACCTGCAACGCTGTTACCGCAGATTTCTCACCATCTGGATGCGACCAACCAGCACAAAGTCGCCATCAGCATCGATAGCCGCAGCGCCGCACTGGAAACGCTTCCTAACGCCATTGAGATGCTTAAGAACAGCGGCATATCGGTACGGGTGCTGTTTTTGGAATCATCTGTAGAAATCCTGGTCAAGCGCTTTTCAGAAACGCGGCGCAAACATCCGCTGAGCGATGCCAACACCACGCTGGCCGAAAGCATCTTGCATGAGCGTGACCTGCTGGCAGGATTGGTCGGGCTGGGACATCATATCGACACCAGCAATCTAAGCGCCAACACGCTGCGCAACCACATTCGGGAACTCATCCTGCAAACAGATAATGGCCAGGAAAGCAAAGGCCTGGTATTGCTGTTCACTTCGTTTGGCTTTAAGAATGGCATCCCTTTAGATGCAGATTTTGTATTTGATGTGCGCAGCCTGCCCAACCCGCATTACGACCCCGTTTTACGGCCGATGACAGGCAAAGACGAAGCGGTGAAAATGTTTTTAGAAAAACAGCCGGCTGTGATTGAAATGCTGGCCGACATCCAGCATTATGTTCAAAAATGGCTTCCCAGCTTTGATCAAGACCATCGCAGCTACCTTACGGTTGCGATTGGCTGCACTGGCGGCCAGCATCGATCTGTGTATTTTGTAGAGCAACTAAGCGCATACTTCAAACAGCAAAAACAAAAAGTGATTATTCGTCATCGCGATCTGGATAGATAACAAACTGGATGAAGCGTTTGGTATTTATTTAAAAAGGTATTGATTTAAAAAGGTAAAGCAGCATGATTGGAATTTTAATTATTGCGCACGGCAATCTGGGCGAAAGCCTCATTCATTGCATGAGTCACGTGCTGGGCAAGAAACCGCCGCAATTGATGCATTTTGCTGTCGGCACGGATGACGACCCGACCGATTTACTGCCGCATGCCCAGCAATTGGTTAAACAGCTTGATACTGGTGAAGGCGTACTGATCCTGTCTTAAACTACTCTCGCCCAATCGGATTGAAGGCGTCGCAGGCGTTAATTTGCCGATGCTGGTCCGTGTGCTTAATTATCGCGACAAACCCATTAAATTCTGTGTGGAAAAAGCGATTAGTGGCGGACGTGATGGCGTGGTGCATTTTACTAAAAGCGGCTGCGACCATAATGACAAATAAAATTAAATGATTGAAAACCAATAACTGAACAAATGCCATGATTAAACAAGAAATAGAAATCATCAACAAGCTTGGGCTGCACGCGCGTGCCAGCAGCAAACTCACGCAAACAGCCAGCCAATTCAGCAGCGATATCTGGGTAGAAAAGAACGGCCGCAGAGTGAATGCCAAAAGCATTATGGGCGTCATGATGCTGGCCGCCGCCAAAGGCTCTACCATCACGCTTGAAACCAATGGCGCAGATGAGCAGGCAGCGATGGCTGCATTACAAGCGCTGATTAACGATTATTTCGGCGAGGGCGAATAGATTTTGTCCAGCTTCAGCATACACGGTATCGGCGTATCCAGCGGCATAGCCATCGGGCATGCGCACTTGGTTTCCAATGCCTTGCTGGAGGTAGTGCATTACCAGCTGCCGGCACAGCTGGTTGGCAACGAGGTTGCGCGTTTTAGCGACGCCGTACTCATCGTAAAAAAAGATCTGGAAACGATACGCGGCACGCTCTCAAAAAACGCACCTGCCGAGCTTGGCGCTTTTATCAATACCCACTTAATGATTCTGGCCGACAAATCACTATCTGAAGTACCGAAGGACATCATCCGCAAAGAACGCTGCAATGCCGAATGGGCAATCAAGCAGCAGATGGACGACATTGTTGAGCAGTTTGAAGCTATTGAGGATGAATACCTGCGTGAACGCAAGCATGATGTGGTACAGGTGGTCGAACGCGTGATTAAGGTGCTGCTTGGACACCCCAGCCAGGCGCCCAATCAGACCAATAAAATACAGCAGCAGGAAAGCGTGACCATTCTGGTGGCTCATGACATTTCGCCCGCAGATGCCATCCAATTCAAGCAGCACCATTTTGCAGCATTTATTACCGATGTGGGCGGCGTCACCTCGCATACGGCCATTCTGGCGCGCAGCCTCAATATCCCTTCTATCGTCGCTTTGCAGCGCGCGCGGGATTTAATCAACGATGGCGAGCTCATCATTGTTGATGGCAGTCTGGGGGTTGTCATCGTCAACCCGTCCAAGGATATCCTGGCTGAATACGAGCTCCGCCAGAACCAGTGGATGCTGGAACAACAAAAACTCAAACGCATCAAATCCACCAAAGCGGTCACCATGGATGGCACAGCGATTGACCTGTACGCCAATATTGAGGTACCGGAAGACGTGGATGCAGTAAAAGCCTCCGGTGCGACCGGTATCGGGCTGTACCGTACCGAATTCTTATTTATGAATAAGCGCGAAATGCCGGATGAGGAAGAGCAGTTTCAGGCATACAAAAAAGTGGCTGAAGCCATGCATGGTCTGCCAGTGACCATCCGCACGCTGGATTTGGGCGCGGATAAACAAATCAATCCTGACAGCGTTTCTGAGTGTGCCAATCCAGCGCTAGGATTGCGCGCGGTGCGGCTATGCCTGTCAGAGCCACAGATTTTCCACACACAGTTACGCGCCCTGCTGCGCGCCTCGCATTATGGCAACATCAAAATATTGATCCCTATGCTTTCTACGCTGGCCGAGCTGCGCCAGACCAAGCTATTGCTTGAACGCGCCAAATTATCGTTGCGCAAGCAAAATATACCGTTCGACGAAAACATCGCGCTTGGCGGCATGATTGAGGTGCCTGCAGCCGCCATAAATGCCGAGGCGTTTGCCAAAGAGCTGGATTTTTTATCCATCGGCACGAATGACCTGATTCAATATACGCTTGCCATTGACCGCACCGATGACGCGGTGGCGCATTTATACAATCCATTACACCCATCAGTGTTGAAGCTGATTTCGATCACCATTAAAGCCGGGGCTAGATTAGGCAAATCAGTTGCCGTATGTGGCGAAATGGCCGGTGACGCAAAACTTACCAGGTTGTTGATTGGCATGGGCTTGCGCCAGCTTTCCATGCACCCTTCCAATATATTGAGCGTGAAGCAGCAGGTATTGCATAGCCAACTTGCCAAGCTAAATAGTGATGCCCGCAAGGTGTTGGGGTTATCAGACCTCGAAAAAATTGAACCTCTTGTCGCTAAATTTAATCTGCTTTAATTTGAAAGGAATCGCCATGTCTACCGAAGTTTCCAAGCCTGACAATTTAAACCCCAGCAATGACGACAAAAATATCGCCACTGTCACCCACTTGGGCGGTACTGTATTTTCGTTCATTCCAGGACTACTCGTCTGGATACTCAAAAAAGACGATAGCGCCTACATCGCCGACCAGGCTAAAGAAGCACTGAATTTTCAAATCACCATGCTGATTGCACAGTTTATCTCCTGGGTGCTGGTAGCCGTTCTGATTGGTTTTGTGCTCATCGGAATTGTTTGGCTGTTCAACATTGTTTTTTGCATTATCGCCGCCATATCCACTAGCAAGGGCGAGACTTATCGCTATCCTTTTTGCTTGAGATTAATTAATTAGAAGGAATTTTTGTGTCGAATCCGTTGCTGCATTTTGCAGGCTTACCCAAATTTAATGAGATAAAACCTGAACACGTTTCGCCAGCGCTGGATCTGCTGTTAAGCGAAGGCAAACAAACCATTGAAGCCCTGGCAAGCAGCAAAGAAACGCCTACTTGGGATAATTTCGCGCTAAAACTGGAAGACCTGGATGAAAAAATATCTCGCGCCTGGTCACAAGTGGGGCACTTGAATGCCGTGGTGAACAGTCCGGAATTACGTGAAGCCTATAATGATAATTTAGCGAAGTTAACCGATTTTTATAGCGATTTGGCGCAGGATGAGCGACTTTATGCTAAATATCGTGCAATTAGAAATAGTGCTGATTTTGCCAAACTGAGTAGTGCCCAGCAAAAAATCATCGATAACGAAGTGCGCGATTTTAAACTCGGCGGTGCAGAATTACCGGCTGACAAAAAGGCGCGCTTCAAAGCCATTAATGAAGAACTTTCTAAACTGGCCGCCAAGTTTGAAGAAAACGTACTCGATACCACCAACGAATACGCGCTTTACATAGAAAATCCGGCAGAACTGGCGGGGATTCCGGATGATGTATTGCAGGCTGCGAAAGAGACCGCTCAAGCAGACAAGAAGGCTGGCTATAAATTAACCCTGCACTTCCCAAGCTACATGCCGGTATTGCAGTATGCGGATAATCGCAACTTGCGCGAAACTCTGTACCGCGCCTACGCCACGCGTGCGAGCGAATTCGGTAAACCCGAGTTTGATAATACGCCCATCATTTCGAAAATTCTAAAACTACGCGATGAGGCTGCAAAACTACTGGATTTTAATAATTTCGCAGAGCTATCACTCGCCACCAAAATGGCGGATACGCCCAAACAGGTCATTGAGTTCTTAAATACGCTCGCAAGCCGCGCCAGACCTTACGCCGAGCAGGATATGCGCGAATTGGTCGCTTACGCTGAAAAGCTCAATATCAGCGCCATGCAGGCCTGGGATGTGGCTTATGTATCTGAAAAGCTGCGCGAAGATAAATATGCTTTTTCGGATCTTGAAGTGAAGCAGTATTTTCCCGAAGATAAAGTTTTAGCGGGGCTTTTCAAAGTGGTTGAAACCATTTTCGGTGTGTTTGTAAAAAAATCAAACGCGCCAACCTGGCACAAAGATGCGCATTTCTACGAAATTACCGATCAGGCCGGCAAGCTGATTGGTCAATTTTATTTAGACCTGTATGCCCGCAATAACAAACGCGGCGGTGCCTGGATGGATGAAGCGATTACGCGCCGCATTGTGGATGACAAGCTGACTACCCCTGTTGCCTATTTAACCTGCAACTTCTCTGCGCCGGTAGGTGGCAAGCCAGCTTTATTTACGCATGACGAAGTAATCACCCTATTTCACGAGTTCGGCCACGGCTTGCACCACATGCTTACACAGGTAAGCGATTACAGCGTTTCCGGTATCAAAGGCGTGGAATGGGACGCGGTAGAACTGCCCAGCCAGTTTATGGAAAACTTCTGCTGGGAATGGGATGTGCTGCGCCATATGACACAGCATGTCGACACGGGCGCGCAACTGCCGCGCGAGTTATTCGATAAAATGGTCGCCGCCAAAAACTTTCAGGCGGGCATGCAGACCGTGCGTCAGATGGAATTTTCACTATTCGACATCACGCTGCACAGTGCATTTGATGCGAATGGCAGCAAAACGCCATTGGCCCTGCTCGAAGAAATTCGCGACAAGGTTGCGGTGGTGCGCCCGCCGAGCTGGAACCGCTTCCCAAACAGTTTCTCGCACATCTTCGCGGGCGGCTACGCCGCAGGCTATTACAGCTACAAATGGGCAGAAGTGCTGTCAGCAGATGCGTACAGCTTTTTTGAAGAAAATGGCGTGTTAAGCGCGGAGGCTGGGCAAAAATTCTGGAACGAGATTCTAGCGCAAGGCGGATCTCGCCCGGCGATGGAATCATTCGTGGCATTCCGTGGCCGGGAACCCAGTATTGACGCACTTCTCAGACATAACGGCATGGGCGAATGAAATTAGCGACCTGGAATGTCAATTCACTGAATGTGCGCTTACCGCATGTATTGGATTGGGTGCGCGACAACCAGCCGGACGTGCTGTGCCTGCAGGAAACCAAGCAGGAAGACATTAAGTTTCCTTACACCGAATTAAAGCAGGCCGGCTATGCGGCGGTGCATAGCGGGCAAAAAACCTATAACGGCGTGGCGATTTTAACCCGCCATGACCTAACTGATATTTCGCATGGCATAGCAAACTTCGAGGATGAGCAAAAGCGTGTGATTAGCGCGACCATCAATGGTGTGCGCGTGGTTTGTGTGTATATCCCGAATGGCCAGGCGGTAGATTCTGAAAAATACATCTATAAAATGCACTGGCTGGAAGCGCTTACCTATTGGCTTACAGAAGAGCTTAAAAAGTATCCAAATCTGGTTTTACTGGGGGATTACAATATCGCACCCGATGACCGCGATTGCCATGACCCGGCAGCCTGGCTCGGGCAAGTATTAGTATCGCCACGCGAGCGCGATGCTTTTCAAAAGCTCACTCAGTTAGGACTGCACGACAGCTTCAGATTGTTTGAGCAGGCCGAAGGCCACTTTAGCTGGTGGGATTACCGCATGGCAGGTTTCAGGCGTAATTTGGGCATGCGTATCGACCATATTTTAGTCAGCGATGCGCTAAAAGACGCCTGCCAAAGCTGCATGATAGATAAAGCGCCGCGCAAGCTAGAACGTCCTTCTGACCACACGCCCGTAGTTTTGACCCTTGCCAGTTAAACCTGCAAGCTAGCCTTTTATTTTAATGCCCAGTTGCTTGAGTTTGCGGTACAAATGAGTGCGCTCCAGGCCAGAAATCTCCGCCAGTTTACTCATGTTATTGTTAATCATGGCCATGTGATGTTGAAAATAGAAACGCTCAAAATCGTCACGCGCCTCACGCAGCGGCAGCGCAAGATTCACCGGCAATGATTGCAGCTTAGACGCCTGATTTTCAGGACTGCTGCTGAACTGCTCCAGCACACGATGCACATCGCCAAGCGTGATTTTTTCTTCCAAACTGCTCAGCACCAGATTCTGCACTACCGCCTCAAGTTCAGCCAGATCACCAGGCCAATCGGCATTTCTTAAGGCATTCAAGGCGGCGATATCAAAGCTTTTGTATTGCGCGCCAGAAGTTTCTACCAGCAAATTCGCCATGGCAGTGGCAAGGTCAGGAATATCCTCGCGGTGATCATTCAAGGCAGGCACTTTGAGCGTACTGGTTGAGAGTGTCTGCAACAATGCGTTATCAAACTGTGCATTCTCGGCAAGTTGCGGCAAGCTTAAGGAGCTTGCACACACCACACGTGTCTGATATTTCTCCGCTTTCGCCAGCAACAATTGCAGGCCTTTTTGTTCGGTTTTATTGAGCGCTGAGACTTCGTCTATAAACACAATGCCGTCATGCGCCTGTTCTAACAACTCCAGTGGCGCAGTAGCCAGTTTTTCGTATTCAGTTAATCCTACCCAGGGCGTGCCTGCCGTATGTAAAAACCGCGCGCACATCTCGACACTGCCGCCTTTTTTGCCAATCAGCAACAAGGCGTTTTTGGTACGTGAAATTTGCTCCAGACGCTGCTTCAGCTCATTGATCACCAGGCTTTTACCAAAGCTGGCCAGATTCATTTCAGTTTTAGGCAAATTTTCCGCGTGCTTGAGTGCTGCAGCCACCGTTTTAAGCAATTTTTGCAAAGCAATCGGCTTTTCCAGGAAATCGAACGCCCCAATACGTGTGGCCTCCACTGCAGTATCAATCGTACCGTGGCCCGACATCATCACCACCGGCATCGTCAGCAAACCGGCATTCCCCCATTCTTTCAGCAAGCTGATGCCATCGCAGTCCGGCATCCAGATATCCAGCAGCACCATATCCGGACGCTGTTTCAAGCGTGCATCACGCGCGGCCTGCGCGTTTTCCGCAAGCAGTACCTGATGCCCTTCATCAAGCAATATCTCACTTAATAACTCGCGAATGCCTATCTCATCATCGACTACCAAAATATTCCGTGACGCCATGTTTACACTTCCCTTACCATTTTCTGTTTATTACGACCACTCGTTTCCGGCTTTTGAGCTGCTTGTTTCTTCGCACCTTTTACATTATTTTCGTTGTTTATTTTGGTTTCATTTTTATCGACTGGCCTTTCAATTGGTAACGCAATAGTAATACACGCGCCGCCTGTTGGGTTGTTTTCTATTTTAATCTGGCCAGAATGTTCTTCAATCATTTTTTTAACGATTGCCAAGCCCAAGCCAGTGCCATGCGCCTTGGTCGTCACATAAGGCTCAAACGCATGGCTGAGCAGATCTAGCGGGAAGCCGTGCCCATTATCCTTTACCACGAGCTGTATGGAAGTTTCATCAAACGTGGTTTGCACCAGAATTTCCGGATTTTCCGCGTGCTTGAGCGCATCCTGCGCGTTCTGCATCAAATTATGCAGCACCTGCCGCAACATGGTTGCATCACCCTTCATGTCCGGCATATCAGGTGCCAGGCTAAATATTATTTTGGCATGCGCACTATCCTCCCTGGCGCTTTCATAAAGTGCCGAGACATCTTTTATCAGCCGGTTGAGATTCAGTTTGGTTAAAGTGGCCGAAGGCGCGCGCGCATACTCGCTGAATTCATTTACCATGCTTTTCATGGCGCTCACCTGGTTGACAATGGTATCGGTTGCGCGTTGCAGCACGCTGGCATCCTCTTCATTTAATTTTGCACTGAGTTTATGCTGCAAACGCTCGGCTGAAAGCTGAATCGGCGTCAGTGGGTTCTTGATTTCATGCGCCAGCCGGCGCGCCACTTCACCCCAAGCCGCATCGCGCTGCGCCTGCACCATGGTAGTCACATCATCGAACACCACCACAAAGCCGCTGCCCGCACTGTCAGGCAAGCGCGTGGCGCGTACTAACAGCAATTGCTTGCCTTGCGGCCGTACAATCTCGATTTGCCTGGTCAGCTCCTGCTTTTCCTGCTCTTTGGTTTTGGTGATTTCAAAATGAGATTGCAATAACTGAATAAATTCGGCCAGAAAAGTCTGGCTTTCTGCGATTTTTGCAAATGGCTGATTTTCAAATGGGGTCAAGCTTACGCCCAGAATATTGCTTGCCGCCACGTTATATGTGCGTAGCTCGGCCTTTTCATTGATCGCCAGCACGCCTGAAGACAAATGTGCCAGAATAGTTTCCAGATAGCCGCGTGCCGCCTCGACACGCGCCCTGTTTCTCTCGGTAGCCCGCGTGGCATCGCCAAGCTGGCGCGTCATACTGTTAAATGATTTCACCAATATGCCCAGCTCGTCTTTGCCATGCTCCGGCAACATGGTGCTGTAATCACCGCTGGCAATGGCGCGCGTGCCTTCTGCCAGCACAGTGAGTGGCTGCGTCAATCTGCGGCTTAACACAAACGCAATCGCCAATGCAGACAACATAGCGAGCATCAGCACCAGCGTCAGCGTCAGCGCAAAAATGTCTTTCAGCGAATTGCGGCTATAGGAAAGCTCCTGATAATCGCGATACACCTCCTGCACCGCCTCGGCCGTGTTGGACAGCGACTTAGGCACGGGCTGCAATAATTGCAGAATTCGCGTTTCACCTGCAATCTCCTGCACATTCACGGGCGCCAATACGCGCAAATAAAGCCCTTTATTGGGAATCGGCTCGATTTTGCCGTACACCCGATTTTGTGCCTGGCGTAATTGCGGAATGCTGGGCAATTCAGGCAGGAAACTGTTCGGATCGCTACTGGAAACCGACAGGATACGACCCTGCGGCGTGAGCAATGTTGCATCCTGTATGCCAGACTTTTCCCGCAAATCGTTCAACAGGCTATAGTGGCTCCGCGTCGGCTGAAAAGCCAGGCTGGTTGCCATATTCTCAGCCTTCTCCTCAACATCTGCCAGCATGATATCCAGCGCGCGCTGCCCCAAACTCAAGCCGCCATCGAGGGCGGACTCAACTTTCACATTGAACCAGGATTCGATCGAACGCGTTAAAAAATTGACTGAAACCAGATACACAATGAGGCCGGGAATAATCGCCATCAATGCAAACGTACCCAATAAGCGCAGCGTGAGACGGCTGCCCATCACCCTGTTTCTGATTTTTCTGGCCAAAAGCCATAGCTGAACACCGATGAGTACAACCAGAACGCCCGCCAGGGCGATGTTCAGATATAACAGAATTTTGTAATAATCACCGGAGGCGGCAGTATTGGCACTTGCAAGCGAAAGCAGGTATAACAACACCACACCCAACGCCACACTTACAAATAAAATATATCTCATAAATCACACATCAGAAGCATCATTTATTGAGCTCTTTTAACGTCCACTCGAATTTTTGCGAAGTCAGATTCCACTTTTCAGAGCCAATCGTATCCACCTGAATCGCCTTGGGCAGCTTGGTTTGATCCAGGCGTATCAACATGGCCGCCCTGTATGTTTCACCTTTTTCCAAGTCCGTCTTTTCTACCACTTTCCATTCGTCTATCTGCCCCAGCGCTTGTGCAGCCTCGCTCAAACTCTCAAAAGACTGCTGATGCGCGTCGCAATTCACCAAATATTGACGGCTCAGCGCGTGATAACTCAAAGTCACCTCCTGAGAAGTGGTCACAATTTCATCATCAAACCAGTATTTACGCGGCCTTACGATTTGAAACTCGATTAAAAAGCTAAGCGGTACACCTTTATTCACCGCCTCCTCGATTTCTTTATCGAAGCTCATTTCCGCATCCGCACTCAAGCTGTAAAAACCATCCAGCGGCTGCAGTTCTGCGCTTTTAATACGAATGCTGCTCTCGGCCGCAATCGCCAGCGAAAACATGCCCGGCAGGAGCAAAAGCAGACCCCAGCCCCACAAGTTGCTAAGTTTTTTGCAATAATGCATAAAAAAGGCCGTCATGCTGGCGGGAGGGGATAAGTTGACCATTTGCAATTTGAATGTTTTTATCAATCTCTTTAGTCAATAAAAGCGGTAACTGAGTTGCATCGCTATTTTTTTGCAAAAAATCGTCAATTTGTTGCTGATTTTCTTCATTAAAAATAGAGCACGTTACATAGAGTAATTTACCGCCTTTTGCCAATAATTGCCACAAATTAGCCAAAATGACTGCCTGTTGTGCACAAAATGAGGCAATATCCGACTCGCGCCGCAACCATTTAATATCCACATGCCTGCGCACGATGCCAGACGCGGTGCATGGTACATCAGCCAGAATGCGGTCAAATGACTTTTCGGCTTTCCAGGTGCTCGCATCGCCCAGCTGCAAATTCGCGCTTAAGTTAAGCCGTTTCAAATTACTTTCCACGCGCTTCAAACGGCCTGCATCATTATCCAGCGCCGTCAACTCAACATCGGCCAGCTCTAAAACATGGCCGGTTTTTCCACCGGGTGCGCTGCAAGCGTCCAGCACACGCATGCCAGGTTGAGCCTCCAGCAAATGCGCTGCCAACTGCGCACCATAATCCTGCACTGAAACCACGCCATCTGCAAAGCCCGGTATTTGCTCCACTGGCAATGGCCTGGCAAGCATTACAGCCTGTGCGCCAAGCTGAGTTGTCTCAATATTCTGGCGCGCTAATAGCTGGCAATATTCCTGTGCATTGGTTTTTCTGATGTTCACCCGCAACGTCATCGGCGGATGCTGATTGCCCGCATTTAAAATGCTCTGCCAAGACTGCGGATATTGGCTTCTGAGCTTGTTAATCCACCATTGCGGGTAAGAATAAATGGCGACTTCATCCACTTTTATTTTCTCGGCAAGCGCATCTTTTTGCCGTAGAAAATTACGCAACACGCCGTTCACCAAACCCTTTGCCCATTTGGGTTTTGCGTAGCTCGCGGCCTTCACCGCCTGATTCACCACCGTGAAGTCATCGGCTTTATCATGCAATAGCTGATAAAGCGCCACTAGCAACAGCGCAGTAATGTGCTCATTGCTCAACGGTTTTTCTAGCAATTGTGTCAAGTAAGCGTTCACTTCACCATAAAAGCGCAATGTGCCGTAACTTAAATCCGCCGCTGCGCCACGCTGTTGCGGCGTAGCAGAGGAATAGCTGCTTAGTGCTTCCGGCAAAGCCAGTGTGAGGTTTCGGCCAGCCAATACGTTGGATACGGCAATTGCGGCGATTTGTTGGGAAATATACAAAGGATGCTCAAGGTTTTTTAGATTGCGTAGATTTTACTTCAATTAGCCAGTAACAGTGGCACTTAAATGGTTTACCAATCCCCTTGCCGCGCCTTCGGCTTGAGCCAGCGGATGGAAAGCGGCGAGGACTGTTTGAGCGCTGAAAGCGCGAGTTCCGCAGCCGCCCAGATGCGGCGCTAAGACCGAAGGAAACAAGCGGCAGCGGGGTAGCGTTTTCTTTGGTTTCTTTCTTTTGGCTAAGCAAAAGAAAGAGACTCGCACGTCGCGCGAGAGCGACATACTATTTATTCACAAAAGGTTAAACTTCTGAAGTACTTTTTGCCAAGCATCAAAAATCTCTTTAACCAAATCTTTTTCTGAAAGACTTGAGCCATCGTCAAGAGTAACAATATAATCAATATCAGTAGGCTTATTTTGGCCGAGGTGAACGGTAACATTGCTACTAGTTACATGAGCTCCTTCTCGATGCGTATGTCGTTTAAGATGTTTACAAGCGTTTGCAAGATCAGCAACAATACGTAACGCCCTGTGGTTATTTATCTCTGACTCAACACTTACTGCATTAAGGCTAAGATGTGTGTCATTTATAATCCAGCCTTTTAAGTGCCAACAATCTTGAAAATAGTGTTGTATGTCATCTTCACAATTAGTAGAGCTTTGATATGGTCCAATTAAACGTGTATACCCACGCTCCATACGGTCATATTGTGAACGCCAAGTTACAAGTGTTGGTGAATACATATCAACTCCTAAATCAAGTTAATTACTAGTAATTACTCGCCATCGCCATCAATCTCGCTACTCTCTCCTCGGTCTTCGGATGCGTACTAAACAAACTATCAAACGACACCCCTGACAAAGGATTAACAATCATCATCTGCCCTGTTTCCGGGTGCATCTCGGCGGTTTGATTGGGAATTTGATGCGCGTAATTGTGAATTTTAGTAAGCGCCGCTGCTAAAGATTTAGGGTCTTTGCTGATTTCCGCACCCATTCTATCGGCTTCAAACTCACGGCTGCGCGAGATGGCCATTTGAATAAGCGACGCAGCGAGTGGTGCCAGAAACATCATGAGCATGCCAACAATCGGGCTGACGCTGCGCTCGCCATCGCTACCACGGCCACCACCGAAAAACATGCCGAACTGGGCGATAGCGGAAATCGCACCTGCCATGGTGGCGGAAATGGTAGAAATCAACGTATCGCGATGTTTCACATGCGCAAGCTCATGCGCCATCACGCCGCGCAGCTCACGCTCACTCAATGTTTGCATAATGCCCACCGTGGCGGCCACGGCGGCGTGCTCCGGATTGCGGCCGGTGGCGAAGGCGTTAGGTTGCTGCTCGTTGATCACATACACTTTGGGCATGGGCAGCTGCGCGTTCTCGGCCAGCTCTTTTACCATGTTGTAATAACTGCGAAATTCAGCATTATCTGGTGTAACTTCTTGCGCACCATACATTTTTAACACAGCTTTGTCTGAGAACCAGTATGCATAAACGTTCATGCCGCCTGCAAATAGCAGCGCCATTAGCATGCCGCCTTGGCCGCCCATCGCCGCGCCCACGGCGCCGAATAAGGCAGTGATGCCGGCCATGAGCACAAAGGTTTTAATCCAGTTACCTAACATGTTGTTCTCCTGATAGTTAAGAGGTTAATTTTTGTAATATGCTGTTAACGTGCTGAAAGTTCAAGACTTAACTGAATAGTTCGCCAAGCTTCACATGCTGGCCTTGCACAAACTGCTGCGCGGTCTGGCGCTTGCCGCCCGGCATCTGCAGCTCGTGAACCTCCAAAACACCCTGCCCGCAAGCCGCATGGATATTGGCTCCCAGAGCCAATATTTCACCACATTTTGCGTTGTTTTTTTGATTCAAAGCCATCGCAAACCAGATGCGGCAGGTTTCGCCGCGGAATTGCGCCGTAGCTACGGGGAATGGATTAAACGCGCGCACCTGGCGCGAAATCTCGACCGCGCTTTTTTGCCAATCGATCGCAGATTCGGATTTTTCTAATTTATGTGCATAAGTGACTAAACTTTCATCCTGCCGAACGCTGGGCAATACGCCATCTTTGGCCAATTCGCTCATGGCCTGCACCATTAACTCCGCGCCCATTCTGGCAAGCGCATCGTGCAGGGTTTGCGTAGTATCGACATCCGTAATCGGCACCACACCTTTGCTCACCATCGCACCGGCATCCAGCGCGGGCACCACTTCCATAATGGTCACGCCCGTTTCTTTGTCACCCGCCAGCAATGCGCGATGAATCGGCGCCGCGCCGCGCCAGCGCGGCAACAGTGAAGCATGGATGTTATAGCAGCCATATTTGGGCATATTCAAGACACTGGTCGGAATAATCAACCCGTACGCAGCCACGATCATGACATCCGCTTTCACAGCTTCGATTTGCGCCTGCACTTCTACAGGCTTTAAGCTTTCCGGCTGAAACACGTTAAGATTGTGCTGCAAGGCAAGCTTTTTGACCGGACTGGCTTTCAGCTGCATGCCGCGGCCTGCGGGACGATCCGGCTGGGTGAGCACCATGACGATTTCGTGCCCGGCCTGTATTAATGCCGCTAAGGCAGGAACCGCAAATTCAGGCGTACCCGCGAAAATAATCTTCAATGTTTGGCTGCCCTTCAAATAGCTACTTTTGGCGGTTTTGCTTAATCATTTTGGTTTTAATGCGGTTACGCTTGAGCGGTGATAAATATTCGACAAACACTTTGCCCAGCAGATGGTCTATCTCGTGCTGAATACACACCGCCAGTAAGCCTTCGGCATTTAATTTAAACTTTTTACCTTGTTTATCCAGGGCTTCAACGGTGATTTTTTCGGCCCTGGTGACCATTTCATACACGCCAGGCACCGATAAACAGCCTTCCTCGTAATCCTGTGTGCCACTTTTTACAACAATTTTGGGGTTAATCAACACCAGCAAATCATTTTGCTCCTTGCTGGCATCAATCACGATCAACTGAATATGCCGGTTTATCTGCGTTGCCGCCAAACCTATGCCTGGCGCGGCATACATGGTTTCTGCCATGTCATTTACCAGCTGGCGGATTTCGTCATTCACCTCTTGCACAGGTTTAGCCACCGTGTGCAAACGCGGGTCTGGATAATTAAGTATTGTCAAAGTTGCCATAAAGTCGTTGTTTTTTAGCAAAAAAGCTTGATTGTTGAATGAATTACATGATAAATTTAATGCAATTTCGCGGATAATTCCCGCTATTTTGACCGAGGTCAACGCATGAATCGACATATTATAACGCTGCTTGTGCTTGCATGTTTAAGCTTGAATGCAAATGCAGAAGATATTCAACTGCAAAAAAATCATCCAGATCGCTATGTGGTGGTAAAAGGCGATACGCTGTGGGGAATTTCCGGTAAATTCTTGAAAGACCCTTGGCAATGGCCAAAGGTCTGGAAAATGAACCGTGCGCAAATCAAGAATCCGCACTGGATTTACCCCGGGGATGTGATTGTGCTGGACAAGAGCGGTGCCAGCCCGCAGCTGCGTCTATTGCGCGAAACTGTCACGCTGGAGCCCGGCGTCCGTATCGAACCACTTGAAAAAGAAGCCATTCACACCATTGCACCCAGTGTTATCGATCCATTCTTAAGCCAGCCCCTGTTGATTGAAAACGGCAAGCTCGACGATGCGCCGCGCATTATATCTGGCCAGGACAACCGCGTTATTTTAAGCCCGGGTACTCGCGTGTATATTAACAATATCCAGGAAGGTGAAGGCGTGCATTGGGACATTTACCGCCCAGGCGAAGCGTTGAGAGATCCTGACACCAACGAAGTACTCGGTACGGAAGCCATCTACCTGGGTGACGTGAATATCGCGCGTTACGGCGCGCCGGCGACGGGAGATATTGTAAAGGCCAAAGAGGAGATTTTTACCAAAGACCGCCTGGTTGTCGCACCGGACGAGTTTAAGAGCAGCTTTGTGCCACACGCGCCAGAGGGAGACATTAGAGGCCGCATCATGCGCATTTATGGCGGAGTAGCTGAAGGCGGGCCAAATACGGTCGTTTCAATCAATCGTGGCAAAAATGATGGTCTGGAAGAAGGCCATGTACTGGCAATCAGCCGCTATGGCAAAGTGATCAGAGATCCGGAATACAAAGACCCGGCTTCCAACAAAGTCGTGGCGGAAGAAAAAAAATTAAAACAGCTTAATTTTGATGTGACATCCGACCCGGATGGTAAAAAAATCGTTAACTTCGAAAAAGAACCGCCGCAAACAAAAGTGGTGCTGGAGCCAGGTCAGGTCAAGCTGCCAGATGAGCGCGTAGGCCTGCTGATGATTTTCAGAACTTTTGACAGAGTATCCTATGGCTTGATCATGAGCGCGTCAGATGCTATCTATACGCTTGATTCAGTGCATACGCCTTAAAAATGCCGTCTATTGACGATAGACAACATGATGAAACCGAACAGTGGATTACACTTAATCAAATACCCGGCTTAGGCAATGCAACGCTTTGCCAGCTACTGGCAAAATTTGGTTCGCCTGAAGCCATTTTTAATGCCAACCAAAGCCAGTTGCGTGAAATCGTTGATGATGAAATCGCGCAAAAAATCAACCAGGGTGTGGATATTGCAGCCATTTCATCCACACTGGACTGGCTGAAAAAAGACCGTACACATCTGGTCACGCTTGCCGACAATGCTTACCCTAAACAGCTTCTGGAAATCTGCAACCCGCCTGCGGTGCTCTATGCCATTGGCAATCTGCATTGGCTCAACCACCCTTCTATCGCCATGGTAGGCAGCCGCAGCGCTACGCCACAAGGTGAAAAGAACGCCGAAGATTTTGCCGAAAGCCTGTGCAATCACGGGCTATGCGTGGTGAGCGGCATGGCGCTGGGCATTGATGGCGCGGCACACCGCGGAGCGCTTAAAGCCAATGGCGCAACCTTAGCTGTGGTTGGTACCGGCCTGGATATTGTTTACCCGGCCAGACACCGAGACCTGGCGCACAAAATCGCTGAACGCGGTTTAATTCTCTCCGAGTTTCCGCTCGGCACGCCTTCGAAAGCGCAAAACTTTCCGCGCCGCAATCGTCTAATCAGCGGCCTGAGTTTAGGCTGCCTGGTGGTAGAAGCCAATATAGACAGCGGCTCGCTCATTACCGCACGCCTGGCGACTGAACAAGGGCGCGAAGTATTTGCGATTCCCGGCTCCATTCACTCGCCCGTGACCAAAGGCTGTCATCAGCTCATCAAGCAAGGGGCAAAACTGGTTGAAAACACCACAGACATTCTGGAAGAACTGAAAAATGTGCTGCCGGATGTTAGCCCATCCGGGCTAATGGGCAACATCAGCCAAACAGGCTCGGAGCCCAATACCGTATTGGCTTGCATGGGATTTGACCCAATCAATTTCGAGGCGTTGCTGTCAATGACGGGATTGACGACCGAAGCGCTTTCATCCATGCTACTGATGCTGGAGTTAGAAAGCAGGGTTACCACACTGGCTGGCGGAAAATATCAGCGTCTGGCATGAGTGATCAAGGATAAGAATAGAGTTAATAAGCGGGAGGGGAGTTGCTATGTTTGAAGTATTAGTGTTCATGTTTGAAAACTATTTTGCGAATCATGCCTTTCCAGACAACGAGGTCATGGCACAGGAGCTTTCTGCAGCCGGCTTTGACCAGTCGGATATTTCAGGGGCAGTAGACTGGTTTCACAAGATGAAAACCATGCTGACCGAGCCGCCAGCGGTTTATAGTCACAAAGATACCAGCTTGCGCATGTTTTCCGCTACCGAGCTTAAAAAAATCAGCACCGAAAGTATTGGCTTCCTCCTGTTTATTCAACAGGCCAATATTATTAATGACGTAGAGCGTGATTTAATTATTGACCGCGCAATGGCGCTTAAACAGGAACACATCAATATAGAAGAAATGCGCTGGATTACCATGATTGCGCTATGGAATAAAGGGCGCGAGAAAGATTACCTGTTTGTAGAAGACGCGCTGTTTAATCCGCGCGGACTGACTTTCCACTAGTTTTTATCGGCAGCCTTCTGCTCCTCAATATTGTTAATGATATTGGAAATAATGCCTGCCTGATTCAGGGTATAAAAGTGCAGGCTAGGCACGCCCCAGGCCAGCAGACGCTCGCAAAGCTCGCTCACCACATCTACGCCAAAAGCACGCAGCGAAGGCAAATCATCAGCATAGGCCTCTAAACGCAAGCGTAACCAGCGTGGAATCTCTGCACCGCACACCCCAGAAAAACGCGCCAGCTGCGTGTAATTGTAAATCGGCATTACCCCCGGCACGATCGGTATTGTAATCCCTTCTGTTACGCAGCTTTCCACAAACCTGAAGTAAGCATCAGCATTGTAAAAGTATTGCGTAATGGCAGCATCAGCGCCCGCTTCTACCTTATGCTTAAAATTGGCCAGATCCTTGGCGGCGGATAACGCTTCTGGATGAAACTCAGGATACGCGGCGACTTCCAGATGAAACCAGTCACCCGTTTCCTGGCGGATAAATGTTACCAGCTCGTTGGCGTATTTAAAATCGCCCACGCTCACTTCGCCCGAAGGCACATCCCCGCGCAGCGTTACCAGCCTCTTAATACCCTTATTTTTGTAGGCAGTCAGTAATTCACGAATCTCTTGTTTACTGGAAGAGATGCAAGAAATATGCGGTGCGGCAGAAAAGCCTTCCGCCTGAATTTCAAATACGGTTTCCATGGTTCTGTCGCGCGTTGAGCCGCCCGCGCCGAAAGTGACCGAGAAAAACTCTGGGTTGAATTTGGCCAACTGCTGCCGCGTTTCACGCAGGTTAGCAATGCCCTCAGCCGTTTTGGGCGGGAAAAATTCAAAACTTAACGGAATATGCTTGTTCATTATTTTTATATTTACTTTAAATTCTTAATCTTTATCAATCACAATCGCACTTAGTATCCATGAGATCACACTATATGCAAACGCGCCAATGATGCCGGCAGTCAGCGTCTTAACCTCAAAGCCTTGCAGAAAATGCCCCACACCCCAGAACAGCACGCCATTGATCACAAAAATAAACAGGCCCAAAGTGAGTATGGTGACCGGTAAAGTCAAAATCACCAGAATCGGCTTAATCAGCATATTAGCCAAACCAATCACCGCGGCGGCCACTAATGCATTCATCAAGCTGGACACATGAATATCAGGTACGAGATATGCAACACCCAATAAGGCCAATGCATTCAACAACCATCCTGCAAGTAACTTCATGTGTCTACTCCCTAATTAATAACGATAATGCTCGGCTTTATATGGGCCTTCTTTTGAAACACCAATATAAGCCGCCTGCTGGTCCGTTAATCTGGTCAACTGTGCATTCAGTTTTTTCAGTTGCAAAATAGCCACTTTTTCATCCAGATGCTTAGGCAAAGTATAGACGCCCACCGGATATTTGTCAGCCTGCGTAAACAGCTCGATTTGCGCAATCGTTTGATTCGCAAAAGATGAACTCATTACGTAACTTGGGTGGCCCGTTCCACAGCCTAGATTCACCAGACGGCCTTTGGCCAGCAGAATAATCTTTTTGGATTCCTTGCCGTTCATTGGCGGGAAAATTACGTGATCCACTTGCGGCTTGATTTCATCCCACTCGTATTTTTCAAGTGAAGCCACGTCAATTTCGTTATCAAAATGGCCAATATTGCACACAATCGCCTGATCTTTCATTTTGGCAATGTGGTCATGCGTAATCACATGGTAATTACCGGTTGCAGTCACGAATATATCTGCATGCTCACAGGCATAATCCATGGTCACCACACGGTAACCTTCCATCGCTGCTTGCAACGCGCAGATTGGATCGATTTCAGTTACCCATACTTGCGCAGACAAGGCACGCAACGCCTGTGCAGAGCCTTTACCCACGTCGCCATAACCCGCCACCACAGCCACTTTACCTGCAATCATCACGTCGGTCGCGCGTTTAATCGCATCGACTAAACTTTCGCGGCAGCCGTATAAATTATCAAATTTTGATTTGGTGACAGAGTCATTCACATTAATCGCCGGGAAAGCCAATTTGCCTTCTTTATGCATCTGGTACAGGCGATGTACACCCGTCGTCGTTTCCTCGGTCACGCCTCTGATGTTGCTCAAACGAGTGGAATACCAGGTTGGATCGGTTTTTAATTTGGCTTTGATTGAATTGAACAAGCAGACTTCTTCCTCGCTTGTTGGGCTTGCAATCACAGATAAATCTTTTTCAGCGCGCGTGCCAAGGTGCAGCAACAAAGTCGCATCGCCGCCATCATCCAGAATCATGTTGCTATAGCCGCCATCAGACCATTCAAAAATACGGTGAGTGTAATCCCAATATTCGACTAAGGTTTCGCCCTTGATGGCGAACACAGGCGTGCCGCCAGCGGCAATCGCCGCCGCCGCATGGTCTTGCGTTGAATAGATATTGCAGGACGCCCAGCGTACCTCTGCACCTAAATCCTTGAGCGTTTCAATCAGCACCGCTGTTTGAATCGTCATATGCAGGCTGCCGGTAATGCGCGCACCTTTCAGCGGCTGAGCCTTTGCGTATTCTTCGCGAATCGCCATCAAGCCCGGCATTTCCGTCTCGGCAATCGCGATTTCCTTGCGGCCAAAAGCGGCCAGATTGATATCTGCTACAACGTAGTCTTTGAAATCAGTCACAATATTCACTTTCAATTTCCTTGAATGTGTGACCGGAGGGAAGGGGTTGTGGTAAAAAAAGAGATGTTAAAACGCTTATCTCACCCGTATCCCGTGCCCGGCACGGTTAATAATGGTGAGCGCCGTTAAAACATTTTCCGAGCCTGGGAGGACGTATTTTAAATACAGCTCTCGCAACGCTCCTCGGAACACGGAAATTATACGCGAATATTTTTTACTTACCAACAGTAAAAATTGTTGGTCAATAATAAGCTAATTAGCTCCAAATCTCATTTATGTCGTGAATACCCCAAGCCACCGGGGTTTCGTGACCGACAATTGCGTCCTGAGCGTTTGGTTTTGATAAATCCAGCACTTCAACTGGAATACGAGATTTAGATTGGGTTGAAAAAAATACTTTAACAATGGGTGTCAATAATGATTTTTGGCTTTGGTCTACCACAACTGCCAGTCGCCCGGATTTGAGCTTGACCATGGAGCCTATAGGGTAAATCCCTACACTTTTTACAAACGCCTTAAACACAGTGTCATCAAAATGTTCGGCCCACTGAGCCATGCGTTGCAAGGAAGCCCCTGGCTCCCAGCCATCCTTATAAGGACGATTAGAAGTCACGGCATCATATACGTCGCAAACTGCGCCCATTTTGGCAAACAAGCTAATTTGGTCTGCTTTTAACTTATGGGGATACCCCATCCCATTCACTTTTTCATGGTGATGCAAACAAACATCTAATACAACTTCATCTGTGATATTTGATTGCACCAGCATTGCATGCCCACGTTCTGGGTGTAACTTAACAGTGGTGAATTCTTCATCAGTAAGCGCTCCAGGTTTGTTTAGCACATCTAACGGTATACCTGCCTTGCCTATATCGTGTAATAAGCCTGCCATCCCTGCCTGACTGGTTTCAGCTTCTGACAAGCCAAGTTCTTTGGCCAAAGCTACCATCAAAGCACAAACAGCCACAGAGTGCATATAGGTATAATCGTCTTTATTTTTTAGGCGCACCAAACTAATAAGCGCACCTCCATTCCGTGCTATAGAGGCCGCAATCTCATCCACCAATTGCAATGCTGTCTCAGTATTGACAGCTTTACCCATGCGTACCTCATGAAACATCGAGGTGACGGCTTTTTGAGACGCTTTAATTACTTTTTTAGCAAGCTCTAGTTCTTCTGAAGTAGAAGTCTGAACTAGGGTTGGTATAGGCTTTTTTTCAAGGGACGGTTCTGCTGCAGGCGTAACTACTTGATGCGCTCCTTCTTGCACTTTCAGCTCCGCCACGTCTAAACCCTTCGAGGTATCAATAACAACTTGCTTGATAACGCTAGCTTGAAGTTTTTTTAGATCGGAAGGCTCTTCTAACTTAAAAGCGCTGTTCCAGAACGGATGGTCTATCCAAGCGCCTTTCAACTCATGGATAAACATACCTAAACGAACTTGTTTTGTAGAAATAATCTTTAACATATGCCATTACTGAATTGTTTTCACAATTCTAGCAATGGCACTGTCAAATCAATTGAATTAAATAGAGGCTTTTAGTGCGACTGCTTTATCAATCAACAACCGGCTCCGACACAACCATTAGCCTTCACCGAAATACCGATAAATTCTTTCGGCTCGGAGCTTACAGCCCTGCAGCCGCTTTAAGCGCTGCAGCTTTATCGGTATTTTGGCTACGGCCGCTACGCTTAACTTCGGTTACGCCGAGTTAACCTACGCCGAAATGTTGATAAGGCTCGCGCTGTCTCTATAAACCAGCGGCGGTACGCAATGCTGCTGCCTTATCAACATTTTCCCAAGTAAACTCTGGCTCGTCACGGCCAAAGTGACCATAGGCCGCAGTTTTGCTGTAGATGGGGCGCAACAAATCCAGCATTTTCACGATGCCTTTCGGGCGCAAATCAAAATGTTCGCGCACTAATCTAGTTAGCACTTCATCTGAAACCTTACCTGTACCGTAAGTTTCCACCATGATGCTAGTTGGTTGCGCAACGCCAATGGCGTAACTCACCTGCACCAGACATTTATCGGCCAAGCCGGCTGCTACGATATTTTTGGCGACATAACGGCCCGCATAGGCAGCTGAACGGTCTACTTTGGAAGGGTCTTTGCCAGAGAACGCACCACCGCCGTGAGGCGCCGCACCACCGTAGGTATCGACAATAATTTTACGGCCTGTGAGGCCGCAATCGCCCTGCGGACCACCTACGACAAAGCGGCCGGTCGGGTTCACTAGATATTTAATCTCGCCTTTGATCAATTCTTTCGGCAACATCGGCTTGATGATTTCTTCAATCGTTGCTTCACGAATGGCTTCCAGGCTCATTTCCGGCGCATGCTGTGTAGAAACCAGCACAGTGTCGATCTTGTGCGGCTTGCCATCCACATACTGCACGGTCACTTGCGACTTCGCATCCGGGCGTAGCCAAGGCAGGCGGCCGTCCTTACGCAACTGCGCCTGACGCTCCATGATACGATGGCTCAACCAGATCGGCAGTGGCATGAGTTGTGGTGTTTCATTGACCGCGTAACCAAACATCAAGCCCTGGTCACCCGCGCCTTGGTCTAATGGATCATCATTAGCGTTATCCACGCCCTGGGCAATGTCAGGCGATTGTTTGTCGTAAGCCACCAATACCGCACAACCTTTGTAATCGATGCCGTATTCGGTATTGTCGTAGCCGATACGCTTGATCGCATCGCGTGCCACTTTAATGTAATCGACATTTGCTGTTGTAGTAATTTCACCTGCCAGCACGATCAAGCCGGTATTGGCGAGGGTTTCTGCCGCCACGCGCGCGGTTGGGTCTTGGGTCAGAATAGCATCTAAAATGCTATCGGATACCTGGTCTGCGAGTTTGTCTGGATGACCTTCAGAAACGGATTCTGAAGTAAAAAGATATTCGTTCATTATGCGCCTTGGAAAACTAAAAATTAAAAAAAGAGAAAACAATATCGACTAAAGGCTAAAGCAAATATTGTTAATCACTATCGAGCCGCGCATTGTACACTTTAATCAAATAGTTGGCGCAAATTTGCTAGAATACTGTAAGTTTAAATTGTTAAGAATATGTTACTTAAATTCACCAAAATGCAGGGCGCAGGTAACGATTTTGTGGTTGTTGACGGCTACTCTTCGCCTGTTTCGCTTGCGCCTGCGCAAATCAAAAAAATCGCCAACCGCTATTTTGGCGTAGGTTGCGACCAGTTACTCATCGTAGAAAGAACAACCACGCCCAATGTAGACTTTCGTTATCGGATCTTTAATGCCGATGGCGGCGAGGTGGAACAATGCGGAAACGGCGCCCGCTGTTTTGTACGCTTTGTGACGGAAAAAGGCTTAACCAAAAAACGTGAAATCGCGGTTGAAACCCGCTGCGGCATTATTACACTAATGCTTCGTGACGATAATCAAGTCACCGTCAATATGGGTGCGCCAATATTTGAGCCTGCAAAAATCCCGTTTATTGCTGAAGCACGGCAAAAAACATATGCCCTGCAATTAAACAACCAAGCCATCACCATTTCGGCTGTTTCGATGGGCAACCCACATGCCGTGACTTTGGTAGAAGATGTTGAAAGCGCGAACGTGGCAGAGCTTGGCCCGCAGATTGAATCTCATGCTAGCTTTCCGCAGCGCGTCAATGCAGGATTTATGCAAATTGTAAACGCGCACGAAATCAAATTGCGCGTGTATGAACGCGGTAGCGGCGAAACGCTCTCCTGCGGCACAGGCGCTTGCGCCGCGGTTGTCAGCGGAATTCAGCTTGGGCTGTTACAATCGCCTGTGCTAGTTCACACGCGCGGCGGAAAGCTCAACATCGAGTGGCAGGGTGAAGGTCAGCCGGTCATGATGACGGGCCCGGCGGAAATTGTATTTGAAGGCGAAATTCAAATTTAAAAATATGGTTAAAAACAGGGACTCACATGCAAGAAGATGAAATTAAAAACTACCTAAAAAATCATCCGGAATTTTTTGAACAAAATGCCAGTTTGCTGGCAGAGATTCACCTGCCCAGCCCACATGGCAGCGGCACGATTTCATTGGCCGAACGCCAGCAACTGGCGCAACGCGACAAAATCAATGCCTTAGAAGAGCGTTTTGCAGAGCTTGTGCTCAATGCCAAAGATAACGATGCTATTGCCAATAAAATTCACGCGCTGAATGTCGAGTTGCACAAAGCCAGAAGTTTTGATGAGATTGAGCAATTAGTTAGCGCACTCTTGCCCGAACACTTTGATTTGGCGGATACCTGCTTGCGTGTCTGGGCCAGACCGCTCGACCCGGCTAACAATGCAAACCTGGTCTTTAGCGAAGTATCTGAAGAGGCTAAAACATGGGTTACCGCACTTGCCAAGCCTTATTGCGGTACGCAGCCTGAGATTGTGGCCGAGGACTGGTTTATCGAACCAGCAGGTTCAGTCGCGCTTATTCCCTTGCGCCTGCAGCAAACCATTGGTTTTTTGGCGCTTGCCAGCGATGATGCTAACCGCTTCTATGCCGAAATGGGCACCGATTTCCTCACAAAAATCGGCGAGATTTTAAGTGCGGCATTATCGCGATACTTAGACTAATAATGTGGAATCATTAAAAGAATATTTGGAATTCTTAAACTTCGAGCGCGGCTTAAGCCCGCTCACCCGCGAGAATTACGCCAGAGATATTACTCAGCTTATCAAATTGGCTGATTCCACAGCGCTAAACGAACTGCAAACCAACCATATCCGCCGCTTTATCGCCAGCCTGCACAGCAAGGGCCTGGGTGGCAAGAGCATCGCGCGCATGCTCTCAAGCTGGCGCGGATTTTTTGATTTCCTGATCAATCGCAAGGGCTTTACCAGTAACCCCGTTATTGGCTTGCGTGCGCCAAAATCGCCTAAAGCCTTGCCGCAGGCGTTATCCATCGAACAAGCGGTGAAGCTGGTGGATATTGGCGACGATGCCATTTTAAGCATTCGCGATCACGCGATTTTAGAGCTGTTTTATTCGTCCGGTTTGCGCTTAAGCGAATTGGTAAACCTGAATATCGACGCACTGGATTTTTCTCAAGGCATCGTCACCGTCACCGGCAAAGGCAACAAAACACGCATCGTGCCGCTGGGCAGCCATGCGATAGATGCCATTCAAAAATGGTTACAAACTCGCTCTCAAATACTAATCAACAACCCCTCTGAGAAGGCTGTATTTATTGGCCTGCAGGGCAGACGTATTTCGGCGCGAAACATCCAGTATCGGCTCAAAGAATGGTCAATCAAGCAGGGTATTAACTCCTCTGTGCATCCGCATATGCTGCGCCACAGTTTTGCCACGCACGTACTGCAATCGAGCAGCGATTTGCGCGCCGTGCAAGAGATGCTGGGGCATGCCAACATCAGCACCACGCAGGTGTACACGCATCTCGATTTCCAGCATCTAAGCAAAACCTACGATGCCGCACATCCTAGAGCCAAGAAGAAATAGCATATTCTATTTGTCGAGATTTTCTGTTATCTTAAACCACATGTTTAAACGTTTTGCCGTTCATTTTGTTTTGATTTCATTATTTGCTTTCGTGCAAATAGGCGCGGCCACTCACGAAATTAACCACGTTGCAGACATCACCAAACAAAGCCAGCAGGATAAAAATACCCATGGCGAGCAATGTCCGCAATGTATCAGTTTTGCCAAAGTAGCAGGCGGCATTGCATCGCAAGCCTTTGTACTACCCGCAGTAAGCGCCAGCTTTATCAGCGCTGTCAGCAATTACTCTCACTATTCATCTTATCTTCATACCGCTTACGCAGCACGCGCGCCACCTCAAACTATCCGCATTTAGCACATCACTTCCAGCAGCTTGTTGCTGGCTATTTGCCATTTTTTTGAGGTAGTTATCATGAGTTATTCAACGCATCCGCGAATGCGCGCGTCATTTGCCATTAAGCCCGTTATTCTGGCGCTTGCCAGCCTGTTCATTAGCAACGCCATTGCCGAAGAAACCACCAGGATTGATTTGCCCGCGGTGCCTGTCACCGGCAACCCATTGGGCGCTGGCTCCGATGAGCTGGTTATACCCGTTTCTGTGCTTAACGGCCGTGAGCTAAGCCTGCGCCGCGAAGGCACGCTGGGCGAGACCTTGAACGGCCTGCCAGGCGTTTCTGCCACACGTTTCGGACCTAATGCTTCGCGGCCGGTGATTCGCGGGCTGGATGCCGAGCGCGTGAAAATCATGCAAAACGGCGTTGGCGTATTAGATGCATCATCGTTAAGCTTCGACCATGCAGTAGGCGTAGACCCGCTGATTATCGAACAGATTGACGTGGTACGCGGACCGGCAGCCCTGCTATATGGCGGCAGCGCCATGGGCGGCGTGGTGAACGCGATCGACCACCGCATTCCTAAAGAAAAACTGGATGGCATTACTGGCCGTGCCGAAACGCGCTTTGGCGGTGCAGAAAGCCAACGCAATGGTGCGGCAGTCGTCGATATCGGCAATGGCATATTTGCCATCCACGGCGATGTGTACACACGAAAAACCAGCGATCTGGATATTCCTGGATTCGCAGTAAGTCGTCGTAAAAGTGAAGCTGATGGCACGCCACGTGAAAATCGCGGCAAGCTCGTCAATAGCAGCGCAGATGGTGATGGTGGCGCTTTGGGTGCGTCACTCACCTTTGATAATGGCTATTTAGGTGCTTCTTATTCCACGCTTAACAACAACTATGGCACCGTAGCCGAGGAAGCTGTGCGCATCGACATGAACAGCGACCGTTGGGATATTGCCAGCGAATTCACAGATTTGGGTACGATTATTAACCGCGTGAAGTTCCGCCTCGCGCATACCGATTATGAGCATAAAGAACTTGAAGATGGCATCGTTGGTACAACTTTCAAAAATCGCGGCTTGGAAGGCAGTATTGAAGCGGGTCACGGCAAGATTGGTAATTTATCTGGCGTGGCAGGCTTTCAATTCGACAACACCAACTTTGAGGCTTTAGGGGATGAGGCGTTTGTACCGAGTGTGAATACACAGAACAAAGCCGTGTATTTATATGAGGAACTGCCTATTGACGCCCATAAAATCACCTTCGGCGGCAGATTAGGTCACACCTCGGTCGATTCCAAAGCTAATGCCAATTTTGATATCGGGCAAAAAAACAGTTTCAACACTCAAAATTTGGCTTTGGGCGGCTTATATAACATCAATAGCAACTGGTCGCTCACCAGCAATTTATCGCATAACGAACGCGCGCCCAGTTACTTTGAGCTTTATGCCAACGGTGCGCACATTGCCACCGGCCAGTTTGAAGTCGGCAATAGCAGCTTTAGCAAAGAGAAATCGAATGGTATTGACGCACAAATACGCTGGAAAGATGCAAAAAACTCATTCAGCCTTGGTGCATATTACACCCGTTTTAGCAGTTTTATCGGCTTATTTGATACAGGCGCTATAGAGCCAATTTCAGGCTTGCCAGAAGCGCAATTTAGGGCCGTGCCCGCAGTATTTAAAGGGCTGGAGGGTGAAGGCAAATTTAATATCGCCGATAATCTGGATTTAACGCTACGTGGTGATTATGTCCATGCAAAAGAAAAGCGCACCGGCGACTACCTGCCGCGCATCGCCCCGTTGCGCTTGGGCGCAGGTTTGCAGTATCAGCTCAATAGTTTTAGCGCACGCTTAGACGTATTGCGCGCCTTTAGGCAAAACCGCATTGCAGATAACGAGCTGGAAACAGATGGCTACACCGATGTCAGTGTTTTGGTGGCGTACAAACTACCTACTAAGTTCAATATTGAGCTTTTTGCCAAAGCCAATAACTTACTGAATCAGGAAATTCGCGAGCATGCATCCATCTTGAAAGATATAGCACCGGCAGGTGAAAGGTCGTTATTGATTGGCGCGCGGGCTGATTTTTGATTTATTCAACGTTGTAGGAGCGATTTTTAAATCGCGAATCAGGTCTATAAAAAATGATTCGCGCAATGAATTGCGCTCCTACAAAAAAACCAAAAAATACAATGACCACCCAAAAATCACGACCTTAATTAGAGAGAACCAGGACCCACACCAGAAAAAACAACATAATCGCCATCATCACAGCCGCGCTGCCAATATCTTTGGCGCGTGCAGCCAGTGCGTGATGGTCGATAGAGGTATGGTCAACTGCCGCTTCAATGGCAGAGTTTAGCAGCTCCACAATAAACACCAGCAAAGTCACACCCACTAGCAAAATACGCTCGATATTGGTGTGGCCTAAATAAAATCCCAGTGGAACCAATACCAGCATCAGCCAGGTTTCCTGACGAATCGCCGCTTCATTCTTATAAGCCGCTTTTAAGCCTGCAAGCGAATAGCCTGCTGCTTTGGCGATGCGTTCCAAACCGTTTTTACTTTTGAATGGGCTTTCCATGAATCGCTTTCAAATTAAATTTACTCTCATTCTTTACTATTCATCCGTCATTCCCGCCTTCGCGGGAATGACGGCATAGTTTTTATTATGCCTTGATTTTAACATGCGCTATCATACTGTTTTTAGCACAATTGAGTAACCAACATGGCACGCACAGTACACTGCATTAAATTAGGTAAAGATCTCGAAGGCATGGACTTTCCGCCCTACCCTGGCGAGCTTGGCAAACGCATCTACATGCATGTGAGCAAAGAGGCATGGGCGGCCTGGCTAAAACAACAAACCATGCTGGTGAATGAAAACCGCTTAAGCTTGGCCGACCCAGCAGCACGTAAATATTTGAGTGAGCAAACCGAGAAATACTTTTTTGGTGAAGGTGCGGATACCGCGAGTGGGTATGTACCGCCGACCAAATAGTTATTTAGTCAGTTTTTATTTCTAAGATATACATCACATTAAGTTATATTAACTTGGGAGTAACACTTGAGAGGTTATGTCATCTCCTATATTGATATGTGCTTAAGAGAAGGTACAAGTCTTCAGCGCGGGATGAATTTTCGACTGAAAGGGCGGCACTCAGTAATTTTAATGTCCGTTCGGCCAAACTCTCCTTATAAAGATGAAGTTCAAGACGATGGAGCAACTCTTATTTATGAAGGTCACGACGAGCCGAAAAGACAAGGCATATCAGACCCAAAGTCCTTAGACCAGCCTGAGCGCTTATCTAGTGGAACATTAACTGAAAATGGAAAGTTTTATCGGGCTGCATTAGGATTTAAGTCCGGCAAAAAAGCTCCAGATATTGTGCAGGTATATGAAAAAATAAAAGCTGGAATTTGGACAGACAATGGTTTTTTCCATCTGGTTGATTCATGGGTTGAAAGCGATGGAAAAAGAAATGTTTTCAAATTTAAACTAGTGGCTGTTGATGGTATTCATGACGAAAACGCTGCAGAAGACTTAAATAGCGTACTGACTGAGTCCAGTCGTATTATTCCCACAAGCGTGAAGCTCGAAGTTTGGGCACGCGATAGTGGTCGCTGTGTAACTTGTGGAGCAACGAATGAGCTACACTTCGACCATATCGTTCCATTTTCCAAAGGTGGAACATCGCTAAAAGCTGAAAATATTCAACTGCTTTGCGCTCGTCATAACCTTAGTAAAAGCGCAAAGATTATTTAAACAAATTATTTTTTATACGTTTTCACGCCATCTGCTGTCGCCAACAACAACACATTGGCCGGACGTGCCGCAAATAAACCGTTAGTGACCACGCCGACGATTTGGTTGATTTTGGCTTCCATCGCGACTGGGTCTGTAATATTTAAACCATGTACATCTAAAATCACATTGCCATTATCGGTAGTGAAGTTACGCAATACTGGCTGACCGCCCAATTTCACCAGCTCGCGCGCCACATAGCTACGCGCCATCGGCAGCACTTCTACCGGCAATGGAAATTTGCCCAACACAGGCACGTATTTGCTCTCATCACAAATGCAAATAAAGGTTTTAGCCACTGCCGCCACGATTTTCTCGCGCGTCAACGCCCCGCCGCCGCCCTTCAACATATGTAAATGTTCGGTAATTTCATCGGCGCCATCCACATAAATATCCATGCCGTCGATATTATTCAGATCAAACACTTCTATGCCATGGCCGCGTAAACGCTGGGCGGTAGCCTCGCTACTCGCAACTGCACCGTCGATTTTGTGTTTTACTTTTGCAAGCTCTTCAATAAAGAAGTTAGCGGTTGAGCCGGTGCCCACGCCAATAATGCCTTCTTTTACGTATTCCACCGCTGCTTTTGCCACTTGCTGCTTTAATTCATCCTGTGTATATGCCATTTTGAGTAAACCCTTAACAAATTCTTTATAATGATGCCGAACTATAACTATACACCGCTAAAGGTGAATTAAAAATCCGGCATGTCTATCAATTACAGGCAAAAAATAGAAAATTCGCGCGTTTACGACGTGGCGAAAAAAACGCCGCTGGAGTTTCAGCCCAATTTATCCGCACGTATTGATAACCGCGTGCTGCTTAAGCGCGAAGATATGCAGCCCGTGTTTTCATTCAAACTGCGCGGCGCCTACAACAAAATGGCGAACCTGCCTGCGGACGTTCTGAAACGCGGGGTAATCGCCGCCAGTGCCGGTAACCATGCGCAAGGCGTAGCGCTGGCCGCACAGAAATTGGGCTGCAGAGCCGTGATTGTGATGCCGACCACTACCCCGCTCATCAAAGTGAATGCGGTTAAGGCCAGAGGCGCTGAAGTGATGCTGTTTGGCGATAGTTATTCCGACGCTTATGTACATGCGCTTGAACAGGAAAAATCCGAACAGCTTACTTTTGTGCACCCTTACGATGACCCGGATGTCATCGCGGGACAAGGTACGATTGGGATGGAAATTCTGCAGCAATACCCGCAACCCATTGAAGCAATTTTTTGCTGCGTGGGCGGTGGTGGCTTGCTGGCTGGTGTTGCAGCCTATGTTAAAGCGGTGCGCCCGGAAATTAAAATCATCGGCGTTGAGGCTAAAGACGCTGAAGCGATGACAGAATCGCTCAAACAAGGTGAACGCGTGGTGCTGGAACAGGTGGGGCTGTTTGCCGATGGCGCAGCGGTAAAACAGGTAGGCGAACACACTTTCGCGCTCTGCCGGCAATATGTGGATGAAATGATCGTGGTGGATAATGACGCCATCTGCGCCGCGATTAAGGACGTGTTTGAAGACACGCGCAGCATTTTAGAGCCTGCTGGCGCGCTCGCTGTAGCGGGGCTTAAGGCATATGCTGAACGTGAAAATCTGCACAACAAAACGCTTGTAGCGATTGCTTCTGGTGCCAACATGAATTTCGATAGGCTGCGCTTCGTTGCGGAGCGTGCTGAGGTGGGCGAGCACCGCGAGGCAGTTTTAGCGGTGACGATTCCTGAAAAACCGGGTGCATTTAAAACATTCTGCCGCCTGTTGGGTAACCGCAATATTACGGAATTTAACTATCGCTATTCCGACCCCAAAGAAGCGCATATTTTTGTGGGCGTAGCGATTACAGATCCTGCGGAATCTGCCAGGCTGGTCGCTGACTTGCAGGCACAAGGCTTACCGGCACTGGATTTAACCGATAACGAGGTCGCCAAACTGCATCTGCGCCACCTAGTCGGCGGGCATGCACCACAAGCGGAGCATGAGATGGTATTCCGGTTTGAGTTCCCGGAAAAACCCGGTGCGTTAATGAAGTTCTTAGACACCATGGGCCATGATTGGAATATCAGCCTGTTCCATTACCGCAACCATGGCGCGGATTTTGGCCGTGTGCTGGTGGGCATGCAAGTGCCGCCGAACGAACAGGCCGAATTTGCAGAGTTTCTGCAAAACCTTGGTTATCCGTATTGGGATGAAACTGAAAACCCGGCGTATAAACTATTTTTGGGTTGATTAGGCTAATTGCAGCCTCAAGATTGGCTGATAACCACCAACCCTTGAATGAATATATAGCACAACATGTTGTTTTATATAGTATTTATAAAAAATATAGCCTAGTATAATTTTTGCTATAACAAACTTAAGGGATTGAACCTAATAAAAATTAATCTGCCAAACAGGCGGGACAAACTTTGGAGAATTGAATGAATTTGAATAAAACCATCATTGCGACTGCGATGAGCTTATTTGTTGCCACCAATGCGTTTGCAGCGGAAGGCAAAGCCTATGTCACCAGCCAGGATGGCGGTGTAACGATTATCGACTTGGAAAGCATGACCGCCACAGGCACTATCGACGTGAAAGGCGAAGGCCCACGCGGATTGGGCGTTACTGACGACGGCAAGTTTCTGATTGTCGCAACGCGTGAGAACGGCAGCGTTTCTGTGATTGACACCGCTACGAACGAAGTCGTCAAACAAATTCCCGTTGGGAAAAACCCGGAATTTGTTCGTGTAAAAGGCAATTTAGCTTTTGTTTCATATGAGCCGAGCGCAAAAGGCGGTCCACCGCCCGCGCCAGGCTCTGCCGCTGCTAAAGAAGCTGATGCAGCAGCAGATGACGACGACAAAGAACCGGCACGTATCGGTATTATCGACCTTAAGCTGGGTAAAAAAATACGCGAAATTACCGGTGGCCCAGAAACAGAGGGAATTGAATTCAGTAAGGATGGCAGGCAGTTAGTGATTACCAACGAAGCCGACAACACCATTACTGTGCACAATATTAAAACTGGCAAGCTAATTAAAAGAATCAAAACCCATGATTACGGCGACCGTCCGCGCGGCATCAAAGTCTCTCCCGATGGAAAAACCTATGTCGCCACTTTGGAGTACGGCAACAAATTTCTGGTGATGAATAAGAATTTCAAGGTGTTACGCACCGTAGATACGGGCGCCACCCCTTACGGAATCGCTTATGATGCAATGGGTAAACATATTTTTGTGGCTAGCAATAAAGCCGAGCTGCTTGAAGTGTTTGACGCTAAAACTTATGAAAAAGTGAAAGATATACCGACCGGGAAGCGTTGCTGGCACTTTAGCTTTACACCAGACGATAAACAAATCATGCTGGCTTGCGGAAAATCCGATGCCATTGTAGTAATTGATGCCGAAACACTGGAACCTACAAAACAAGTGGAAGTAAAACAAATGCCTTGGGGCGTGGTGACTTACCCTAAAGCCATGGGCAGCCTGGATACAAAACTAAAGTAATTCAAAATTGAAGTGAAGTGTAGCTGATTTATAAAAAAGCCCCGAAATTCGGGGCTTTTTTTTGAGCAAACTCTACTTAAGTTTACCTAGTATAAATTCCCAATCTTTGGGGTCAATCGGCGTAATCGAAAGCCTGTTGCCACGTTGCAGGATGCGCAAGTCGGCAAGCTCGGGCATTTCACGCAGCTCTTTTAAACTAAACAGCCTTGTTTTGCGCACAAGTTTTACGTCTACATTCATCCAGCGCGGGTTTTCCGAAGTGGCTTTTGGATCATAATATTTGTGCCCTTTAACAAACTGAAAACGGTCAGGATACGCGCTAGAACTCACTTCACAAATACCTGCAATACCTGGCGTTTCGCAGTTTGAGTGATAAAACAGCACACCATCACCAATGCTCATTTGATCGCGCATGAAATTACGCGCCTGATAGTTGCGCACACCATACCAATCTATCGTTTGATCGGGCATGGCAGCTAAATCATCTATAGACACATCTCCAGGTTCTGATTTCATTAGCCAATAACGCATATCAATCCAATTTTCTCAATTTCATAATTTGGGTATGATAATTGAAATTAATCTATTTGGAATAAAACCATGGCGCGTAATGTACTAGGCACAAGCCTGCAAACTTGCAGTTTGAATCCACTCACTGGCTTTACGCGCACGGGCTGCTGTGAAACAGGCAGCGAAGACATTGGCAGCCATACCGTTTGCTGCCAAGTAACCGAAGAGTTTCTGGCATTTTCTTTTTCTAGTGGCAATGATTTAAGCACACCACGTCCAGAATATGGCTTTGAGGGCTTAAGCGCAGGCGACCGCTGGTGCGTGTGTGCTGCACGCTGGCTTGAAGCATCGGAAGCTGGTTTCGCACCACCAGTAATTTTAGAAGCCTGCCATGAAAAATGCCTGGAGATTGTGAGTCTGGCGGATTTGAAATATCACGAACTAAGGTAACTAGTTGAGAAATATCGAAAACAACAAAGACATTAGATTAAAACAAAAATCTTATTCAAATCGGGCTGAAAGGAGGTGTATGAGCGAATGCAGTACATCTCTCCAAATTTTGGTTTTATTTGCTGTGGTGTTGCCTGAGCCGCTATCCTGAACCAAAAAGTTCAGGTGGTAACAACTTAAAGCGCTTCAGGTACACTCGCCAAGGGCATCTTAAAAGAACACCCAATTTAGAGCGCGCACACCACGCTTGATGA
>JBGANY010000001.1:0-386915 GCA_044222005.1 Methylotenera sp.
GCCGCAGCGTTTATTCTGGCGCAGTTTGGGTTAAAAGCGGTGGTGCTGGAGGGCGGAACACGCAGCTCGAATTAGTAGTGGGCATTAGTTCTAATTATTCGTTTCTTGTAGATGTAAAAAAAAGCCCTTCGTTTGAAGGGCTTTTTTGTTACCTTGATTTTGATATGTTTAAGTCAAGGTTACGATTGCTGGTTAGTAAGTATTAGGACATATTTTTGCTACAGCGGTCGCTGATGCTGCTGGAACGCCATTCGTAGCGCAGGTCCATACAAGGTCATCACCTGCAGCAGCTGGCAATGCGCCAGAGAGCCTAACTGTAATGCCACTTACTGTACCTGATGTTAGGGTAACAGGACCAGTACCGGCACAGGTTGTTTGGCTGGCAACACCAGCGCATAGTGTAGCTTGTGTAGTTGCACCTTCATCAAAGTTAAGACCAACTTTTACTTTTTGTGGTGCTATATCTGCCATTAAACGAGAAGTTGTGGCTTTGGCGGTGTAATCACGGTAAGAAGGAATTGCGATTGCAGCAAGAATACCGATAATGGCTACTACGATCATTAACTCGATTAAGGTGAAACCTTTTTGGTTCATATGTTGTTTCATGTTCATGTTCATTTCCTTTGTAAAAAATAATATTTAGTATAAACACACTGAACGTTGTTGATACCAGTGCTTGAGTAAGTATTAGCAATGGGTGTGCCAACTTGGAATAACATTAGTTAACTTATTGTTTTTTAATATATAAAATAATTTATATCAAAAAACAGCTACTTAATTGAGCAATTAAAGGCATAAAAAAACGGGTTTTACCCCGCTTTTTTGGCCATTGGATTGACAAAAAATGTCATACCATACGAAACTTGTCACCTTCTGGCCGCGGCTTGATAAAGTTTGCGTTACCCTTTACGAGCGGATATTGTGGGCTATGCAATTAAATAAAAAAAGGGATTGCAAATTTGCAATCCCTTTTGTTTTTAGAGCGTTACCAGAACTTCCACCATGGTTTTTTGCCAGAGGAGGTATTAGCCATTGCGCCAGTTGCCTGGCTAGTTACTTTGAGTTTTCGGCTGCCTTTTTCAAACCAGCTAAACCGGCATCATAAACGTCAGTTACGAATTTCACAGCTGTTTCGTCATCCTGACCTGCCGGAATAGGTGGGTTTAGCTTATAGGTACGGTAAAAACGGCCTACCCATGTTACGGTAGATTCGCCAGCACCCGGGCCAGCAGTCACAGTCATGAATGAGTTGTAATCAGCGCGCTACGCAGTTTTTCGTAAATCTCGCCACCAGATTTTAATGTCAGCGTTCTGAAGGTTTCTTCACCTTTTTTCTCTAATTTATCACTGGCAATGGCTGGGTGCCAAGCTTGCATGTTGCCAAAATCTTTTACTATGGCCCACACTTTTGCAGGCGGTGCCTTGATGGTGATGGTTTTTTCAACCTTTTGTGGGCTAGGGCCGTGCGCTGCAACTGTCAGAGGTAAAATTGCCAATGCCAGCAATGCTAAAAACTTTTTCATTCAATATCTCCAGTAAATAAACCAAGCAAACAACAGAAAAAATAAACAACGCGTTATTATAAATCAGATGGGCCAATAAGCCCACGGTTTAAGTAACGCTTGTTGAGGTGCGGCGTTGACTGGGTTTTGTAGGAGCGAATTTATTCGCTCCTACAAAACAAACTGCGCTTCTATATCTTAGGGCAATATAAACTGCCCGAATGCACGGCTTTTATCACCCGTTTTAATATGACCTTTAAGTTTGTTGGTTCGCGCATCAATCACACTGGCTTGGTTTTCACCCCAGCTGGCGACCAGCACCTGATGGCTGGCCGCATCATAACTAATGCCTTCCGGCGTCATGCCGACCTCAATGGTTGCGATTGTTTTTTTGTTGGCCACATCAATCACCGAAACCGTGTCGTCTTGTGTGTTGGTGACATACAGTGTTTTATTGTCCGGACTGGGCACTACGCAGTAAGGGTGTTCTCCCATTTTTATTTTAGTTTGTTGCCAGGTTTTAGTATTGATAAGCGAAACGGTATTTTCGTATACATTCACGCTATAAAGTGTGCTGCCATCTCTGCTTAGCGCAAGCCCGAACGGATGTTCACCGGCGGCAATGCGTTTGGAAACTGTCAGCGTGGCCGTGTCAATTACTGCGATTTCATTGGTGTCGCGTGTCGCTACATAAAGCAGGCAGCTATCGGGGCTTACTGCCAACCCCGCAGGCGCTTTTGCGACAATGACTTCGCGGCGTTCGCTATAGTTGGTTGTGTTTATGGCAAGTATGCGGTCGCTGTACCAATCGGCCACGTACAATGTTTTATTATCGGGCGCGATGGCAATGCCCACAGGTGAACCGCCGATTCTGATGGTTTCGATTACTTGGTTGCTAATGGTATCAATAACGGAAATGTCGCTGCTTTCTACGTTGGTAATAAACGCGCGCTTTAGCGCTTTTGAAACTGCGACACCCACGGGTGCTTTACCAACGGCGATGGTGTGAGTGACTTTGCCTTGGACTATATCAATGACCGAAACCGTATTGTCGCCCTGGTTGGTGATATAAGCGGTGCTGCCTTTATTGAATATTGCTGTGAATGCGCTGAGCTGCAGCAGTAAAACTAAGATAAGTATTCTCATAAATTACATTCTAAATTCAAATGCCTGCTTTCCATAGCGCTTAAAATATGAAAAAATGGCGTAAACAATTTAGGTAGTTGCAATATGTTAGATCGTGACGGATTTCGCCCGAACGTGGGGATTATTCTGTGTAACGCTCAAAATCAGGTGTTTTGGGGCAAGCGTATTCGGGAACACGCTTGGCAGTTTCCACAAGGTGGCATTAAATTTGGCGAAAGCCCAGAGCAGGCCATGTATCGTGAGCTAATGGAGGAGGTTGGCTTACGGCCGGAGCACGTGCGGATTTTAGGTCGCACACGTGATTGGCTGCGCTACGAGGTGCCATCCAGCTGGATCAAGCGCGAGTGGCGCGGCAGTTACAGGGGTCAGAAGCAGATTTGGTATTTGCTTCGCATGGTAGGACGCGATACGGATGTTTCGCTTCGCGCGAGTGAACATCCTGAATTCGACGCATGGCGCTGGAGTGATTACTGGGTGCCGCTTGAGGATGTGATCGAGTTCAAGCGTGAAGTATATAAGCTGGCGCTGAACGAGTTGTCGGCGCACCTGCATCACAAAGTTAGGCCAAGCTCGCATAAAAATACGGCCAAGCAAGTATAACGGCCATATAAATAAAAAAACCTGCCCAGAAATTGTATGGCGCAGGTTTTTTATTTGCTTGGATGATTATTGAGCGCTCATCATTTCACCCAGCCTGATTGCGCGTGCTGGCTGCCAGTCTGTATTAAATTGCAGCGCATTTTTTTCAAACAGCATCACCACAGTAGACCCCAACAAAAAACGTCCCATTTCATCGCCTTGTTCTAATAGGATATTCTGGTCAATATAAGACCAGGTGCAAGTGTTTTTTGAGCGTGGCGGGTTGACTAGCCCATGCCACACCGTCGCCATGCTGCCGACGATGGTTGCGCCTACCAGCACCATCACGAAAGTACCGTGCTTTTCTGATTCAAACTCGCATACCACGCGCTCATTACGCGCGAATAAATTGGGCACATTGGCGGCGGTAGTCGGATTCACCGAGAATAAATCGCCGGGCACATAAGTCATGCTTTTTAACACGCCATCGCAAGGTATGTGGATGCGATGATAATCTTTCGGGCTTAAATACAGGCATGCAAAATGGCCATTTTCAAACTTGGCTGCTAATGGCTGCTGGCCTGCAAGTAGCGCCAGTATTGAATAGTTGTGACCTTTTGCCTGAAAGATTTGATCCTGCTCGATATTGCCAGACTGACTGATGGTGCCATCGACCGGGCAAATAAAATCTGCCTGTGCGAGAGGGCGTGCATCCTGTTTCAGTGGCCGCGTAAAAAACTCGTTAAAGCTTGTGTAGCTTGCAATGTCAGGATTAGCGGCTTCCGCCATGTTGACGTTGTAGCGTTTCACGAACCAGCCAATGACTGCGGTGGTCAGTCGCCCCGCCTGCCAGGTGGCGAATTTTCCCGCAAGCATGGTAATGGCTTGTTTTGGCAATAAATATTGTAAGACGATAGAGAATGGCAATTGAAATCCTTCAATAAAAAAGGGCAAAACGTCTTGCGTCTTGCCCTCTAAAATGAATAGTTTACGATTAGTTTTTAGACTGATCGACCAGTTTGTTTTTCGCAATCCAGGGCATCATGGCGCGCAGCTGGCCACCTACCTGTTCAATCGGATGCGCTGCATTCAAGCGGCGACGTGCAGTCATTTCGGGGTAGTTAGTGCGACCTTCTAAAATGAACTGTTTGGCGTAATTGCCGTTCTGAATGTTGGCTAATGCTTCTTGCATCGCGTAACGTGATTCGTCGTTAATTACTTTAGGCCCGGTCACGTATTCGCCATATTCGGCATTATTCGAAATCGAGTAGTTCATGTTGGCGATGCCGCCTTCGTACATCAAATCCACGATCAATTTCAGCTCGTGTAGGCACTCAAAGTACGCCATTTCAGGCGCGTAGCCAGCGTCTACCAATGTTTCGAAGCCAGCTTTAACCAGCTCTACCGCGCCGCCGCATAATACAGCCTGTTCGCCGAACAGGTCGGTTTCGGTTTCTTCGCGGAAATCGGTTTCAATCACGCCGCCTTTGGTGCCGCCGTTAGCTGCCGCGTATGAAAGCGCGATGTCTTTGGCTTTGCCAGATTTGTCCTGATACACGGCGATCAATGAAGGTACACCGCCGCCTTTGAGGTATTCTGAACGCACGGTGTGGCCTGGGCCTTTCGGTGCGATCATGATCACGTCCAAATCCGCGCGTGGCACGATCTGGTTGTAGTGAATGTTAAAGCCGTGCGCAAAAGCCAGAGCAGCCCCTTTTTTCAGGTTGGGTGCAATCTCGGCATCAAAAATTGCGGCCATGGTTTCGTCTGGCAACAACACCATTACGACATCTGCTTCTTTTACAGCATCCGCAATTTCCAGCACTTTATGGCCAGCGCCTACGGCTTTAGCCCATGAGCTGCCACCTTGGCGTAAGCCAATGGTAACGGTTGCGCCGCTGTCTTTCAGGTTGGCGGCGTGCGCGTGACCTTGCGAACCGTAGCCCACGATAGTCACTTTTTTGCTTTTGATGATGCTTAAATCAGCGTCTTTGTCGTAATAAACTTTCATTGTGATTTGCCTTTCAATACAAATACTTAATTATTTTAGATAGCGTTTGGTTATAGTTTCAAAACGCGGTCGCCCCGGCCGATGCCGGATGCCCCTGTTCTTACAGTTTCTAGAATTGCGGTTTTGTCCAAGCTCTCGATAAAAGCATCCAGCTTGGTGCCCGAGCCGGTAAGCTCAATGGTAAAACTTCCATCCGCCACATCGATAATGCGGCCACGGAAAATGTCACACATGCGTTTCATTTCCTCGCGATGTGTGCTGGTTGCTTTAACTTTAATCAGCATCAATTCACGTTCGATAAATTTGCCGTCGTTCAAATCCAGCACTTTTACCACGTCAACCAGCTTGTTGAGCTGTTTGATGATTTGCTCGATCACTTCATCAGAGCCGCTGGTGACAATCGTCATGCGCGACAGTGTTGGATCCTCGGTCGCTGCAACGGTGAGTGATTCGATGTTGTAGCCGCGTGCTGAAAACAGGCCTGCTACGCGAGAGAGCGCGCCAGATTCGTTCTCCATTAACAGTGAAACAATGTGGCGCATTATAAATCCTCCGCCAGGATCATTTCAGATAAACCTTTGCCGTTCTCAATCATCGGGAACACGTTCTCTTTTTGATCGGTGATGAAATCCATGAACACAAAGCGGTCTTTCATGGCAAAGGCTTCTTTTAATGCGCCTTCAACATCGCCTGGCTGGGTGATTTGCATGCCCACGTGGCCATAAGACTCAGCCAGCTTAACAAAGTCAGGCAAGCTATCCATGTAAGATTCCGAGTAGCGATTCTCATAGAAAAACTCCTGCCACTGGCGCACCATGCCCAGGTAGCGATTATTCAGTAAAATCACTTTAATCGGCAAGTGATACTGCTTGCAGGTAGAAAGCTCCTGGATATTCATCTGGATGCTGCCTTCGCCTGTCACGCAAGCTACTTGCGCGGTGGGGTCTGCAAACTGGCAGCCCATGGCGTACGGCAAGCCTACGCCCATGGTGCCCAAGCCGCCTGAGTTGATCCAGCGGCGCGGTTTGTCGAATTTGTAATATTGCGCCGCCCACATCTGGTGCTGGCCTACATCAGAGGTCACGTAGGCATCACCCTTGGTAACTTCCCACAGTTTTTCGATGACGTACTGCGGCTTAATCAAGCCATTGCTGTTGTTGTAGTTCAGGCAAAGTCTGCCACGCCACGCTTCAATCTGTTCCCACCAGGCTTTGAGCGCGGGTGATTGCTTGGGCGCTTCTACAGCGATCAAATCATTCATTTCGGCCAATACAGATTTCACATCGCCAACAATGGGGATATCCACCTTTACACGCTTGGAGATGGAGGAAGGGTCAATGTCTACATGAATAATCGTGCGCGATTTGCTGAAAAAATGCTTGGGGTTGCCGATCACGCGGTCGTCAAAGCGGGCGCCCACGGCCAATAGTACGTCGCATTCCTGCATCGCCATATTGGCTTCATACGTGCCGTGCATGCCCAGCATGCCCACAAACTGCTTATCGGTAGCAGGATAACCGCCCAGGCCCATCAGGGTGTTGGTGACAGGCACGCCGAGTGTTTTAACCAGTTTAATCAATGATTCGGCAGCATTGCCCAGCACGACGCCACCACCTGTATATACCATGGGGCGTTTGGCCTCCAATAGCAGCTTAACAGCTTTTTTAATCTGCCCGCTATGGCCTTTTGTCACCGGGTTGTAAGAGCGCATTTCAATGCTCTTGGGGTAATTAAATTCGGCCAGATGCGCGGTAATATCTTTAGGAATATCAACCACGACCGGGCCAGGGCGGCCGGTTCTGGCGATATGAAACGCTTTTTTCATGGTGACGGCAATGTCTTTGACGTCTTTCACCAGAAAGTTATGTTTTACACAGGGGCGTGTTACGCCGACCATGTCGACTTCCTGAAAGGCATCCAGACCGATGGCCGGTACAGGCACCTGCCCACTAATGACCACGAGCGGGATGGAATCCATGTACGCGGTTGCAATGCCGGTAATGGCGTTGGTTGCGCCCGGGCCCGAAGTCACCAGTGCTACGCCTACCTCGCCGGTGGCGCGGGAAAACGCATCTGCAGCATGTACCGCGGCCTGCTCATGGCGCACAAGAATATGCTTGAAGTGATTCTGTTTATAAATCGCGTCGTAGATATGCAGAACCGCGCCGCCAGGATAGCCAAAAACGAACTTGACGCCTTCGGCCTCCAGGCACTTGATCACAATATCGGCGCCAGTGCAGTGCTTGTCAGAAGCGTGCTTGCTGATGGCTGGCTGTTCTGAAGGCAACTTGTCCGAAATGGAAGGTTCTGCTGTTGTGATTGAAACTTGATTCATAAATCTATATTTTTAGGGAAACCAGTGTAATTTATCTGTAACCCTAAACCTTAACTGTTTGGCGACATTTGGTCAAGATTGCCAGCCAATAAACCACCTGAAATATATAAAGAACCTTCAGAATAAACAAAAAGTTAGTGTTGAGCGGCTGTTTTTTTACCGGATTGACTGCCGGCACCAGGATTGCAGGGTTTGTTGGGCCACTATTGTATTGAAGCCGATGCTATTGCGGCCAGTGTTATTGAAGCCAATGTTATTGGTCTAGCGGCGGAGCGACTTTCAGCACTTCCTCGATGGTGGTCAGTCCGGCGGCCACTTTTTCTGCGCCATTCAGCATCAGTGGCTGCATGCCTTCCTGATAGGCCATGTTTTTAAGCTGCGCTAAATCGGCGTCGGGAGTAATGAGCTTGCGTAATTTTGGCGTGATTGTGAGCATCTCGTAAATACCGCTGCGCCCGCGATAGCCGGTATTGCGGCATTCGATGCATCCAACCGCTTTCATAATGGAAGCTGGCTTGGCTGCCTTGAAAGGACGTATCATCGAATTCCATTCCTCATCGCTGATCTCCCTGGAGGCTTTGCAGGCAGGACATAGCGTACGCACCAGACGCTGCGCCATAATGCCCAATACCGAAGAATGGATCAAATAGGCCGGCACGCCTAAATCCAGCAGACGGGTCACGGCAGAAGGCGCGTCATTGGTGTGCAGCGTCGATAGCACCAGGTGGCCGGTGAGTGCGGCTTGAATTGCCATGTCCGCGGTCTCGATATCACGAATCTCACCTACCATGATGATGTCCGGGTCTTGCCGCATCAGGGTACGGATGCCGTCGGCAAATGTGAGGCCGATATTGGTTTGTACCTGCATCTGGTTAAAGGCGGGCTCGACCATCTCGATCGGGTCTTCTACCGTACTGACATTGACTTCCGGCGTGGCGAGCTGTTTCAGCGTAGAGTACAGCGTAGTGGTTTTGCCGGAGCCGGTCGGGCCGGTGACCAGAATAATGCCGTTTGGCGCTTTGGTCCATTCTGCCCATAACTTGGATTGTTTCTGTGAGAATCCCAGTTGAATAAAGTCCTGCACGATGACGTCCGGCGTGAAAATACGCATCACTAACTTTTCGCCAAATGCAGTCGGCATGGTCGATAAACGCAATTCGATCTCGGTGCCATCGTTGCTGACGGTCTTAATACGGCCGTCTTGCGGGCGGCGTTTTTCCACCATGTCCATGCGGCCCAGCAGCTTAATCCTGCTGGTGATGGCGTTCATGATATTGCTGGGTAATTGATACACCTGATGCAGCACGCCATCGATGCGAAAGCGCATGACGCCTACGTTGCGGCGCGGCTCAAGGTGAATATCGCTGGCACGCTGCTCAAACGCGTATTTGAGCAGCCAATCCACAATGTTCACCACATGCTGCTCATTGGCATCCAGATTTTTATCTTTGCCCAGTTCAATGAGCTGCTCGAAATTCTGCACGCCGATAATCTGGCCTGCTTTTGCACTATTGGCCTGGCTGATCGAGTTGGCCAGATTGTAAATTTCTGGCAGATAGCGGCTGATTTCCAGCGGATTAGCCACTACCAGCTTGATGCGCATATCCATAATGCGCTCTAAATCTGGAATCCATTCGGTCTGGAAGGGCTCGGCAGTGGCAATGACCGCCTCGCCATTTTTGACCGAAACCGGCATGATTTTAAGCCGTTCTGCATAGGCTTTTGAAACCACTTGTGCGGCGGAAGTGAAGTCAAGTTTGAGTGGGTCGATATGATAGAAATCAAGCTCAGCTTTCTCTGCCAGCCAGCGCGACAGATAATCCACACTCAATACCCGGTGCGGTGAGCGTAAATCTTTCCATTTCTGTTCGCCGATCACCACAATCGGGTGCAAGTTGGAGCTGTCGAGTTTTCTATCCTTGTAAAGTTTTTCGGCCTGCGATTTATCCAGCCTGCCATCATTGACCAGCATGCGCAACACGTCGCCTAAATGAAGCTTGCCCTTCGCTTTTGTGATCCCTGCTACTTTACTCATGGGTTGAACTTATGTTTAAATTTGTAAGATTTAGCTTCATGCTATTTGATTCGTAACGATAAATCAATGGCGCGGATATTTTTTGTTAGGCTACCCACAGAAATGCGGTCAACGCCGGTAAGTGCAATGCTGCGCACCGAGCTGATATCGACGTTACCGGAAACCTCAAGCAATGCTTGACCGCTATTGATACGTACAGCCTCTTTCAAATCGTGGAGGCTAAAATTATCCAGCAGAATGCTGGTCGCGCCTGCATCCAAAGCTTGCTGTAGTTCGTTTAAATCTTCCACTTCGATTTGAATACTGACGTTTTTGTTCAATTTTTTTTCAATTGATTTGTAAGCATGCTGGAGAGCCGCATGGATACTGCCTGCGGCGACAATATGATTTTCCTTGATTAAGATACCGTCGTACAGAGCCAGACGCTGATTAAAGCCGCCGCCCACGGTTACTGCGTATTTTTGCGCCAAACGCAGGCCGGGTAAGGTTTTCCGCGTATCTAAAATCTGTGCCTTGGTGCCGGAAACTGCCAGTACAAACTGCCGCGTATGCGTAGCCACCGCAGATAATGTCTGTAGAAAATTCAGGGCGCAGCGCTCGGCCGAAAGCAGCGCCCGCGCATTGCCTGCAATTTCGCATAACAGTTGATTGGAGGATATTTTTTCACCTTCATTGACTAACCATTTGATTTTGATATGATTATCCAGCTGATGAAAGCAGGCATTCACCCAATCAATGCCGCAAATGACGGCATCTTCGCGCGAGATAATCGTGGCTTGGGCGTGCTGGGCGGCGGGTATCAGCGCTGCGGTCAGGTCGCCAGTGCCGATATCCTCAGTCAAGGCCCGCGCAACACTGTCGTTAACTAGGTCGATAAAAGCTTGCGAGCCGCGCGGAAATCGTTGTGTGAATAGAGGTGAGGACATATTTCCATTATAATGCAGTTAAAATCCAATGAAGCATATCAACACTATGAAACTTTTATACACAATCAATAGCCCCTACGCCCGCAAAGTACGCATTGTCGCGCTCGAAAAGCACGTAGAGATGGAGTTGCAGGAAGTCGTTTTAAGCGCCCCGGATTGCCCGGTTAAAAACTACAATCCGCTCGGCAAGGTGCCCGTGCTGATTTTGGACGACGGTGACAGCCTGTACGATTCCCGCGTGATTGTGGAATATCTGGACAATCGCACGCCATTAGCACATCTCATTCCGCATGATAACGGCTCCAAAACCGCAGTACGCCGTTGGGAGGCGCTTGCAGACGGCATTTGCGACGCGGCAGTAGCTGTCATGCTGGAGGAGCGCAAACCTGTTGAGCAGCAATCACAAGCCTTTATTGAAAAGCAGCTGGATAAAGTGATGCGCGGTCTGGGTGTGCTTAATCTGGACATCATCAAGAAAAAATGGTGCGTAAACGAAACGTTCAGTCTGGCAGACATCGCTGTGGGCTGTGCGCTAGGCTATGTGGATCTGCGCTTTAAGTATTTGAATTGGCAAGATAAATTTCCAAACCTGGCCAAGCATTATAGTGTGCTGGTGAAGCGTCCAAGCTTTAAACAGACGATGCCAGTGGCTTAGTCTGATTGATTAGCATATTTGTTTAGCCAAATCTGATATCTAGGCTTTCATCCACAAGTTTGGAAAGCTGATTTTTTTTTCGCATGGATTGTCTGTCGTTTAAACGTTTTTGCGCAGCCGGCGGGAAATCTGTAAACCGGATGAGATTACGGTCAATCAGCATGGAAATCAGGTCTTCCAGCACACGCGCCAATTGGATATCACTCTCACGAAATGGCGCGCCTTCAGCCAGTGCATTTTCTAAAAACTCTAGATATTCCTTTGCATGGTCTTCAACGTGTTCCCAACCATCGCCGAGATTCTCTGTCGTGCTGGCCGCTACAATACTGCCTTGTGCATTCTTAAAGACGTAAGCCATATTAATTCCATCGACCCAATTAACGATCTAAATGAGTTGATTTTAGGGCAGGGTGGCTGAATCGAATCTAGAAAACAAAGGGATAAACAAGAGTCAGACTATCGTTTTGATAGCATGTTAAATAACGACGGTAATAATACCGCCTAACTTTTGATTAGATTGCGGCGGTAATAATGCCACCACCTAAGCACACATTGCTTTCATACACCACGGCGGATTGGCCGGGCGTAATGGCCCACTGTTTTTGCCCAAAACGAATTTCAACTTCGTCCTTGCTGATGCGATCTATCTCGCAAGGCGCGTCGGGCTGGCGATAACGCGTTTTGGCAGCGTACACCCAGTTTGTTTTCGGGTCTTCTTCACTGATCCAATGCAGTTGGCTGGCTTTCAGGCCATCGCTGAGTAACAGGGGATGTTCATGACCTTGCACCACGATGAGCTCGTTTTTCGCCATATCTTTAGCCGCTACAAACCACGGTTTCCCATTGCTTTCGCGGCTGCCGCCGATTTTTAAGCCCTGGCGCTGGCCTAGCGTGTAATACATCAAGCCGTCGTGATGCCCAACCAGCTTGCCTTCCGGTGTTTTAATATCGCCTGGCTGGCGTGGCAGATAGCGCTGTAAAAACTCCTGAAACGGCCGCTCGCCGATAAAGCAGATGCCGGTAGAGTCTTTTTTCTCTGCATTGACTAAGCCAGCCTTGCGTGCCATTTCGCGCACTTCGCGCTTTAAATAAGTACCAAGCGGAAAAAGTGTTTTACTAAGCTGTGCCTGGTTTAAACGATACAAAAAGTAGCTTTGGTCTTTGCTGCCGTCATCGGCCTTCATCAACTGAAACTGTCCAGGTTTAAGCGGGTTTTCGCGCACTTGCGCGTAGTGGCCGGTGGCGATTAGATCTGCGCCTAAATTCATTGCATGGTCGAGAAATGCTTTGAATTTAATCTCGGCATTGCACAGAATATCCGGATTGGGTGTGCGGCCGGCCTGGTATTCTTCCAAAAAATTGGCAAATACGCGGTCTTTGTATTCTTTGCTGAAATTCACTGCTTCGATCTCAATGCCAAGTTTATCGGCTACCGAAACCGCATCAATTAAGTCCTGTTTACTGGAGCAGTATTTATCGTCATCGTCGTCCTCCCAGTTTTTCATGAAAAGGCCAACCACATCATAGCCTTGCTGCTTTAATAACATGGCAGTGACGGATGAATCTACGCCGCCCGATAGGCCTACAACAACTTTCTTTTTACCCATGGTTTTCTTACTCATAAGTGAGTAACCGCTTCCAGCGGATAGCGCTTTCCTGCTAAGTAATCTTCAATGCAGGTCAATACTTGCGGACTGCGCATCAGGCCTGCCTTATCGCGGATCTCGTCTATATCCATCCACACTGCTCGTACGATGCCGTCATCCAGTTCTTGCATGGGGTAATTTACCCCTACTTTGCCGATGAAGGCAAAACGCAGATAAGTGGTGTCATTATGCGGGTGCTTCCAGTGATAAACACCCAGTAACGCCTCGGGTGTAAATTCGTAGGCCGATTCTTCCATGGTTTCGCGAATCACGGCCTGCAGCAAGGTTTCGCCGTCTTCCAGATGACCGGCTGGCTGATTAAAGCGGTTGCCGCGGTCGGTGTGCTCTTCTACCAGCAAGAATTTACCGTTTTGCTCGATAATCGCCGCAACGGTGGTGTTAGGTTTCCAGGGTTGTTTTTTCACAAAATTTTTCTATTGATTTAATGCTGCTATTTTACTGCTAACTCGCCAATTGCGGAAACAGTCCAGTCAATCCGTGGGCAATAAATTCCACTGCCATGGCTGCCAAAATCAGTCCCATCAAACGTGTGACGATGTTGATGCCTATGGTGCCAAGCTGATGCGAAATGGCGTCAGATAATTTCAGTACTAGCCAAATAGTTACGGCAATAATAAATACAGGTATTACCAATGCCACATGTCCCAAAAAAGTAGGTTGCTGCTGAGCGCTTAAAATCATGCTGGAAATCGCACCAGGCCCTGCCAGCAAAGGAATGCTGAGCGGCACAATCGCTATCACTTCACGTTCTGCCATGCTTTGTGCTTCCTCGGTGGTTTGCCTCGTACCGCCTTGCTTGCCGTGCATCATTGAAATAGAAATGAGCATTAGTAAAATGCCGCCACCCACTTGAAACGATGGAATGCTAATACCAAAAAAATTCAACATACCATCGCCAATGAAAGCTGATAAAGTAAGTACGATAAACACACTTAAGGCCACCATTCCGGCGGTTTTGGCACGATCTTGTTTACGCCAGCCAGCGGTAGCGCTAATAAAAACAGGCACGCTGCCAATCGGATTGACGATGGCGAGCAGGGCAATAGTGGTTTTTATTAAATAAGCCCAATCGATCATATGTGTTTTTTTAAACTGATTATCATTTTGACAATTTTATATAGTAAATTAAAGTAATCACATGTTGAGAAAAATTATATTGGCTTCCCAAAGTCCAAGGCGAGTGGCGTTACTAAGGCAAATGGGACTGGATTGTCTGGTGATGCCCGCAGATATTGATGAAACGGCCTACACAAACGAATCGCCTGCCGATTACGTATTGCGGCTTGCCGAGCAAAAAGCGTTGGCAACACTTAGAAAACTGGGTGGACAGCATGCGGACTTGCCTGTTCTGGCGGCCGACACAACGGTGGCGCTGGGCATGGAAATATTGGGAAAGCCCCACAATGATGCTGATGCGGTTAACATGCTTAAAAAACTATCGGGCAATACTCACGAGGTGCACACAGCTGTCGCGGTGGCATTTAATAGCAGGCTTGATAAAGCGTTAAGTACCACGTTGGTGCAGATGATGCCGCTGACCGATGCTATGATAGCGGCTTATATCGTTACCAGTGAGCATCGGGATAAGGCCGGCAGCTACGCCATACAAGGCTTAGCGGGTAATTGGATAAAAAGGATTGAAGGAAGTTATACCGGCGTGATGGGCTTGCCGGTATATGAAACGGCCATGCTTTTAGATGGAATATGCAACATTAAAAAAGATTAAAGTTAGGAACAAGATTTGGGACAAGAAATTTTAATCAATGTCACGCCGCAGGAAACGCGGGTCGCCGTGATGGAACATGGCGTTGCGCAAGAGCTGCATATTGAGCGCAGTTCATCGCTTGGCATCGTCGGTAATATTTATCGCGGCACGGTATGCCGTGTGCTGCCCGGCATGCAATCCGCATTTGTGGAGATTGGGCTGCAGCGCGCGGCTTTTCTGCATGCCGCCGATATTATGGAATGCCATGTGGATGGCGAGCCGCAAGCTGACCTGCCAATTCAGGAGGTGCTGCACGAAGGACAATCGATTATTGTGCAGGTGATTAAAGAACCTATCGGCACTAAAGGCGCGCGCTTGACGACTGAAATCAGCATCGCCGGGCGGTTTCTGGTATTTTTGCCGCATCAAAGCCATATCGGGGTATCACAGCGCATTGAAGATGAAGATGAGCGGGAACGCTTACGCAATCGCTTATTGGGCTTGCTGCCGGAGAACAGACCAGGTGGTTTCATTATCCGCACTATGTCAGAAACCGCCAGCGATGTAGAGCTGCTGGCGGATATCGAATATCTGCAAAAAGTCTGGACAAAGATTCAGCAGGATAGTCAGCATGCGGGAGAGCGCTCGCTGGTGTTTTATGACTTAAGCTTGCCCAGACGCATGCTGCGTGATGTAGTGAATGATCAAACGGTAAGCATTCGCGTGGATTCCAAGACGACCTATGAACAGTTAAAAGAATTTGCCGAATTGTACGTTGCAAAAGCGGTGCAACCTTTGTATCACTATCAGGGCGAGCGGCCGATTTTCGACTTTTACAATATCGAAAAAGAGATCGAAAACGCGCTTTCACGCAAGGTGGAGCTGAGCTCTGGCGGCTATCTGATTTTCGACCAGACAGAGGCGCTCACGACTGTGGATGTCAATACCGGCAGCTTTGTCAGCGGTAAAAACTTATCAGACACGATTTTTAAAACCAACCTGGAGGCGGCGCAGTGCATCGCGCGTCAGCTCAGATTACGTAATCTTGGCGGCATTATCATCATCGATTTTATCGATATGGATGAAGATGCGCAGCGCGAAACTGTACTGGCAGAGCTTAAAAAAGCCGTGGAACTGGACCGGGCACGTACTGGCATTAACGGTTTTACGTCATTGGGCCTGGTGGAAATGACACGCAAGCGTACCCGCGAGAGCCTGGCGCATCTGTTGTGTGAGCCTTGTGAAGTATGTAACGGACGGGGTGAACATAAGACCGCGCAGACCATTTGCTATGAAATCATGCGCGAGCTGTTGCGCGAATCCAAGCAGTTTAATGCCAAGGAATTTAAAGTGATTGCATCGACTAAAGTGATTGATTTGCTGCTGGATGAAGAATCGCAAAGTTTGGCGAACCTATCTGACTTTATTAACAAGCGCGTGACGCTACAGGCGGATAGCCAATATGCGCGCGAGGCATTCGATATCGTCTGGATATAAGCTTGCCTAGATTAAGTTTTTAAGCAGAAGGTGTCGTCACAGCCATATTCAGAAATGGCATCTCGGGTAATTTCAGGGTTTTATCCAAGTCTGCAAGATCTTTCATTGCTGCCGCCCTGGCCTTGATGGCAGGCTGCATCGCCTTCATCAATTGCAGCAGCATAATATCCAATGCCTGGCTCTCTTTGGCAATCAAGGCGTATTCGTGCTCTACAATAGCCAGTCGGCTATCCAGTGCATCAGCGCTCGCCCTGGCTTCCATTAAATTCTTGGTGCGCTCGTCTAAACTAGCTTTATGTTCCGCCATGTGCGCTTTCAGTGTGCCTAATACGTCTTGAATCCAGCGTTCGCAGTCCTTTTCGGCCTGTTCGAATATTTTTTGTGTCTGCGTCCCTAAGCCCAGGAAAAACTTGCGGATTAAAAAATGTTTTTCGGTGAGCAGCGCATTGACCGGATCGGTACAAAAATCGTCCGTGATTATTTCCAGCGCTTTCATATTGTTGATAAAGTTCGACATGTCCAACTTAGGTGGATCGAACAATTCAAAACCGTGTTTCGATTGAAAAATCTCGTAGATGTTGCCGGCGAGTTTTTTAATGTCGTAGCTTTCATTGGAGGCATATTCGGCCAGCTCGTTTGCCTGTTTCATCAGATTGCGCATCCCTTTGTTCAGGCCAACCGTCGTCCAGCTATCGCCCATTTCCTGGCGACCAGCCGCCAGCGCAGTGTCCAGATAGGCAAGGCTTAAATGCCGCAATAATCTTTTTCCAATATGGGTAATCTTGTCACTTGCCTGATTAAATGTGGGAATGGAAGCCTCATAGCGCTTTCTGTCAGCAACCACTCTGGCGAGCGAATGTTTAGTGGCGTCCAGCGTTTGTCCTTTTAGCGCGCGCAATTCAACGACTTGTTCGCGCAAGCTGGTCAGGCGCTTTTGTACTATTTTGCGTGAGCCTTTAATCATTTCACTGCATTCGCTGGCCACCGTTCTGCCTAAAACTTCGTGCTTGGCTTGTATGATTTGATTGCCGAGTGTGCTTTCCAATTCAGCAATGCCGCTTTGTTCCAGTAAGGATTGGTTTTTCCTGATCTTGGCAACCAGTGCTTTTTGCGCGGAAATTGCAAATACGTTTTCAGGTGCGATGCCGAGTTGATGCGCGGTAATGTTGACCTGCTTTTCAATCTCATTGATTACGTCCTGCTTGGGCTTCAGGTCGTCCCACAGCATATCAATCTTATTGAGCAGGACCAGCTTATATTTAGCCCGGCCTTTAATATAGTCGTTCCAGATTCGCATGTCGGATTGCGTGATGCCCGTATCGGTAGCGGTCATAAACAATATGGCGTGTGCATGGGGGATAATGTTCAACGTGAGCTCAGGCTCTGCACCCAGGGTGTTGAGCCCTGGCGTGTCAATGACAACCAGGCCGCTTTTCAGGAGCGGATGCGGGTAATTGATAATGGCATGGCGCCAGACGGGAATCTTGAGCAGGCCCTGCGTTTCCAGCTCGTGCATCATGCTTATATCTTGCGGATTGTATAAGCCCAGTCTTTCCGCTTCACGCTGCGTGACTTCTTTCTGATCAGCCAGCTTGAGCAGGATTTCTTTCATTTCTTCTGGCGAATCAGTATTCAGCCTGAATTTCTTCCAGACACTGGGAATGGTTTTAAGGTAGGTAATCGAATCGTCGCTCAGGCGAGTCTCGATAGGCAAAAGCTTGATCGAAGGTTCTTCATGCGCATCCCAAAAAATCTCGGCCGGGCACATGGTGGTGCGGCCGGGTTCGCTTGGCAGCAGGCGCTGGTTAAAATCAGCAAAAAAAAGTGCATTGATGGTTTCAGTTTTGCCGCGCGAGAATTCCGCCAGAAACGCCATCACGATCTGGTCGCGCTTGAGCGTTTCCAGTATATCGTACAGGCGCAACTCCTGAACGGCATCAGTCAGATTGCTCCCAGCCAGCCAGTCGCGATAATCGCTGATGGTTCTGATTAAGCGGGTCCGCCACTCCTGATATTCGCTGATTTTGGCTTGTAAGGTTTCGATACTCATCGCTTTGTTATTGATATGGATACTTATTTAACGTTGGTTAACCATCTATTTATAGAAAAGATAATAATTGCACTTCCAGAGTTTTGACAACAGAGACATTGATCATCTGCAACAGGATTAGCGCAACAATGGGCGAAAAATCGATGCCGCTTGCCATGGGTAAAATGCGCTGAATAGGCTCCAGTATTGGCCTGGTAAGACTGTTCAGCACATTTGCATTGGGCGAATGCGGGTTTACCCAGCTTAGAATCGCCTGTATCAAAATCGCGTAAAAAAACATGTCCAGGCCGGTACGTAGTACGCCCAGAAAACCCATGCCTATCAGGCCAATCCAGGCGGACTGGCCGGCAACACTCAGTGGAAAACCGCGTAGCCAAACCAGGCTGAACTGCAGCAGGAGCTGGGTGAGCAACGCTAACAATAAAGTGGATAAATCTACTTTTCCCCAGCTTGGGATCACTCTGCGCACAGGTTTTACGGCAAAATCAGTGAGCGAAGTTACCATGTAAGCAAGTGGATTGTTGAAAGGCGCCCTGAAAAGCTGCATAAAAAAACGCAGCAAAAACAACATGGTAAGTAAATTTAAAACAGTGTTGAGCAAAAAGTCTAGCGCGGTTGAAAACATGTTTAGCTGCTCCCCAATTCATCACGACCCAACTCTATTCCCAGGGTTTGAGCACGCGCACAGGCTTTCTGCGCGGCTAAGGCAATTGCTTGTTTTACTTGTGAATTTTGCAAGCTTAACAGGCCTTGCTCCGTCGTACCGCCTTTTGAAGTGACTTGTTCGCGCAAAGTCGCAATCGGGATTGTGCTGGCATCTGCCAGCAGACTGGCACCTTTAAAAGTAGCGATGCTCAGTTGTTTGGCTTGGGATTCGCTTAGCCCTAACTGTAACGCGGCTTCCTGTAAGGCTTCGATGAAATAAAACACATAGGCCGGCCCACTGCCGGAGATGGCAGTGACCGCATCCAGCTTTTCTTCGGAGTCCAGCCACAAAGTGCTGCCTGCTGCGCTCAGCACCTGGTCTGCCAGTGCGATTTGTGTTTTTGAAACGCTTGGCATGGCGTATAAACCCGTTACACCCGCCTGTATTTGTGCAGGCGTGTTGGGCATGGCGCGGATGATTGTTTGGTAATTGCCCAGCCAGCGCGATAAATCGCTCAAGCGAATGCCCGCGGCGATTGAAATCACTAGTTGCTGCTTGAGTAGCGGTGCGAGAGTTTTTGCCAGTGCCGGCAATTGCTGTGGTTTAATGGCCAGTACAATCATGTCGCAAGCCTGGATACTAGACAACTCGCCCGATGCGGTTACACCTAAATTCTGGCTGAGTTCACCGCGTTTGCTTGCATCCAGCTCAATTACAGTGATGTCGCTCATGGAAAATTGCTGCTGCTTTAATCCAACAATGAGCGCATGCGCCATGTTGCCGCCGCCGATAAATCCTAATTTCATTTGCCGATTCTCAATTCTCTCGTTCTTAATTATTCTGTCTTGAAGAGCGCGCACCAAAGATGGCGGAGCCAATGCGCACTATGGTAGCACCTTCGTGTATCGCCGCAACATAGTCGTCAGACATGCCGATGGACAGCGTATCCAGTTCGAAGCCTTGTTGCTGAAGCTGCATGAAAGCATCGCCGACGATTTTGAATTGCGCTCGCTGTTTAGCAAAGTCTTTGCTGGGCGCGGGGATTGCCATCAGTCCGCGTAGTTTCAAGCGCGGCATGGCGCTGATCTCCTTGGCTAATAGGGCCAGAGAGGCAGTATCCACGCCGCTCTTGGAGGCTTCTTCGCTGCTGTTGATTTGAATGCATACATTCAGCGGCGCGAGCGATGGCGGTCTGGCTTCGTTCAGGCGCGCTGCAATCTTTAGGCGGTCTACGGAATGCACCCAATCGAAATGCTGCGCAATGAGTTGTGTTTTATTGCTTTGTATCGGACCGATAAAGTGCCATTCAATGGTGCAATCAGATAATTGTGCCTGTTTGCTGATCGCTTCCTGCACATAGTTTTCACCGAATGCGCGCTGGCCAGCCAGATACGCCTCGCGCAGCTTCTCTGGCGGCTGTGCTTTGCTTACTGCTAGCAACCTCACTTCATCATCTCGTTTTGCTGCTAATTTGGCCTGGTGAATATTTGCTTGAATCGCTTGCAAGGAATCAGCAATTATGGTCATAATTCATACATGTTATACAATAAAGTTTATGTAGTTACTTAAGAGTTTTCTTAAGGTGTTGAATTTGATTATAAAATATAACGGGAGCTGATAGTGGATATTTCAGACTTACTTGCCTTTTCGGTCAAGAACAAAGCATCAGATTTGCACTTGTCTGCCGGTTTGCCGCCCATGATTCGCGTGCATGGCGATGTACGCAAAATCAATGTGCCATCCATGGATCATAGCCAGGTGCATGATATGGTGTATGACATCATGAATGATGGCCAGCGCAAGGTGTATGAAGAAACACTGGAATGTGACTTCTCGTTTGAGATCCCCAACCTGGCGCGTTTCCGGGTCAATGCGTTTAACCACAATCGCGGCTCCGGCGCGGTTTTCCGGACCATTCCGTCCAAAATCCTGACCTTGGAGCAACTCAATTGCCCGCCCATCTTTAAAGAGATTGCCGACACACCGCGCGGCATCGTGCTGGTGACCGGGCCGACCGGTTCGGGCAAATCCACGACATTGGCGGCGATGGTGGATTATATTAACGAAAACGAAATGGGGCATATCTTAACGGTGGAAGACCCGATTGAGTTTGTGCATACCTCGAAAAAATGTTTGATCAACCAGCGCGAGGTTGGCCCGCATACCCTGTCGTTCCAGAACGCGTTGCGCTCCGCTTTGCGTGAAGACCCGGACGTGATTCTGGTGGGCGAGATGCGTGACCTGGAAACCATCCGTCTTGCGCTTACGGCTGCAGAAACCGGCCATTTGGTGTTCGGTACCTTGCATACCAGTTCGGCGGCCAAAACGGTGGACCGTATTGTGGACGTGTTCCCGGCGGCGGAAAAGGATATGGTGCGTTCGATGCTCTCGGAATCATTGCGGGCGGTGATCTCGCAAACCTTATGCAAAACCAAGGATGAACAGGGCCGGGTGGCTGCGCATGAAATCATGATAGGTACGCCGGCGATTCGCAACCTGATTCGTGAGAACAAGGTGGCGCAAATGTATTCTGCGATTCAAACCGGCCAAAATATTGGCATGCAGACGCTGGATCAGAACTTGCAGGATCTGGTAAGACGCAACGTGATTTCTGCCAATGAGGCACGTGGCAAAGCAGCCAATAAAGACTCGATTATCGGCTAACTATTCAATACTAGGATTGCATCATGGAAAAAGGTCAGGCAGAGAAGTTTGTATTTGATTTGTTGCGCTTAATGCTCGGCAAAAAAGCGTCCGATATGTTTATCACTTCCGGTTTCCCTCCCGCCATGAAAATTGACGGCAAGGTGACGCCGGTCAGTTCCCAGGTGCTATCGACGCAGCAGGCGCGCGAAATTGCGCGTTCGATTATGAATGACAAGCAAACCGCTGAGTTTGACGCGACCAACGAATGTAATTTTGCGATTGGCATTCCGGGTGTTGCGCGTTTTCGCGTGAATGCCTTTGTGCAGCGTGGTTCGGTCGGGCTGGTGTTTAGAACTATCACCACAAAAATTCCTAAATTTGAGGAACTGGGCCTGCCGGAAGTGCTAAAGGATATTGCCATGACCAAGCGCGGGCTGGTGATTTTTGTGGGCGGTACGGGTTCAGGAAAATCGACATCGCTGGCGGCCATGGTAGGCTACCGCAATGAAAACAGTTACGGGCATATTATTACCATCGAAGACCCGGTTGAGTTTGTACATGAGCATATCAACTGCATTATTACCCAGCGTGAAATTGGCGTGGATACGGATAACTGGAGCATTGCGCTAAAAAACACCTTACGCCAGGCGCCGGACGTGATTCTGATTGGCGAAATCCGTGATCGCGAAACCATGGACTATGCGATTGCATTTGCGGAAACCGGCCACTTATGTTTGTCCACCTTGCATGCCAACAGCACCAACCAGGCACTCGACCGTATCATTAACTTCTTCCCGGAAGAGCGCCGGCATCAGTTGCTGATGGATTTGTCGCTCAATACGCGTGCATTTATATCGCAGCGCCTGATTCCCAAAGCCGATGGCGTTGGTCGGGCCGCCGCCATCGAAATCATGATCAATTCACCCTTGATTTCAGATCTGATCTTCAAGGGCGATGTGCACGAAATCAAGGAAATTATCGGCCGTTCGCGTGAATTGGGCATGCAGACTTTTGATCAGGCCTTGTTTGATCTGCATGAGTCCGGCGCGATCAGTTATGAAGATGCCTTGCGCAATGCGGATTCGGTGAATGATCTGCGGCTAAGAATTAAGCTGGAAGGCAAAGGCGCGCATAACAGAGACCTATCAGCTGGGCTGGATCATCTGGGCGTTGTGTAAAAAGGCAGCTAAAGCAAAAAAGCCGATGAGACTCATCGGCTTTTTGCATTGCAGGCCAGTTATTCTACAGTAACTTCGACGCGCCGGGCTTCGGCCAGATCACCGCCGCCATCCACACTTTCAGGTTTACGCATCTCGATTCTCATTACATCAATACCTGCTGTAATAAGCGCAGCCTGTACAGCTTTGGCGCGGTTATAAGCAAGTTCTTCGTTCACTGCTTTATTGCCGCGCGAATCGTGATACCCGGACAAGACGGCTTTTGCAGTGTCGTGCGACTTCAGCCATTCGACAATGGGCGCCAGAGTCGCATCGGCATCGCCGGGCAGAGCGGTTTTGCCGGTGTCAAAATAAAGTTTGGCAGCCGCGGGTGGCGGCATGACGGCTGCTGGTTCTGTGGCTTTAACCAGAATCTGGTTATCTACCGCTACTGCGGAGCCAAAAAACGCTTGTGCCTCAGTGCCTATTTTCTGCTTGATCGCATCTGAATCTACAGTGCCGGTGAGCACCACATTCTTATCATCGCCTTTCGCCTGCAATGCGTCACCGCCGCTTAATAAGGTTTTGAGTGCATCGGCCTGATTGAGCCAGCTGATGTTTGCATCATTACCGCTACCGTTAAAATCATTGGCTGTTGCAGTAAACTTAAATGCCCCTGCCTCTGGCGAGCCCGGCATCACTGCTTCTGCAGGTATGGCGGCTTCAGTTGGGGCGCTGCAGCATGTACTGGAGGGTCCGTGGCCTGTGAGCAGCATCCAGAGCAGAATTAAGGCAAGTATCAGTGCAACGATCCAACTCCAGCGATTACAGCTTGATTGATTGTTCTGCATATTTAGTCACCTCTGATTATTTTTTGACGCCGCCAGAAAGCTTATCCTGCAATTTTTTAAGCTCTTCCCATTTGTTTTCAGCCGCCAGCGCCGCTTGTTGAGCCCATGTGCCTGGGTTGGCAATGCGGAAGCGCGAGCCGCCTTTGTCCAATATCGCACGCATTTGCGGCACGCTAGAGGCGGCGAGCTGCGCAAAGGTTTTAATGCCGTTGTCGTTAAACAGTTCGTTAATTTTCGGGCCGATACCTTCTATGATGGTGAGGTCATTCGCGTTTTTAAGGGAAAAACCTGCTTTTTTGGCCGCGGTAATATCAATGACTGTTGTTTTGGGTGCTTCGGTTTTGGGTGCTGGTGCTTTAGGTGCTTCGGCTGCCTTGGCAACCGGTGCAGTCGGCACATCAGCCATTTTTGCAGGTGCTGCAGTAGAGCTTTGCGTGGTTGATTGCGTATTGCAAGAGGATTTGCAGCAACATCTACACAGGAGTTTGTTTAATAACCAGCCAAGTAAAACGCCTAAAAGGAACCACCAGAAACAGCATGCAAACGAACTTAACAGTGAACTCATTTTTACTCCCCAATGAAATGACTAATTAACAATCTAAAAAACATCATTACTGCCAACAACAGGAAAAGTAACTATCTGCCGCTTTGGGACAAACGTCAAGTTTTTAAGATAATCGCATTCAGGCTTGATAAGTGACTTGCCCATGCAGCAAGGTATATCGCACCTTGCCCAGCATGGTTAACCCCAAGAAGGGCGTATTCTTGCCCTGGCTTTTGAGTTGGCTGGCGCTTACTTTCCATTCCTGCTGCGTGTTGAAAATCGCAATGTCTGCGTCGGCATTCACGCCTAAGTGGCCGCTGGCGATGCCCAGGATGCTTGCAGGATGACAGGTGATTTTTGCTACTGCCTCAGATAGTGAGGCTTTCTGATCGGCAGCCCATTTTAATGTGAGCGGTAACAATAGCTCCAAGCCGGTGGCGCCTGCTTCGGCTTCAGCAAACGGCAGCAGCTTTGCATCGTCATCCACGGGCGTGTGGTCTGAGCATATCGCATCAACTGTACCGTCTTTTAAGCCTTGGCACAGTGCATTTTTATCGCGGGAAGATCGTAGCGGCGGTTTGAGATTGGCATGCGCATTGAAAAAACCGATGTCGTGGTCGGTCAAATGGCAATGCTGGGCGCTCACGTCTGCAGTCACTTGTATGCCTTGTTTTTTGGCCTGACGCACCAAATCGACACCTTCGGCAGTGGAAAGCCGGCATAAGTGTACCCTGGTTTTTGTTTCATGCGCAATGCGCAAAATGCTGGCAATGGCAAGGCTTTCGGCCGCAGCCGGAATACCCTTCAGGCCTAAACGGCTGGCGATTTCACCGTCATGCGCAACACCATTTTGTGCGAGATAATAATCTTCGGCACGCAAAAATATGGTGTAACCGAATGTGGCGGCGTACTCAAAAGCACGCCAGAGCACCTGCGTATCCGTGATTGAAGTATCTGCCTGACTAAAGCCTACACAACCAGCTTCGGTGAGTTCGCACATTTCGGTTAAGAGCTTGCCAGCAAGTTGACGCGTTAAGGCGCCTAGCGGATAGACATGCGCCAGATTGAGCTGCTTGGCACGGTGTTTCAGCATCTCTACCAAGCCTGGCTCATCCAGCACCGGGTCAGTGTCAGGCGGGCAGGCCAGGCTGGTCACGCCGCCCGCGGCAGCGGCTTGCAATTCACTTCTGAGTGTCGCTTTATATTCAGAACCTGGTTCGCGCAATCTGGCAGACAAGTCAACGAAGCCAGGCGCTACGATTAAACCTGTGGCATCAATGGTCTGGTTCGCCACGAAGCCTTCTGGGGCTTTACCAATGCCGGCAACTTTGCCTGCTGCAATGTACACATCCTGCTTGGCATCTATGTTATTTTTCGGGTCTATCAGGTGGCCATTTTTGATGTGAATTTTCATGCGTTACCCCCTGTGTTGCTGCCTGCAGACTGACCGCCCGCTAAAATGGCCATGACCGCCATACGGACTGCAATCCCAAAGGTCACTTGCGGCAGAATCACGGATTGATGCCCGTCTGCCACGCTGGAGTCAATCTCCACACCGCGATTCATCGGTCCAGGGTGCATGACGATGGCATCAGGTTTGGCGAGTTCAAGTTTTTCCTGCGTGAGCCCGAAGGTTTTAAAATATTCCTGCGCGCTGGGCAGCAGGGCGCCGCTCATGCGCTCGTTCTGCAGGCGCAACATCATGATCACATCCACATCCTTCAGGCCAGCTTTCATGTCGTGAAACACCTGTACGCCCAGCTTTTCGACACCGGCTGGCAGCAACGTTTTTGGTGCGATCACACGCACTTCCGGCACGCCTAAGGTAGTCAAGGCGTGAATTTCGCTGCGTGCTACGCGCGAATGCAGTACATCTCCCACCAAAGCCACACGCAGATTGTGCATCTCCGGCTTGTAGCGGCGCACGGTGAACACATCCAGCAAGCCTTGTGTCGGATGCGCATGGCGTCCATCGCCCGCATTGATGACGCTGATATTATCCGGCACGTGCTGCGCAATAAAATGCGCCGCACCGCTTTGTCCGTGGCGCACCACGAACATGTCAGCATGCATGGCAATCAGGTTATCTACCGTGTCTAAGATGGTTTCGCCTTTGGATTGGCTTGAGGTGCCCACGTTCAGGTTGATCACATCAGCCGAAAGGCGTTTTGCAGCAATTTCAAAGGTGGTGCGGGTGCGGGTGCTGTTCTCGAAAAAGATATTGCATACGGTTTTACCACGCAGCAGCGGCACTTTCTTGATGTCCCGCTCGGCTACGCCCACAAAGGTTTCTGCGGTATCCAGAATCTGGGTAAGGATTTTTTTTGGCAAGCCTTCTATTGTTAAAAGGTGCTTTAACTTGCCGTCGGCATCTAGTTGCGGGTTATACATTATTATTCTCTAGTGATAAATGTAGTTTACCTTTGGTGTCTTGTGAAAGCTGTAAACTCTGATGAGGTTTCAGCAGGATTTCTGCGCCAACAATATTGGGGAGGATAGGCAATTCCGCGCCTCCGCGGTTTATCAGCACTGCAAGCATGATGCTGGCAGGGCGGCCGTAATCGAATAGCTCGTTCATGGCGGCACGCGCGGTGCGGCCGGTATAAAAAATATCGTCAATCAGAATAATATGTTTTTCTTGCACATCAAACGGAATCTGCGAGGGCTTAGGCTCAGCCTTCAGGCCGCGCTGGGCATAGTCGTCGCGGTACAGCGCTGCGTCCAGTGTGCCGTAGGCAACGTCCTGTTTAATCGATTTCAAAATACGCTGCATCAACCATACGCCACCGCTGTGAATGCCCACCAAGGCGCTGTTGGATGGGCCATTTTTTTCTAGCTGCGCCTGGATTCTGGCGGTGATGTCAGTCAGTAATGCTTCGGGATCAGGTAGTTGCATAGTTGTTAGCTAGCGAGTCCATCAAAATAAGATTGTAATATGGTTTGTGCCGCCACTGTATCCAGCATGGCTTTTTGCTCACGTCCTTTAACACCTGCTTCGCGTAAATTCTGCGCGGCTTCGGCCGAGCTCAAACGTTCGTCAACCATCATGACCGGTAAATTAAAGCGGCCTTCAAGCCGCTGTGCAAATTTTTTAGAGAGATGCGTCAGTATGTGGGGTGTGCCATCCAGATGCATGGGCAAGCCCACGATCAACAGATCAGGACGCCAATCCTGAATGATGGCCGCAATTTGCGTAAAGCGTGCGGCATTCGATTCGCTATCAATGGTAAGCAAGGGATGGGCGACTTTCAGCATGGTTTCACCTACCGCCACGCCAATCCGCTTTTCGCCAAAATCGAAGGCCAGCACCGTGCCGGTAATGTCGTGATAGCTGCGCTCTAAGATAGGCAAATGGCTCTGGTTTAGCATTCAGGCGTGTCCTGCCACATCTGACAAGTTGGCCAAATTTAGTCCCATCATTTTCATTGCGCAATCAAATTTTTCATGATCGGCCTTATCGAAAATCAACGCATGAATATCGCTTAAATTCTTGGTTTCCAGGCTGAGCCATGCGTTTTGTGCCAGCTCGCTTTCTAGCTGGCCTGCTGTCCAGCCGGCATAGCCCAGGGCGATGAGCATTTTTTGCGGGCCTTTGTTATGTGCGGTGGCCTCTAGTATATCTTTCGAGGTAGTTAACGCAACCGAGTTATTAATGACGATGGTCGAGTTGAATTCCTCATGCGGCGCAGGCATGATGTCGTGCAGAATAAAACCGCGTTCAGTTTGCACAGGTCCGCCGAAATGAACGGTTTCTTTGAGAAGGGGCTGCGGTTCGGCTTCAAGCCGGATTTGCTCAAACAAATCGGCAACCGTGATATCGGCGCTGCGATTAATAATGACGCCCATGGCGCCGTCCTGATTGTGCGTGCAGATATAGGTGACGGTTTTAGAAAAATACGGGTCTGTCATGGCGGGCATCGCGATGAGAAACTGACCTGTAAGATTCATATTATCCAATGGTGCTATTTTAACATAAATTATCTGGTGATTAATTCGCTTCGCTTTTTATTGGCCCTGCTGTTTCTCAGCTTCGTAATACCCCGTGATATCCAGGCCGAAGCCCACCATGCTCGGCATTTTGCGTGGGGTAGCCATCAAGCGCATTTTGCGCACGCCTAAATCCAGCAAAATCTGCGAGCCGATGCCGTAGGTACGCAACTCCTGGTTGTAACGAATCGGCTCGTCGGCATGCTCGATACGCGTGACTATATCAGCCCCTGATTCAGCATGATGCAACAGGATCATTACGCCACAAGACGCTTCAGCTATGGCATGCATGGCTTTGAGTGTATTCCAGCTGTGGGTGCAACTGCTGCTGTCGAGCAGATCGAACACCGAAAGCGGTTCATGCACGCGCACTAAACACTCGGTATCCGGAGCAGGGTTGCCCTTGATTAAAGCCAGGTGTGTTTCATTGGAGATTTTATCGCGATACGCTATCAGCCGCATCTCGCCGTAAGGGGTAGCAACGGTGCGCTCTGCGGCGCGTTCTATGAGCTTTTCGGTTTCACTGCGGTAGCGGATTAAATCGGCAATCGTGCCGATTTTGATGTGATGCAGTTTGGCGATTTCCAGCAAGTCTGGCAAGCGTGCCATTTCGCCATCGTCTTTTAAAATCTCGCAAATCACACCTGCAGGCTCGCAGCCCGCCAGTGCCGCTAAATCACTGCCGGCCTCGGTATGTCCGGCGCGTACCAGTACGCCGCCATTTTGTGCGGCGAGCGGGAAAATATGGCCTGGGCTGACCAGGCTTTTCGCGTTGGCATTTTTAGCGACCGCAGCCTGAATCGTAGTCGCACGGTCGGCAGCCGAAATGCCGGTGGTAACGCCAGTGGCGGCTTCAATGGATACGGTGAAATTAGTTCCCAGGCGTGAATCGTTTTTTAGCACCATGGGTGGCAGATTGAGCTGTTTGCAACGCGCCTCGGTCAGCGTGAGGCAAATCAGGCCGCGCCCGTGCTTGGCCATAAAGTTGATGTGTTCGGCAGTGGCAAATTCAGCCGCAATCACAAAATCGCCTTCGTTCTCACGGTTTTCGTCGTCCACCAGAATAACCATTTTGCCAGATTTGATGTCGGCGATAATTTCGGCAATGGGGCTAATTGAATTATGCGGCATTCTCGTGCGTCCATTCTGTCATGCGCTCCACATAGCGAGCAATCAGGTCGATTTCGAGGTTCACGTGGTCGCCAACCTTCAAATATTTGAATGTGGTGTGCTCTAATGTATGTGGGATAATGTTCATGGTAAAGATGTCCTGCGCAATGCTGTTCACGGTCAGGCTCACGCCATCGGCGCAAATCGAACCTTTTTTTGCGATGTATTTAGAAATCCCATGCGGCGCGCGTATCGCCAGCAACCAGCAATCGCCGGCTTGTTCAAAGCGCGTTACCTGTCCCGTGCCGTCCACATGACCGCTCACCAAATGCCCGCCCAATCTGTCTTGCAAACGTAATGCTTTTTCCAAATTGACCGCTTGCCCGTTATTTAAGCCTGCCGTAACGTTCAATGTTTCTTTTGAAACATGTACCTCAAAATGCGTTTTGTCGAAATGGGTAACTGTTAGGCAAACCCCATTGACAGCAATGCTGTCGCCAATTTGCACATCGTCCAGGCCCAAATGGGTGGCATGGATTGACAGCTTCAGGTCTTCGCCAACCTTTGTGGTTGCGTCAATATCGCCAACTGCTTGTATGATTCCAGTAAACATGATGATATTTTAACAGTATTAATAAAAAGCACAGTTTAAAAATGTTGGCATGCAGTTTGCAAAACATGAACTAGATGCCTTAAAAATGACGACGGCTCAACTGGCTAAAATTCAATTTGATTCCCTAGAAAATATGGAAAGCAACATCGAACTGGTGCTGGAGATTGATAAAAAATCTTATCAAAACTCCAAGAAAATCACATATAAGTACTTGACTGTATTGAGATTAAATAAAACATTGGAAGCCGAATTATACAATGTTGCCTATGCGTATCAAAGACAACTCTATGTGGCTTATACGCAATTTCTGGATTTATATCTTGGGCAAAATAAAATCGTTTTCAGCAATGAAAAGATCAATTTAATTTTGTGCCGTCATCTAAGTACGACTTTTGCAATGGCTAAATGGCGCTATTTTGATGATCAGCCTGCGCCAATCGGTACATGGGCGAATGTTTGTAAAGTCATCAAATGTGCCGAAAATTTGGCATTATTGAATACCAATCTGTTTTTGTATGATCACCAGAAGAAGGAAACCAGCATCGCCACTTTGTTGGAACGGGGTTTCATGGTGGATACCTTGCATAAGGGTAACTACAGCCGCCTGCAAATTCAATTGACCGAACAAATTCTGAAAGTCTGGGCCACCAATCCATTATTGCTTAACAAATATAAGCAAGACAGGTTTCAGTTTTTTATCAATGTGGAAGGCGACAAAGGGCCTGAGCGTATAAGAGCAGTTGAGAAGTTTGCAGATTACCGTTTTTGGAAGACCACGCGCTTGATTGATAAGATCGAAGCCTATCTATGTGCTGTCGATACACAAAAGCCTTTAGCTGAGTTTGAGCTGGAGAAAATGGCTTCGACAGATTCACTGGTTAAGTTGTTCAAAAAACTGCGTGTGGAATGGTGTGTTGAGGGCTACGAGCGTCAGCGCAGAAAAGAAGCCAGAAATAAAAGAAATATGCTGATTAATGTAAGCTACGGTCTGGAAGATATTTGCCGCCGCTTAAATGCAGCCAAACCCAGGCGGGACGCAAGACCAACACAAAGAGATGCATTTGGATTTGAAATGCAGGTGGCCGCGCATCGCAGAGGCCAACAGGCGCCGCAAGATTATCAGGCCAGCCAGAATAAGCTGGGCAGTGAGAACTGGTGGCTGGTTGATGAAAGCGCTAGCGGGTTTGCAGTTGACTTGGGCAAAACCTATAGCAGCTGGATTGAGCCCGGCAAGCTGATAGGCTATACCACGCCGGAAGACAAGGAGTTGTTCGTTATCGCCGAAATCAGAAGTGTGAGAAAACAGGCCAATGGTACTTATCGAGCCGGGCTGAAGGTGCTTGGATCCCATGGCGCTTCTGTGCAGGTTGGGCGCTTAGATCAAAGCAATTTTACCGAAGCGCTAAGCGGTTATTATGTAGATGAGGCAGATGCCAATCTGAGTCAGTACAATACCTTTGCCGGCTTGTTGCTGGGCGGTCAAGATGATAGCAAATCGCACCGAACTTCGTTGATTTTGCCGCGATGTGAATACAAGCGTGGCAGTAAATTCAGAATCAACATAGAAGGCGACGACAAAATAATAGAGATGGGCGCGCCGTTGATGAAGCAGCGAGAATGGGTGCGCGTGGCGTTGCCTATCTAAATTTTAACAATTTTCAATCGGTGTAGAATCTTGGCAGCCTAAAAACTGCTAAGATTCACCCTATGTCTGTATTTTCAAAACTTCCGTTTGAGCTGTTTGTAGGCCTGCGCTATCTACGCGCAAAACGCAAAAGCCACTTCACCACCTTTATTTCTATCACCAGTATGGTCGGCATCGCGCTTGGTGTCGCGGTGCTTATTGTGGTGCTTTCGGTGATGAATGGTTTTGGTGCGGAATTGCGGAATCGCATTTTGGGTGTTGCCTCACATTTGCAAATCACCGAGGGCAGCAATACGCTTTCTAACTGGCAATCTGTGATGCGTGAGGTTGATGGCATTCCTCATGTAGTGGCCGCAGCGCCCTTTGTGATGGCGCAGGGCATGCTTTCTTTCGGGCCAGTCGCTCAAGGAACGCTGGTGCGCGGCGTGCTGCCCGATGCCGAGGTGAAGGTGGCTGAATTTGCCGAAAAAATGAAAGTTGGCAAGCTGGCTGATCTGCGCGCGGGTGAGTTTGGCATTATATTGGGCACTGATCTGGCCTATTCATTGGGCCTTACGGTAGGGGACAAGGTAATCCTGATGTCGCCATCAGGCCAGGCCACACCGGTGGGCACCATGCCTCGTATGAAACAGTTTAAGTTGATAGGCTTGTTTGAGATGGGTTACCAGGCTTATGACTCAGGCCTGGCGCTGATTCATATGGAGGATGCGGCCAAGCTGTACCGCATGGAAGACAAGGTTTCTGGCTTAAGGTTAAAACTCGACGACCCGTTTTTAACATCCGTAGTCGCGCCAGAAATAGCTGCTAAGTTGAGTGGCCAGGGTAATTATTATTTGAGTGACTGGGTGCAAGAAAACCCCAATTTCTTTCAGGCGCTTAAAATGGAAAAACGCATCATGTCCATCATCATGGTGCTGGTGGTGGCGGTCGCCGCATTCAATATAGTATCCACGTTAATTATGGCAGTGATCGACAAGCGCGCCGATATTGCGATTATGCGCACCTTTGGCGCCAGTCCGCGCAGCATCATGAAGATATTTATTATCCAGGGCGTGTTGATCGGCGCGATTGGCACACTATTAGGTGTCGGACTGGGAATCCTAATCACGCTGAATGTTGATGTCATCGTGCCGTTTATTGAGCAATTATTTAACACAAAATTTTTAGCTAAGGATGTTTATTACATTAGCGAAGTGCCTTCACAGTTGCTGTGGTCTGATGTCAGCGTGATTGCGCTCACCTCTTTTGTACTAAGCCTGCTGGCGACGCTTTACCCGAGTTATAAGGCCTCCCAAATTAATCCTGCAGAGGCGTTGAGATATGAGTAGCATCATTGCCTGCCAAAACCTTTGCAAAACCTATACCGGTCTGGATGTAGCCGTGCTCAACGGTATTGATTTAAGCATTAAAAACGGCGAGCAAATTGCGATTGTAGGCGAGTCCGGTTCGGGCAAAAGTACGCTGCTGCATTTACTGGGCGGACTGGATGTGCCAACCAGCGGTACCGTTGAACTGGCGGATAAAAACCTGAGCCAGTTATCTGAAACCGAAAAAGGTTTGCTTCGCAATCAAACCTTGGGTTTCGTATATCAGTTTCACCATTTATTGCCGGAATTCACCGCGATTGAAAACGTGGCCATGCCTTTGCTGATACGCCGCCTGCCTCGTGAGCAGGCCTTGGAAAAGGCGCGATTGATGCTCGAAAAAGTAGGCCTGGCGCATCGTTTGGAGCACATGCCGGGCGAACTCTCCGGCGGCGAGCGGCAGCGGGCAGCGCTGGCGCGGGCTTTAGTCACACAACCTGCATGTATATTGGCTGATGAGCCGACGGGTAATCTGGACCGGGTGACGGCTAACCAGGTATTTGATTTGTTGCTGGAAATCAATAAGGAACAAAACACCAGCCTGGTGGTGGTGACGCATGACTTGGGCCTGGCTGCAAAAATGCAGCGCCGGTATCGTTTAGAAGACGGCAAACTTAATTCATTTAATTAGATGGTTAGCTTGTAAATGAGGAGCTTGGCGCTAGGGTTTGTGTTCGGCGCCTGGTGGCTGCAACAACAAGCCGCTTTACCTGCCCTACAGACCGCTCTGGTGCTTGCTCCCAGCCTGCTGATTCTGTATGCGACAACTCGGTTTGCATTTCCTGCTCGAAAAATAGCCATTTTTTTGTTTGCGGCATTGTTTGGTTTTTTCTGGGCAGCCACGTTTGCGACTAACCGCTTAAGCGATGAGTTACCTAAGGACTGGGAGCAAAAAAGCATTGATTTAATTGGTGTGGTCGCTAGCTTGCCAGAAGTGACAGAGCGTGGCGAACGCTTTCAGTTTGATGTGGAAAAAGTGCTGACCAAGGGCGTGCGGGTTCCTGAACACATCTCGCTTAATTATTATCGTGAAGTTGAGTCGGAAAAGCCCGAAAACGCACCCAGCCATACTAACTACTTTCACGCAGGCGAGCGCTGGCAATTCACGGTGCGTTTAAAGCGCCCGCACACCACTTATAACCCGCACGGCTTTGATTTTGAAGCCTGGGCACTCACAGAAAACATTCGTGCAACAGGCACCGTCCGTAATAAAAGCGGTTATAAAAAGCTAAATGATTTTGTATGGCGACCCCGCTATTTAATTGAGCAAGCACGCGAGAAAATTGGTAACAGGATTACACAAGCGCTAGTCAATAAACCGTATGCAGGCGTGATTCGGGCGCTGGTGGTGGGCGACGACAGTCAGATTAGCCAAGCTGATTGGAACGTGTATTTGCGCACGGGCGTGAATCATTTGATGAGCATTTCCGGCTTGCATATCACCATGCTGGCGAGTTTGGCTTTTGCCATTGCTGCTTTTGTGTGGCGCCGATTTCCCGCTCTGGTCATGCGCATGCCGACGCGAAAAGCGGCTACGATTTTTGGGCTTGTTGTAGCCGTTTTATACGCGTTGCTGGCTGGCATGTCAGTGCCCACGCAGCGCACACTCTACATGCTGATTACTTTTGCTTTGGCTTTGTTGTTTGGCCGAAATTTAGCAATTTCACGTGCGCTGGTCATCGCTTTAATGGTGGTTGTCTTGCTGGATCCGTGGGCCGTTATTGCGCCAGGATTCTGGCTTTCTTTCTCGGCAGTGGCGTTGATTGCTTATGTTTCGGTGGGCAGATTAGCGGCGCAGCACTGGATAAATGAAGCCGTCAATACACAGTGGGCGATCACGCTTGGTTTGCTGCCGTTGCTGATCGTCATGTTCGGTCAGGTATCCATTGTTTCGCCGCTCGCCAACGCGTTTGCGATACCAGTCATCAGCTTGCTTGTAGTGCCTTCGGCTATTTTAGGCAGCTTGCTATCGCTTGATTTTATTTTGCATGCCTCACATTTTGTTTTAACCATTTGTATGCAGGGCTTGAATTGGTTTGCGAGTATGCCGATGGCGACATGGCAGCAAGCTGCGCCCCCGGTGTGGGCGCTGATACCAGCGATATTAGGCGTGTGCTGGCTGTTGTTGCCACGTGGGTTTCCACAGCGCCGGCTGGGCGTCGTGTTGTTGCTGCCATTATTTTTTGTCAGCCTGCCAAAACTGGCCGAAGGAGAGATGCAAGCCACGATATTGGATGTCGGCCAAGGCTTGGCCGTCGTGGTTAAAACTAAAAATCATACCTTGCTTTATGATGCAGGGCCTCGCTATTCTGCACAGAGTGATGCGGGCAGCAGAATTGTCATCCCATTTTTGCGCAGTGAAGGCGTTAAAAAACTGGATGGTTTTGTGATTAGTCATAATGATGTCGATCACAGCGGCGGCGCGGCTTCTGTGCTGGCGCAAGTGCCAGTGGCCTGGCTGGCAAGTTCGTTCGATTTGTCTGAAACGGGCAAGTCATCAAAGCAGATGAAATGTTTTGCAGGCCAGCATTGGCGATGGGATGAAGTAGATTTTGAAGTGTTGTATCCAAATCTGGATAGCTATGAGGACGATAATCTTACTGACAACAACAGAAGTTGCGTCGTGAAAGTTCGCAGTCAGTTTGGTAGCCTGCTGGTGACTGGCGATATTGAAAAAGAAGCAGAATCCGCATTGCTGCAAGCCGCCATTCATGAATCGACTGGCCATGCGGCCTCTGACGGAGCCGACTTAAATGAAAACATGCTTAAGAGCGATGTGCTCATTGTGCCGCATCATGGCAGCAAAACATCATCGACACCCGAATTTTTAGCTGCGGTGGCTGCAAAACATGCAGATTGACTTTGCACGCAATAATGCCATAGAAATCAAGGCCTGGCGTCAAAGCCGTCCCAAATACTGGCACGATAGCTATGAGCAGAAATATGAATAACACCTAAAATAAACAACGTGGAACTTGCCGAAATTCGCGCTTCAAGCTAAAGTAGCGGGAGTTTTTGAATACTTAAGGAGTATTGCTGTGTGGGAAATTATTCAGGCCGCCGGTTGGCCAATCTGGCCGCTGATCATCGCATCCGTTGTTGCACTTGCGATTATGGGCGAGCGTTTCTGGGCTTTGCGTTCTGAAGTAGTTGCACCTGCAAACTTGTTGCCGGAAGTGCAAAAGTGGCTGGGGCAGGGCGGCGTGACCAAAGAAACGCTGAACAAGCTTGAGCAGCATTCTATGTTGGGCCAAGTATTTGCGAGTGCATTATTTAATTCTAAAAACTCACGCGAAGTGACCAAGGAGGCGATCGAGGAAACCGGACGCGCGGTGGCGCATAAACTGGACCGCTATCTGCCTACATTAGGCACCATCGCTACAGTGGCGCCGTTATTGGGTCTGCTGGGCACGGTAATCGGCATGGTGGAACTGTTTGGTTCATTTACGACCAGCGGCCACGATGTCGCGCAATTTGCGCGCGGCATTTCGGTGGCGCTTTACAACACTGCTGCCGGTATTGTGGTGGCTGTTCCTGCCATGATCGCCTATCGTTATTTCCGCAGTAAAGTAGATGACTTATTGGTGGATATGGAGCAGCAGGCAATCAAGCTGGTTGAAATTTTGCACGGTGAGAGAAAATAACCATGAATTTTCAACGCGGCAGGCGTAACGAAGAGCTCGAGATGAATCTCGTGCCTTTGATTGACGTGTTACTGGTGATTATTATTTTCCTGGTGGTGAGCGCGACCTTTTCACGGACCAGCGAACTGCAGATCAATTTGCCAACTGCAGAAGCGAATAGTCCTGTCGATAAGCCGCTTGTGATTACGGTTGAAGTGGATGCGACAGGGCGCTATATGGTGAACGGCAATGAAGTCGCAGGCAAAGACGTGACAACTATTGCGAGTGCGCTTACCAAAGCCGCTGGTAATGGCAAGGAGCCTACAATCGTGATTAACGCAGATGCCAACGCTACGCATCAATCCGTCGTAAACGTGATGGAAGCTGCCCGTCAAGCCAGCTATACGCATATCACTTTTGCGACTCAAATTGGCTCGGGTTCTTAACTGTCATTGATTACTTCTTATCTTAGTTCGACGTTTAGATTTGAATACTAAAATCCATGTCGAAATCTTCACGCAATAAAGAAAAGCCGGTTCGCGTAGCAAACGCAAAAATATTGTATTTGCGATTGTTTCGCTATGCCTGGGCGCATAAAGTCTTTTTTCTCACCACAATTATTTCTACTGCCATACTTGCCGCAAGCAATACTGGCTTTTTGGCGCTTATTAAACAGGTGACGGATGAAGGTTTTGTGAAGCAATCTGCAGACAAGGCAATGATTCTGCCGCTTATGTTATTCGCATTAATGTCCTTGAGAGGACTTGCCGGCTTTGTGTCTATGTATAGCATGCGCGTGGTAGCCAGGCGCATTGTGGCGAAACTTAGAGCTGAAGCTTTTAACAAATTTATGCAACTTCCGGTGGGCTATTTTGATGCCAGCACGACGGGGGTGCTGGTTTCTAAGCTTACCTATGACGCAGAGCGGTTGGCAAACGTGTGTACGCGCTCGGCGCTGAATGTGATGCGCGATATACTCACTGTCATTGGCCTTGTGGCTTATATGCTTTATCTTGATTGGCGTCTTACCTTGGTATTTGCAATCATCACGCCGTTTATGGCACTCTATCTAAGAAAAATGACACCAAAATTGCATGCCAATGCAAAAAAAGTACAGTTGGGCATAGGTGAAATGACTAAAGTGGCAGAGGAGGCCATTTCTGGTCAGCGCATTGTGAAAATATTTGGTGCGCAAACGTATGAGGACGAGCGTTTTTCTGCGGTTGTCGACAAAAATCGTCAGCTTGAATTGCGTTCCGCACGCATAGCAGGTTTGAATAGTTTAGTAGTAGAAGTGCTGGCTGCTTTAGCGTTAACCATGGTGGTTTATTATGCGCTGGGACGCTTTACTGTGGGCGAGTTTGCAGCTTTTATAGGTGCGCTACTCATGTTGATTAGCCCAATTAAACATATTACCGCTGCGACTGAGGATTTTCAAATTGGATTAGCGGCTGCGCAAAGTGTTTTTGAGGTGATAGACAGCCCGGCTGAAGTGAGTGATGGAGAGAAAACTATCCAGCGTGTTCGTGGCGAAATTGAATTTAGAAATGTGAGCTTGCGCTATGATAACGCCAAAAAACCTGCTTTGAATAATTTAAGTTTCACCATACAGCCAAGCGAAAAGCTGGCGCTGGTAGGGCGATCGGGCGGCGGGAAAACCACCTTGGTCAATTTGCTGCCGCGCTTTTATGAGTTGCAACAGGGCTTGATACTCCTCGACGGCATAGACATTCGTTCTTTAGAACTAAAAAATCTGCGCAGCCAGTTTTCGCTGGTGAGCCAGGATATTATTTTGTTTAACGATACCGTATTTAACAATATTGCTTATGGTGCGCTCAGAAACGCAAGCGAAGCCGAGGTGATTGAAGCCGCTAAAGCAGCGCATGCGTGGGAGTTCATTCAGCAATTGCCTAATGGCTTACAAAATGAAATTGGCGATAGAGGCGTGCGGCTGTCTGGCGGGCAGCGCCAGCGCATTGCTATTGCGCGTGCGATTCTTAAAAATGCACCTATTCTGTTGTTAGATGAGGCTACCAGCGCGCTGGATACCGAATCTGAGCAGCATGTGCAGGCGGCGTTGGATACGCTGATGCAAAACCGCACTTCGATTGTGATTGCGCATCGCTTAAGCACGATTGAAAATGCCGACCGGATATTGGTGATGAGTCATGGTGAGATCGTTGAATCTGGCACGCATCAACAACTACTGGCGCTCAATGGCCATTACACGAAGCTTTATCAAAAAGAGCTGGAATAAGCTTTTTCGATTGTGAAAAGTTTTACGCAAGAATTTATTCACAACGCCTGGCGGCAAAAGGGTGCGTTTTTTTATCTTGTGTTGGTTCCCTTATCTTGGCTGTTTGCTGCGATTACGGCATTCAGGCGTTGGGTATACCAGCTTGGCGTCCTCAAGTCATACGCACTTCCAGTGCCTGTGATCGTGGTGGGCAATATCAATGTGGGCGGCAGCGGCAAAACTCCGGTGGTGATTTGGCTGGCTGGGCAACTCAAGCAACATGGCTTTAAGCCGGCGGTGATCAGCCGTGGTTACGGCGGTAGCGTGAGTTCGGCTACAAACGTGAATACCAACAGCCAGGCCAATGTTGTCGGTGATGAGCCCATTTTAATTGTAAACCGTGCTCAATGTCCCGTGTGGGTGGGGACTGATCGTGTACAAGTCGCTACTGAGCTTTTAAAAGCGCACCCCGAATGCAACGTGATTATCAGTGATGACGGCTTGCAGCATTATCGCTTGAAGCGCGATATCGAGATTGCAGTAGTAGATGCAGACAGCAGAGAGAAGGATGCGCGGCTATTGCCGGCTGGCCGCTTACGAGAGCCGCTTGAGCGTCTAAATACGGTAGATGCAGTTGTCAGTAACGGACAAAACAGCACACATGAAAACGTTGATTCTGTGTATCAAATGCAGTTGGTCGGCCAGCAGTTCTATAATCTGGCGGATTCAAACATGACGGCAACCGCAACTGATTTTAAGCAAAAAAGTGTTAAGGCTTTGGCTGGAATCGGCAAGCCGGAACGTTTTTTTGAGCATTTACGCAAGCTGGGGCTCACATTCACAGGCGTGAGTTTTGATGATCATCATGCGTTTACTGCGCAAGATCTGGCAAAAATTGATTGCGATGCACTGATCATGACTGAAAAAGATGCCGTAAAATGTAAGCCATTCGCGCAGCCCCATTATTGGGTATTGCCCGTCGAGGCGCAGATTGACACGCAACTGATGACGTTGATTCTAAATAAATTGGTAAGAAGGTAGAGTTATTATGGACGCAAAATTACTGCAGATTCTGGTATGCCCGGTCACAAAAGGGCCGCTGATCTATGACAAGAAAAATAACGAGCTGATTTCAAAATCAGCGCGATTAGCCTATCCTATACGCGATGGCATCCCTGTCATGCTGGAAGAAGAAGCGCGCAAATTAGGTCCAGATGAGAAAGTCGACTAATGGCGTTTAAGGTCGTTATTCCTGCACGTTATGCCAGCACGCGCCTGCCGGGTAAGCCCTTATTAGACATAGCCGGCAAGCCAATGGTAGTGCGGGTTGCAGAGCAGGCTGCCAAAAGTGGTGCAAGTGAAATTATTATTGCCACAGACTTTGAAAGAATCGTTTCTGTGGCGCAAGCGCATCATCTAAAAGCAGTGATGACGCACATAGACCATGCCTCCGGCACCGATAGAATCGCCGAAGTGGCACAAAAGTTTGGTTGGCCAGATGATGAAATCGTGGTGAATGTGCAGGGCGATGAGCCGCTGATTGATCCTGAGCTGATTAAAGAAGTCGCCCAGCATCTGGCAAACAGCAAGGATGCAGTGATGGCGACCGCCTGTCACCCAATCCATGATGAAGCCAGTTTGTTAAATCCAAACATCGTTAAAGTGGTAATGGATACAAATGGAAATGCGCTGTATTTTAGCCGCGCGCCGATACCATATCCGCGTGACGATGTTTATAAACGGCATATTCAGGCCCATCGCCACATTGGTATTTATGCGTACCGTGTGGGCTTTCTCAAGCAATACGCACAACTGGCGGTGACAGAACTAGAAAAAATCGAGAGTCTGGAGCAACTGCGGGTGCTTTACCATGGCTATAAAATTGGCGTGACCGTCACGCAAAATGCGCCTGCAAGCGGCGTGGATACGCAAGAAGATCTGGATTTCGTGCGAAGTGTTTTCACTGGTTAAACTGACGACCTGAACATAAAATATACCGCGCCCAGCAGGCACAAACCCGCCCACAAAAAATCCAGTTTAAGTGGCTGCTGCATATAAAAAATTGCAAACGGTATAAAAACGCTTAAGGTAATCACCTCTTGCAACATTTTAAGTTGGCCAAGCGACAGCACAGTAAAGCCGATGCGGTTGGCGGGCACCTGAAATAGATACTCCATCAAGGCAATGCCCCAGCTGATTAGCGCGGCAATAATCCAGGGTTTGTTGCTCAGGTTTTTAAGATGCGCGTACCAGGCAAACGTCATGAAAACGTTGGAAACAGTTAAAAGTATGATGGTTTTTAAGATGGTTGGCACGATTTTAATGCCCGTCAAATCAAGTTGGTACTAGGCGCATGCCAAAGACAGTACGTATTTGTACGACAATGCCATGCAACAACGTAGATGTTTGATATTAACCTAAACGGCGGATTCGCCTGTTTCGCCTGTTCTAATGCGCACCACTTGTTCCACCGCGCTCACAAAAATCTTGCCATCGCCGATTTTACCTGTATGCGCAGCTTTGATAATGGCTTCCATGGCAGCTTCTACCATGTCGTCCGCCACAACCAGTTCCAGCTTGATTTTTGGCAAAAAATCCACCACATACTCAGCGCCACGGTATAACTCTGTGTGGCCTTTTTGGCGGCCAAAACCTTTAACTTCAGTCACTGTTAGTCCCATTACGCCAATTTCAGAGAGTGATTCACGTACTTCGTCTAATTTAAATGGTTTAATCACCGCTTCAATTTTTTTCATGCTGGCTCCTAATAGGTTCTTGATGCTGAATTTTACTGATTAAATTTTTACTAATCAAATTTTAACTTGCAAGTAATGGGGTAACGCCTGTCTTTGCCAAATCCTCTTTCCGTAATTCTAACGCCAACTGGCGCCTGGCGGCGTTTATATTCATTTTTGTCAATCAAATTGGTGACGCGATTCACATCTTTTTCGTCAAAGCCTTGCTGGATAATCGCCTGGCGGCTCATGTCTTCTTCCACATACGCATGCACAATGGCATCTAGAATTTCGTAAGGCGGCAAGCTGTCCTGATCGGTTTGGTTCGCGCGTAACTCGGCGCTTGGCGCGCGCGTGATGATGCGTTCCGGGATGACTTTTGAAAGGCTATTGCGGTATTTGGCCAGCTTATATACCAATGTTTTCGGAACGTCTTTCAGTAGTGAGAAGCCGCCCGCCATATCGCCATAAAGCGTGCTGTAGCCTACGGCCATCTCCGATTTGTTGCCGGTGGTGAGCACAATGCTGCCGAATTTGTTCGAGAGCGCCATGAGTATCATGCCGCGGATGCGTGCCTGCAGGTTTTCTTCGGTGGTGTCAAAAGGCAAGCCTTCAAACTCGGTGGAAAGCGCAGTTCTGAAATGCTCAAAAAGTGTGACGATAGGGATTAAGCTATATTTCACGCCCACCAGATTCGCCATTTCAACTGCGTCATCCACGCTCATGCTGGCGGTAAATTCGGATGACATCATGACTACTTTTACGCGCTCAGCGCCTAGCGCATCGATAGCGATTGCGAGTGTCAATGCTGAATCAATGCCGCCCGACAAACCCAGTACAACGCTGGGGAAGCCATTTTTATTCACATAGTCTGCCAGGCCCAATTTAAGCGCGTTATAGACCGATGCTTCCAGACTCAGTTTGGGAGCGATGTCAGCATTAACGGGCTGGTGGTTGATGATTTCTACAAAACTTAAAGCTTCAATAAACGAAGGCAATTGCTGTGTGACAGCGCCCTTGTTATTTAGCACAAATGAAGCGCCATCAAACACCAGCTCGTCTTGTCCGCCGACCAGGTTGGTATAAATAACCGGCAAACCAGTTTCCCTTGCGCGTTCGGCAATCACTTCATAACGCGTTTCCAGCTTATCCATGTGGTAAGGCGATGCGTTGAGCGAGAGCAAAAATTCCGCACCGGCTTGCTTGGTTTTTTGCGCAGGCACCGCTTCCCAGCCATCGGCACAGATCATGACGCCGAATTTCGTACCGCCATGCGAAAAAACCAGCGGCGTATCGCCGGCCTCAAAATAGCGCTCTTCATCAAACACGCTGTAATTGGGCAGAATTTGCTTGTGATATGTGGCAAGTATTTTGCCATTTTCTATGACAGATGCGGCATTGAATAGCTTGCCATTTTGCAGGTGAGGATGACCAATGAGCAGCGTGATGGCAGGTAGAGATTGGCATATACGCTTAAGCGCACTTTCGCAGGCGGCGTTAAAGTCATCGCGAAATAATAAGTCTTCGGGTGGGTAACCGCATAGCGCCAGCTCCGGCGTGATGAGCAGGCTTGCACCGCCTTGTTGTGCACGCTTTGCAAAATCGTGGATTTTATTGGCGTTGCCAGCAATATCACCAACAATGCAGTTCATCTGTGCCAGCGCGATTTTCATGGTTTAATTATTGGTGTGCAGTAGCTAATATTTTCCGCCGGCATCTTTAATCAGCTTCACAATTTCCGGATTTCCTTTTTTTAGTGCGTACACGTAAGCGGTCAGGCCGTATTTATCGCGCGCCTTTACGTTGACCTTGTTTTCAAGCAGCAGTTTAACCATTTCCACTGAATTGGTATCTACTGCCAGGTGCAGGATTGGCGTGCCTTCCGAGTCTTCATGGTCGACGTCGGCGCCTTTTGCAATCAATGTTTTGGCAACTTCCACCTGTGCCTTTTTAACTGCCCAAGTCAATGCTGTCCAGCGTGACTGGTCCTGCTCGTCAACATTGGCCCCTTTGTCCAGCATATAGGCCACTGCAGGGGTGTGGCCTTCGCGGGCTGCGTACATCAGCGGTGTTGCGCCAAGCCTGTCGTGTGCGTTGGGCTGCGCGCCCTGTGCCATCAAGGAGGTAATCGTTGGCACATCGCCACTTTTTGCGGCATACATCAATGCTGTTTTACCATCATCGCTTTTCGCGTTCGCATCCACGCCGTGCTTAATCATCAAGTCTACAATTTCGTTGTAGCCGGAAGTGGCAGCCATGCCAAACGCACTCCAGCCACTGTCATCGCGAATTTTCGGGTCTGCGCCTTTTTCCAGAAGCACCTTTGCCGTTGCTACGTGATTTTTCTTGGCAGCGAACATCAGTGCAGTCCAGCCGCCTTTATCTTTGGCATTGACATCCGCACCTTTATTGATAAGCGCCGCGGCTACGTCCGCACGGTCTTTACGCGCCGCATACATCAGCGCGGTGATGCCATCCGCATCTTTGGTGTTCGCGTTGACGCCGCTTTCCAGCATGGCTTTTACCGTAGCCAAATCTCCTTTAGACGACGCTGTAAGCAGGTAGGGAATATCCTCTGCCAAGCTTATTGTGCTTGCTAGGAATAAACACAAACCAAGAAATACGATAAATTTTTTCAATTTATTTACCTTTATTTTTCATTGCTTGCAACACCGCCTCGCCCAAACCAGCTGGCGATGTTGCAACCACACAGCCAGCATTTTCAAGTGCTTTGATTTTATCTTCGGCACGACCGGAACCGCCCGAGATAATTGCTCCGGCATGTCCCATACGCTTGCCTTTCGGCGCGGTTAAACCGGCGATATAGGCGGCAACAGGCTTGGTGACGTGATGTTTAATAAAATCCGCTGCGGCTTCTTCATCGGAACCGCCGATTTCGCCCACCATAATCATCGCCTCAGTTTCAGGGTCGGCCTCGAACATGGTCAGGCATTCAATAAAATTCAAGCCTTTAATCGGGTCGCCGCCAATGCCCACGCAGGTGGTTTGACCAAGCCCGAGCGCAGTCGTTTGATGTACTGCTTCATAAGTGAGGGTGCCGGAGCGCGACACCACGCCCACCTTGCCGCTTAGGTGAATGCTGCCTGGCATAATGCCGATCTTGCATTCATCCGGCGTGATAATGCCGGGGCAATTGGGGCCAATCAGCTTTGTACCGTTAGCTTTTAGAGAGGCTATAACATTCAGCATATCTAACACCGGAATGCCTTCTGTAATGCACACGATCAATTCAATGCCCGCATCGGCGGCTTCCAAAATGGAATCTGCAGCGTATGCTGGCGGCACGTAAATCACACTGGCGTTGGCTTGTGTTTCGCGCACGGCCTCGCGCATGGTGTTAAATACGGGCAAATTCAAGTGTAACTGACCACCTTTGCCGGGCGTGACACCACCCACCATCTGCGTGCCGTAAGCCAGTGCCTGCTCGGAATGGAACGTGCCTTGCTTGCCGGTAAAGCCCTGGCAAAGCACTTTGGTGTTTTTGTTCACTAAAATGCTCATGCCGCCACCGCCCTTACTGCTTGCCTGGCAGCATCTGTCAGGTTTTCTGCCGAAATAATATTCAATCCACTCTCACGTAACATTTGTTTGCCAAGCTCAACGTTTGTGCCTTCCAAACGGACGACAACAGGAATCGTCATGCCGACTTCTTTTACTGCAGTGATAATGCCAGTGGCGATAATATCGCAGCGCATGATGCCGCCAAAAATATTGACCAGAATGGCCTTTACGTTGCTGTCTGCCAAGATGATTTTGAAGGCTTTGGACACGGTTTCCGCTGTCGCGCCGCCGCCCACATCCAGGAAATTGGCCGGCATGCCGCCATGCAGTTTGATTAAATCCATCGTTGCCATGGCAAGCCCGGCGCCATTGACCATACAGCCGATATTGCCGTTGAGCGCGATGTAATTCAGTCCCGCCTCGTGCGCGATAGCTTCCTTGGCGTCTTCCTGGCTCCAGTCACGCTGATCGGCAAGTGCTTTCTGGCGATACAGCGCGTTGTCGTCCACGCTCATTTTGCAGTCGAGCGCAACCAGCTTGCCATCGGTTGTGACGATGAGCGGGTTAATTTCCAGCAGGCTTAAGTCGTTTTCTTTGAAGAGTTTGTACAAGCCTTTTAGCAACTTGGTGAACGTGCCGATTTTGTCGCCTGCCAGACCCAGCTTGAATGCCAGATTGCGCGCCTGAAAATCTACCAGGCCGTTCAGTGGATCGCACACTTCCTGCAGGATTTTATCTGGCTGCGTGGCCGCGATTTCTTCAATATCCATACCGCCGGCAGAGGAGGCGACGACTACGATGCGTTCCAATGTGCGGTCGACTAACATCGATAAATACAGTTCTCGCGCAATCGGCAAGGTTTCTTCAATCAATACCTGGCTTACCATTTGACCATCGGGCGCATTCTGGTAAGTAATTAAATGTTTACCGAGCAAGGCCTTTGCCATGGTCTCAACTTCGGCGACAGATTTTACCAATTTCACGCCACCCGCCTTACCGCGTCCGCCCGCGTGGATTTGCGCTTTGACGACATAAGCGTTCGATTGGATTGCATTGGCTGCGTTTGCTGCCGCAGTGGCATCGCCAGCAACCCCGCCAATAGGCGTTGGCAGGCCATATTGTTTTAATATAAGTTTGGCTTGGTATTCGTGAAGATTCATTTGTTATTCAAAGTAGTTAGGCTAAATGAGTTATAGACAAAGGCGTAAATTAATATTACTTTGATTGCTATTCAGCGCAATTATATTTCAAAATGACAACATCAACTTTAACAGATAATAATATTCCTCAAAATAAATCCAATAGATTGCTTTTTCTTGACGGGTTACGCGGCATCGCAATTTTGCTCGTGGTTTTTTTTCATGCTTATTCAAGAGATTGGCTTGAATTTTTACCATATCGCGATGAATACGATCATGTTTCTATCATTCACTTTGGTAGTTACGGTGTCCAGCTATTTTTTATCATTTCTGGCTTTGTTATCGCCATGACCTTAGAAAAATGTAGAAGCTTTTGGGATTTTATGTATCGACGCTGGTTAAGGCTGTTTCCTGCTATGTTAGTTTGCTCATTACTTATACTAATTACAGCTCCGTTATTTACTGCTAGGCCCTATGGAACTCCTTATTTGATTGATTTATTGCCGGGCGTCACTTTTATTGAGCCGGAGGTTTACCGTGTTATCTTTAACAATCATCAGAAAATACTTGAAGGCTCTTATTGGACGCTATTTGTAGAAATGAAATTCTATATATTAGCGGGCTTAATGTATTTTATTATTGGCCCTAAAAAAATGATTGCAGTATTAATCACCATGTTTTTTAGCTATGTGGTTTTTGATTCGGTTAAATCTCATTTGCCAAATGAGTTGTCTGAACAATTGAATACCATTTTTCATTATCTTAATTATCAACATTATGGATGGTTTGCAGCTGGCGCATTGTTTTATCAATATTCTGTATCCAAAAAATGGACATACTGGATAGGTGCGGTGCTAATAGCGTTGTTGGCTGCTCGTGGGCTTGGTGGTTTTATGTCAAAATCAATGATAGTTGCCTCAATTATTGTGTTCTCCTTCGCCTTATCTATGTTCAACCCCGTTGTACAAAAAATATTATCAAACAAAGTGTTGGTGTTTGTTGGTTTTATCAGCTATCCGTTTTATTTAATACATGAGCAAGCCATGATTTCAATGATCAATCAAATTCATCATGCTTATCCAAATGTGCCAGGGTATTTGCTACCGATATTGCCTATAGCAGGCATAATTTTTTTCTCATGGATTATTGCGCGCTATTTAGAGCCAGCCACCAGAAAGTTAATTAGAAATTTGTTTTCAATTAATATAAATAAGCTGCAAAAAAAAGCGAATTAGTGCATGTATGGCATTCCTTTTTTAGGAGGTAACACTGGCTCGCTTTACAGCCCTTACATGAAGGCTTATTTTGCTAGGCTATTGATTATGAGCTGCTAACAACTTATTGCCACGACATCATATAGCTCTGAAATTTTGAGCTATGATTAAACAAGTGCAGCAATTGCTATAAATCAGATTCCCAGGCATTGCCGTAGATTTTTCCATTACGCGACAGAATAAAGATCTGGTACATGCTCACCACCCACATGTACGCCGAAGCCGCGCTGTAACCGATGCCGCCGATGATGGTAAGCCAGGCAAAGCCAGGGCTTAATTTGGTCAGCCACCATGAGAACACGTCCATGATCAAGAAACCGAACGGGAACGCAATCGCCAGCACTTTCAATTTTCTGGGGATGTTCACCGCAAAGCTGAAAATAAAGCCTACTAAGAAGAATATAAAAGCGATGCCGAACAGGTGGATATGAGATACGCGTGTTAGTCCCTCAATTGTTGCGCCTTCGTTGAGGGCGGCGGCTTTTTTGACCTCTTCAAGCTTGGTGAAATTGGGAATGCCAGGAATCTGGCTATGGCACATAATACAGTTCTGTGCGAATACCGCTTTGTAATGCGGTTCCCATTCCGATTCTGGCGAGCCGTTCTGTGCCCATTTGATAATGTCCTGGCGCACTGCAAGCGGCGCCTTGTCTTTCATGGAGCCATTGAGCTTGCTTGCCAATTTGCTGCCGCTACGGTCGCCGTAATAGCTGTACACAATATCATCTATCGAAAGCCCGGCCTTGCCGTCGGCCAGCCCGTGTGTGAGCATGATTTGCAGCCCCGCCATGCATAAGCCCAAACCTACCACAAGCAGATAGCCCGCGAAAAGTGCCTTGATAGATGCGGGCATGTTGGGCAGGTTTAGCCAGGCTAAATTTGGAGGAGCGGGTTTCATTGTGCGCTTTCTAATTAGGAGTTAAAAATCATATCATTCAAGCGTCAAATAACAAAGACACGATGCGAAGGGCGCTACTGCTATAATGCCATTTTCTAATTTTTTAGGTTATTGCATGCGTTTAGTTGTTCAGGGCCGCGCTATTAGAGAGGCGCATCTGGCTCACATTCATCGTTTGATTGGCGGCAGCTCGCAGTTTATGCAGATTGCAGAGCATGCTTATTATTTGCCAACTGATCAGACCGGCATCGAGCCGGTACGTATCTTATGTGCCGAGCAGCAGATTGACTGCGCCTTAGTGCCAGATAACCAGCGTTTGAACCGTTTTGGCCTGTGTGTGATGGACATGGATTCGACGCTGATCAATATCGAATGCATTGATGAAATCGCCGACATGATGGGTATCAAACCCGAAATCTCCAAAATTACAGAGGCCGCCATGCGTGGCGAACTGGACTTTGCGGCCAGTCTGAGAAAGCGCGTGGCTTTATTGAAAGGGCTGGATGAATCGGCCTTGCAGCGCGTGATTGACGAACGTCTGCAAGCCAACCCGGGCGCACATGAATGGATTGCCGCCTGTAAAGCTAACAATATTAAAACCATGGTGGTGTCGGGCGGCTTCACCATGTTTGCCAATCACGTCAAAGCCTTGCTGGGCTTGGATTATGCGGTATCGAATACTTTTGAGATTGTCGATGGCAAACTCACTGGTTATATTCTGGGCGACATCGTGGACGCGGACAGAAAAGCGCAGGAATTGCTGAAACTGCGCGACCAATTAGGCCTGAAGCCGGAACAAACCATCGGCATTGGCGACGGCGCGAACGACCTCAAGATGATGTCAGCCGCCGGCGTGGGAGTAGCTTACCATGCAAAACCCATCGTGCAACAGCAGGCGACTTATGCGCTGAATCACACCGGGTTAGACGGTGTGGTTAATTTGTTTACGGCTTAAATCAGCAACGCCAATTCTGCATCTCTGAAACCCGCTTTACGCCTGGCTTCCAGGTTGAACGGCTTGCGCAGTTTGGGCGCGTTGTATTGCCTGGACAGGCTTTCATAAGTGGCAATCGGTTCCAGTCCCCGCTGTTCGCACAGCCAGTTAAACCAGTGGTTGCCAATCGCCACGTGTCCAATTTCATCGCGCAGAATAATGTCCAGAATGTTGGCGGCTTCGGTATCGCCTATCTGCGCCAGTTTATTGCGCAACGGAGGCGAGGCATCCAGACCCCGCGCCTCCATGGTGCGCGGCACTAAAGCCATGCGAGCAAGTACGTCACCAGCAGTTCTGTCCGCCATTTCCCACAAGCTGTTGTGGCCAGTAAAGTCACCGTAAGCATAGCCCATGGTTTGCAGGTGCGTGTTGAGCAAGCTGAAGTGATAGGATTCTTCTGCCGCCACTTTGAGCCAATCTTGATAATAGCTTTCCGGCATTCCATTAAAGCGCCAGATCGCATCCAGTGCCAAATTGATCGCATTAAACTCAATATGCGCAAGCGCGTGGATTAAGGCAGCACAGCCTTCCTCTGTGCGCATGGAACGTTTCCCGACTTCGAGCGGAGAGACAAGTGCCGGCTTAACGGGGCGGCCAGGGATTGGCAAAGCTGGTGCTAATTCGATTGCTACGTTAAGGCTGATATCGCCCGCTTGCCAAGACTGATACAGCGCGGCAACATCAGTAGCTTTCTGGACAGCATCCGTCTCGGCTAACCAGGCTAACGCACTTTGACGTAGTTCTTTCAATTATTCTGGATCGGTCACTTGAGCGGTATAAAGTCCAGCTCGCCAGCGTTCATGTCTGGAACCATTAAATAGGCTTCATCTTTGGTAATGGCAATATCCGCAGCCGATTGATATCCACTTTTTAATAGTGTTACTTCGCCCTTGGTATTTACACTGAATACCTTGCCGCTTTTCCAGTCACTTACATACATGGTGCCGTTGGAGTGATGAACTACACCATCGCCGCCGCCAAAGCCTTCGGCGATGTCTGCCAGTGCCTGTGTTTGCTGGTTAAGGCTATATAACACACCGGAAGTAAAATCGATATAAATCAAAACGTTACCAGTGTCGTCAGCCAGCAAGCCATTGGGTGCCATTATCCGCGCATCCTGCTTGCCGTCTATGAGCAGTTTCACTTCCCCTCGCGGGTTAATTTTATAAATAGCTCCGCCTTTGCCTGTTCCCAGAATATCGCCGCTATCGCTGACATACAAATTTCCTTGCGGGTCGGCTTCCAAGTCGTTCAGAAACTGCGGCATAGCGGGAAATGCCTCGGCTGGCACAAATACGCTCATCTTGCCGGCTGGCGTAATTCTGATCACTTTGGATTTATCCGCTACATACAGGTTTTCGCCAATCATCGCCAACCCCTTCGGATCATCCAGACCGCTAGCGAAAACTGTAGTTTTGCCATTTTTATCAATGACTGTAATCTGGCCATCACCATCTTTACCAAAGCCGCCAATTTCCGAAACGAAAATATGCCCATCTTTGGCTTGTACGACTGATTCTGGCGTTTTTAAGCCAGTGATTTTCTGCCGCGCGGCAAGTTGCTTGTCAGTATCTTTTGAGTCATTCATTTTGTTAACACAGCCAATACTTGCCAAGGCTATGACAGCGGAGAATATTAAAAATATTTTTTTCATAGTTTTTGAATCCTTCTGCGTGATTTAGTAATAAAATTTTGCGGCAGGCAACTTGTCCAACTGATCGCAAATCAAATTAGGATTATCCAGATTGCCTTTATCCAGAGCAGCTAAAAATGCCTTGTCGGTTTCCAGCTTTTTAATCACTTTCTCCATGGCTTTTGTATAAGCTTTTTCCATATAAAAATCGGGTTTGATACCAAGGTCGCCAGTCTGCTGTGCTTGTTTCTTGATGGTGGTGACAGGATCACCCGTATTATCCACATAGGCGCGTGCGATGATCTCGCCATGAAATACGCGTAATTGAGCGTTATAGAACATATGTGGCTCTATCTGCAGCACGACGCTGGCTTTGCCACTGCAATCATCCACATTGGCAAAACGTTTTTTTAGCGTTTTAAATGCAGCTTTTTCAGCCAGCGGTCCTTTCATGTGCCACACGTCCAGGTAAGGGTGCAGCAAGCGCACCGGGTGTTCGTAATGCATTTTGGCAATGTGCATGGCGATATTGCCAGGAAGCTTAACCGGCGCGGTCTCCGCATGTGCGGCTGTGCATAATATCAGGCCGACGAAGAGTGAGAGTACTAATTTATGCATGATGTGTTTTCATTGTGCCGATGCGTTATTGTAGGTAATGCGGTAGATATAGCCTGCGCGGTCGTCCGATACGTATAATGCGCCATCGGGGCCGGTAATCACATCCACAGGCCGACCCCATGCCTGGTTATTATCGAGCCAGCCAGTGGCGAAATCAACTACTTCGACAGGATTTTCGCCCTTAAATTTCACGCGTACGAGTTTATAACCGCTTAACTGTTCACGATTCCACGAGCCATGCAGTGCAACGATCGCATCGCTTTTATATTCGGCTGGAAAATTGGATTTGTCCAAGAAGGTCACGCCTATCGGCGTGGAATGTGAGATAAATGTGATACTAGGTGCGGTGGCGGTTTTACAGAAATTATCGGGCCCAGCAAAATTCGGGTCTTCCGCCATTTCTTTTATGTTGCCGGGGTTGCCCCAGCAGTGCGGCCAGCCGTAATGTTTGCCTGGTTCAATTTTGTTAAGGTGTTCAGGCGGAAGCTCATCGTTCACTTTACCGCCCTTTTTGTCAGAACGCATGTCCGCGCCATTATTGGTAGCGAACATGCTGCCTGTTTTCGGGTGCCAGGCAAAGCCCTGGCTGTTGCGCAAACCGCGCACCCATGTCGGGTTCGCCACATGCCTGCCGACAGTTTCCAAGCCGCCTGCGGGCTTGCCCTCCAGTGTATAACGTAGAATCGTCGCGCGTAGTGGGTTGTCTTCTATACATACATTGCAGCTGGAGCCGACATTGATATACAGAAAATTATCCGGCCCGACTTTAATGGTTTTTAGCGTGTGCCCACCGCTGGGAAGCCCATGGATAAAGGGCTGTGGGGCAGACCATTTGCCGTTTTTTTGCTTGAGTTTTACCACACCATCCTGATTGGCGACGAGTAAATCGTTACCGACAAAGGCCAATCCATTGGGCGCATTGAGCTTGTCAGAAACCAGAATGGGTGTCTCGGCGAGCCCGTCCCTATTGGCGTCTGGCAGCATGAGTACCTGGTTGCTTTTACCGAGGGAGACAAACAGATTGCCGGATTGGTCAAATGCCAGCATGCGCGGGTCGGTGAAATATTCGGCACCCGCACCATCAAGTTTGGCAAACACGGTGGCTTCAAACCCTGCAGGCAACCTAAGGCTAAGCGCTTCCGGCGGCTTTGCAACACCGGCAACCTGTGTGCAGCCTATGCCAGGCAGGCTGCCAATGCCAATGCTTAGAATAATGCCAAGTTTTGAAATAATCGTTTTGGACATGTGATTTGCGGCGATTAAGTGAGTACGTCCGACCAGATATTAGCGGCCCAGGCATTGGCGTATTGGCCTTCCTGCTCGGAGGGGTTAGCAGAAACCCCGCCGCCTTCAGCGGCGACCATGATTTTTTTGGTTTCGTCATAGCGGTACACATTGGCCACGTGCATGGCTTGCCGGTCATCCACATAGCTATAGCAGGTGTTGGCAAACACCGGAGCGGGGTCTGGCAACTGGTCGCTCATGAGTGCCACAATCGCATTTGCGCAAACTCTGGCCTGGCTGGTCGCCATATGCGCGGATTTTGGCAGGGCCGCGGAAACACTGTCGCCAATCACATGGACATTCGGTGCCAGTTTGGATTCGTAAGTTAAAAAATCAACTTCGCACCAGCGTTTGTCAATATTGTTGAGGCCAACCATTTGTGCCGCCTTTCCGGCGCGTTGCGGCGGGAGAACGTTGAGCACGTTGGCGGTGACCACTTCAAAATCGGTCTTTACCGTTTTAGTTATGACATCGACTTCAACCACCACATTGTTTGGGCGGTAATCAATCATGCCTGCATACATTTCCGTCCACACTTTGGTGAACAAGCCTTTTTTAGAGACGATTTCCGGGTTGGCATCCAGCACAATAATTTTGCTGCTGGGTTTGCTGGTTTTGAAATAACTCGCCACCTGGCACACCCGCTCATAAGGTCCTGGCGGGCAGCGGTAGGGCGCTTTCGGCACGTTCATGACGAATACGCCGCCGTCTGGCATGGCTTCCAGCTGTTTGCGCAAGTTAACGGTTTGCCAGCCGGCTTTCCATGCATGCGGCACTTGCTGCTGCGCTTCTGCAGATTGCAAATTGGGCAAGGTGTCGTAGATAAAATCAATACCCGGCGCGACAATCAAGCGGTCATACGTTATTTCGCCGCGCTTCATGCTTACCTTTTTGGCGGTGACGTCTATCGCAGTGACTTCATCCTGCACCCATTTTACGCCATGATTTTTTTTGATTAAATCATAGCCAAAAGTGAGGTCGTGAATGCTTTTGCTGCCGCCCAGCACCAGATTGCTGAGCGGACATGATACGAATTGAGCTGATTTTTCAATCACAATTACTTCAATATTGCCCAGGCTCCACATACGAATATATTTAGCGGCAGTGGTACCGGCATAGCCGCCGCCAATCACGACGACACGCCCGATGGGAGGCTTGCTGGCGCGTGCAAAACTGTTCTGGCTTAGCAGCAGCATGCCCGTAACCCCTGCTGCTTTAATGAACGCGCGGCGGCTAACTTCCAGGAAATCAGTCTGCATGATTTGCCTTTAATGATTGGGGTTTGGAGTTAATATTCTCAGCACGTTTTTGCAGCGAAAAATAGACTGCAAGCTGATTGATTTCTTCCGGATCCAGCCCTTTGGCATGATGATGCATGACCGTGGCAGGGCGAGTGCCGTTTCTGAAGCCCTGCATCTGCGTAATGAAGTAGCCTGCTTCCAAGCCCGCGAGTGTCGGGGTTGCGTTGGCACTATTGCCAAGCGTGCCGTGACAAGCCGCACAGGAAGCGGCGAGCGTGCGTATATGGGTGCCTGAAAAAGCAAAAACCTCAGCAGCACTCGTTACTGAGGTTGTGAGTATGTGTACTAATAACCAGAAAGTGAATCGTGATCGCATGGTGTTCACTTGATATTAAAACACCATTCTAAATGTTTTTGCCAAATAGTTGGCAATTCAACTTACATAATTTATCAGAAGCATCTTTCTTCTTTGCAGCCGTCATCTTTTACACCAAGACTTGTTAGAAACTCAACCATATGGGTGTTGCCTTCTTCTCGGAAATAGCGAACAAGAGAAACATCACCTTTGAGTTTCACGTTGACATCCGCGCCTTTGCTAGCTAGAAATTTTGCCATTTCTTCTTGCCCATTAAGCGCTGCCAACATAAATGCCGTATGAATCGCGACAGGATGAACATAATTGATATCAGCGCCTTTGCTTAGCAGGAATTTTACTGTTGGAATATCGCCTTTATTTGCCGCCATTTGCAGTGGCGACCAGCCAAAGATTTTTTCATTAACTATTTTTGGCTCAGCATTCACAAATTTTTCTACAACTTTTGTTTTACCTTCTGTTAGTGCATCGCTAAATTCAAGCGATTCATCATCGGTGAGTGCAATACTATTTAACGAAAAACTCAACGCCAATGCGGCAAATAATACTTTTAACATATTCATACTACTTTTTTCCTTATTCAATGGTTACCAGTTAGGCGATATATTTTCTTGCATTACGGAACATCCGCATCCAAGGCGCATCTTCAAGCCAGTCATCGGGATGCCAGGAATGCTGTGCTGCTCTGAATACCCGTTCAGGATGTGGCATCATAATACTAAAACGCCCATCTGTGGTGGTTAATCCGGTAATTCCCTGTGGCGATCCGTTGGGATTAAACGGATAGATTTCAGTTGGCGTTGACGCATTATTTATGAAGCGCATCGTTACCAGCTTTTTATCCAGCGCGTGATTGACAGCATTTTCACCGGAAAATTCCGCAAATCCTTCGCCATGCGCAACGGCAATCGGCATGCGGCTTCCGGCCATACCCTTAAAGAACAGCGAAGGCGATTCCAGCACTTCCACCATCGCAAAACGCGCCTCGAACTGCTCGGATTTATTGCGTACAAAGTGTGGCCAGTGCTCGCTATTGGGGATGATGCTATGCAGGTTGCTCATCATTTGGCAGCCGTTGCACACCCCCAGGGCGAACGAATCGCTGCGGTTAAAGAAAGCACTGAATTCGTCGCGCGCACGACTGTTGAATAAAATGGATTTCGCCCAGCCTTCGCCTGCGCCCAGCACGTCGCCGTATGAAAAGCCGCCGCAGGCCACAAAGCCGGCAAAGTCTTTAAGCGACACGCGACCGGAGATGATGTCGCTCATATGTACATCAAAAGTGGCAAAGCCTGCGCGGTCGAACGCGGCAGCCATTTCCACCTGGCCATTCACGCCTTGTTCGCGCAGGATGGCCATACGCGGTCGTGATTTGTTGAGGTAAGGCGCGGCGATATTATCGTTGATATCAAAGGTCGTATGCACACGCAAGCCAGCGTCGGTTTCGTTCAGAATGCGGTCATATTCCTGCTGGGCGCAGGCAGGGTTGTCGCGCAGGCTTTGCATGCGGTAGGTGGTTTCTGACCACGTGCGGTGCAGATTGATGCGGCTATCGTTGAATATGGTTTTACCGTGCTGCGTAATCTGGATTTTAGAGTTGTTGTCCACTGTGCCAATCTGATGCGCGCAGTTGCCAAGCTGCTGATTCAATGTATTCAGAATCTCATCGGCCTGCGCGGCACGTACTTGCAGCACCGCCCCAAGTTCCTCGTTAAACAGCGCTGCTATAGCGTCGCCAGAAAGCCCATCGATGTTGGTTTGCAGGCCGCAATGCCCCGCAAACGCCATTTCGCACAAGGCGACAAGCAAGCCGCCGTCGCTACGGTCGTGGTAGGCAAGAATTTTGTTGTCGCTGTTCAGCCGTTGAACGGCCGCAAAAAACGCTTTGAGTTGTTCAGGGCTGTCGACATCGGGCGCGTCATTGCCAAGCTGGCTATACACTTGCGCCAGGCTGCTACCGCCCATGCGGTTTTTGCCATTGCCAAGATCAATTAAAATCAGCTTGGTTTCGCCCATATCCGTACGCAATTGCGGCGTGAGGGTTTTGCGTGTATCCGGCGTATTGGCAAAAGCGGTCACTACCAGTGAAATCGGCGAAGTGACAGATTTGTCCTGATTGTTTTCCTGCCAAACCGTCTTCATGCTCATGGAGTCTTTACCAACCGGAATGCTGATGCCGAGTTGCGGGCACAACTCCATGCCGACGGCCTTGACCGTAGCAAATAATGCAGCATCTTCGCCAGCATGTCCGGCGGGCGCCATCCAGTTGGCGGAGAGTTTTAAATTGCCAATATCGTCAATCAGGCTGGCGGCAATGTTGGTGATGGCTTCGCCAATCGCCATGCGTCCGGAGGCGGGTGCGTCAATCAATGCGAGCGGCGCTTTTTCGCCAATTGCAAAAGCTTCGCCCACGTTGGTTTCAAAGCCTGCGAGCGTCACCGCAACATCACTTACGGGCACTTGCCAAGGTCCCACCATCTGGTCGCGTGCGATAAGGCCAGTCACGCTACGGTCGCCAATGGTAATCAGGAATGTTTTATCTGCCACGCCTGGAAGCCTTAATACACGGGCTGCAGCGTCTTTAATATCAATATTGCCGGTATCAAAGGTGGCCAGTTTTCTGCTGATGCTTTTTACATCGCGCGTCATTTTAGGCGGCTTGCCAAGCAGAACCGACAAATCCATATCCACTGGCTTGTTGTTAAAGTGGCTGTCCGCGACAGTTAAATGGCGCTCTTCGGTGGCATGGCCGACAACCGCAAACGGGCAGCGCTCACGCGCGCAGATTTCCTCAAATAATGGCAAGTTTTCTTGTGCCACAGCCATTACATAACGTTCCTGCGCCTCGTTACTCCAGAGTTCGCGTGGCGACATGCCGGGTTCCTCGTTGTGCACATTACGCAGCTGAAAAATCGCGCCGACTTTAGCGTCGTTTACCAATTCAGGGAAGGCGTTGGAAATGCCGCCCGCGCCCACATCGTGGATGCTCAGGATCGGATTTTTGTCGCCTAGCTGCCAGCAGCGGTCAATCACCTCTTGCGCACGCCGTTGCAGCTCCGGATTGCCGCGCTGCACTGAGTCAAAATCCAGATTCTCCGTGTTGCTGCCGGTATCCATGCTGGATGCGGCGCCGCCGCCCAGGCCGATCAGCATGGCAGGGCCGCCGAGTTGAATGAGCGCCGCACCTGCCGGAATCGGGTTCTTTTTGGAATGCGAAGCCGAGATATTGCCGACGCCGCCTGCCAGCATGATGGGCTTATGATAGCCACGCACTTCTGGTTGGCCGTTATGGCCATTGGTTTCCAGTTCAAAAGTACGGAAATAGCCCGCAATGTTGGGGCGCCCGAACTCGTTGTTGTAGGCAGCGCCACCCAGAGGGCCGTCGACCATGATTTGCAAAGGCGATGCGATGCGGCCCGGTTTTCCGTGGGACTTTTCCCATGGTTGGGCAAAGTCAGGAATATTCAGGTTGGATACGGAGAATCCTGTCAAACCCGCTTTGGGTTTGGAACCGCTGCCAGTCGCGCCTTCATCGCGGATCTCGCCGCCTGCACCAGTTGCCGCGCCAGCAAAGGGCGAGATGGCGGTCGGGTGGTTGTGCGTTTCCACCTTCATCAGGTAGTGCATGTTTTCTTCTGTAAAGCCGTATTCACCATCTTTTGGGTAAAAACGCCTGGTTTTCTGCCCTGCAACAATCGAAGCGTTATCGGCATAAGCGACCACCGTGCTGCCCGGGTTGAGTTTGTGCGTGTTGCGGATCATGCCGAACAATGAGTTGTCCTGTGCCTCGCCGTCAATCACCCAGTCCGCGTTAAAAATCTTGTGGCGGCAATGTTCCGAGTTGGCTTGCGCGAACATCATCAGTTCGACATCAGTGGGGTTGCGGCCGATTTTGGTAAAATTTTCGAATAGATAATCCACTTCATCAGGCGAAAGCGCCAGCCCCATGTCGCTATTGGTCTTATTCAGCGCGGTTTTGCCGCCCTGCATAATGTCCACCGTGCTAAGTGGTGCGGGCTCTGCGCTGTGATGCAGTTTTTGTGCGTCATTGAGTTGGCCGACGACGGTTTCGGTCATGCGGTCGTGAATCTGTGTTTTTAGAGCCGTTTTTTCGGCATCGTTCAGCGGCTTGCCATCATTGGTCGTGACATAGAATGCAATGCCGCGCTCAAGCCGTAAAAGATTAGTCAGGCCACAGTTCTTAGCAATGTCCGTTGCGCGTGAAGCCCAGGGTGAAATCGTGCCAATGCGTGGAATGACCAGAAACAATTCGCCGGCGGGCGCTTCTGTGTTGGACTTCGGGCCGTAGGTGAGAATCTGTTCAAGCGTGTGCTGTTGGCTTTCAGAAAGCTCTGATTCGCCAAACGCAAAGTGCACAAACTCTGCATAGATATGTTTGATGTTGGGGGCGGATTTCTTTAAGGTGGCGTACAGTTTATCAAGACGGAACTGCGATAAAGCAGGGCTGCCGCGAAGGCTTAAAAATTGTGTGCTTGGCATGGGTGGTATGAAGGCTAAAATTTAGTATATTTAAGCCGTATTTTAACAGAAAGCCTACTGGAGCTTATTAAATTTTACTGGCTAAAATTTACAAGCCCAGTGCCCTTGCGCCTTGGTAGAAAATAAAACTCACCAGCCATGCCAGCCCTAGCGACCAAACAATCGACAGCCACATGAATCTGCTGCTTTTTGACTCACTTTTTAACGTGGCAATAGTGGATAAACATGGCGTGTAGATAAGTGTGAACAGCATAAAGCTCATGCCCTGTACCCAATCGATATTGATTGCGATCTGCTGGCTAAGCGCATCGCCTTGCAGGCCGTAAATCACCGCGAGCGAGCCGATAACAATCTCTTTGGCCACGAAGCCGAATATCAACGCAATCGCCAGCTGCGAATCGATGCCGATTGGGTTGAGGATTGGTGCAAACAGCGTGCCGATTTGCCCGGCCAGCGTGCCGCTGCTGGCGGGCGGCACATCGGTAGGGAAATGCGTAAGCGCCCAAACCAGGACGACACCGATCACTATAAATTTAGTGGCGCGATTCAGAAAATACTTGACCTCTTGCCAGCCGCGCAGCCATATCTGGCGTGGGGTCGGGAAGCGGTAAGGCGGCAGCTCCAGGATGAATGGCTCGCTGCTTTTGTATTGGTTCTTAAACAAAACGGCAGTTAGGAATATGGTGGCAAAGCTTGCCATGTAAAGCGCAAACATGATGTAAGGCGCTTGTTTTGCAGTAAATAGCGTGGCAATCAAAAACAGGAACACCTGCAGTCTTGCCGAGCACAGTGAAAGTGGAATAACCAGCATCGTCAACAAGCGCATCGGACGGCTGCGCATCACGCGTGTGCCCATAAGTGCGGGTACATTGCAACCGAACCCCATCAGCATCATGACAAAGCCGCGGCCGTCGAGGCCGATTTTGGCCATGAAGGCATCCATCAGAAAAGCGGCGCGCGATAAATAGCCACTGTCTTCTACCATGCTCATCACCAGAAAGAACAAAACGATAATCGGCACGAACGCCGCTACAGTGCTAATGCCGTTAAAAATGCCATCTAGCAGCAAGCCGTTGAGCCAGGTCGGCAGGCCGGACAGCAGCAGATCGAGAACGCTGGAACGGAGCAGGGCGAGCAGCCATGCCATGCCATCTTGCAGTGGCTTGCCGGCAGTGAAAATAAACTGGAACAGCAAAAACATGGCCGCAAAAAATATCGGCAGGCCAAACCAAGGATGCAGCAGCACCTTGTCGATGTTATCCGTGGTTTTATCGGCAAACTGGGAGGGCATTTGCACGGTTTTTTTAACAATATTGAGCATGTCCTGCTCGATCTGGACGTCTGCCTCAAGCAGGGATGCGATGGTTTGTGGCGAAACTCGGTTGGGTTTTTCTTCCATTTGCCTAGCCGCTATCTGCAGAGCCTGTGGGCAGCCATCGCCATATTTGGCGCTGATCAGCATGACCGGCATGCCAAGCTGCCTGGACATGGCATCGGCATCAATGCTGATACCTGCGCGTTTGGCTTCATCCTGCATGTTAAGCAGCAAAACGGCGGGCAGTCCAAGGTTTTTAAGCTGCAAGGCCAGCGATAACTGGCGGTCAATTTGTGAGCTATTGAGTACAATAATGACCAAATCCACCGGGTTGCTGCTCAGGAAATGGCGCACTACCTGTTCGTCGTCCGAAAAGCCGTGCAAATCGTACAAGCCAGGCAAGTCAACCAGTTCGGCGATATGGCCGCCGATTAGAATCTTGGCGCCCATTAAGTCTACCGTGATGCCAGGCCAATTACCAACGCGCGCCGAGGCGCCGCTCAGGCGGTTAAACAGGGTGGATTTGCCCGTGTTGGGCATGCCAAGCAGAGCGATGCGTTTCATGGTGAGGCGTTTGGCTGTGCAACCTAGGCAGCGTTGAGTTGAATGCGCTGTGCTTCGACGCCGCGTAAAATGATGTCTGTTGCGCCAATCCGCACATGCAGCGGACCATTAAAGCTGGCGCGGCGAATCAACTCTATTTTTTTGCCAATTCTAAACCCCATGGCGTTCAGGCGCTGATGTAGCGCTTGTTCAGCATGTATCGCGTGAATGACGCCGTGTTCTCCAGGGTTTAAATTGCTTAAAATAGTCATGTAGTTATGAGTAATCTAAATGATAATGGTTCTTAATTATCACACAATTTTATAAAAAGTCAATTAAGAAATAAATAGGCCTGCAAAAGCAGGCCTATTTGTTAGAAAATGTTAAATTTTAGATGGTGGCTATTTTTTATCAGTAACTCCAGGGACATCGATTTTTGCTTTCTCTTTCAATCCAAGCATCATTTTTTCGAGTTTGCGTTGCTGCAAGGTGCGCTCTAAACCGTCTTTGACTTTATCGTAAGCCGGCACCTGTGTCGCGCGTGAATCGACCAGTTTGATGACATGCCAGCCAAACTGGGTTTGTACCGGCGTGGTTGAAACTTCACCTTTTTTCAGGCTGGTGACCGCATCGCTGAATGGTTTAACCATACCGGCAGGAGAGAACCAGCCTAAATCGCCGCCTTTCTCTTTAGAGCCTGGGTCCAGCGATTTTTCTTTTGCGAGCTTGGCAAAATCACTGCCTTTTTTTACCTGTGCCAAAATGTCATTGGCTTCAGCTTCAGTTTTTACCAGAATATGGCGTGCACTGTATTCTTTATCGCCCAGTTCTTTTTTGTATTGTTCGTAAGCGGCTTTTTTGTCAGCATCAGTCACTGGGTTTTTCTTCATGAAATCAGCCAGAAATGCATTCACAACCAATTTACGGTGCCCAAGTTCTTCTGCAGTAATAAAATCAGGCTGTTTATCAATGCCATTTTTAATTGCTTCTTGGTAAGCCAATTCAGTGCCCACCAGTTCGTTAATAATGGCATTTCTTAAACCGTCGGATTGTTTCTGGCCGCGCGCAATCGCATCTTTGGTGATGTAATCCACCCAGCTTTGTTTAATGGCCTTGCCATTCACTGTGGCGGCTGCATCTGCAGCATATAATGCCGGCGTGAAAGCCAAAGTAGAAAATGTTGCGAGGGTTATGAGTAATTGGTTGATTTTCATTAGAAATCCTTGAAATTAAAAATTTAATCCTGATTAAGTTTATTACGTTAGATGGAATCGTCTGGCGAAATTGAAAGTATGCTTATAGCATGAATTTGTTGCGGGATTAAGTCAGCAAGTGCTTGATAAATTAAACGATGTCGCATTACCTGCGATTTTTGCGAAAAATGAGAGCTTACTATTTTTATGTTGAAATGTCCACCACCAGCATTGCCTTTGTGGCCTGCGTGCAGGGCGCTATCATCTTGTATCTCAAGGCTTATCGGGTTTAATGCGGCCAGCCTTGCTGTTATGGTTTCAGTCAAATTCATGCTGTGCTTAGGGCAGCGTTTTGCGAAAAGGTTTCACAGCCACGTTTGCATACACGCCTGCGCTGACAAACGGATCGGCCTCCGCCCAGCTTTTTGCGGCTTGCAAATCCGAAAATTCGGCCACAATCAAGCTACCGCTAAAGCCCGCAGGGCCTGGATCTATGCTGTCAATGGCGGGGAAAGGTCCAGCCAGTAATAACCTGCCCTGGTTTTGCAGCTCTGTCAGCCGCGCTAGATGGTCTGGCCTGGCATTCATGCGCTTTTCAAGGCTGTTTGGGGCATCTTCCGCAATGATGGCAAACCACATCAGCAAGCCTCCCAAAAACCTGAATTTTTATAGACGTTCACTTCTTATCCTCATCCGGTTCGATTAAATAGTTTTTCAATAGCAAGGTTTGTGCAATGACAAACACAAACATCATGCCGGTAACACCAAATAGTTTGAAATTCACCCAGGTATCCAAGCTGTAATTAAACGCAACGTATAAATTCAAGAAGCCCAGCAATACTAAAAAAAACACCCAAGCCAGATTAAGCTTGTGCCAAATTTTCACAGGCGGGTTGAGCATTTTTCCCATCATTTGACGAATGAAATTTTTCTTAAAAAACAGGTCAGAGATCAACAGAATCGCCGCCAAAAGCCAGTAAAGCACAGTAGGCTTCCACATGATATAGGTTTTGTCGTGCAGCAGCAGGGTAATGCCGCCCAGCACGCTGATAATGGCGCCGTTTACCAGCAACATTTTTTCTATTTTGCCGTGACGGATTTTGCTGTAAATAATCTGCGCGATCGTGGCGATAATGGCGATGGCGGTTGCAAAGAAAATCCCGTAGAACTTGAAGCTTACAAAAAATAAAATAACAGGAAATAGATCAAATAAAAATTTCATGTGGCCCTGGTTGAAAGTGTTGGACGGGATGCTGAAAGCGCAGCTATCAGTAAAGACGGTATTTTGCTATGATTTGGCTATTAATGCAAAACAGTAATTGCAAAACGTTGATGGTTTAATTTTATGGCGGCACAGATCGATCTACATTGTCACTCTACGATTTCTGATGGGCTGCTATCGCCAGAAGATCTGGTCGCGCACGCAGCCAGAAGCGGCGTCAAAGTATTGGCACTGACAGACCACGATGACGTAAGCGGCCTGAAAGCCGCGCGGGAAGCAGCTCCCCGGCATGGTATCCAGTTTGTGAACGGTGTGGAAATTTCAGTGACTTGGAAAAGACGCACTTTGCATATCGTGGGTCTGAAGATTGATTCCGAAAACATGGCCTTGAGAAATGCACTGGATAAGGTGCGTATCGGGCGCGATGAGCGTGCGCAGGAAATGGCCGCAGGATTGGCCAAAGTGGGTATTGCAGGCGCATACGAAGGTGCGAAAGCAATTGCCAATCAAAGCATTCTGACGCGCAGCCATTTCGCACAGTTTCTGGTGCAAAATGGCCATGTTAAAGATGTTAAATCGGTATTTAAAAAATATCTGGTCAAGGGCAAGCCCGGCTTTGTCGATCACCAATGGATGAGTCTGGAAGAAGCTGTCAGCCTGATTCGTGCCAGCGGTGGCAGTGCGGTGGTTGCACACCCGGGACGCTATGATTTGGGCACTATCAATATGTTGCTGCTGATGCACGAATTTAGAAGCTATGGCGGCGCGGCGATTGAGGTGGTGACTGGCAGCCATACGCCGCCGCAATACCAGCAGTTTGCTAAAATGGCGCACCGCTTCAGTCTCAAGTCTTCAATTGGCTCGGATTACCATGGGCCCGGCTTATCTTACATAGCGATGGGCAGTGTGCCCGAGCTGCCGGCGAGTTGTGTGCCAGTATGGGATGACTGGCCAGAGGCCCAGTATCTCGATTAAATGGCACAGTATTTTGTTATCAATGCCGAAAACCCTCAAGCGCGGCTGATTAAACATGCGGCTGAGATTTTGCGCGAGGGCGGCGTGATTGCCTACCCGACGGATTCCAGCTACGCCCTGGGCTGCATGCTGGGTTTTAAGGATGCGCAGGACAGAATCCGCCAGATTCGTCACTTGGGCAACGACCACTTGTTTACGCTGGTGTGCAGCAACTTAAGTGAGCTAAGTGTTTACGCACAAGTGGATAATATTCAATTTCGGCTGCTTAAAGCCAATACACCGGGCGCATATACCTTTATTTTAAAAGCCACGCGCGAGGTGCCGCGCCGTTTACAGCATTCTAAACGTAGTGCGGTGGGTATTCGTGTGCCTGACCACGCCGTGGTGCAAGCCTTATTGGAAGCGCTTCGCGAACCGTTGTTAAGCATGACCTTGCAATTGCCTGGCGATGATGAACCTCTGAACGAAGCCTGGGAAATCCGCGAAAGGCTAGAGCACCAAGTGGACCTGGTGATTGATTCGGCTACTGGCCATGCGGGCCCGACAACGGTGATTGATTTAACCGCCAGTGCGCCAGTGCTTATTCGCCAAGGTGCCGGCGATGCCGCGCCGTTCGGGTTTTGATTGTTTTAGAAGAAATTTAAAGAAAGAAAAGCATGGAACTTAACGCCATACAAAAAATTTGCGTTTACGCGTTGCCGATCTTGTTTGCAATCACCGTGCACGAGGCGGCGCATGGCTATGTGGCGAAATATTTTGGTGATTTAACCGCCGATCGTATGGGGCGCATCAGCCTGAATCCGCTCAAGCATATCGACCCATTCGGCACGATTTTATTGCCCGCGCTCACAGTGATGCTGGGCGGAATTTTATTTGGCTGGGCCAAGCCCGTGCCCGTGAATTTTGCCAGTTTGCGCAACCCCAAAAAAGACATGCTGTGGGTGGCTGCCGCAGGCCCGGCCGCCAATTTGGTGATGGCGATTTTTTGGGCGCTGATGATCAAGCTTTCGATTAACATGCCTGAAACGATTGCTTATCCACTTGCATTGATGGGTAATGCGGGCGTTACGATTAACATCGTGTTGATGGTGCTGAACCTGTTGCCGTTGCCGCCACTGGATGGTGGGCGCATCGCCGTCAGCTTGTTGCCACATGATCTGGCGCAGCCATTTGCGCAGATCGAGCGCTATGGCTTCATTATTCTGATTGTGCTGTTGTTTACGGGGGTATTAGGTAAAATCCTGATGCCAATAATTGGTTTGGTTAACAGTTTGATATTTGGCTTACTTGGCTAGGCTTGTTTGTATAATAATTACATATCTAATTAAGGTTTTTTATTACATGGCAATAGAACGCGTTTTATCGGGCATGCGCCCCACAGGCAGCCTGCATCTTGGACATTACAACGGTGTACTTAAAAACTGGATACGCCTGCAGCACGAGCATGAATGTTTCTTTTTTGTGGCCGATTGGCATGCACTCACCACGCATTACGATACGCCGGAAATCATTGAAGAATCCGTCTGGGAGATGGTGATTGACTGGCTGGCTGCGGGTGTTGACCCGGCCAATGCCACTATATTCATTCAAAGCCGTGTGCCGGAACACGCAGAATTGCATACGTTGCTTTCCATGATTACGCCGCTGAGCTGGCTGGAGCGCGTGCCCACTTACAAAGACCAGCAGGAAAAGCTCAGCAGCAAAGACTTGTCCACTTACGGTTTTTTAGGTTACCCCTTGCTGCAGAGCGCGGACATTCTCATCTACAGAGCCACACAGGTGCCGGTGGGCGAAGACCAGATCCCGCACATTGAATTCACGCGTGAAATCGCGCGCCGCTTTAACCACATCTACGGCAAGGAAAAAGGCTTTGAAGAAAAGGCCGAAGCCGCGATTAAAAAACTGGGCAACAAACGCGGCGCGCTGTACGAAGAAATGCGCAATGCCTACCAGCAAAGCGGCGATGAAGAAGCGCTGGAAGCTGCGCGCGCTATGATTGAAGAACAGCAAGGCATGAGCATGGGCGACAAAGAGCGCTTGCTTGGCTATTTGGAAGGCGGCGGCAAAATGATTTTGCTTGAGCCAGATTTCAAGCTCACGCCAGCATCCAAAATGCCAGGGCTGGATGGGCAAAAAATGTCCAAATCTTACAACAACACCATATCGTTGCGTGAAAACCCTGATGCAATCGCCAAAAAAATAAAAACTATGCCCACAGACCCGGCGCGTATTCGCCGCACCGACCCGGGCGACCCGGCCAAATGCCCGGTATGGCAACTGCACGAAATCTATTCGGAGCAAACTACTAAAGACTGGGTACAGATCGGCTGTAAAGGCGCATCTATTGGCTGCATCGAATGCAAACAGCCGCTGATTGAAGGCGTGCTAAAAGAACTCAAGCCGATTCAGGAACGTGCCGCGCAATATGCCGAAGACCCAACTTTGGTGAAAAATATCGTCGCCGAAGGCTGCGAAAAAGCCCGCAAACTTGCGCGCGAAACCATGCGCGATGTGCGGGACGCAATGGGGCTGAACTACTCTTAGGAATATGCTAGAAACCACCTTCAATGCAAAAATAAAAGGCGAAACGCTCAACGAGCTACCGCAGGATTTATACATTCCGCCTGATGCGCTGGAGGTGTATTTAGAGGCGTTTGAAGGCCCGCTCGATTTACTGCTCTACCTCATCCGCAAGCACAATCTGGATATTCTCGATATACCGATGGCGCAACTCACTGCGCAATACATGGTGTACGTGGACAAGATGAAAGTGATCAAGCTGGAATTGGCAGCGGATTATCTGCTGATGTCGGCGATGCTGATTGAGATTAAATCGCGCATGTTGCTGCCGAAACCGGCTGAAATTGCCGAAGAAGATGATCCGCGTGCTGAACTGGTGCGCCGTTTGATGGAATACGAGGCGATTAAACTCGCTGCACAGCGTTTGGATGGAATGCCCAAAGTAGGCGAAGAAATTGCCGTAGCAGCGGCGTATTATCAGCATATCAGCGAAATCAAACCGCCCGAAGTCAGTCTGGATGAATTGGTCGAGGCTTGGCGTAATGTGTTAAAGCGTGCCAAACTTAATTCGCATCACAAAATCGGCAAGGCAGAACTCTCTGTCCGTGAGCATATGAGCCAGATTCTGCGCCGCTTAAAGGCTGACGGTATGGTAGAGTTTTCGGCTTTGTTTGATGTGGCAACCGAAGGTTTAGCGAAACTCGTCGTGAATTTCTTGGCGATTCTGGAACTGGCAAAGGAAGGCTTAATCCGCATTACGCAGCAACAAGCATTTTCCCCGATTTATCTGCAAGCGAATGTTAGTGAGTGAGTATGAAAGAGCCCGACAACATTACCGAGATGAAACAAGTTTTAGAGGCCGCACTGCTTACGGCAGGACAGCCGTTGAGCTTGGATGACATGCTAAAGCTGTTTGCAGGGCGCATGGAGCGCACGACGCTGCGCATGTTGCTGGATGAGTTAAAGCAGGATTGGGCAGAAAAAACACTGGAGCTGGTGCAAGTGGCGACAGGTTATCGCTTTCAGGCCAAGCAGCAATTCAGCGAATTTATTACACGCTTGAGCCCTGAGCGGCAGCCAAAATATTCGCGCGCGGTGATGGAAACGCTGGCGATTATTGCCTATCGCCAGCCGGTGACGCGCGGTGATATTGAGCAAATCCGCGGTGTTGCGGTGAATCCGAACGTGATGCGCCAATTGCAGGAACGCGATTGGATAGATGTGGTTGGTCAGCGCGAGGTGCCGGGTAGGCCATCGTTATATGCAACCACCAAACACTTTCTGGATGACCTCAATTTGCGCTCTTTAAGCGAGTTGCCACCGATGGATGATTTTGCCCAGAGTGAAATCCCGCTAGATAATTAAAAGTTTAGCTGTAACTGCTGTAAAATTACGCCTTTAGCTATTCAAAGTTCAATATGGCACGTCCATTCAAGCAGCAACGCGATCCACAGGCAATTTCACGCCGCCCTAAAACTAATTTCACCAAGTTAGAAACCGACCCGAACGCGCCGCCAGAGCCCACACAGCGCTTGCACAAGCTGTTGGCGCTGGCTGGCTTGGGCTCGCGCCGCGATATGGAAGAACTGATTGCCAGCGGTCGCATTACCATTAACGGTGAAACCGCTAAAGTAGGTGCGGCTGTGACGCAGCATGATGTGGTGCGCCTGGATAGCCGCCCACTGCGTTTGCCGTTTGAGGCCGAGTTGCCGCAAGTGCTGATTTACCATAAGCCGGAAGGCGAAATTGTGAGTCAGGACGATCCGGAAGGCCGTGCCAGCGTATTCGACAAACTGCCGCGTATCAAGCAAGGCAAGTGGATCGCCATTGGCAGGCTGGATATGAATACCAGCGGCTTGCTGATATTCACCAATTCAGGCGAACTGGCCAACCGCTTTATGCACCCAAGATATGAAGTTGAGCGCGAATACGCGGTACGCATTTTTGGCGAACTGACCGAAGGCCAAATGCTGCAACTGACGCAAGGGATTGAGCTGGAAGATGGTCCTGCCAGCTTTGACAGCATTCGCCCACAGGGCGGCGAGGGCGCCAATCACTGGTATCAGGTGATTCTGCGTGAAGGCCGTAACCGCGAGGTGCGCAGGCTGTTTGAGGCGTTTCAGTTGCCCGTGAGCCGCCTCATGCGCGTGCGTTTTGGCCCTGTGAATCTGCCGCCTCGCGTTAAACGCGGGCAAATGCTTAAGCTGGAGCAAAAGCAAGTGGTGGAGTTACTGGAATGGGCTGGCTTGCCAGTGCCAAAAACGCCGATGAAACAGCTCTCGCAACGCGAGAAGGATAAAGCGACCGCGGTATTTATGCCAAAAGTGCGTAAACAGCGGGTAAGCGCGCTGGATAGAAAGCCACGTGAGCCTGGCGAAGGCGAGGGAAAGCCAAATCAACACGGCAGGAACACGACCGAAAAAAGTTATAAATCCGCACCGAAGAAACCAGGTAATCGACGCTTGCGGCAGACCAACGATTTAACTGCGCCTAAAATGCAAATGAAAAGCGACAGGAATAGAGGACGGGGCTAGGGTTGTTCTTGAGCGGTTGCGGGGAATTTACTTAGTAGGGCTTGTTTGAGGGCAAACAAACTCGCATTTCGGTCCGCTCCGCCCCACCCAACTGCCATCCGGGCATTGCATGGCATCTTGTGTACACATAACCTGATCAGAAGGCGGCGGTGATACAGGCAATGCGGGCGCATCGGTTTTAGCGCAAGCGATCAGGTTGATTGTCAGCAGTATGAGCCCAATTTTGTACATGCCGTATTCCTATGTTAACTGCTCTTTCGTGAGCAAAAATACAAATTCATTGCCAGATTCCACCTCCAGCCAGGTAAAAGCTAAGTTAGGATACGCCTCCAGCAGGGCGTCGCGGTTGTGGCCGATTTCCACTACCAGAATACCGCCATCATTGAGGTAGTTAGCGGCTTCGCGCAGAATCGTGTGCGTATGGTCCAAGCCTGCAACGCCGCTGCCAAGCGCGAGTTGTGGCTCGTTGCGATACTCGGTTGGCAGCTGTGCCATGCTGGGGGCATCCACATAAGGCGGATTGCTGATAATCAAGTCGTACTTTTTGCCTATTAACGCAGAAAACATATCAGACTGGATGGCGGTGATTTGTTCCTGCAAGCCGTAATTGGCAATGTTGATATTGGCGACGGCAATGGCATCGGTCGAAATATCCACCACATCAATTGCCGCATTGGGAAAGGCGTTGGCGAGCAAAATGCCTAAACAGCCGCTACCCGTGCAGATATCGGCTGCACTTTCTACCATTTCCGGGAATTCAATCCAGGGCTGCAAACCGTCTTCGAGCAGTTCCGCGATAAACGAGCGCGGCACAATCACGCGCTCATCCACATAAAACTTAAAGCCGCGCAGCCAGGCTTCGCGCACCAGGTAGGCGGTGGGTGTGCGCTTGGTGATGCGCTGCTCAATCAGGTGTGCCAAGTCTTTGCGTTCTTGCTCGGTAATCACCGCGTCTAAAAAATTATGCAGTGTGTCGTGCGGTAAATGCAGTGCGCTTAAAATCAGCCACACCGCTTCATCGTAACTGTTATCGGTGCCGTGACCAAAGAAAATGTCAGAAGCTTCGAATTGGCTTACCGTAAACCGCAACCAGTCGCGGATGGTAAACAGCTCTTCGGCCAGGCGTGGGTAGTGCATCATTTGAGTAACTTCTGCATGGTCAGTTTGTAGGTTTCTTTGAGCGGTTCGATATCTGCCACACCGACGCATTCGTTGAGTTTGTGGATCGTTTTATTAAGTGGACCAAACTCGATGACCTGTTTGCAAATGTCGGCAATAAAACGGCCGTCAGAAGTACCGCCGGTAGTGGAGAGTTCCGGGTTTACGCCATAGGATTTTTCTATCGCCCTGGAAATGGCTTCTACCAAGTTGCCGCGCGGTGTGATATAGGGCGGTGAGTATTCCCACTCCAGGTCATACTCCAGGTCGTGCTTGTCTAAAATCGCATGTACACGTTCTTTCAGGCTGGCCTCGGTGCTGGCGGTGCTGAACCTGAAATTAAATAAAATCTCTACCTCGCCAGGCACCACATTGGTCGCACCCGTGCCACCATTGATATTGCTGATTTGCCATGAAGTGGGCGGAAAGTATTCATTGCCATTGTCCCACACGGTTTCCACCATGTCTTTAATCGCTGGCGCGACCATATGAATCGGGTTTTTCACCAGGTGGGGGTAAGCGATATGGCCTTGTATGCCTTTCACGGTGAGCTTGCCGGAGAGTGAGCCGCGACGCCCGTTTTTGATCATGTCGCCCACCACCTTATTAGAGGTCGGTTCACCGACGATACAATAATCCATCAATTCGCCACGTGCTTTGAGCGCATTGACGACTTTTACCGTGCCATCTACGGCCACGCCTTCTTCATCCGAGGTGATCAGCAGGCCAATGGAGCCTTTGTGGTCAGGATTTTCGGCGACAAACTCCTCAATGCTGGTGACAAATGCTGCCAGCGAGGTTTTCATGTCCGCCGCGCCGCGTGCGTACAGCATGCCATCTTTAATCGTAGGTTCAAATGGCGGCGTATGCCATTTGTCCAGCGGGCCGGTCGGCACAACGTCGGTGTGACCGGCGAATACGATAAGCGGTGACTCGGTTCCCCGCCGCGCATAGAAGTTATCGACATTGCCAAAGCGCATGCGCTCGATTTTGAAACCGAGTGGCTCGAGACGCTTAATCATCACTTCCTGGCAACCGGCGTCTTCTGGCGTGTTTGAAGGGCGTTTCAGTAAATCGATCGCCAATTCTAATGTTTTATTCATGTTAATAATTCTTTATAGATTGCTTCATCAAAGCCCAGGCATAGAATTTTACCGTTTTTTACCAGCACTGGACGCTTTATCACAGAGGTTTTTGCTTGCATTAATGCGATTGCCGAAGCGTTGTCAACAATTCCCGCTTTGGTGTTCTCATCCAAGCCGCGCCAGGTAATCCCTGCGCGGTTGATGAGTTTTTCATGTGGAAATTGCGTAAGCCAGTTTTCGAGCAATGGCTGCGACACGCCTTGTTTTTTGAAGTCGTGGAATTCGTAGGCAATATGCTTGCTATCAAGCCAGTCGCGTGCTTTCTTAACGGAATTGCAATTGGGTATGCCGTAGAGTTTCATAGGATTTAAGCTGAGTTAAACCCTATTTTAACAGCAGCGCGCGGCTTATGCAGCCGTTATGCAGATTTACATCAATGCTTCTTGGTAATCAGATACTACAGAAGGGCCTGTCGTCTCGAAATGGATTTCAAGCTGCTTAAACTGCATGAATAATTGATCCTCAGAAACAGGTTCCGAGAACAAATAGCCCTGCAAGTGATTGCAGTCTAACTCTGCGAGTAAATCCCGCTGCGCCTCGGTTTCCACCCCCTCGGCCACCACATTTAAATTCAGCGCATGCGCCAGCCGAATCACCGCATCAACTAAGGCCTTGGAGGCTTTGTCCTGGTCTATTTTTGAAATGAATATTCTATCCAGCTTAAGTTCATTCACTTCCAGATTTTGCAGGTAAGTAAGCGTAAATGGATGCAAGCCAAAATCATCCAGCGCGATTTTGATGTTGGCGGCTTTGACTTTGGCGAGCAGGAGCCTGAATTGTGCCTCGTTTTTAATTGCTGCGGTTTCTTTGATTTCAAATGTCAGGTTTTGCGTAGGCACGTCGTACTGAGTAAGCCATTTGACCGTTTCTTCTACCAGAAACGTGTTGCGAAATTGCTGGCGCGACAGATTCACGGAAAGATTCAAATCGATGCCCTGGACTTTTGCGCGGCAGATGGCGCGACAGGCTTCTTCTATCACCCAGCCGTTAATTTGGTTGATGACACCGAAATGTTCTGCAATAGGGATGAACTCCCTTGGCGGGATAATTCCTTTTGTCGGGTGATTCCAGCGGATGAGTGCTTCCGCCCCTACCAGCTGTCGCGTTTTGCTGTCTACTTTAGGCTGGAACGCCAGGTAAAATTGATTGTTTTCGATTGCGGCATGTAAATCATACTGCATCTGCAGCAGGCTGTCCGTCTCGGATTCGATTTCACTATCAAAAAATTTGAATTGATTCCTGCCATCCTCTTTTGCCTTGTACATGGCAGCATCGGCGTTGATCATCAGTTTTTCAATGTCGCTATCGTAAGGGTAGAGGGCAATACCGATGGAGCAGGATAATTCAATCTGATGGCGGTCGATTAAAAACGGTTCTCTGAAAGAACTAATGATGCGCTCAACGATGGGGGTGATGTCTTCTTTAGATTTGATTTCTTCAAACAATACGACAAATTCATCGCCACCCAGTCGTGCTACCGAGTCGCAGCCTCGAACCGCAGCCTGCAAGCGCCGCGCAACAGAGATTAATATGATGTCACCCACATGGTGACCAAAATTATCGTTAATCGGTTTGAAGTGGTCTAGGTCGACATAGGCTAGGGCGATGGTATTGCCGGCGCGCGTACAGCGTTTTGTAGCAGCTTCTAATTGATATTGAAATGCATGCCGGTTGGGGAGCTTGGTGAGGGCGTCTTTATAGCCGATGTGACCAATATCAATATGACCTTGCCTGCTCGAAATTCCCGCCCTAAAAGCAACCAGAATAGCGGAGCCAAAAGCCAGCAGCGAAAGGAGTATCAGCCAAATGTCGTAACTTGTTGTCATGATTTAGAAATAAGCCGCTTTTTAGTTATATTGAACTATGCGCAGCAATTAGTGTGCCAAAGAGGTTATGGGCAAAGCAGAATGTAAAAACCATATAGCTGACGCGGCACGCCGGCTATATGGTTTGATGTGAGTAGGACTAACGGTGGATTTATCAGCCGATATTAAACGTAGATTCTGTTGATTGAGTATTCCAAATGTCGAAATAGTGGCAGTTTGGTTAAATGCCTCTTAGCAGCTCGTTAATACCAACCTTGCCTAACGTCTTTGCATCCACTTTTTTAACAATGACCGCGCAATACAGACTGTAGCTGCCGTCTTTGGAAGGCAGGTTGCCGGATACGACGACTGAACCGGCAGGAACGCGGCCATAAAACACTTCGCCGGTTTCGCGGTCGTAAATTTTGGTGCTCTGGCCGATATACACGCCCATCGAAATGACACAGTTGTCTTCGACCACAACACCTTCAACCACTTCCGATCGCGCGCCGATGAAGCAGTTGTCGCCGATAATGGTTGGACCGGCTTGTATGGGCTCCAGTACGCCGCCAATGCCTACGCCGCCGCTTAAATGTACGTTCTTGCCGATCTGCGCGCAGGAGCCGACAGTCGCCCAGGTGTCAACCATGGTGCCTTCGCCCACATAGGCGCCGATGTTGACATAAGAAGGTAGCAGCACTGCATTTTTGCCGATAAACGAGCCGCGACGCACCATGGCATTGGGCACCACGCGGAAACCACCGGCTTTGAAGTCTTCTTCGGTGTAATTAGCGAATTTTGGCGGCACTTTGTCAAAATACTGCGTGCAGCCGCCATCTATTAATACATTGTCTTCCAGTCGAAACGACAGCAATACGGCCTTTTTCAGCCATTGATGGGTTTCCCATTGCTGGCTGTCGCCAATGCGGGAAGCCACGCGCAGCTTGCCTGCATCCAGGTCAGCCAAAATGGAGCTGACTGCTGACTTGATTTCTGCAGAGGCATTGCCTGGGTTGATATTGGCGCGGTCTTCAAATGCCGCTTCGATAATGCTTTGACGTGGATCCATGTGGCTCTCGAATGTATAGTTAAACGAAAAACCGTTATTTTAACCTATATCCGGCGATAGCCAAAAATAAAGCGCGTTGTGGTTGGCAACGCGCCTGTTAAGAGAAAAAGGTTGAATTATTTGGCTTTTTTGGCAGCCTCGTAGAGCGGGCGCACTTTCGGCGTTAATGCCTTCAAATCGGCAATCCTGTTCTCGCTTGCCGGGTGGGTGCTCAAGAACTCAGGTGGTGCGCCTTTACTATTGGCAGTCATTTTTTGCCATAAAGTTACCGCGGCATCCGGATTATAGCCAGCGCGTGCGGCAAGCTCCAGGCCCATTTTATCAGCCTCGCGCTCTTGTTCGCGGCCGTTTGGCAGCGCAAAAAATAATTGAGAACCCATGCCCGCTGCCTGCACCGCAGCGCCGCCTGCAGAACCTGTGACTAAAGACGCCAATGCCTGCAAGCCAAATTGCTGCACATAGGCTTGCGACATGCGTTCGCGGCCATGCTCGCGCAGGGCATGGGCGATTTCATGGCCAATCACCGCACCCAGTTCGTCATCGGTGGCATGCAGCTTATCCATCATGCCTGAATACACCATGATTTTGCCGCCCGGCATGCAGTAGGCGTTAAGTTGGTCGTTTTTTTCCACGTTAACTTCCCAGTTCCATTTGGTGGCATCGGGGCGGAACACGCCCACTTGCGCAATCAGTCTATTGGATATACCGCGCACACGCTCCAACTGGGCTTTGTCTGCGTTTAGCGTTTTTTTGGTTTCTGCCTGTTTGAGTGTTTGCGCATAGGCTTGTGCCGACATTTTATCTACCGAGCCAGAGGGCAGCAGCATAAACTGCGAGCGGTGGACGCCGGAAACGCTGTCTTTGGTGGTGGTTGCACAGCCGCTAAGCTGCAAAGCGGCAACAGTAAACATAGCAAGGCAAAGTTTTTTCATACGGGTTCCTTAAAACTTAAAATACTGGACTGATTTAACGCATGATATGTAAAAAGGTTGAACCTGGATATTTTTAAATCGTGAGCTGCGATTCTAGCTCAGTTTATATCATGAGTTGCGAGCCTAATTCGACAACGCGATTGGGCGGTAGTTTGAATTGATTGGTGATGGTTTCTGCACTGCGGAATAACCCGATAAAGATTTTTTTGCGCCAAAAGGCCATGCCGGATTTATGACTGGCGATTAAAATTTCTTTGCCGACAAAGTAAGAAGTGTCCATGGCATCGAACTCCAGGCCGTATTTACTGCATAAGGTTAAATCGTGCGGCAAATCGGGTTCATCTTTAAAGCCATAGCGCACAGTGACACGATAGAATTGATAAGGTAGCGCCTCAACGCTGACGCGCTCTTCGAGGTTGGTGTGTGGGAAATCCAAAAATTTTACCGTCAAAATAACCACTTTTTCGTGCAGCACCTTATTGTGTTTCAGGTTATGCAACATGGCGTGTGGCACGCCTTCCGGGTTGGGCGTCATGAACAATGCGGTGCCAGGCACGCGGGGTGGCGGGTGAGCGCCAATCGCTTCAATAAAGGGTTCAATTGCCATGGCTTCAGACTTCAAGCGGGTGTACACCATGGAGCGGCCGTTTTTCCAGGTCAGCATGAGTGTGAAAATGCAGATGCCGATCAATAGTGGCACCCAGCCGCCATCGGGAATCTTAAGCACGTTGGCGCCAAAGAAAGCCAGGTCGATGGTTAAAAATAGCGCGACGAGCAAACCGGATTTAAGCTTGCTCCAGCGCCAAATCTCAACAAACACAATAGAAGCCAGCAGGGTGGTAATGACCATGTCGCCCGTCACCGCAATGCCGTAGGCCGCGGCCAGATTACCAGAGCTGCCGAAACTAATTACAAGCAGCATCACCCCCACCATTAAGCTCCAGTTCACGCGCGGCATGTACACCTGGCCCTGCGTGCTTTCAGACGTGTGCTGTATGTGCATGCGTGGCAAATAACCCAGCTGCAGCGCCTGGCGTGAAACTGAAAATGCGCCCGTGATAACGGCTTGCGAGGCAATAACCGTAGCCACGGTGGCAAGCCCAATCAGTGGAAATAACGCCCATTCCGGTGCCAGTAAATAAAATGGATTTTTAACAGAATTGGCATCGTGCAAAATAAGCGCACCTTGCCCGAAATAATTGAGCAGCAGCGCTGGCAATACAAACCCGAACCAGGCCAGACGAATAGGAAAGCGCCCAAAGTGCCCCATGTCTGCGTACAAGGCCTCTGCGCCGGTTACCGCCAGCACTACTGCGCCGAGGGCGATAAACGCAAGTTTGGGCTGCTCTATAAAGAACTCAACCGCATAAAAAGGGTTGAGTGCATGCAGTATGGTGGCATCATGCGCAATGTTGATTGCGCCAAGCACGCCCAGCGTGCCAAACCACAACAGCATGACGGGGCCGAAAAACCTTCCTACCACCTCGGTGCCTTTGCTTTGCGCCCAAAACAGGCCAAATAAAACCACCAGGGTGATCGGCACAATCGCCTGGTGCAGGTGCGGCGCGGCCACTTCCAGTCCTTCGATTGCAGAAAGCACGGAAATTGCGGGGGTAATCATGCCATCCGCATAAAACATACAGGCACCCAGAATGCCCAGCAGCATGATATAGCGCTGTTTTTTGCGGTTGCCTTCAGTATTGCGGCTGGCGAGCGCCAGTAGAGCCATAATGCCACCCTCGCCGCTGTTATCGGCACGCATGATAAACGCGACATACTTCACCGAAACGATGAGCACCAGCGCCCAGGTGATCAGCGAAAGAATACCGTAAACATGGCCAGCAGTAAGCGACAGCGGGTGTGACCCAACCGAAAAAACCTCTTTCATGGTGTATAAAGGGCTGGTGCCGATATCGCCAAACACCACGCCCAGTGCGGCAAGCGCCAAGGGGGCTGTGCGAGATTTGTGAGGGTTATTGTTATCCATTGGTAAGAGCGCTTAAGCGAACCGCTATTATCAATCAATTAACCATGATTAATCAATCAAAACGGTCAGCTAATGGCTTTTTGATGCTTTTATTTCAATCAGGCTCCACTGAGTGCTCACCTGGCATTTGGAGTGAGGAGGTTGTTATCTTAAAACAACCTCCTCCAACAGCAACGCTAAGTTAGGTAGCGAAACTGCTTTCTATGGGCATTTATTTTTTGACTAATCTCTTTTTGCTGCGACTGGCAATCAGGCTCAGTAGCATGCTGGTGCCAAGTACGGCAACCACTACGCCCAAAGAAACTGCCACCGGAATCTTGAACCAGTCTACAATCAGCATTTTTGTACCCACAAACATCAGCACCACGGCTAGACCAAACTTGAGCAGATGGAATCGATCAGCCATATCTGCCAGCAAAAAGTACAATGCGCGCAAGCCGAGAATCGCAAAGATATTGGAAGTAAACACGATAAACGGATCGCTGGTAATGGCAAAGATCGCTGGAATGCTGTCCAGGGCGAAGATGACATCAGAGAACTCGACCAGCACCAACACCAGAAACATTGGCGTAAACCAGCGAACGCCTTTTTCATAGATCCAGAATTTTTCACCATGATAACTATCAGTAATGCGCACGTGATTCCGAAGCCATTTTAGCAGCGGGTTTTTGGCCAGATCCGGTTCGTGATCGGCAAAAATGAACATCTTGATGCCGGTGATCAGTAAAAATGCGCCAAACAGATATAACACCCAATGAAACTGCGCAATCAGCCAGGCACCCAGCAATATCATCAGCGCGCGCAGTACAATCGCTCCAATCACGCCGTATAACAGCACGCGCTTCTGGTATTCAATCGGTACGGCAAAGTACGAAAACAGCATGACAAAGACAAAAATGTTATCCATGGCCAGGGTTTTCTCCAGCAGGTAGCCTGTCAGGTACTCCATCGCTCTGGCATCTGCCACCTCCCGCCCTACGGTGTGGTCCAACCAGCCCCACAAGGCGCCGCCAAACAGCATGGCCAGGCTAAACCAGACCAGCGACCACACCAGCGCTTCTTTTACGCCAACTTTGTGCGCACCTTTGCGCCCCAGCGCAAACATATCAATGGCTAGCATGGCGACTACAAATACGCCAAAGCCCGCCCACATCCACCAGGTACCTATTGATTGCAACTCGCCCATTACTTTCTGTTCCCTTAATTTGTCATTGTTATGTTGTTTAATCTTGCTTAAGATTTAATCTGCCGTTATTTCTTCTTCCAAATGCGCCGCCCATTCCCGCCATACCGCCCAAGCAACAGCCAGTACAATCGGGCCAGCGAACAGGCCGACCAGCCCAAAAGCCAGCAGGCCGCCCAGCACCCCAAACAGTACCAGCAGGAAGGGTATCGGGCTGACGCTGCTGATAAATAGTGGCCGCAGCACGTTATCAAGCTGACTGACTACTGCCGCACCCCAAATCCAGACACCAATGGCCGCACCAGTTTCGCCTTGAAGCAGCAGCCAGAGCCCGGCAGTACCCCATGCCACAGGCGTACCAAATGGAATCAGTGCCAAAACCGCGGTCAGCACACCGAACATCACTGGCGACGCCAGTCCGGCAACCCAATAACCCAGCCCTGCGGCAATGCCTTGCACTACGGCAGTAAGCAGAATGCCGTAAACCACAGCGCGTGTGGTGGTTCCAGCGGCATGCAGATAGTCATGCACCTGAGGACCGATAAATCGCGCCAGCACATGGCGTAACTCGTGGACGATGCGCGCACCGTCGCGGTAGAAAAAAAACAGAATTACTACGACAAATATCAGTTTAATTAGATTTCTGCCGACTCCGCCGGCCAGCATGGCGACTTCATTCACATGTGTGGCAAGCCATGCTTTTGCTGCGGCAGAAATCCCTTGCGGGTTAGCAGCAAGATGTACCTGCTGCTGCATCAGCCAGTCACCCAGCCATGGCAGGCCGCGTAATGTTTCAGGTACAGGTGGCGGTTTTGCCAGAAAAGCTTGAAGTGCGGGGTAGGCATTACTCAGTTCTTGCTGCGCTAACCAAACCAACCAAATTAACGGCAAAAACAGCGTTAATGCCGCCAGTGCCGTCGCCAGGGTGGCCGCCAGCGCATCACGCCCGCTACACCAGCGGCGGATACGCTGTGCCACTGGCCAGGAAGCATAAGCCAGCACACCTGCCCAAGCGATAGGCACCAGAAATGGCGTAACCACCATAAAGGCGAGCAGCGCCAAACCGAACAAAGCCAGCCATGGAACGATGCGGCGACTAAAGGGGCTATAGTCTTTCAACGCCTATTTGCCTGGTTTGCTGTGGCTGCCAGCAGCAATTCTGTCCATTAATGCGAACATCACGCCTGAAAAAACCAGTGTTAAATGAATACCGATCAGCCAGGCTAATTGATTATTGCCATTTGGTCCTGCCAGCACTTCTTTCACATTGATAAAATATTTGAGAAGCTCGATGCCGGAAATGGCGACGATAGAGCCGATCAGCTTAAGTTTTAAGTCAGAAAATCCAACATGCCCCATCCAGTCCGGGCGGTCTTCATTGTCACCAGTATCGATTTTGGAGACAAAGTTTTCATAACCGGCAAAAATAATGATCAGCAACAAATTCGCCACAAGTGTAATGTCGACTAAAGTAAGAATGCCCAGCAAGGCAGCACCTCCTTCACCCTCAAACACTACGGGCAGCAGTGCAATAAACGCTTTTGAGAACTTAACCAATAATAATGCAACTCCCGCAACCAAGCCAATATAGAACGGCACTAGTAGCCAGCGACTGGCAAACATAAAGTGTTCCAGGGCAAGCTCAACGCGTCTCATTTTCATTTATTTTTTCTTTCATGAAGGTTGTTTAACATGATAGGTTATACAGTGCTGTGGTTTGTTATGCCTATACTTACACTGCTTTAAGTGCTGCAATACGTTCATCCAAACCTGGATGGCTGGAAAATAAGCGTTTTAAGCCGCCTGCGCCGCTACCGGCAATGCCAAAAGCCGCCATTTGCTTAGGCAATGCAGAAGGCTCATGCTGTGCTTGCAAACGCTCCAGCGCAGCAATCATCTTCTGCCTTCCGGCCAGCTTGGCAGCACCTGCATCAGCGCGGAATTCGCGCTGGCGCGAGAACCACATCACAATGATGGAGGCCAAGACACCAAGAATCAGCTCAGCCACAATCATGGTGACGAAGAAGGCCGGCCCGGTACCGCGTTCAGTCTTGAATATAATCTTATCCACCGCGTAGCCGATCACGCGCGACAGGAACATAACAAAGGTGTTCACTACGCCCTGAATCAAGGTCAGCGTCACCATGTCGCCATTGGCAATGTGTGACACTTCATGCGCCAACACAGCCTCGGCTTCATCTTTGCTCATGGCGTTGAGTAAGCCGGTAGAAACCGCTACTAAAGAGCTGTTCTTGGTCATGCCCGTGGCAAATGCATTGACTTCAGGTGAATCAAATATCGCGACTTCTGGCATTTTAATACCGACCATATCTGCCTGAGTGCGCACTGTTTTAATGAGCCAAATTTCAGTCGGCGTGCGCGGTTCTTCAATGACTACCGCACCAGACATACGCTTGGCAGACCATTTAGACATTGCCAATGAAATAAATGCACCACCAAAGCCCATAATGGCAGCAAAAGCGAGTAAATTGCCAAGGTCCAAGCCATTAGCATTTAAGTAAGGCTCTACACCCAGTATGCGCATGGTGATGGAAAGCACCAGCATGATGGCAAGGTTGGTGGCTAAAAAATAAACAATACGTTTCATTACAAACTCCATTAAAAACTAGCCACCCCATGAAGGGGGCGGCTAGTTAAGTCATTTTGACAGTTTACCAATTATTTGCCTGTATATGGCAGTGAAGAATGGTGAACAACAATGCGCAACTTGCCAGCATCATCCTTGGTGTAAGTCCAAGTCTTGTCAACGGTAGTCACTTTGCCATCTTTATTCGTCACCATGACATTGCCCATGCTGGTTGCTGAGTCGCCTGTAATGAAAACACCCGCGTTTTGAGATTCACATTTTGTCCAACCTTTGAGCGCAAACCCTTTGTCTTGTGGGTAAGCAGGGTCGCCACCAACAAAGTAGGCTAAAGCGCCATCACGGGTAGTGCGGAAGGTTTGAGGCGCAACAGTAAGTGTGGGCTTAAAGAGTACTGCACCCATTTGGTAGCCATAAGCGCTGTCAATCACTTTTTCTGCAAGTGCCTTAGCCGCAGGTTGCCCATCTTTGTCGTAAGTACTGCTAATGTCAACTAAGGCTTGGCACCAAGCCTTTTGCGCACCAATCACTTCGGCCTCGGATATGGCTTGATTGACCACAGTTGTCGCAGAAGCAGCCGTTGTGATGCTTGCTAAGGCAAGCGCCAATATAGATTTTGATAGAACTTTCATGATGTAATCCTTTAAAAAATTATAAAAATTAGTGTTGAACCATTCATTTCTATTTGGCAGGCTCATACCAAAAACTTGTAATCCTATTATTCGGTTAATTCTTCTGTTGCTGACAACGTTACTTTTTGATGTGAAAACTCGCGCGCTCGTTCTAAACGTCTGCTTAATGTGCGTGCACATCGATCACTAGCCCGATCTATCGCCACATAAAGGTCGGTTTCAGTGTCTTCAATGACAATGTTATTGTGTCCAGCTAAGCTAATATCAATTTGACAACATTTATCTACCCCGCCGCGTGGGCCGTTAATATCAGCCAATCGCACTTTTACTTTTGTAACGTGTTTGTCGTTGCGATTAAGCGCAAATTGCATACGCTGTTTCGTATAGTCCCTTATGCCATCCGTGAGTGAAAAACCATTTGTTTGAATATCAAGCTGCATGTTGTTCTCCAAAATTATTATTAAAATATGATTAATTTTTGTTAGTACTCAGTAGTAAATATTATTCTTCTAGCAAGCTACGAAGCATCCAAGCAGTTTTCTCATGCACTTCAAGTCGCTGTGTCAGGAGGTCGGCTGTAGGCTGGTCATTCGCGCTATCAACTAACGGAAACAGTTTACGTGCTGTTCGCGCCGTGGTCTCTTGGGCGGACACCAGATGGCGAATCATATCGTTTGCTTTAGGTACACCTTCTACCTCCTTGATTGAAGCTAGTTTCACGAATTCCTTGTAGGTTCCGATTGCTGGATGCCCTAGTGCACGAATTCGTTCCGCAATAATGTCCAAGGCGTTCCATTGCTCAGTGTATTGCCCCATAAACATTACGTGTAGGCTGTTGAATTGTGGCCCAGTGACGTTCCAGTGGAAGTTATGCGTCATCAGATAAAGTGTATAACTATCAGCAAGCAAGGCAGAAAGCCCCTTTACTATTTTCTCGCGATCTCCGTCATTAATACCGATGTTGATAGAGTTGGCCTTCTGCTTCTTGCTGCTCATAATATCTTCTCCTTTTTAGACAGCTCAATTTAATTTATCATCAAGCTTATTTAGTAGTTGCTGCAGGTCGAGTTTCCTCGACTGGCTTAGCTGCCTCAGCGTCCTTCATCGCTTTATCAGTAGCCTCTTTCTGACCTTTGATTAAGCTTGCTTTATGTGATTCGACAGAATGCTTTTTCTGATTGGTTGTAACCGCTGATCGGCCTTCCACTTCAGGATTAGCTGCCTGTGCATCTTCAATGGCATTTTCAGTCGCCACGCCTTGACTTTTAATCATTTCAGCCTTTGGTGACTGAACTGAATGCTTCTTGTGTGAGGTCGCAGCTGCTGGACGCGCTTCAGACTGAGGTTTTGCTTTTACCGTAGCATCAATGTCCTCATGTGCCTGTTTTTGCTGTTGATCAATTACATCCTTTTTCATAGGCTCGGCTACAACTGATAGCGAGGCAGTTAATATAATTGTTGCTAATCCATACTGTAGTGTTTTCATTTCAAACTCCTTTGATTCTGATAAAAATATTAGTTACACATTTACATTTCATAACATACTTAATTTTTAACATGCTTTCATTTTCGTAGTCCTCCATAAACTAGGCATATAGATTGTCAAACGAATTGCTTAAGTGCGCTTTCCTGATTCTGTTAAGATCCTTCGCTTAGGCTTTCATATTTGACAAGCTTCTAATCAATAACTTGATTTTGTTTTCTGAGCCAGATTTTCTGTTGAGAATTCTGTTCAATTTGTCTGGTGTCGGCAGTATTCCAAGCCGAATTGCAAATTGCAGCTGCCTTGCTGAATAGCCGCGCAATTCTTCTATCAATGCATCATTTTTGACTTTAAGATCCATTATTTTCTCCTTGCAATTAAGCATGGAACGAACTTTACGCTTAGAATATACTTCTAACAATAATGTTAAAATTGATTAATACTTCTAATTTTTAGATGTGTTTTGATAAGGCGGAGGCGTGTGAAGAACTTAAATTTCAATCACTTAAGATATTTTTGGATGGTGGGCAAAACTGGCAGTATTGCCCGGGCGAGTGAACAGCTCTATTTATCCCCTCAATCAATAAGCGTGCAGTTGGGTGATTTGGAGAACAATCTTGGTATTCAACTTTTTCGCAAGGCAGGTCGTGGTCTTGAGTTGACTGACATGGGGCGCAGAATTTTTAGCTATGCAGATGAGATATTTTCCCTTGGAAATGAATTACTAGAGGTTGCACAACATCAGCAGGTTAAAAGAAGCACTCCATTTCGGATAGGCATTACAGATTCAGTGCCTAAATCGCTTGCTTATCGGTCATTACAGCCGGTTTTATATTTAGAAGATTCTATTCGACTAATTTGTAGAGAAGGAAAGCTGGCAAACCTGTTGTCTGAAATGTCGGTAAACCAGCTCGATCTGGTGATTGCCGATCGTCCCATGCCTGCCAATCTCAATGTCCGCGCGCATAACCATTTGTTAGGCGAAAGCAAGCTGGCAATTTTTGCTGCCAAAAGCCTGATAGAAACTTATACTGAAGGTAATAAAAATGTGCATTTTCCTTTCAATCTGAATGGCGCGCCTTTTTTACTGCCGGGCGAAGATTTTACCTTCCAGAAAAAACTGATTGCATGGTTTGAATCAAAAAAAGTCTATCCTCGCATTGTTGGCGAGTTTGATGATAGTGCCCTAGTTAAGTCTTTTGGCCAGGCCGGCGCAGGTTTCTTTGTGGGGCCAATGGCCATTGCAGATTACATCTGTCGCCAGTACGAGGTGGAAAAAGTGGGCCAGGTAGACAGCGTTGTTGAGCAGCTTTATGCAATTACAACCGAACGCCGCCTCACGCATCCCGCAGTAATAGCTATCGTGCAAGCGACTTCTAAAATATTTTCTGTTTAACGATTATTTACTGCCCTATATGCCAAATTGTGTTCTAAGTCGTGAGCGCACTGTGGAAACCTGCCGCATTGCAGGTGCTTCAATGGTACGATATGTAAGCGTAGTAGCAATTAACATTAATACCGTTATTGCACTAACAACAGCCCAGTAACTTATAGGGGACAATGTTTTTACCTGTTCAAATCCTACGATATATTTGAATGTGCAGAATAGTATTATTCCATGCAGCAAATAAACTCCATAACTGACCTCTCCCAGATAACGTGCAGACTTGGTTGATAAAAAGCCAAATAGACTGTTGCCACAGGCAATGATGAATGCGATGGTTAAACACAAGGCGGGTATTCGTGAAGGTTGCTGATAAGCAGCTTCTGGAGAGTACCATGCTTGCAATACAATGAGAGCTATCGCAACTACAGAAAAAATCGGGTGCGACAAAAGTAATCTTATTTGAGCAAACCGAAAAATGAAGGCCGTCAAAATGCCCGCCAAAAAAGCAAAAGGAAAAAATAAATTCTGCATATTAACTACAAACAGCATAACCAAAGCAGCACTCGCAGCGATATAAACAGCTGGAACACGAATGTGCATTATCAACGCTAATAACGGCAATGATAGATAAAAAAGCCATTCATAAACTAAAGTCCATTGAATATTCGAATCGATTACCCGTGTTAGATTGTAATTATTGAGAAATGGATCGCCAAAAATAGTAAAAGTGAACCATCGAACAATACCTATCAAAAAATCACCCCGTGTACCTTTAATCTGAAAATTTGATTCAATCAATACGATAAATATCATGAGTATCACGGCAGCAAAATATAAAGGAAAAATTCTGAGCACGCGCGATACAAAGAGCCTGATCCAATCAATGCCCTTTTCACGATCATTGATGATCTTTGATGTAAACAAAAAACCTGTGATCATGAAAAACATATATACGCTGCTTTTACCAAATTGAGCATATGGACCTTCTGGATAATCCCAGTTCCCATCGGTGCTAAAAAATAGTGCCAGACGCCAGCGTGGCATAAAAACACCGTAAAAGCCAGAATGCCTCGCAAACCATCTAGTGTTGATTGCCGCCCCATTTCTGAGGGAGCGCCAAAGGATTTTATTAGAAAATGGGTAGTTAAGAGCGCTGTTAAAAAGACAGCTAATGGAAAAGCTAAACTATATGGGTTCATAAAACCATTCTTAAGCTGTAATTGGGTTGCCCAGTCATCATTTAAGCTGAACAAGCTGTACTTTTTATCATTACGAATGCACTTTGGACTGAGTGTCTAAGCATTCGGCTAATTTTAAGAATGATAATTAATTACATGGATATTTCTATATGAGGTGGTTTAAGTAAGCAGTCCAACACTACATGGTATTTGTAGTATTGAATATAGCCTATTGGGGCTATGCTTTGGGGGTAATATAAACTTCACGAGTTTTGATAGACCTATCATAATATATATGTATGTAATCTTTCAGCGATTATAGTAGATAGAGTTATTCTAAATTTTATTTATGACAAGCAAGTTTTGGATTTAGAGAAATTAATTTTAGTGAGGTTATATGAAAACTGATACCGGTAAGCTGCAGCATGGTCAGACCGTAGAGTCGGATGTTTGTGTTATTGGCGCTGGGCCAGCTGGGACAACGCTGACTAGAGAGTTTGTTGGTACAAATATCACTGTAAATTTGTTGGAGAGCGGGGGTGACAAACATGACAAACAAGTGCATCGCTTGAGCGAGGGTACCTTAAGCGGTGACATGTATGAGCCGCTTGAGTCAATGTATTTACGTCAGATCGGGGGCACTGCAAATAACTGGATTCTTCAGATGACAGATGATGAATATGGTTACCGTTATACCCCATTAGAAGCAATTGATTTCGAATCGCGTGAGGGGCTGCCATACAGTGGTTGGCCAATCAAGAAAAGTGATCTAGACCCTTACTATGTTCGCGCTCAGGAGGTTTGTGAGATAGGTCCTTATCAGTACTCGGCAGAATACTGGGCTAGAAACGAGATGTTTACGCTGCCTCTTTCAAAAGATAAAACAGAAAATAGTGTATTTCTTTTTGGTCCAACAAAAAAGTTTACTAAAGATTTTCCAGCCCAAATTGCCAGCTCTGAAAACATCACTATTTACTCCCATGCTACCGTTGTCGAGTTGATTTCAAGCGAGGATGGAAAGAAAATTGATTTCGCATTGGTACGGACATTCGACGGAAAAGAAATATACTTCAAGGCCAAGCAGTTTATTATTTCGGCGAATGCACTTCAAACTCCTCGGCTGTTATTGAGTTCAAAGCGGCATCATCCCAACGGCATAGGTAACCAGCATGATAATGTTGGCCGTTATTATATGGACCATAATTTGGTCCCAAGTGGTAACTTTATTCCGCATGACCCACGACTCATCAATAAGATGGGTTTTTATGACATGCAGGCAATTGAGGGTGCGTCGGTTTTAGGCAGGCTTAACCTTTCACCGAAAATCTTGTATGAAGAAGGATTGCGTAATTTTGCAGTCATGCTTTTCCCAACAAGCTGGAGCCAAGTGGATCTTGATGCTATGAACAGTGTTGCTGCGCTTAAATTTCATTTCACATTTAATTACAGTCGTTTCCCTAAAGGCTTGGGTAGGCATTTGCTGAATATTTTCCGAGGCAGAAACCGCCTCTTTCGAGCAGTATATGACAAGGTTCGTTATAACGTCCCTGTCCTCATGGGTTTGGGGCGCGGTGGCTGGTCAAAAGCTGCTGATAATGAAAAAAAATATGACCGTTTGGAACTGCTGGCAATGATTGAGCAATCACCTAACCCGGATAACCGGATAACGCTAACTGATGAAAAGGATGAACTGGGTTGCCCTAAAATTAAAGTCCATTTTAAATGGAATCCGGATGATCTTAAAAGCATTCAGCGTGCGCAGGAAATTATGGCTGAAGCATTAGTAGAAACTGGCCTTGGCCGCTATGAGCCGCCGAAGCTGTCGGTAGAGTCAGTGAAAACGCTTACAGGGCTACATCATATGATGGGTACGACACGCATGAGTGAAGATCCGCGCCATGGGGTAGTAGACCGCGATTGTCGGGTTCACGGAATCAGTAATCTATTTATTGCCGGAAGTGCGGTTTTCACAACTGGGGGTTATGCCAATCCGACATTAACTAATCTTGCATTGTCTATTCGAGTGACCGATAAGGTTAAAGAGGAGTTGAAAGCTCATAGTAATTAGCTGAAACTAGTCATTTATTTCTCGATATGTTTGATTTCAGCCACTGCTTGACCCTCACTAAAACGTATTTGTATAGTATCGGTCAGTTTAATTTGACTGGTTGATCGCACGACTTCGCCTTTTTCTGTTTGTACCAGCGCGTAGCCGCGCGCTAATACCGCATTTGGATTAAGTTGCTCCAGGCTGTTTTTTAGACGTAAAACATGCTGTTGAAGTGTTTGTAGGCGCCTCTGCAAGGCAATATCCATGCGGTTTTTCAGCTGATTGATTTGAATGGCCTTGCTCTCTAATCGTTGCAGCGGTGAAACCAGCCTGCGCGCTAAAAAATCCAGTTTTTGCGCGAGTTGATTGAGCGTAAATTCGATTTGCCGGGTGAATTTATTTTGTAAACTGGCGAGTTGGTTTTTCAGGCTGTTGATATCCATGCAGGCCAGTTCGGCCGCCGCGGTGGGCGTGGCGGCGCGCATATCCGCAACAAAATCGCAAATGGTAAAATCGGTTTCGTGGCCAATACCACTGATAGTGGGAATCGTACAATCGGAAATCGCGCGTGCGACGATTTCCTCGTTAAACTGCCATAAATCTTCCATGCTGCCACCGCCGCGGCAGATAATCAGCGTATCGACTTCTGCACGCTGGTTGGCAGTGTTGATAGCCTTGGCGATGGTTTCTGCCGCGCCTTTGCCCTGCACGGGCGTAGGGTAGATGATGACGCCGATATTCGGATTACGGCGTTTGAGTGTGGTTAAAACATCCCTGAGTGCGGCGGCATCAGGCGAAGTAATGATGCCAATGGTGTTGGGGTGCTTTGGAATGGCATACTTGAAAGCTGCATCAAATAAGCCTTCCAGGGCAAGCTTGTTTTTGAGCTTTTCAAATGCCTCAAATAACGCCCCCAGGCCGGCTTTTTGCACAAATTCAACTGTAAGCTGAAAATCGCCACGCGCTTCGTACAGCGTGACCGTGCAGCGCGCCTCGATTTTGTCGCCTTCACGCGGTATAAAATCGACGTAACTGTTGCGGCCTTTAAACATCACGCATTTGACTTGCGCAGTCTGATCTTTCAGCGAAAAATACCAATGCCCGCTGGCGGCGCGGGTAAAGTTGGAAACCTCGCCCGACACCCAGAATAGCGGAAAGCTCATCTCCAGCACTTCACGCGCTAAACGATTCAGTTCGCTGACGGTCAATATGTGGCCATGTGCCAAATGTGGGCTTAAATTTGCTGGTAAATCTGCCAAAGTTTGCTCGTCCAATAAGTTATCTAGGTTAAAATGATTTTTTAAGATTATATGGTAAAGATGAATATGCTAAACAAACTACTTATGGGCCGCACTGGCAATTTAATTGGCTTTGCAGCCTGCTTTGGCCTGGTGGGTTTGGCCTTATGGATACAGACGCGCTACAACCTGGAGCCTTGCCCGTTGTGCATCTCGCAGCGCATTATTTTTATGTCGCTGGGCGTATTGTTTTTGCTGGCAGCCATTTTTAATAATTACCCTAAATTCTTTGCGACCTTGCAAGTGCTCACCGCACTGGGCGGCGCCGGCGTGGCGGTTCGCCACTGGTGGATACAGGCGCACCATGAAAGCATGGTTGCGGATTGCGGTGTCGGCTTCGATTATATGTTCGAGAATTTTCCGTTAAAAAAAGCGTTTACTTTAATCTTTCGCGGCACGGGCGACTGCGCGCTGATTGACTGGACATTTTTAGGGTTGACGCTGCCGCAGCTAGGCTTGATTGCTTTTGTTGGGTTTGGTGTGTATGCCGTTTATCTTGCAATAATAAATACGAAATAAAGTAAGAATATGAATTATAAAACTTTAGATAATTTCGTCGGCAACACGCCGCTGGTTAAGCTACAGCGCATGGCAGGCAAGACCAGCAACACGATTTTGCTGAAGCTGGAAGGCAACAATCCGGCCGGCTCGGTGAAAGATCGTCCCGCGTACAGCATGATCACTCGCGCCGAGGCGCGTGGCGACATCAAGCCGGGCGATACCTTAATCGAGGCGACCAGCGGCAATACAGGCATCGCGCTGGCGATGGTGGCGGCCATGCGCGGCTATAAAATGCTGTTGGTGATGCCGGAAAATCAAAGCGTCGAACGTCGCCAGAGCATGAAGGCTTATGGCGCTGAATTTGTGCTGACGCCAAAAGAGGGCAGCATGGAACTGGCCCGCGATGTGGCGCTTAAGCTGCAGGCCGACGGCGAGGGCATTGTGCTGGATCAGTTTGGCAATAGCGACAACCCGCTTGCGCATTACGAGGGTACGGGGCCGGAAATCTGGCGCGATACAGAGGGCAAAATCACGCATTTTGTATCCAGCATGGGTACCACTGGCACGATTATGGGTGTTTCACGCTATTTAAAAGAACAAAACCCCAACATTAAAATCATCGGCGTTCAGCCCGAAGAGGGCAGCCAGATTCCGGGGATTCGCAAATGGCCGGTCGAATACCTGCCCAAGATTTATGATGCCAAACGCGTGGATGAACTACGCTACGTGAACCAGAAAAACGCAGAAAACATGGCCAGAAAACTGGCAACAGAAGAAGGCATATTCGCAGGAATTTCCAGCGGCGGTGCACTTTATAGTGCGCTGCAGTTATCGAAAGAAGTGGAAAATGCAGTGATAGTGAGTATCGTCTGTGACCGTGGTGACAGGTATCTTTCCACGGGAGTATTTCCTAGTTAAAACATGCTACGCGCTGCAATCATTGCTTGTTTACTAACAATTTCACAAAGCGCATTTGCAGTAAGCGCTATAAAAATTACCGCAGAGTCCATCACGCATGACAATGCCGAGCTGCGCAACGCAGATATTTTGGTGAATTTAAAGGCCACTACTACCATAGCGGTAAAGGCCGAGCATGTTCAGTATCAAACGATAGAGGCGCGCAATGCCAATATTTATCTGGATTATCGCGGAAGCCCTACGCTGGCATTTGACACTGACCTTAAACAAAACACCGATAAAGCATGGGCAAAAGCGCAAATGCATTGCTTGTTACCAAAAAATTTATCGCAAGATACCTGGAACTGCAACGAGGGAAAATTTACTGCCGAGCGTATCAATCTGCCATTCGCACTGCAAGTCACGCCGCAAGCCAAAGGTTTTGTGGCTAATATAAACCTGCAGAGTGCCAATTTTAGTGACGAAGCTGGCTTGCACGCGGCTGAGAAATTAACCGGTCATTTGACCGTGGTCGCCAGGCAAGAGGGTGATGTGCTGTATTTTAACAGCGCACTCAACTGGCAGAGTGGAGAGGTGTTTTGGCAGCCCTTGTACTTCGCAAATGGTGGTCATGAGCTGCAAGCTGCAGGTAGCTTGAAGGGTGATGTATTGACGCTGGATAGAGCGACTTTGAAACTGGACAAGGTAGGTGATTTGCATTTTAACGGCCAGATTGGCATAAAGAATTACCAACTTTTTAAGCTGAATGCAGACTTGCCTAATTTAAATTTAGCTGAAGCTTATCCTTTGTTATTCAAGCCGTTTTTAGGCAAAACCTTGCTCAACAATGCAGAGCTGGACGGCAAGGCAGCGCTGAATTTGACCGTGCTGGATTCTCAAGTAAAAGCTTTCAAAGTTAATTTAAAAGACGTCAACATTGATGACAAAAATCACAAATTTGCGTTTTACGATGTGAATGCTGATATTCCATGGAGCTATGACGAAGCGACAAAAATCAACTTTTCATACAACAACGGCCAATTACTCAACATGCCGCTAGGCCGCACCAATGTTAGTGCAGAGGTGAATCGATATTCGCTGGTTTCACCCACTATAGAGCTGCCCATTCTGGATGGTGCGTTCAAACTGAGTGATATTTCGGCTGCGCGCATCAATAACAACTGGTATTGGCATTTGCGTGCGGCGCTTACGCCAATCTCCATGCCAGAGGCGAGCCGTGCGTTTAAATTGCCGATTATGGAAGGCAAGGCGTCGGCTGAAATCCCGCTTGTTACCTATAGCGGTGGCATATTAACGACTGATGGTGAAATGGTGCTCAACGTGTTTGATGGTCAAGTGAAAGTTACGCAACTTACGATGATTAACCCGTTAGGCGAAACGCCAAGGTTAAGTGCGGATATGAATTTACGCAATCTGGATTTAGGCGAACTGACGCGAACATTCAAGTTTGGCGCGATTGAAGGCAAGCTGGATGGGGATGTGCAAGATTTGGAAATGGTGAACTGGAAACCCGTGAAAATGGATGCCAGCGTGCAAAGCAGCCCGGGCAAGTACACCAAAAAAATCTCGCAACGCGCAGTAGAAAACATCACAGCACTTGGCGGAGCAGGCGCTGCAGCAGCGATACAACGCAGTTTCTTAAGGTTTTTTAAGCAATTTAATTACGAAAAAATGGCCTTAAGCTGCAAATTGCGTGATGATGTATGCGAAATGAGCGGCATAGGGTCAACGAATGGGGGGTATATCATCGTTAAAGGAAGTGGCATACCTGCAATTACTGTGTTGGGGTACAATCAAACCGTGAGTTGGGGCGAATTGGTAGATCGCATAAAACGTGTCATCGAGGGCAACACCAGAGCTGTAGTTAAATAAAATTAAGTTTTACAATTGATGAGGACTAAAGATGAAAAATTGGTTAATAGGGTTTAGCGCAGCTGGTGTGCTTTCAGCATGCGTCACCATTAATATCTACTTTCCTGCTGCAGCGGCAGAAAAAGCGGCGGATAAGATTATCGACGAAGTTTGGCAGCTCAAACAAGGTCAGGAAGGCGCAAAACAAACTGATGCGCCTGCCTCGAAGCCGACAGATGTTCCTGCCGACGCACCTGCTAAATAAAGGAAAAGACATGATGAAAAAGTTACTTTTGAGCCTGGTAATAATCGTGAGTATGTTCGCAGCTAATTGGGCCGCTGCTGCGGCTGATTTAGAGATCAACACGCCAGCCATATCTGCCCTTAAAGCCAGCATGCAGGCGCGCCATGGACAATTAAGCCCGTTTTACAGCAGCGGCGCAGTCGGTTTGACTAAAGATGGCATGATTGCGGTAAAAGATGCGACAGCTGTGCCGCTAAAAGACCGCGGTGCACTGAACGGCCTGGTTTCGGCAGAAAATGCCGACCGCGCCAATTTATACAAAGAAATTGCAACCGCCAATGGACATCCGGAATGGCAGGGCGAGATACAAAACACCTTTGCCGGCCGCTGGATAGAAAAAGCGCAAAGCGGCTGGTGGTATCAAGGCGCGGGCGGGTGGACGAAAAAGTGATCAGCTAAAAAATAAAATCTTAACAAGTTTAAAAGGCTGCTTTTGCAGCCTTTGTTTTTTATAGTATGCTCCTGTCTATGACACCAACTCTCGTATTCGACATCGAAACCATCCCTGATACTGCTGGCCTGCGCGCCTTGCTGGACGTGCCTGCTGGCACAACAGATGAAGAGGTCGCAAACATCGCATTTCATCAGCGCCGTCAGCAAAACGGCAGTGAATTTCTGCCTTTGCATCAGCATCGCATTTGCGCGATTTCGTGCGCCTTGCGCGAGGGAAACAACTTCAAGGTGTGGAGCTTGGGCGACGCAAATTCGCCTGAAGCAGAGATTATCCAGCGCTTTTTTGACGGCATCGAAAAATACACGCCGCAAATCATCTCGTGGAATGGCGGCGGATTTGACCTGCCGGTGCTGCATTACCGCGCCATGATAAACAAGGTAGTCGCCACTCGCTACTGGGATATGGGCGAGGATGACAAAGAATTCAAATGGAATAATTACATCAGCCGTTACCACACGCGGCATCTCGATTTGATGGATTTGCTCGCGATGTTTCAGCCGCGCGCTAATGCGCCGCTGGATGAAATCGCCCAGCTGTGCGGCTTTCCGGGCAAGCTGGGCATGGATGGCAGCAAGGTGTGGGATGCTTATAAAAATGGTGAGATTGAGGCGATCCGCAATTACTGCGAGACCGATGTGGCGAATACGCATCTGGTGTTTTTGCGCTTTCAGCTAATGCGCGGGCATCTCACGCCAGCAGCTTACGAAGCCGAAATCAAGCTGGTGCGCGATACATTAAGCGGTTATTCGGGTACACATTGGAGCGAGTTTTTAGCGGCCTGGAAAATGTAGGAGCGAATTTATCCACGACTGATACAAATATCTTCGCGAATAAATTCGCTCCTACATAATGCGTTAGAATCTCATCTTTTTTGAATCACAGGTATTTTCATGGCACGACGCTCCAGAAGCCGCAATCAAGCGCCAATCATTCCAGAAATCAGGCAAGCAACTGTCGAGTCGCTAGACCAAGAAGGGCGCGGGGTTGCGCACGTCGAAGGCAAAACCATTTTTATTGATGGCGCATTGCCGAATGAGAAAGTTACATATCAATCGTATCACATCAAAGCCAGCTATGAAATCGCCAATGTGGTAGAAGTGCTTAAGCCATCAAATCAGCGCGTCATACCAAAATGCCCGCATTTCGGTTTGTGCGGCGGCTGCAAGCTGCAGCATCTGGATTTTGCCGCGCAAGTCGCAGCCAAACAGCGTTTGTTGGAAAATGATTTGAAGCATATCGGCAAAGTAAAGCCGGAAAATATGCTGCCGCCACTGTATGGCCCAACCTGGAGTTATCGCCACAAAGCGCGTTTGAGCGTGAAATATGTCGAGAAAAAACAGCGCGTGCTGGTAGGGTTTAACGAGAAAGCCACGCGCTTTGTATCTGACATGAATAGTTGCGAGGTATTGGTGCCGGAAGTTTCGGCGCTTATCGAACCGTTACAAGCGTTGATTGTGCAACTCAGCATTCGCGATAAATTACCGCAAATCGAGCTGGCCGTAGGTGAGAGCCAAGTAATTGTGCTGATTTTCCGCATCATGGATGCGCTGAATGCTAATGACGAAATCTTGCTGAAAGCTTTTGCGGATCGCCACAGCGTACAAATCTGGACGCAAACCAAAGGTCCGGACACGATTAAACCGTTCTATCCATTGCATGGCAGCCCGCTGCAATACAGCCTGCCTGAGTTTGGCTTAACGTATCCTTTCAAACCGAATGAGTTCACGCAGGTGAACCCGCAAATCAACCAGGTAATGGTGCGCCGCGCCAAGCAGTTATTAGCCCCGCAAGCGGGCGAAAGCATAGCCGATTTCTTTTGTGGCATCGGCAATTTCACGTTGCCCATTGCCCGTAGCGGCGCATCTGTGCTGGGTTTGGAAGGCTTGGCGAATTTAGTGGATAGAGCCAACGAAAGCGCGACTTTGAACAAAATTAATAACGTAAAATTTGGCGTAGCCGATTTATTCAAAATAACGCCAGAGCGTTTGGCGGAACTTGGGAAATTTGATAAATGGCTGGTAGACCCGCCGCGCGATGGCGCATTTGAACTGGTGAAAGCTGTTACGACTGAAACTGCGCCCAAACGCATTGTCTATGTATCTTGCAACCCTGCAACGCTTGCGCGCGACGCGGGCGTGCTGGTGAATGAAAAAGGCTACAGCCTAAGCGCGGCAGGCGTCATCAACATGTTCCCGCACACCGCGCATGTCGAGTCCATCGCCTGCTTTATAAAGGATTAGCCTTGCCGATTATCCTTGTCTGGTTCCGAAGAAATTAGTTTGTTTTCTCCTATTGTCCACACAGTAGGCCGTTTTTCCACCCACTGCCAGTATCAGTAAACCACCCGCCATGGCGATATCTTTCAGGAACATGATCATTTGCATTTTGTCAGCAAAATTGGCGTGGAACAAAACGGCCGCGAGTATCGAGAAACCTGCCAGCGCGAATGCGGCTAACCTTGTCTTGTAGCCAATCGCGAGTGCCAGCCCGCCTAGCACCTCCAGGGCAATGGTAGGCCAAAGCAGAATGCCCGGCACGCCCATCGACTGCATGTAGCCGGCCGTTCCGGCAGGGTCTTGAATCTTGCCGATGCCAGCCAGAATAAAAATTAGCGCCAGCATCACACGCCCCAGTAGTTGAATCACGCCAGTCATCGCACTCTCCCCTTAGTTAAATGTGTGTCACTAATATTACGACCATAATAAACTTATCAAATCCAGGCCGCAATCCTGTGTAAAATTACGCCCATGTTACAAAAAACCTTGTTGATGATGTTCTTACTGCTGCTCACAGCGTGTGGGCGCACATCATCAGAAGCTCCCGAAATTCGTTTCGCCATTGCCCAGGCACCACTTAATTTAGACCCGCGTTACGCCACCGATGCGGCATCGGAGCGCGTGAACCGGCTGATTTATCAGCCTTTGGTGGATTTTGATGCCGTCTCGAAGCCCGCGCCGGTATTGGCCTCCTGGAAGGTTGTGAATGACAAGGAATATCGATTTGTTTTAATTGAAAATCGCGCGTTGTTTCATCACCAGACACAGCTCACCGCGCAGGATGTGAAAGCAACCTATGAATCACTGATGCGGCTGAAAGATTCTCCGCATGCAGCAGAATTCGCCAATATTGAACGTATTGATGTAGAAGATGAAAACACTGTTATATTTTTCTTAAAGCAAGCAGATAAGCACTTTCCCGCTAAACTCATTGTCGGCATACTGCCAAAAGGCCTGATTGAAAAGGGGCACGATTTTTCACACAATCCGGTAGGAAATGGCCCATTAAAATTTGTGGACTGGCAAAATAAACTTACGCTGGAAAGAATCAGCGACAAGCAAAGAATTGCTTTGCAAGAAGTCAAAGACCCGACCGTGCGCGTGCTCAAACTAATGCGAGGGGAGGCGGACTTGATTCAGGGCGATTTGCCACCCGAGCTGGTGAAATATCTGCAAAGCAAGCCGGACATCAACGTCAAAACCAGCATTGGCGCTAATTTTTCATATCTCGGCTTGAATATGCAAGACCCGGTGTTGCAGAATCTTAAGGTCAGACAGGCCATTGCTTATGCGATTGACCAACAGGCAATCATCGGAAAGGTGATGGTGCATAACACAAGAGTAGCGGGCGCGATTTTGCCGCCGGAACATTGGGCGGGGAACGCGAATTTAATGCCTTATGATTATAACCCGGCTTTAGCGAAGCAATTGCTGCAAGAGGCCGGTGTTAAGCTGCCGCTCAAGCTGGTGTATAAAACCTCGACCGATGCACAGCGCGTGCGTTTTGCCACTATCCTGCAAGCGCAGATGCGGCCGGCAGGCATTGATCTGGAGATTCGCAGCCTCGATTGGGGCACGTTTTTTGAAGATGTGAAACAAGGCAATTTTCAGTTATTCGGCCTGACTTGGGTAGGTATCAAAACGCCGGAAATCTATGCCAAGGCGTTTGGCTCGCACAACTTTCCACCCAATGGCTTTAACCGTGGAAGATATACTGATACTGAACTCGATAAATTGCTCACCAAAGAAGATTGGCCTGCCGCTACGCAACGCATTCATGCGCAGTTGCCGTATATTCCGCTGTGGTACGAAGGGCAGTTTGCCGCCATGCAAAAAAATATCAGTAATTATTCACCCAAACCTGACGGAAATTGGGATGATTTAACAACAATTGCCAGGTTGGCAACAAAAAGCTCGGCTACAATAAGCAACCATGCGTATTGAAATTTCCATTCAGCAACAAGCGCTCACACTGTTTGACGATTTTGGCGGCGTGAAAGCCAGATACAGCGTTTCTACCGCGGCTAATGGCGTGGGTTGCGAGAAGGATAGCGGCTGCACGCCTTTGGGCATGCATATCATTCGCGCGAAAATCGGGGCGGGTGCTGCACCAAATACCGTGTTTGTGGGGCGCAGGCCAACAGGCGAAATCTGCACGCCTGAATTGATGGCAGCGTTTCCAGGCCGTGACTGGATTTTGACGCGGATTTTGTGGCTATCAGGCAAAGAGGTCGGCAAAAACCGCTTGGGCAATGTAGATACCATGCAGCGTTATATTTACATTCATGGCGTACCCGATAGTATGGAAATGGGCAAGATTGGCTCGCACGGTTGTGTGCGTATGCGCAACAGCGACGTGATTGCGCTGTTTGATTTGGTTGATGTAGGCACCCTTGTTGTTATTCACAATGATTAAACGAAATGTTTAGACGTTCAGCTGGTTTTTTCTCCGTCATTTTCGGTGTGCTGCTGCTCACTTTTTTGCTGATCCATCTGGTGCCGGGAGACCCGGTCGAGGTGATGCTAGGCGAATCGGCAAGCACTGCAGACCGTGAGCAATTACGCGCTGATTTGGGTCTGAACAAACCGCTGGTTCAACAGTTCGGACATTATCTGGACAAACTCGCCCACGGCGATCTAGGTCAATCCATTCATACCAAAACGCCGATTATAGAACTTATTAAAACGCGTTATCCGGCTACAGTTAAGCTTGCGGTTTTATCACTTATCATTGGCTTGGTGATTGGTATCCCGCTGGGCATTTACGCCGCGCTTAAAGCCAATCATTGGCAGGATTTTTTGGTAACGATCGTTTCGGTGCGCTTTTCCGCCATGCCGGCATTCTGGTTGGGGCCGATGCTGATGCTGGTTTTTGCAGTGTGGCTAGGATGGTTGCCAGTCAGCGGCATGGAGTCTAAAAGTGCAATTATTTTACCTGCGGTAACATTAGGTTTTGGGTTGAGTGCCATTCTCACGCGCATGACGCGCACCAGCCTTTTAGAGGTGTTGAATGAAGATTTTATCCGCACTGCACGCGCCAAAGGCTTAAGCGAAAAAACGGTGATTGCGCGCCATGCGTTGCGTGCAGCCCTGCTGCCGATTATCACCATCGTCGGCTTGCAGATGGGCAGCTTACTGGCCGGCACAGTGATTACCGAAACGATTTTCAGCTGGGACGGCATCGGGCGGCTGTTGGTGGAAAGCATCGAGAAACGCGATTATCCCGTGACGCAGGCCTGCGTGCTGGTGGTGGCGTTAAGCTATGTGGCCGTTAATTTTTTAACTGACCTGTTGTATTCAAGATTAGACCCTCGCGTGAGGTTTAGCGCATGAGCCGCTGGCTAAAACATCTGCCTTCTGGCCTGCTGCTATTCTGGTTGCTGGCCGTGCTGGTCGCGCGGATGCTGGGCCTGATGGGCATAGGTTTGCAAGGCAATGTCATAGATTTGGGCGCTATTCTTGCCGTTCCAAATTCGCATCACTGGTTTGGCGCGGATGATTTAGGCCGCGATATTCTGGCGCGTACTTTACGCGGCGTAGAGATTTCATTCGTAGTAGCGGTGATCGTGACGCTGGTAACGATGAGTTTGGGCGTGCTGGTTGGGCTGCTGGCGGGCTTTTACGGTGGAAAGATCGACCGGATGTTGATGCAGATCACCGATATATTTCTGGCTTTCCCGGGTATTTTGCTGGCGATTGCTTTCGCGGCTGTGTTAGGGCCTGGTATGGTGAATTTGATGATTGCGCTGTGCATCACGGGCTGGGTGAGTTATGCACGCCTTACACGCGGCCAGACGCTGGCTTTGCGCAACCGCCAGCACGTGGTTGCGGCGGAATCGCTCGGGGCCAGCGTGCCGCGACTGCTCATCAAACATATATTGCCATTGCTGGGCTCGATATTAATTGTAGAGGCGACTTACAGTTTAGCGAGTATCATGATCGCCGAGGCGAGCCTGTCGTTTCTGGGTTTGGGCATTCAGGCGCCCAACGCCTCGTGGGGCGCCATGTTGCGCGACGGCGTGCGCTATATGCTGGTGGCGCCGCATTACGTGCTGATTGTGGGCTTGAGCCTGATGAGCCTGATTCTGGCCATCAACCTGCTGGGCGACCAGCTGCGTGATAAATTGGATGTCCGTACCAGTTTTGATAAATAGGCTAATAAGGAATAATTTGAAAAGTCAATATGTAATATCGTGGTTAGAAAAAAATAAAACCATAGAAGCCACCTGGCAATCCGAAGCAGATAACCCACCACCCAAGAGTGTGGTGGTTGCGGATGATACGATGAAGGCCGATGCCGCATATAAACTGGCTTGCGAAGGAACCGGTCTGCTGTATCGCGGTGATTTTCAAAATGCAAAACAGTTGCTGCAGGCAATTACACGGCGCGTGGACCGCAAACCGATTAAACCAACCAGCAATATGACCGAGGCTTTTCATCAGCATCGCGCCAGGCAGATTCAGCGCGCTAATATCACCAATAAGATTCTAATCGAATTGCAGCACGGCAAATGTGATTTGCGGCGTGCGCCTGATGTAAAGCAAGCAGTGGCTGAAGCTATCGGTGACAAAGTTCCTGTGAAAATGGTGCTGTCGCTGCGTGAACTGCTGGGCATGATTGGTGCGCATGAATGGCGCAAAAAAGGCGTGTTCATCGATGCGCTGCAAGCCAATATCCATGCGCATTATGGCGTATATTCCCCGGTACGTGGCGAGTACCTGGAACTGATAAACAATGCGCCTCTGCCCAATGTTAAAACTGCGTTTGACATCGGTACGGGCACGGGTGTGATTGCGGCCATTCTAGTGAATCGCGGCGTTAAACAAGTGGTGGCAACGGACAATAATCTGCGCGCGTTGGAATGCGCTGCTGAAAATATTCAAGCATTAGGCCTAATCCATTATGTCGAGATTGTTGAGACGGATTTATTTCCAACAGGCAAAAAAGCGGACTTGATTGTTTGCAACCCGCCGTGGCTGCCCGCCAAGGCCAATGCGCCGATTGAACATGCGATTTACGACCCCAATAGCCAAATGTTAAAAGGTTTTCTGAATGGTGTTAAAGCGCACTTGAATGAAGGTGGTGAAGCGTGGCTGATACTTTCAGACTTGGCTGAACACTTGGCTTTACGTACGCACGATGAATTGCTGAAATGGATTGCCGACGCGGGGTTGAGCGTGATTGAAAAGCTGGATATTCAGCCAAAACATGCCAAAGCCAGCGACCAGTCAGATCCGTTATATTTAGCACGTTCAAAAGAAATCACGTCGCTTTATAGATTAAAATAAACACATCAATTGTTTGAGAAATAGCATGAGTTTAGGCCCGGTTATGTTAGATGTTGTCGGCAAAGAATTGACTGCCGATGACGTAAGAAGGTTGAAACACCCGCTGGTGGGCGGAGTAATTCTGTTTGCACGCAACTTTGAAAACTGCGCGCAACTGAAGGCGCTGACAGCCGGCATCCATGCGGTTAGACAGCCGCCATTGCTGATTGCTGTCGATCATGAGGGTGGCCGGGTTCAAAGGTTTAGAGAGGGTTTTACCAAAATTCCGCCCATGCGCGAGTTCGGTAAAATCTGGGATAAAAATCCTAAAAAAGCGCGTGAGTTGGCAGTAGAAGCAGGCTGGATTCTGGCGGCAGAATTGCGTGCGCATGGCGTGGATTTTAGCTTTACGCCGGTGCTGGATATGGATTACGGCGACAGTCTGGTGATTGGCGACCGCGCGTTTCACCGTAACCCGCAAGCCATTAACGAGCTTGCGTTTAGCCTCATGCAAGGCCTTAAAAAGGGAGGCATGGCGGCGGTAGGCAAGCACTTCCCGGGACATGGGTTTGTGGTGGCAGATTCGCATGTGTCTATTCCGGTTGATGAGCGCGACTTTGATCAGATTGCGCAGAATGATATGCAGCCGTTTCGGCAAATGATTGATGAAGGCTTGGCAGCAATTATGCCGGCGCACGTGATTTACCCGAAAGTGGACAACAAACCCGCAGGCTTTTCGAGCAAGTGGCTGCAAAAAGTGCTGCGCGAACGTCTGGGTTTTAATGGCGTGATTTTCAGTGACGATTTAAGCATGGAGGGTGCCAGCGTGGGTGGCGACGTGACCACACGAAGCCTGGCGGCGCTGAATGCAGGCTGCGATATGGTGCTGCTGTGCAATCGCCCCGATCTGGCGGACGAATTGCTGGATAATCTAACATGGAAAATGCCCGCGCAAAGCATCGCCAGACTGGCGCGCATGCATGGCGCGCATCACCCGAAAAACATGGATCATCTGCATGAAAGCGGCGAGTTTGTGGCGGCGGTGCATCGGGTCGGCATGGTAGGGAAATCGGAAGCGGATTTATTTGCCTGAACGAGCCGGTATCCGCTTTTACATTGACCAAACATACGGGCGCGCGTAAAATTCGCGCCAATTCTTAAGGCGCTTCAATGGCTCAACAGGCTTCTCAAAAAAACGCAAAAAAAATAGTCGTTGCGAACTGGAAAATGCATGGCAATCTCAAACAAAACGAGGCCATGCTGACAGATTTCATCGCGACGCTTTCAGGCCTGAAACATACCCAAGTGGTGGTCTGTGCGCCATATCCTTATCTTGCGCAGTTGCAGGGCTTATTGCAGCATACCCCCATCGCCTGGGGCGCGCAGAATGTCGCCAAAAATGAAGAAGGCCCATTTACAGGTGAAGTCAGTGCGGAGATGTTGCGCGATTTCGGCTGTGCTTACGTGATTATTGGCCATTCTGAACGCAGCACCGCGTATTGCGAATCTGACGAAAATATCGCACAAAAATTCATGATGGCCAAAAAGCATGGCCTAACGCCGATTTTGTGCGTGGGTGAAACGCTGATTGAGCGCGAGGCGGGCGTCATGGAAATGGTGGTAGGCAAGCAGCTAGATACCGTGATTAACATGTATGGCGCCGAGGTTTTTGCCGATAGCGTAATTTCGTATGAGCCGATCTGGGCGATTGGCACCGGCCTGGCGGCCACGCCGGCACAGGCGCAAGCCATGCACAAATTCATTCGCGGCAAAATTTCAAGTCTGAATGCAGGCGCTGCAGACCGGTTAAAAATCCTCTATGGGGGCAGCGTAAACCCGCAAAATGCGGTACAATTATTTGTTGTGCCGAATATTGATGGCGGGCTGATTGGCAAGTGTTCGCTCAATGCGCAGGCGTTTGAAGAGATCTGCCTTGCAGCTGAGGAATCAGCGCAATAATAAAGTCGGAATTACAGAATTCATAAACAGGATTCATCATAGTTAAAATATTGTGATCAATAATATTTCAGCTTTAATATTTTTGAAAGATTTAAGTTAGATGGAAAATTTAGTAACAATTATTCATGTGCTGGCTGCGGCCGGCGTGATTGGCCTGGTGCTGTTGCAGCACGGCAAGGGCGCGGATATGGGTGCGGCATTTGGCAGTGGCGCCTCCGGCAGTCTGTTCGGTGTGAGCGGCTCATCCAATTTCATGAGCAAAGCTACCGCAATCTGCGTCACGATCTTTTTTGCAACCAGTTTAACGCTGGCCTATATGGCAAGCCATCGTGCGGGCAATGGCAGTGTGGTGAAGGTGCAGGAAGTTAAATCGCAAGCGGCTAAGACAACAGAAGCTAAGCCTGCAGAAGCTGCACCTGCTGGCAATGTTGCGAAAGACATTCCTAACTGATTTTTAGGCAGACCTGAATAAACGGCCGTCGTGGTGGAATTGGTAGACACGCTATCTTGAGGGGGTAGTGACGAAAGTCGTGCGAGTTCGAGTCTCGCCGACGGCACCAAAGTTAAGCAAGGTTAGTTTAAAACTTAAAGTATTGAATTAAGCATTTATTCCAGTGGTGATTGAAATAACTGCGTAGTAAAAGTCATGTAAAAATTAAATGATAACTGTCGATAGTTTTTATTGATTTCTGTTTTTGGTCATTAAGTTTGGGGCTAGCGAGTGCTAGAAAATTATTTTCCGATATTGTTGTTTATTCTCGTAGGCCTGGCGGTCGGTGTCGGTCCGCTTGTGCTGGGCAAACTGGTTTCTCCTAGTAAGCCGGATTCTGAAAAAAATTCCCCTTATGAATGCGGTTTCGAGGCGTTTGAAGATGCGCGTATGAAGTTTGACGTGCGTTATTATCTGGTGGCCATCCTGTTCATTTTGTTTGATCTGGAAATCGCGTTTTTATTCCCGTGGGCGGTGGTGCTGAAAGAAATCGGCTTGGCTGGCTTTCTGGCGATGATGCTATTCTTGTTTGTGCTAGTTGTAGGGTTTGTCTACGAATGGGTGAAGGGCGCGCTCGAGTGGGATTGATATGAGTTTAGAAGGCGTCCTGGAAAAAGGTTTTGTCACCACCACGCTAGATACGGTGATTAACTACACGCGCACTGGTTCCATGTGGCCGATGACATTCGGTCTGGCCTGCTGCGCGGTAGAGATGATGCATGCAGGCGCTTCACGCTACGATCTAGATCGCTTCGGTATCGTGTTTCGCCCAAGTCCGCGCCAATCGGATGTGATGATTGTTGCCGGTACCTTGGTGAATAAAATGGCGCCCGCCTTGCGCAAGGTTTACGATCAAATGGCAGAGCCGCGCTGGGTGATTTCGATGGGTTCGTGTGCCAATGGTGGCGGTTACTATCATTATTCTTACGCCGTGGTGCGCGGTTGTGACCGCATTGTGCCGGTGGATGTCTATGTACCAGGCTGTCCGCCAACCGCAGAGGCATTGCTGTACGGCATTATTCAGCTGCAGAAAAAAATCAGGCGCACCAATACCATTGCACGCTAACTAAAAATAAAAATATGTCAGCTAAACTAGATCATTTATCCGCACAGCTTAAATTGGCTTTAAGCGGCTATATTACAAAGCACACGGTTGCTTTGGGCGAAATTACCATTGAATGCAAGGCAGAGCATTTCATCGAGGTGTGCGCCAAGCTGCGTGACCATGCCGAGCTTAAGTTTGAGCAGCTGATTGATTTATGTGGTGTCGATTATGCTGATTACAAAGACGGCACCTGGGAAGGCGCGCGTTATGCGGTGGTGTTGCATTTGCTTTCAGTCAGTTTGAATCAGCGGGTACGGTTGCGCGTTTTCGCGCAGGATGATGATTTCCCTGTGTTGCCAACCTTGGTTGATATGTGGCCCGTGGCGAACTGGTATGAGCGAGAGGCCTTTGATTTATTTGGCATTATGTTTGAAAACCATCCTGATTTGCGCCGTTTATTGACGGATTACGGTTTCGTCGGCCACCCATTCCGCAAGGATTTCCCCATGATAGGTAACGTCGAAATGCGTTACGACCCCGAGCAGCAGCGTGTGATTTACCAGCCGGTTTCGATTGAACTGCGCAATAACGTGCCGCGCGTGATTCGTGATGAAGGTGCACATGGCTGAGATTAGAAACTATACGATGAATTTTGGCCCGCAGCATCCGGCTGCACATGGCGTGCTGCGTCTGGTGCTGGAATTGGATGGTGAGGTGATTCAGCGCGCTGACCCACATATTGGTTTGCTGCACCGCGCGACAGAAAAGCTGGCAGAGAATCGTACCTACCTGCAATCGGTACCTTACATGGATCGCCTCGATTACGTCTCGATGATGGCAAACGAGCATGCTTATGTGATGGCGATTGAAAAGATGCTGGGGTTAGAAGTGCCCATTCGCGCGCAGTACATTCGCGTGATGTTCGATGAAATTACGCGCGTGCTGAATCATCTACTCTGGCTGGGCGCGCATGCGCTGGATGTGGGCGCGATGACCGTGTTTTTATATGCTTTCCGTGAGCGTGAAGATTTGTTCGATGTGTATGAAGCGGTTTCCGGCGCGCGCATGCATGCCGCGTACTACCGTCCTGGTGGCGTATATCGTGATTTGCCCAACCAAATGCCGCAGCATGAAACGACTAAGTTTAGAAGTGCGAAAGAAATCGACAAGCTCAATGAAAGTCGCCAGGGTTCGGTGCTGGATTTTATCGAAGACTTCACCAATCGCTTCCCTAAGTATGTGGATGAATATGAAACCTTGCTCACAGACAACCGCATCTGGAAGCAACGCACGGTAGGCATCGGCGTGGTATCACCTGAACGGGCTTTAGCACTGGGCATGACAGGGCCGATGCTGCGTGGCTCTGGCGTGGAATGGGATTTACGCAAGAAGCAGCCATACGAAGTATATGCGAATTTGGATTTTGACATTCCAGTGGGTGTGAATGGTGACTGTTACGACCGTTATCTGGTGCGCATGGAAGAATTCAGGCAATCGAATCGCATTATCAAACAATGTGTGGATTGGCTGCGCAAGAATTCGGGCCCGGTGATTACGGCTGACAATAAAGTGGCGCCACCTGACCGCGAGAGTATGAAAACCAATATGGAAGACATGATTCACCACTTCAAGTTGTTTACCGAAGGCTTCCATGTGCCAGCAGGCGAGGCCTATGCGGCGGTGGAGCATCCCAAAGGCGAGTTTGGCATTTACATGATTTCGGATGGTGCTAATAAGCCGTATCGACTCAAAATCCGTGCGCCTGGTTTTCCACATCTGGCAGCATTGGATGAAATGACCAAAGGACACATGATTGCTGACCTGGTAGCGATTATAGGTACGCAGGATATAGTCTTTGGCGAGATAGATAGATAGAAGCATGTTAAGTAAAGAAGCTATACAAAAAATCGACTACGAGATCACAAAATACCCCGCCGATCAGCGTCAGGCAGCGGTGATGTCTGCCTTGCGCATTGTGCAGACCGAGCGTGGCTGGTTGTCACAGGAATGTATCAGTGAAGTAGCTGAATACTTGCGCATGCCTGAAATTGCGGCAATGGAAGTGGCGACGTTTTACAACATGTATGATCTGGAGCCGGTCGGTAAATATAAGCTTACAGTTTGCACCAACATTTCGTGCATGCTGCGCGACAGTGACGCCATTGTGGATCATCTGCAAGCCAAGCTGGGCGTGGGGTTTGATGAAGTCACGGCTGACGGTAAATTCTGCCTGAAAGAAGGCGAATGCATGGGCGCATGCAGCGGTGCGCCACTCATGACGGTGAATAATCACACCATGCATGAAAATTTAACGCCTGAAAGCGTAGATGCCATTTTAGAGAGATTGAAATAATGGCGACAAAACCTACTCAATCCAAGGCTGGCAAACCTGTGAAAGCTGATTTAAAAGGCCAAACGCTGGTCACTTTGCGTACTTTAACCGAGAAAAATCCAGCTTCGCTAGAGGCATACGTGAAGCTGGGCGGCTATTCACAACTCAAAAGAATCGTTACCGAAAAAGTAAAAGCGGTTGATATCATCAGTCAGGTGAAAGTGTCCGGTCTGCGCGGGCGTGGCGGTGCGGGTTTTCCGACCGGGCTTAAATGGAGCTTTATGCCGCGCTATTTCGATGGTATCAAGTACCTGGTCTGCAATACCGACGAAGGCGAGCCAGGCACATTTAAAGACCGCGATATTCTGCGCTACAACCCGCATCAGATCATTGAAGGCATGGCGATTGCAGCCTATTCGCTGGGCGCGCGCGTGGGTTACAACTACATTCATGGCGAAATTTGGCAGGATTACGAAGTTTTTGAAGCCGCTTTACACGAAGCCAAGGCTGCTGGCTATTTAGGCCAGAATTTATTCAGCACTAATTTCAGTTTTGATTTATACGCCGTGCATGGCTACGGCGCTTATATTTGCGGCGAAGAAACCGCGCTGATTGAGTCGATTGAAGGCAAAAAAGGCCAACCGCGCTTTAAGCCGCCATTCCCTGCCAGTTACGGCGTTTTTGGCAAGCCAACCAATGTGAATAACACTGAAAGCTATGCCAGCATTCCCTGGATATTACAGCATGGCGGTCAGGCGTTTGCAGAGTTGGGTGTGCCTAACTCAGGCGGTAGCAAGATATTTTCAGTTTCCGGCCATGTAGAAAAACCAGGCAATTATGAGGTGAAAATGGGTACACCATTTACCGAATTGCTGGCATTGGCGGGTGGCGTCTGGAAAGGACGCAAGCTCAAGGCAGTCATTCCGGGCGGGCCATCTACACCGGTCATGACAGCCGAGATGGTCATGAAAGCCAGCATGGATTATGATGGCTTAAGTAAGGCAGGCTCCAGCCTCGGTGCGGGTTCCATGATTGTGATGGATGAAACCACCTGCATGGTAAAAACGCTTAAACGCTTGAGCTACTTTTTTTACGAAGAGAGTTGCGGCCAATGTACGCCGTGCCGCGAAGGTACTGGCTGGGTGTATCGCGTGATCAAGCGCATCACTGAAGGCAAAGGCAGAATGGAAGACCTGGAATTGCTGGCGGATGTGAGTAATAACATCTCTGGTCGCACTATTTGCGCGCTGGGCGATGCAGCTGCTACGCCCGTATTGAGCTTTATCAAGCATTTCAGGCCGGAATTTGAATATTATATTCAGCACGGCAAAAGCATGGTGGACGGAAAGTGAAAAATCTATTTTATGCGCATATTGTGGCGTTGCGCGGTACTCGAAATCCTCATGTACTCCATGTACATTCCGGTTTTTGCGTGCCGTGCGCCTTACACTCTATCGCATAAAATAAATTTTAGAGATTGGGTAAATGGTTAATATTGAAATAGACGGCAAAGCGCTTGAAGTCGAATACGGCAGCACCATCATTGATGCGGCTGATAAGGTTGGCATCGCCATTCCGCGTTTTTGCTATCACAAGAAACTGTCGGTTGCGGCCAACTGCCGCATGTGCCTGGTGCAGGTGGAAAAGTTTGCTAAGCCATTACCTGCTTGTGCCACGCCTGTGGTCGACGGCATGAAGATTTTTACGCGCAGCAAAGAGGCGGTTGAAGCGCAGCAAAGCGTGATGGAGTTTTTGCTGATCAATCACCCGCTGGATTGTCCGATTTGCGATCAGGGTGGCGAATGCGATTTGCAGGACATTGCCGTCGCCTATGGCGCCAGTGGTTCGCGTTACACTGAAGAAAAACGCGTTGTAATCAACAAAAACATCGGCCCGCTGATTAGCACCGACATGACGCGCTGCATCCAGTGTACGCGCTGTGTGCGCTTCCTGAAAGAAGTCGGCGGCATGCAGGAGCTAGGGTTGATTAACCGTGGCGAGCATGCGGAAATCACCGCTTATGTCGATAAATCAGTCAATTCAGAACTTTCTGGCAATATTATTGATTTATGTCCCGTGGGCGCGCTCACCAGCAAGCCGTTCAGATATTCCGCGCGCAGTTGGGAACTCACTCGGCGCCCATCCATCGCGCCGCACGATGGTTTGGGTTCGCATATCGAAGTGCATGTAAAAGACAACAAAGTGATGCGCGTGTTGCCGCGCGAAAAAGAGAGCATTAACGAATGCTGGCTGTCGGACCGTGATCGCTTTTCCTATGAAGGCTTGAACAGCCCGGACAGACTCAAAACGCCGATGATCAAGCATAACGGTGCCTGGCAGGAAACCGACTGGAAAACCGCGCTGGAGTTTGCGGCAGGCCAGTTAAAAGACATCACAAAACAATACGGTGGCGAATCGCTGGGTGTGCTGGTTTCACCAAACAGCACCATGGAAGAAGGTTATTTAATCAAGCAACTGGCTACCGGCCTGGGCTGCAGCAACGTGGATTATCGTCTGCGTCAGACCGATTTCAGGCTGGATGGCAGGCGTATCGGTACGCCCTGGATGGGCTGCAATATTCAGGAAATCGAAGAGCTGGATCGTATTCTGTTGATCGGCTCCAATTTGCGCAACGAGCATCCACTGCTGGCGCAGAGATTCCGCAAGGCGGTGAATAACGGCGCCGAGCTTTGCATTGTGAGCCCGCTGGACAACAACCCGTTGATGGATGTCGCACATAAAGTGATCGTGCGTCCCAATGACATGGTGAACGTGCTGGGACAAATCCTCAAAGCCATGTCCAAGATACAGCGTCTGTCTTTATGTCTGCCGCCATCGCTTGAGCTTTTGTTGAGCAATATCAAGGTGCGCGACAACACGCAGGCCATTGCTGAAAGTATGGCGGGTATGGGTGGTGACGTGGATCTTGTTGCGCCAAAAGTAGGTATTTTCCTTGGGAATATGGCACTCAGCGATCCACGCTTTACCGAAATGTACAGTATGGCAGAGGCCATTGGCGGTATCTGTGGCGCAAAAGGCGGCATATTGCCTGCTGCAGCGAACAGCACGGGTATGCACTTGATGGGTGTAATGCCGGGCGCTACCGGCATGCATGCCAGAGCCATGCTGGAAGTGCCTCGCAAAGCATATTTATTGCTGAATATCGAACCGGAACTGGATTGCCAGCACGCAGCGCTAGCGAAGGCTGCGATGGCGGAGGCCGAATGTGTGGTGGCGCTAACCGCCTATAAGTCAGAAGCGCTGGAAAACGCGGATGTCTTATTGCCAATCGCACCGTTTACCGAAACTTCTGGCACCTTTATGAGCATGGAAGGGCGTGTACAGAGCTTCCAGGCCGTGACCAGGCCGTTGGGCGAATGTCGCCCCGGCTGGAAAGTATTGCGCGTGCTGGCGAATACTTTAGGATTGTCAGGCTTTGATTTTGACAGCAGCGAACAGGTGAAAGAGGTGATTTTTGGTGGTGAAAAACCTTCGGTCGTGGTGCGCCGCAGTTTGAACAACAATCTGAAAGAACTGGTTGAAATCCAGGTCAATATCAAACACGAAGGCTTGCAGCGCATCGGCGAGGTGCCGATGTATGAATCAGACCCTATCGTGCGCCGCTCGCCACCTTTACAAAAAACCAAATACAACACTAAACCGATGGCGCGTATGCGCGCAGAGCTTATCGCCAAGCTGGGCTTGGTAGAGGGTGACACTGTGCTGGTGAAGCAGGATAAGGGCAGCGCAATACTCACTGTGCGGCTGGATAATCATGTGGCGATGGGCTGTGTGCGCGTGACTGCGTCGCATGAAGATTCGGTCGGTCTGGGCGACCTGATGGGCGATATTACAGTCGAAAAATATACTGTTGCAATTAATCAGCAAGAGGCGGAAACGGCATAATGGAAATGCTTGCACATCTATTTGGTAGTTGGTGGCCCGCGGTGCAGATTACAGGCTGGACGCTGATAAAGATTATCGCCATCGTGCTGCCGCTATTGGGTGCCATTGCCTATCTCACGCTCGCCGAACGTAAAGTCATCGGCTATATGCAAGTACGTATCGGGCCCAATCGCGTTGGTTATTTTGGCTTGCTGCAACCGATTGCGGATGGCGTGAAACTGCTGTTTAAAGAAATTATTTCGCCTACCGCTTCCAGCAAGGCCCTGTTTTTTATTGGTCCGGTATTGGCGATTGCACCAGCCTTTGCGGCCTGGGCAGTGATCCCGTTTGACGGTACTAAAGTACTCGCCAATATCGACGCGGGTTTGCTGTACATTCTGGCGATGACGTCTGTCGCAGTGTATGGCGTGATTATTGCGGGCTGGGCCTCAAATTCCAAATACGCGTTCTTAGGCAGTCTGCGCTCGGCTGCACAAATCGTATCCTATGAGATTGCCATGGGCTTTGCCTTGGTGGGCGTATTAATGTGCGCCAATTCGCTCAATTTAGGCAAAATCGTCATGGGACAGAGTGGCGGCTTCTGGCACTGGTATTTTATTCCGCTGTTTCCATTATTTATTGTGTATTTTATTAGCGCGGTGGCCGAAACTAACCGTGCGCCATTTGACGTGGCTGAGGGTGAATCCGAAATCGTTGCGGGTTTTCATGTGGAATACTCCGGCATGGCGTTTGCCATCTTTTTCCTGGCTGAATACGCCAATATCTGGCTGGTTTGCGCGCTCGCAGCGACAATGTTTTTGGGCGGCTGGTTATCACCCTTCCCATTTTTGCCCGACAGTATTTTGTGGTTTTTGGCAAAAATGTGCTTTTTGGTGTTTTTCTTTTTATGGTTTCGGGCGACTTTTCCGCGCTACCGTTACGACCAGATTATGCGATTGGGCTGGAAAGTATTTATTCCCATTACGCTGGTATGGATTATCTTTGTCGGCGGCATGATGCAAACCTCATTAGGACATTGGTTCCACTGATATGTTGAAATCAATTAAAAATACATTATCGAGCTTAATGCTGTGGGAGCTGCTAAAAGGCATGGCGCTCACGGGCCGCTATTTTTTCGCACGTAAAATCACTATTCAGTATCCTGAAGAACGTACGCCGCAATCGCCGCGTTTCAGGGGCTTGCATGCGCTACGCCGCTACCCCAATGGCGAAGAGCGCTGCATTGCCTGTAAATTATGTGAGGCAGTTTGTCCGGCGATGGCGATTACCATTGAGTCAGAACAGCGTGAGGACAATACGCGCAGTGTATATTCTGCGGGCTATGCGAAGAGTCTTGCCCGGTAGATTCGATCGTAGAAACACGCATTTTTGAATACCACGGCGAGCAGCGCGGCGATTTGGTTTACACCAAACAGATGTTGTTGGCGGTGGGTGATAAGCACGAGAAACAAATTGCGGCAGACCGCGCGCAAGATAAGAACTTTAGGTAATGAATATGGTATTTACCGATGTCGTTTTTTACACTTTAGCCGCCATTTTGCTGTTTGCCGGCCTGCGCGTGATTACCACTCGCAACCCCGTGCATGCGGCTTTGTTCCTTGTGTTGGCGTTTTTTACCGCAGCGGGTATTTGGCTGTTGCTGGAAGCTGAATTTTTAGCGATCGCACTTGTTTTGGTGTACGTGGGTGCGGTAATGGTGCTGTTTTTATTCGTGGTGATGATGCTGGATATTAATATCGACAAGCTGCGCGAAGGCTTTTGGGAATATCTGCCGATGGCAGGTACGATCGGCCTGCTGATGGCGGTTGAGATGGTGATGGTATTGGGCAGCAAGTATTTTGGTGCTACAAAAGCAGTCAGCAAGCCCGCCGATTACAGTAACACCGCCGAAATAGGACGTGTGCTTTACACCGAGTATTTATTGCCGTTCGAGCTCGCTTCTGTCGTGCTGCTGGTGGCGATTGTCGCGGCAATTGTGCTCACATTGAGAGATAGAAAAGATAGCAAGTCGATGAATCCTGCCGATCAGGTATTGGTTAAAAAGCAGGATCGCATCCGTATTGTAAAAATGGACGCGGTGATTGAGCCTGCCCAGGCAGACAATGCTGTGGAGGAAAAAAAATAATGGTAGGTTTGTCGCATTACCTCATTTTAGGCGCGCTGCTATTTGCCATCAGCGTGATCGGCATTTTCCTGAATCGTAAAAACGTGATTATTTTGCTGATGGCGATTGAGTTGATGCTGCTTGCCGTGAATCTGAATTTTATTGCGTTTTCACATTATCTGAACGACATCGCTGGCCAAGTGTTCGTGTTCTTCATTCTCACTGTTGCGGCGGCAGAATCTGCCATTGGCTTGGCGATTCTGGTGGTATTGTTCCGCAATTTGCGCACCATCAACGTTGATGATTTAGATAGTCTAAAAGGCTAAAAGTATAAAAAAATGACATTGCCACAAATCTCTTTGTTAATTGTTTTACTGCCCTTGGTTGCCGCGGCTATTGTAGGCTTATTTGGCCGCAAGCTGCCACGTGCGGCTGCGCACTGGCTCACTATCGGCGCAGTCGGTGCTGCTTTTGGGCTTTCGGCTTATGTGCTTAATGCAACTTTAAATGGTTATATATTCAACGGCAATCTATACACATGGCTTGCATCGGGTGATATCCAGTTTAATGTCGGTTTCCTGATTGATAATTTAAGCGCCATGATGATGGTAGTAGTGACGTTCGTGTCGCTCATGGTGCATATTTACACCATTGGCTACATGGCAGAAGATTCGGGCTATACACGCTTTTTCAGCTATATCTCATTATTCACCTTCTCGATGCTGATGCTGGTGATGAGCAACAATTTCATGCAGCTGTTTTTCGGCTGGGAAGCTGTTGGATTGGTTTCATACTTGCTGATTGGATTCTGGTACACACGCCCAACCGCGATTTATGCGAATCTCAAAGCGTTTTTGGTGAACCGCGTCGGCGACTTTGGCTTCTTGCTGGGCATTGGCATGGTGCTGTATTACTTTGGCAGCCTGGATTACGCCTCAGTGTTTCAGGCCGCGCCAGCATTGGCAGACACGCAAGTCAACATTATTCCTAACGTGCCTTGGTCGCTGATGACGGTAACTTGTATTCTGCTGTTTATCGGCGCGATGGGTAAATCAGCACAAGTGCCATTGCACGTGTGGCTGCCGGATTCGATGGAAGGCCCGACGCCGATTTCTGCATTGATTCACGCTGCAACCATGGTGACAGCGGGGATTTTTATGGTGGCGCGGATGTCGCCGCTGTTTGAGCTTTCAACCACAGCGCTATCGTTCGTGATGATTATCGGCGCCATCACCGCGCTGTTTATGGGCTTTCTGGGCATTATCCAGAACGACATCAAGCGCGTGGTGGCCTATTCCACGCTATCGCAATTAGGCTATATGACGGTGGCGCTTGGCGCGTCGGCGTATTCAGTCGCAATCTTTCACTTAATGACACACGCTTTCTTTAAGGCGTTGCTGTTCTTGGCGGCGGGCTCGGTGATTATGGGTATGCATCACGACCAGGATATTCGCAATATGGGGAACCTGAAAAAGTATATGCCGGTGACCTGGATTACGTCGCTTGTAGGCTCGCTGGCACTCATCGGCACCCCATTTTTTGCGGGTTTTTACTCAAAAGACAGCATTATCGAGGCGGCAAAATTCTCGCATATTCCCGGCAGTGGCTTTGCTTATTTTGCCGTGTTGGCAGGCGTGTTTGTGACGGCATTTTATTCATTCCGGCTTTACTTTTTAGTGTTCCACGGTAAAGAGAAATGGCGCGAGGTAAAACATGACGCGCATCATGATAATCACGGCCATCATCACGGACTAACCCCACATGATGACCCACATGAACCGGGTTGGCTAGTGAAGCTGCCATTGATTCTGCTGGCTATCCCATCGTTTTTTATAGGTTATATGGCCATCGAATCAATGCTATTTGGTGATTTCTTCAAGGGGGTGATTTTTGTTGATGCTGCCAGCCATCCGGCAATGGGACACCTCGGTCACCATTATCATGAGATATTGCATTCTCCTGCAGGCATGGCCTTGCATGGCGTGCTTACACTTCCGTTCCTGCTGGCTGCCAGTGGCGTGGCTGTGGCCTGGCTCTTATACATGAAGCGTCCTGATATTCCAGCAAGTATCCAGCAGCGCTTTAATGGTATTTACCGGATTTTAGAAAATAAATATGGCTTCGATAGCTTTAACGAGCGCGTATTTGCTGGCGGTGCACGCTGGATTGGAAATAAATTATGGCAGATTGGCGATGTGCAGTTGATAGACGGCACAATGGTCAATGGGACTGCAAGATTGATTGGCCGTATTTCGGGCATTATTCGACAACTGCAGTCTGGGCTCATTTATCACTACGCGTTCGCCATGATTATTGGCGTATTTTTATTCCTCACTTTCTTTATAAAAATAAACTAAATGCTGCACTTGAATATATTAAATCACCATGTGTTAAGTGTGGCCATCTGGCTGCCAATACTGGCGGGTATCGTCGTGCTACTGCTTGGCAGCGATAACAAGGCGGCCTTTACACGCTGGCTTGCGCTGGCAGGCAGTCTTGCAGCTTTTTTCGCCACTTTGCCGCTTTATACAAAGTACGACTTTTCTAAAGGCGCTTTCCAGTTTGAGGAAATGGCGCAATGGATCCCCAGCTTCAATATCAATTATCACTTGGGGGTAGACGGTATCGCAGTGCCGTTGATATTGCTGACCAGTTTTACCACGGTGATTGTGGTGATCGCGGCATGGGAAGTGATTACAAAAAATATCGCACAGTACATGGCCGCATTCTTAATCATGAGCGGTTTGATGATTGGTGTGTTCAGCGCGCTGGATGGCATTCTGTACTATGTGTTCTGGGAGGCGATGCTGATTCCTATGTTCCTGGTCATTGGCATTTGGGGCGGAGCGAATCGTGTGTATGCCACGATTAAATTCTTCCTGTATACCTTGCTAGGCTCGCTGTTGATGCTGGTTGCGTTTATCTTTTTGTTCCATAAAACAGGCAGTTTCGAGGTGACGGATTATTATCAGTTACCACTTACGCTCAATGAGCAAATTCTGATTTTCATGGCATTTTTTATGGCATTTGCGGTGAAAATCCCGATGTGGCCGGTACATACCTGGTTGCCAGATGCCCACGTGGAAGCGCCAACCGGCGGCTCTGTAGTGCTGGCAGCGATTATGCTGAAACTTGGCGGTTACAGTTTTTTACGCTTTGCCATGCCAGTTGCGCCCGATGCTGCACATTATTTATCCGGCTTTATGATTACGCTGTCTTTAATCGCTATCGTTTACATTGCGCTGGTTGCGCTGGTGCAAAAGGACATGAAGAAGCTCATCGCCTATTCGTCCATTTCGCATATGGGTTTTGTGACGCTGGGTTTTTTTATATTTAGCCAATTGGGGCTCGAGGGCGCAATCGTGCAGATGATTTCACATGGCTTTATTTCGGCCGCGATGTTCTTGTGCGTGGGAGTGTTGTACGACCGCATGCACAGTCGCCAGATCGCCGATTACGGCGGCGTAGTCAACACTATGCCAATTTTTGCGGCATTTATGGTGCTGTTTGCCATGGCCAATAGCGGCCTGCCAGGCACGTCGGGCTTTGTGGGGGAATTCATGGTGATCCTGGCTGCGGTCAAATTCAATTTCTGGGTGGCATTTTTAGCAGCAACCACGCTGATATTCGGTGCAGCTTATACGCTATGGATGGTGAAGCGTGTATTTTACGGCGATGTTGCCAATCCTAAAGTGGCGGAGCTGAAGGACTTGAGCCGCCGTGAATTCTTAATCTTGGCGGTACTGGCGCTCATGGTGATCGGTTTTGGCGTGTATCCTAAACTTATTACCGATCTCACCCACGTCAGTGCAATGCAATGGCTGGATCATATGGCTATCAGCAAATTACCGGTGGCAGGTTTATAGGCATGGAAAATATTCAATTCGATCTGATGGCTGTATTGCCTGAACTTACCGTGCTATGTATGGCGATGTTTATTTTACTGGCAGATTTATTCTTAAAGCCTAAAAATAAAATTGTTATTTATGGATTGGCGCAATTTACTTTGTTTGCATCGGCCTATTTCACTGTGGGTACACACACGCCTGCTGTAGGATATGCATTCAGCGGCATGTTTGTCGATGACACCTTAAGCGATGTACTCAAGCTGATGATTTTATTGGGAACTTCGGTGATGTTTGTGTACACGCGGCAATACATGCAACTGCGCAATATGTTCCGCGGCGAATATTATGCGCTGGTCTTGTTTTCGGTATTGGGCATGATGATCATGGTGTCAGGTCAAAGTATGCTGACCATCTATATCGGGCTGGAGCTGCTCTCGCTGTGCCTGTATTCATTGGTTGCGCTCAATCGGGATAACGCAAAATCATCAGAAGCCGCTATGAAATACTTTGTACTCGGTGCGTTGGCGTCCGGTATGCTGCTCTACGGCATGAGCATGATTTACGGCATGACAGGCAGCTTGAACTTGACAGAAATTACAAGCGTATTGCAAGAATCTAGCCCCAATAATCCCGTGCTGATTTTGGGCTTGGTGTTTATTGTTGCAGGTTTGGCGTTTAAATTTGGCGCAGTGCCGTTTCAAATGTGGGTGCCCGATGTGTACCAGGGCGCTCCCACCAGTATCACTATGCTAATCGGCTCGGTGCCAAAATTTGCAGCGTTTGCCATCGCTATTCGCTTGCTGGCACAAGGCTTACAGCCGCTGACTGCCGACTGGCAGGATATGCTGCTGATTATGGCTGTGCTTTCAATTACCATTGGAAACATCACGGCGATTGCGCAAACCAACTTAAAACGCATGCTGGCATACTCTACCATCTCGCACATCGGCTTTTTATTGTTTGGTTTAATGAGCGGCAGCCTGAATGGTTTTGCTTCAAGCCTGTTTTACATCAGCGCTTATGTGCTGATGACACTGGCAGGTTTCGGCATGATTCTATTGTTATCTCGCCAAGGCTTTGAGGCTGAACATCTGGATGACTTGAAAGGCCTTAACCAGCGTAGTCCATGGACAGCGTTTTTAATGCTTATCACCATGTTCAGTATGGCCGGCGTGCCCCCTACCATTGGTTTTTACGCCAAGTTTACCGTGCTGCAGGCAGCTTTGCAGGCGGGCTATATATGGGCAGTCGTGTTTGCGGTGTTGATGGCGGTGATCGGCGCATTCTACTATCTGCGTGTTGTGAAACTCATGTATTTTGATACGCCGCAAGACCGTTTGGCTATCAGCTCTTCTTTTGATATGAGGTTTATTCTAAGCATGAATGCATTGGCACTTCTTGCGCTCGGTTTAATGCCGCAAACATTAATGAATATTTGTGGTGCTGCGATAGCGAGAAGCTTGCAATAGCTAGAAGTTTGCAATAGTGAGTTTCCTTATGGGGGGGTTGCTCCAAATATACAGCAAATAAAAAAGCCAGACATTGGTCTGGCTTTTTTATTGAACCTGTTTTGTTTACTGACTATCGAACAACCTGCCATCACCCAACAGGTGAGCATGACAGTCCAGTTTTTTGTTAAGACAGTTTTTAACAACCCCTGACATAATAGTCTCATCCCAACCATACACCCAATCGGCATGCCCTGAATACCCGCCAGGTGAAGAAGAAGCGTAATTGTCACTGGACAGTCTCCATTTTGTAGACTGGTTGGCTGTGGCGATTTTATAGTTAAGCGTCATCGTTATTTTTGGTATTGCAATAGGATGCGTTGCCGGGCAGTGGTTTGCAGTAGGGTAGCTACCCGCAAAGGCCATATGACTCTTATGGTCAGGAGAGTCTAAATTTTTACCATCCCAACATTGTGGAAAATTAACATCCATTTGCATTATCTCTCCAACCTTACAGTTTGGAATGTGGTCATTCCAACCTTGGAAGCTGCCGTTAGGGGGTACGCACATGTAAGCTACCGCTTGAACGCCTGCCGCCGTTGTTGCTTTAGGATTACCTGTAAGCATTCTTAGACCTTTAGGCGGTGCAACGACCATATTTGCAGGGACGCCGTCATAGCCTGTTTTGTAATAAAAAAGCGCTCCACCATCAGGTAGCACAGGGCTGTGGGTGGTTATGTCAATCATTGTAGGATGCCAGTAGGCACTACGATTCATAATGCCGCCATTGCACGTACTGTTGCCTGTGGTCGATAATGTGGCTAAGTTGCTTTTATAATTAACTGATGTATTGCCATAAAATGTATGGTGATGTGCCGCACCTTGCTGGTTTGGGTATACGAGCGGGTCATCGTTAGACATATGGCTGGGTTTACACGCAATTCTAACTGCACCAACATCACTAGCGGTAGGGTTTTCAGTAGTTGGCCTAATAATGAGTGTCGAATTGCCTACTGCTGGCGTAATGTTTTTACTGATATCAACTGCTGGCATGAGTCCGACCTGGATAATATTTGAACCAGCTGAGGGAGCAGGAGCAGGAGCAGGAGCAGGAGCAGGAGCAGGAGCAGGAGCAGGAGCAGGAGCAGGAGCAGGAGCAGGAGCAGGAGCAGGAGCAGGAGCAGGAGCAGGAGCAGGAGCAGGAGCAGGAGCAGGAGCAGGAGCAGGAGCAGGAGCAGGAGCAGGAGCCACTTTAGTTGTCGAGCTCGTGGTTGTAGTGGCTACTGCTGTTCTGACAAAGGAGCTTCCAATCGAACCTATTCCAGTAGTGGACCCTGTATATTTTGACCCGCTGCGACCTGTAATTGATACAGCGGCATTGACTTTACTCGCATTACTAGTGGTTTTTGATTTTGCTGTCGTAGGGTTCGCAGGATCTGTCGTGCACAACTCCTTTTTTTGCAAGGCATTGACGATTTCACTTTGTGACGCTTTGGTGAAGCCGGAAGCTGGCGGTTTGTCAGAATATTGGACAACACCTCTTGCGTCGCGCCATTTATATACTTCTGCCTGGGCGGCACTGCTGGTGACTGCGATGGCTATTGCAGAGAGGGTAAATGCTAGGATTTGTGTACGGTCAATTGATTTTGGCATAGTGTTTATCCGTTGGAATATCAAGAAGATGTGGCATTTTAGGTAAGCTACAGTCGCTAAGTCAATGAATTTGAAATAAATATTCTATAAACTAAAGATTAAATAACTATTTAATATAAGTAACAAAAATGTTTCAGCGGTAATTAAAGTAGTGCTGGCTAAAAAGACGCTTTTGTTTTATCTTTCAAGCTAATATTAAGCATGTATTGTTAATGAAATATGTCGGGAATGTAAAAGGTTAAAAATGCGCTTAGATAACGAACGTGAAAGTGAAAATGTTGAAGACAGACGAGGTAGCAGCGGCTTCCCCATCGGTGGGCGCAGTATCGGCATCGGAACCATTGCGCTGGCGTTGGTAGCGATGTATTTTGGAGTGGATCCTTCTGTCGTGCTTAATATCGGCCAGGGCATAAACCAGAATACGCCTGTTGAGGCACAGCCTATTCCGCAAGACGACCCCGCGGCAAAATTTGTGGCGAAGGTGTTAGGGAGCACGGAAGACACATGGGGCAAGATATTTCAAAATTCTGGGCACGAATATCCGGCGCCAAAGCTCGTATTATTTAGCGACCAAACACCCACAGCCTGTGGTTCCGGCCAAGCCGCAATGGGGCCCTTCTATTGCCCCGGCGATCAAAAGGTATATATCGACCTCAGTTTCTATCAGGAAATGAAAGACCGTTTTCATGCGCCCGGCGATTTTGCGCAAGCCTATGTGATTGCGCACGAAGTCGGCCATCATATCCAAAACCTTATGGGAACATCCGACAAAGTACAGCAGGCGCGCCAAAGTGCGCGCAGCGAAGCGCAGGCGAACCAGTATTCTGTGATGCTTGAACTGCAGGCGGATTGCTACGCAGGCGTGTGGGCACATCATGCTGATGGCGCAAACCGTATATTAGAGGCAGGAGATGTAGAAGAAGCCATGACTGCTGCTGCGGCGATTGGCGACGATGCGCTGCAGAAACAAGCGCAAGGCTATGCGGTACCGGATAGTTTTACCCACGGCACATCGCAACAACGTATGCGATGGTTCAATCAGGGCTTAAGCACAGGTGACGTGAACAAGTGCGATACCTTTAACGTTGCGTCGCTTTAATCATGCAGGGCGCTGTGCCAATAGACTTAAGCGAGCATTGCATTAGCTCGCAGACCATCGCCTCCGGGGGCATGCTTACGGTAAAGCGCGACCAGGTGCGTTTGCCCAATGGCAATACCAGCCAGCGTGAGTACGTCATTCATCCGGGCGCGGTGGTGGTGGTACCAATATTGCCTAATGGCAATGTCGTCCTTGAAAAGCAGTTTCGCTATGCATTGCATGAAGTCTTTATTGAGCTGCCCGCAGGCAAGATTGACGCAGACGAAGATATTCTAATCACAGGCCAGCGTGAATTGCTTGAAGAAACGGGATACAGCGCGAGCGACTGGGTCAAACTCGGGCATCAACATCCCTGCATCGGCTACTCCAATGAAATCATCCATATCTATTTGGCACGTGGACTGAGCGCTGGGGCGCATCAGCGTGATGGCGACGAGCATTTGGATATATTTGAAGCGCCGTTTGAGCAATGTTTAAGCATGATACAAGATGGTGAAATTACCGATGGCAAGACAATTATTGCTTTGTATTTTGCCGAGAAACACTTGCAAAAGCATGGCTAAAATTTTAATTGTAGGCTGCGGGGATTTAGGCGCGGCAGTTGCGATGCGTTTGCAGCAAGCGCATGAAGTGATTGGCCTAAGATTAAGCTGCCAGCCATTGCCGCTAGGCATGCAGACCATTCAAGCGGATGTTACTAAGCCAAACACACTGACCCCACTCGAAAAACTCAACCCGAACTTTATCATTTACTGCGTCGCGGCCAGTGCACAAACTGATGAAAATTATCAAGCCATTTATGTGGATGGGCTTAAAAACATACTCGCAACACAGCAGGCGAATCAACAGTTGCAACACGTGTTTTTCGTTTCCAGCACGCGGGTTTACGGTCAAAATAGCTCAGAAGTCTTAGACGAAAATACACCTGCAATCTCTGCAGATTTTGGTGGCGAGCGCCTTTTAGAAGCAGAAAATGTGTTAAAAGGTCTGCCCTGCAAGGCAACATCCATGCGCCTCTCAGGCATCTATGGCGAAAGCCGCCTGTACCTGGTGAACATGGCGAAGGACTTAACGCGGTGGCCAAAAGAAAATCACTGGAGCAACCGCATTCATCGTGACGATGCGGCCGGGTTCATCGCGTTTTTGGTTGAGCATGCAAGCAGGAATCATGAAGTTGCCGATTGTTATGTCGTCACAGACGATATGCCGACCCAGCAGTACGAGGTGCTGACCTGGCTGGCAGAGCAGCAGGGCATTGATACCTCCAATATCAAAGCGCCAATCGCACAAGGTGGCAAGCGCTTGAGCAATCTGCGCCTGCGTGCGACGGGCTTTCAGCTACAATATCCAAATTATCAGGCGGGCTATAGCCCGGTATTGCAAAACTTCACCCAGCAAAATGTAAAGTAATATGTTTAAAAAAATAATATTGACTGTTTGTATGGCTGCTGCCAGTTTTTGCGCACAAGCTGTTGATAAAACACATTTTTATACTTGGTTAAATGAACTGAAAGCGGAAGCGAAAGCCGACAGTATTTCGCCAAAAACTATCAAAAGCACCTTTAAGAACGCCAAATATTTGCCGCAAGTCATTGTGCTGGACCGGGCGCAGCCAGAATTCATCTCTCCCTTTTTAAGTTATATTGATAGGCGCGTCACGCCTGACAAAATAGCACAGGGCAGGGCAATGCTGCAACAGCACGAAACGCTTTTAAGCCGCATCGAAACACAGTACGGCGTGCCAAAACAAATATTGGTCGCGTTCTGGGGTCTGGAAACGCACTATGGTGAAAACCAGGGCGGATTTGGGCTGCCATCGGCTTTGATGACGCTGGCGTACGAAGGCCGCCGCGCGGAGTTTTTCCGCGGCCAGTTACTCGATGCCATGCGCATTGTCGATGCTGGTCATAACAATGTCGCGGGCATGCGCGGCTCATGGGCTGGCGCGATGGGGCATATGCAGTTTATGCCTTCTACCATGCTGAAACACGGCGTGGATGCTGATGGCGACGGCCGCATCAACATTTGGACATCGTTGCCGGATGCGTTTGCGTCAGCCGCGAATTACTTGGAAAAAACAGGTTGGCGCAAGGGCGAGTTGGCAATGTCGGAAGTGAAATTGCCTGAACACTTTGATTATAGTTTGGCGCACCTGCTGAATCGTAAAAGCACAGCCGATTGGTCAAAATTGGGCGTGGTGGATATAGACGGCAACCCTTTACCAGTATTGGATAACGCAGCGATTCTATTGCCGCAAGGCTGGCAAGGCCCGGCCTTTATGGTGTTCAGCAATTTCGATGTGATTATGGATTGGAACCGCTCGGTCAATTACGCGCTATCGGTGGCACATCTTGCCAATCAGTTTGTAGGCGATAAGCCCATCATGGCTGGGTTGGAGGCTGAAGGTGAAGCGCTCACTTTCAATCAGATGTGGGCGCTGCAAGGCAAATTGAACGAGCTGGGTTTTGATTGTGGCGCGCCCGACGGCTTTCCCGGTTTTAAAACGCAAGCCGCCATCCGGCAATATCAAGCTACAAAAAATTTGCCGCAAGATGGCTATGCCAGCCCCAGTTTGTATCAGCAGTTGTTGCAGCCTTGATTTGCGCCCGAACTGTATATAGGCTAAAATTCGGCCTCGCAATAAAATTGTAAAATACAGGCGGTTAGCTCAGTTGGTTAGAGCGCTTGGTCGACATCCAAGAGGTCAGCAGTTCGAATCTGCTACTGCCTACCAAATGTTGAAAGTAAAGCCGTTAATCTAGCGGCTTTTATTATTTTTATTTGAATGTGGATATAGCATGCCTGTAATTCGCTTGCCAGATGGCTCTCAACGCAGCTTTGATGCACCGGTTACCGTGGCCGATGTCGCCATGAATATCGGTGCGGGCCTTGCCAAGGCAGCGTTGGCTGGCAAGGTGAATGGCAAGCTCGTGGATACCAGTTATCTGATTGAATCGGATAGCGATTTGGCGATTGTCACCGATAAAAATCCTGAGGGCTTGGAGATTATTCGCCATTCGACAGCACATTTATTGGCGTATGCGGTGAAAGAGCTGTTCCCTGAAGCGCAAGTGACCATCGGCCCGGTGATTGAAAATGGCTTTTACTACGACTTTTCCTATGTGCGGCCTTTTACTCCGGAAGATTTGATCTTCATTGAAAAAAAGATGGTGGAATTGGCTAAAAAAGACGAGCCAGTGACACGGCAAGTATTGCCGCGTGATGAGGCGATTGCTTACTTCAAAAGCATCGGTGAGGATTACAAAGCCGAAATTATTGGTTCCATTCCAGCTGGAGAAGAGGTTTCGCTCTATACAGAAGGCCGCTTTACGGATCTTTGCCGCGGTCCGCATGTGCCGAGCACTGGTAAGCTAAAAGCGTTCAAGCTCATGAAGCTGGCGGGTGCCTACTGGCGCGGCGATAGTAACAATGAGATGCTGCAGCGTGTGTATGGTACGGCTTGGCGCAATAAAGAAGAGCTGGACGCGTATTTATTCCAATTGGAAGAAGCCGAAAAACGCGACCACCGCAAGCTTGGCAAGCAGCTCGATTACTTCCACATGCAGGACGACGCGCCGGGTATGGTGTTCTGGCATCCGCGCGGCTGGAGCATCTGGCAGGAAGTGGAACAATACATGCGCCAGATGTTTCGTGATTACAATTATCAGGAAGTGCGCACGCCGACCGTGATGGACAAGACTTTATGGGAAAAGTCCGGCCATTGGCAGAACTACCGCGACAACATGTTTGTCACGGCTTCAGAAAACCGTGATTACGCGGTAAAACCGATGAATTGCCCAGGCCATGTGCAGATTTTTAACAGCACCTTACATAGCTACCGTGATTTGCCGTTGCGATTGGCTGAATTCGGCTCTTGTCACCGCAATGAGCCTTCCGGCGCGCTGCACGGCTTGATGCGCGTGCGCGGCTTTACACAGGACGACGCGCATATTTTCTGTACCGAAGAGCAAGTGGAAGCGGAAGTTGCCGATTTCATTAAAATGCTTTACAAAGTGTATAGTGATTTTGGTTTTGAAGATGTTCTGGTGAAATTATCGACCCGCCCGGAAAAGCGCATTGGCACAGACGCAGATTGGGACAGAGCGGAGACTTCACTTGCGAATGCGCTTAAAATCAACAACCTAGAGTTCGAGTATCAACCGGGCGAAGGCGCATTCTACGGACCGAAAATTGAATTTACGCTCAAAGATTCGCTCGGCCGTTTGTGGCAATGTGGCACCATACAGCTCGACCCGAACCTGCCGGAACGCCTGGGCGCGGAGTATGTGGCCGAAGACAATTCACGCAAACGTCCAGTGATGCTACATCGCGCCATTGTCGGCTCGATGGAGCGCTTCTTGGGTATTCTGATTGAACATTATGCGGGTGCAATGCCGCTTTGGCTGGCGCCCGTGCAGGCGATGGTGTTGAATATTTCTGACAATCAGGCCGATTATGTGATGCAAGTGGTTGAAAATTTGAAGAAAAATGGCATCAGATGCGATTTTGACTTGAGAAATGAGAAGATTACCTATAAAATACGCGAACATAGCATGCAAAAAATGCCTTATCTGCTTGTGGCGGGTGAGCGTGAAATGCAGGCTGGACATGTGGCCGTGCGTACCAGAAAAGGTGAAGACCTGGGTTCTATGCCAGTAAGCGAGCTGATCGCTCGATTGAAAGCAGAAGTTGAAGCCAAGGGTTAAACTGTTTTTTTGGCTAGCGCGGTTTAATTTTTTATAGTACAGAACAGGAGTCAGCAATAGCACAGGACAAAGAAACACGAATTAACGGGGATATTACTGCACCCGAAGTTCGTTTGGTGGGCATAGAAGGCGAGCCGTTAGGCATTGTGAGTTTACGAGAAGCCTTTGCAAAAGCAGAAGAAGCCGATATTGATTTGGTGGAAATCGCGCCAAATGCAGTGCCGCCAGTGTGCAGGTTGATGGACTACGGTAAGTTTAAGTATGCTGAAAGCAAACGTCAGCATGAGCAAAAACTTAAACAAAAACAGGTTGTTATTAAAGAAATCAAGTTTCGCCCGGGTACGGATGATGGCGATTACAATATAAAGTTGCGTAATATCATCCGCTTTTTGGGTGAGGGCGATAAAGCCAAGATTACGCTGCGTTTCAGGGGCCGCGAGATTACGCACCAGGAATTTGGGTTAGCCTTATTGAAACGTGTAGAAGCAGATTTGCAGGAACACGCAGTGGTCGAGCAGTTTCCTAAAATGGAAGGCCGGCAAATGGTGATGGTGCTCGCACCCGCCAAAAAAGTGCCAGTGAAAGCGGCTAAGGAAAAACCGGCAGAAAAAACTGCTGAGAAAACAGTGGAAAAAGTAGCAGCAAGTTAAAAGTTTTATTCGAGCGATACGGCGAAATGGCATGCCTAGGCGCTCTTAACTACTCTTAAGGAGAAAAAAATGCCAAAAATGAAAACAAAGAGCAGCGCCAAAAAGCGCTTTAAGTTCTTAGGAAATGGCAAGGTGAAACGTACGCATTCACATTTGCGCCATATTCTTACCAAAAAGACCACCAAGCAAAAGCGTAAATTACGCGGCACGGCGATCATCTCTGCAACCGACGTCAAGCGCGTTCGCGCCATGATGCCAACCCAATAAGGAGACCGATATGCCTAGAGTAAAACGTGGTGTCATCGCCCGTGCGAGACACAAAAAAGTATTAAACGCTGCCAAGGGTTACCGTGGCCGTCGTAAAAACGTTTACCGTATTGCCAAGCAAGCGGTAATGAAAGCGGGTCAATATCAATATCGCGACCGCCGCCAGAAAAAACGTCAATTCCGCACCTTGTGGATTGCACGTATCAACGCCGGTGCGCGTGAGTGCGGTTTGACTTACAGCCGTTTCATGAATGGTTTGAAAAAAGCCGCTGTGGAAGTGGATCGCAAAGTGTTAGCGGACTTGGCTGTATTTGATAAAGCCGCATTTGCCAAATTTGTAGAAATGGCAAAAACCGGTTTAGCAGCTTAAGTTACCCAATTAAAAAAAGAGGCTGCGGCCTCTTTTTTTATGTTCAATCAATCACTTAACTAAGTTAAAATGACGCATGGCTAATTTGGATCACTTAATCGCAGCATCGCAGGCCGACTTTTCAGCTTGCGAAGATATGCCTGCACTGGAAAATGCTAAAGCCAAGTATTTGGGCAAAACGGGTGTCTTGACCGAAGCGTTAAAAGGCCTGGGCAAACTAAGTGCAGAAGAGCGCCCCGCCGCAGGTGCCGCTATCAACGTGGTCAAGCAGGCGATTGAAGCCGCTTTAAATGCGCGCCGCGAGGCCATTTTAAATGCGGCGCAAGCGAAACAGCTGGCGCAGGAATCGATTGATGTCACCTTGCCCGCACGCGCGCAATCGCAAGGCGGTTTGCATCCCGTCACGTTAACCCTGCAGCGTATTGAAGCCTTGTTTCACTCGATTGGTTTTGAGGTGGCGACTGGCCCGGAAATCGAAACGGACTTTTATAACTTTACCGCGCTGAATATACCTGAGAATCACCCGGCACGTGCCATGCACGATACGTTTTACGTGGATGACGCAAACGTATTGCGTACGCACACCTCACCTGTACAAATTCACTATATGGAGAATAAGCAACCGCCGCTCAAGATCATTGCGCCGGGTCGTGTGTATCGTGTGGATTCAGACGCGACGCATTCGCCCATGTTTCACCAGGTGGAAGGTTTGTGGGTGGATGAAAATATCAGCTTTGCCAACCTAAAAGGCGTGGTGCAGGATTTTCTGCAAAAATTCTTCGAGCGCAATGATTTGACCGTGCGTTTCCGTCCGTCATTCTTCCCGTTTACCGAGCCGTCTGCCGAGATGGATATGAGCTGGAACGGCGGCTGGCTGGAGGTTGGCGGCTGCGGTATGGTGCATCCGGAAGTGTTTAAACACGTAAATATTGACAGCGAGAAATACCGCGGTTTTGCTTTTGGCTTGGGCGTAGAGCGCCTTGCCATGCTGCGTTACGGCGTGAACGATTTACGTCATTTTTTCAATAATGATTTGCGTTTTTTGCAGCAATTCAACAAGTAAACATTTATGCAATTCTCAGAAAACTGGTTAAGAACCTTTGTTAACCCAAACTTAAGCTCGCAAGAACTAAGCCACGCGCTGACCATGGCAGGGCTTGAGGTGGAAGTGATGGTGCCTGTTGCCAAGCCATTTGCAAAAGTGGTGATTGGCGAGATCGTCGAAGCTGCAAAACATCCGGATGCCGATCGCCTGCAGGTATGCAAAGTGAATGTGGGTAAAGAAACCTTGCAGATTGTGTGTGGTGCAAGCAATGCCAGAGTTGGCCTGAAAGCGCCATGCGCTTTAGTTGGAGCGGAATTGCCAGGTTTTGCCATTAAAGAGGCCAAAGTGCGCGGCGTGGAATCGTTCGGCATGATGTGCTCGGCCAAAGAACTGGGTTTGGCGGAAGAAGCATCAGGTTTGCTGGAATTACCTGCAGACGCGACTGTTGGCCAGGATATCCGTGAGTATTTAAGCCTGAATGACAATCTGTTGACATTGAAACTTACGCCCAATCGTGCCGATTGTTTGAGCGTTTTGGGGATTGCGCGCGACGTGGTGGCGATTACCGGCGCGCCGTTAACCGTGCCGCAAATCACGTCTGCGAAAGTTGAATCACAACGCACACAGGCAGTGCTGGTGAATGCGCCGCAAGCCTGCCCGGCCTATTATGGACGCGTAATTGAAGGCGTGAATGCGCAAGCCACAACGCCCGATTGGATGGTGCGTCATCTTGAACGCAGCGGTGTGCGTAGCATCAGCGCGATTGTCGATATCACCAATTATGTGCTGCTGGAGCTTGGCCAGCCTATGCACGCGTTTGACCTGGCTAAGTTGGGGGGCTCTGTTGAAGTGCGTTTTGCCAAAGCGGGCGAAATGCTTAAGTTGCTGAATGACACCGAAGTGAAGCTGGCCGATGATGATCTGGTGATTGCCGATAATAGTGGCGCGATTGCGCTGGCGGGCATTATGGGCGGCGAGCCGACTTCGGTCAGCGAAACTACGAGCGCTGTATTTTTAGAAAGTGCTTTTTTCACCCCTGACGTCATGGCTGGCAAGGCGCGCCGATTGGGTTTGAGCACAGACTCGTCATATCGCTTTGAGCGTGGCGTGGATTTTGGCAATACGCTGAATGCCATGGAGCGGGCAACTGCGCTTATTCTGGAGATCTGCGGCGGCAAGGCCGGGGCGACTACCCAGGCGGTAACCGCATTGCCTGCACGTAACACGGTGAGTCTGCGCTACGCACGGTTATGCTCAGTGCTGGGCATGCAGATTCCGCAAGCTACGGTCACGAAGCTGCTGACGCAGTTAGGTTTTGCAAATAGCGAGCATGCCGGCATGTATGCGGTGCAGGCACCTAGTTACCGGTTCGACATCGCGCGCGAGGAAGATTTAATCGAAGAAATCGCCAGGTTGTACGGCTATGATCACCTGACCGCGATTGTCCCCCACGCCGAATTGCGCATGCTCGATGCTCCGGAAGCCTTGTTAAATAAGGCTTGGGTAGCAGATGTTCTGCAGGCGCAAGGCTATCAGGAGGTAAACCCGATCAAACTCAAAAATCCCATTGCAAGCAATTTAAGCGTGATGCGCAGCGGGTTGTGGGGCGGCTTGCTGGATGCGCTGACCTATAATTTGAACCGTAAGCAAGAGCGTGCCATGTTGTTTGAGGTGGGCGCTAGTTATTTTGTTGACAAACAAAGCTATAGCGAACAAACGCAGGTTTCAGGCTTGGCTTACGGCGAGTTTCAGCCGGAGCAATGGGGCTGCAAGGCGCGCGATGTGGATTTTTTTGATGTAAAAGCTATCATAGATAGCCTGACACACAACCAGGCGGAGTATCGTGCTGAGACGCATCCAGCTTTGCATCCAGGACAATCTGCCCAAGTTTACCTGCACGGCAAGCCAATAGGCTGGCTGGGAAAGCTGCATCCAAAATGGCAGCAGCAATACAGCCTGCCTAAAAATACGGTTTTGTTCGAGCTGGCTGTAGCGCCACTTATGCAAACCAAGATGGCGCAGTACCAGGAAGTTTCTAAATTCTTGCCTGTGCGTCGTGATATTGCCGTGGTCGTCGATGCGGATTTACCCGTTCAGACTAAAAAAAGCCTTGCATTTCTTGTACTTATGCAAGATACTCATAAAACTTTGTTGGATACAGAAGCAGAAGTGGCTATGGCCGAACTGCTCAAATTGCTGGAAAAACAATTCGGCGCATCGTTACGTAATTAGGCTGTAAATAAATTAAAGTAAGCAATAAAGGTTCGTGGAGGAAGTTGCATGACATTAACGAAGGCCGATCTGGCTGATTTATTATTTGAGCACGTCGGCTTAAATAAGCGTGAGGCGAAGGATATGGTGGAAGCGTTTTTTGAGGAAGTGCGCACCGCTTTAGAAACTGGCGATAGCGTGAAGCTATCAGGGTTTGGCAATTTTGAATTGCGCAAAAAATCCGAGCGTCCAGGCCGTAATCCAAAAACCGGCGAAGAAATCCCGATCACAGCACGTCGTGTGGTGACATTTCATGCCAGCCAGAAATTAAAAAGCAAAGTAGAAGAACATTACGCCAGTTAAGGTCAATAATTAACAATGCTTGATCCCGCCGCAAAAGTACAATTACCCCCCATCCCCGCCAAGCGGTACTTTACCATTGGCGAGGTAAGTGAGTTGTGCGGCGTAAAACCGCATGTATTGCGCTATTGGGAGCAGGAGTTTACGCAGCTCAAGCCAGTAAAGCGCCGTGGTAACCGCCGTTATTACCAGCATCATGAAGTGCTCCTGATCCGCAAAATCCGCGAATTGCTTTATGAGCAAGGCTTCACTATCAGCGGCGCACGAAATCGTCTGGATGGTGCGGAAGAAGTCACGGAACCAGCAGTCATGCCTCAGGCGAATGCCCAAGTTTCCAACAGTGAAACAGCATCCACAAGCGATTTCGATTTTCATGCGTTCAAAAACGGGCTACGCGAAGTTATTCAGTTATTGCGGGCTTAGCTTTAAAAACAGGCTGAATCCGGCGCCAATCAAAAAAGTTTTATCTTTAATACGCCAGATCTAATCAGGATCCAGTCATTTCATTTATAATGCTCGCTCGTTGCAAATCAATAGCAACGCGGTTCGGGGCGTAGCGCAGCCTGGTAGCGTACTTGCATGGGGTGCAAGGGGTCGCAAGTTCGAATCTTGCCGTCCCGACCAAAAATTACTAGCATTCTTTTACATCAATCTTTAATTGGTTGATGCTCATCATCAGTTAAGATTTTCTCCAAATTTCCAGTCGAATTATGGATAATCAGACCCAATTGTAAATATTAGTTAGGCTTAGCATAGAACCACTTCAATATGTATATCTCCATGCACCATTTTGGATTTTTATGCACTAATAGTGTGCAAAATTGATATATATATCAATAACATAGCAATTTTTTGTAAAAATCACAAAGTGTTGTGGTAAAAATGCAAAAAGTGCAGTGTTGTCTTTAAAATAATCTTGTATTCAATATAACTTACCTTGTTTATGCACAGGCTATTTGATACTGTGTATTCAAGGTTAGTAAAACTGTTAGCTAAGGTAGTAATAGCTAATGTTAAAAATAAAACGAACAAATTTGGTGCAGGTTCAGGTTGAAATTTTAAATGTTGCAGTATTTTTTTGTTAAAGGAAATTAAGGGAGTCTTATGAAAACTATTAGTTGGGTATTAAATCGTCAAGTGTTGAGCGCAATATGTGCGGCACCACTTTTATTGAGCAGCGCCTATACATTCGCGGATGAAGCTGCTCCGGCAGCGGCACCTGCTGCCGCAGAAGCTGCACCTGCTGCAGTAGCACCGGCTAAGACTGCTGAGCCAACTGCTGACCATTTGGAACGTAAGCACACCGCTGCTGAAGAACCAGCATCACCACACTCATTCACTTTCAATCTTGGGGCATACAGCAATTACATGTTCCGCGGTGTGGCTTTAAGCGATGGCCCGGCTTTACAAGGTGGTGCGGATTATGCACATAGCAGCGGTTTTTATGCAGGTACCTGGTTTTCTAATATTGATAAAGAGTATACAGGCCATGGTGATGGCTTTTCTGGTGGTAATCACTGGGAAATTGATATTTATGCAGGTTGGGCAAAAACATTTGAAAACGGTTTCGGTCTTAACTTCTTAGGTAACTATTACTGGTACCCAGATCGTGAAAATTCGTTTAGTGCTACAAATCAAGGACATAAGCAAGATGTATTTGAAGTGTCGGCTGCTTTGTCTTACAAATGGCTTACTTACACGCTCTACTATATCCCAACGGATTATTATGGAGCCAATAGAACAGATAAATTCTTTAACGTACTTAAGACCAATGGCGATACTGAAGGTGCTACGTACAATGAACTGAAATTTAACTATACATTGCCGATTGGCGATTTAAATTTCTTGGCTAAAGTAGGTTACCAACATACACCTGGGCTTCAAGGCAGCCAAGGTGACTTTGCTATTGGTTTGAACAGAAACTTTTCATTGCCTGGTGCTGGTAAACCGATTGAAGGGTTTAATGCAGGCGCAGTTTACACATCAACATTTGACGTGAAGAACGAACTGTATTACAACACCTTCGATGGCAGGGATACAAACGAAGATAAATTGACGTTTTATATTAAACGTACTTGGTAATTGATTGCTGTAAGTTTTAATTAAAGAAAGGGTGCTTCGGCACCCTTTCTTTATTGCGGTATACCGACTTATTTCATGGTCGGCATGACAAATTCCGAACCCAAATTGTTGTTACTTGAAGGCCAGCGCGAGGTGGTAGTTTTAAGCCGTGTGTAAAAGCGAATGCCATCCATGCCATAAATGTGATGATCGCCAAACAGCGAGCGTTTCCAGCCGCCAAAACTGTGAAAAGCAATCGGCACGGGAATCGCCACATTGACGCCGACCATGCCGACCTGTACGCGGCTGGTGAACTCGCGTGCGGCTTCTCCGTCACGGGTAAATATCGCCGTGCCGTTGCCAAACTCATGCTCATTCACCAGTTGCAGCGCCTCTTCAAATGTCTTGGCGCGCACTATACAGAGCACAGGACCAAAAATTTCCTCTTTGTAAATGCGCATGTCTTTGGTCACATGGTCGAACAGGCACGGCGCTAAGAAGAAGCCCTTTTCGTGACCTTTGTGGCTGTAGCCTCGGCCGTCCAGCGCCAGCTTTGCACCTTCGGTTACGCCTAAATCGACATAGCTTTTTACTTTCTCAAAATGTTGCGGCGTGACCAATGGCCCCATGTCGGCTTTTTCGTTCAATCCTTGGTCAATGGTGATATTTTTTGCTTTTTCAGTGATTTTTTTGACTAATTGATCGGCAATATCGCCTACCGTCACTGCAACAGAAATGGCCATGCAGCGCTCACCCGCCGAGCCGTAACCTGCGCCAATCAAGGCATCTGCAACCTGGTCTAAATCCGCATCCGGCATCACCACCAGATGATTTTTTGCTCCACCCAGTGCTTGCACACGTTTACCGTTTTTGGTGCCGGTGCTGTAAATATATTCAGCTACCGGAGTAGAGCCGACAAAACTGATGGCTTGCACGCGCTTGTCTGTGAGCAGCACGTCAACGGCTTCTTTGTCGCCATTGACCAAGTTAAATACACCTGCCGGCAAGCCGGCTTCGGCCAATAAATCCGCCAGCATCAAGCTAGCGCCCGGCGTTTTTTCTGATGGTTTCAGTACAAATGTATTGCCAGTCGCCAATGCCATGGGGATCATCCACAACGGCACCATGACGGGAAAGTTAAACGGCGTAATGCCTGCAACCACGCCCAGCGGCTGGTGCATGCTGTAGGTATCAATGCCGGTGCCGACCTGGTCGTTGAAGTCGCCTTTAAGCAAGTGTGGCGCGCCGCAAGCGAACTCGACCACCTCTATGCCGCGCGTCACTTCGCCGCGTGCGTCACTGATGGTTTTACCGTGCTCCAGTGAAATGGCTTTAGCCAAATCGTTGGCATGTTCATCCAGCAAAGCTTTGAACTTGAACATGATACGTGCGCGGCGCAATGCCGGTGTAGCGGCCCAAGCCGGGAAGGCTGCTTGGGCTGCGCTGATCGCTACGCTTGTTTCCTCTGCGGTTGCAAAAGTAATTTGCGCCTGTACGGAGCCTGTGGCTGGGTTATAGACATCGCCTATTCTTTTGCCCGCGCCGGCGATATGTTTGCCATTGATATAGTGACCGATTGTTTTCATGCTGAATTCCTCAATGCCTGTTAAATGGTATGTTGCTGATGCATTGCCCATGACTGCTCGTTTTTAAGATAACGGCTGGCATCCAGACCCGTCTCACCTTGCGAAGCCACGTATTTAATTGCATCTGCAAGCGTGTTAAAGATGCGGTCAATCTCATGTTTTTCGATAGTGAGCGGCGGCGAGATGGCAATGATGTCACCCGTGTAGCGCACGTGCAGGCCGAGTTCGTAGCATTTCAGATATACGGCAAAGGCAAATGCGCCTGACTTTGCCTCAAATTCAATGCCTGCCACCAGGCCGATATTGCGGATATCTTTCACCATCGGTAAGCCTTTCAGGCTGTGCGCGGCTTGTTCGAAATACGCGCTTAAACCCGCCGCACGCGCTTCCAGTTTTTCCGCGGCAAAAATATCTTGCGTGGCGATAGCCGCCGCGCAGGCAATCGGGATAGCGCTGTAGGTATAGCCATGCGGTAGTTCGATTGCGCCAGCAGCCGAATTCTGCATAAACGCATCGTAAATTTCGCGTTTCACCGCTACCGCACCCATCGGCACGACGCCATTAGTCAGGCCTTTGGCACAGGTAATAATGTCGGGAATGACATCAAAATAATCCGCGCCAAACTTGGTACCTAAGCGGCCAAATCCGGTAATGACTTCATCAAAAATCAGCAAAATGCCGTGTTTGGTGCAGATTTCCCGTAAGCGTTTCAGGTAGCCGGCCGGTGGAACAATCACGCCAGCCGATCCTTGCATGGGTTCCACCATGAGTGCGGCGATAGTAGTTGGATCGTGCAGCGTTAAAATCCGTTGTTCAAACTCATTCGCCAGCGCAATGCCGCCATCTTGCGGAACGCCTTTGGTAAAAGCGTTTTTAGCGACGTCCAGCGGATGGCGAATATGGTCAACGCCGCTTAGCGCATTGCCAAATGCCTTGCGGTTGCCTGCGATGCCGCCCACCGAAATGCCGCCGAAATTGACGCCGTGGTAGCCGCGCTCACGGCCGATGAGCTTGTTCCGCAGTGGGTTGCCTGTTACACGATGAAAGCTAAGCGCGATTTTAAGCGCAGTATCGGCAGATTCTGAACCGGAATTGGTGAAGAATATCCGGTCTAAACCAGTGGGCATATATGCTGCCAAGCGAGTTGCCGCTTCAAATGCAAGCGGATGGCTGGATTGGAACGCCGGTGCGTAATCCAGTGTGCGTAATTGGGCAGCCACGGCCGATGCGATTTCTTCACGCCCATGTCCAGCCGGTACGCACCACAGGCCTGCCGTCCCGTCGAGTATTTGCCTGTCATCGATGGAGGTATAGTAATTACCCTTGGCCGCTTTGAACAGGCGCGGCATGGCTTTGAATTGCCGATTGGCGGTGAACGGTACCCAATAATGCGACAGATTGGGCAACTCGGCCTGTTCTGAGTTTGACATGCGAGAATCCTTAAATAGCTTTCTTATGCATACGATTATTTAGCATCTTTAAGTGTTTAGCATATTGTGTCAAGGCCGGTTTTTTATTTTATTAATATATTGATTTTATTGGTATTAATTTTATAAGTGTTATTGTATATTTAACACTTTAAACACCAAGTGATTATATGATGGATATCGATGTAGGTTTAAGACTCAAAATAGTGCGGCTAAGACATCAGCTATCACAGCGCGCTTTGGCAAAAAGAGCGGGCGTCGCTAATGCCAGTATTTCACTCATAGAATCCGGCAATACCAGCCCGTCGGTGAGCGCCTTAAAACGCATACTGGCGGGCATTCCGATGACACTTGCAGAATTTTTCTCAGACGAATTGCCAGGCATGAAAAGCGAAGTGTTTTACCGCGCCGAGGATCTGACCGAAATTAGCGCTGGTGAAGGTATTTCATATCGTCAGATCGGCTCAGCCAAAGCCGGGCATGCTTTGCAGATTCTTTATGAAACATATGAAGCAGGCGCCGATACGGGCATGATGATGCTGCAGCACGAAGGTGAAGAAGGCGCTGTGATACTGTCCGGACGCCTGGAAGTGACAGTGGGGGAATCCACGCGGGTATTGGGCGCTGGCGATGCTTACTACTTTAACAGCCGTCAACCGCACCGCTTTCGTAATGTGGGGAATGAGGTGTGTACCTTGGTGAGTTCGTGCAGCCCACCCACGTTTTAGTGCAGAATACATAGGGATTTGAGTTGATCTCAGTTATTATAAAAACCATCAATTACACGAAAATAAACGATGATTATTACTTACGCGCTCAATAGTGTTCTTGTTGCAACTGCTGTGCTGATCCATTTTGAGGCGCTAAACCAGCTATCAAGACTGATTCCCAGGCTTACCATCAAGCCGCGGCTACGTGTTTTATTTGGTGTTTTCGGCGCATTATTTGCGCATGTTGCAGAGATCTGGGCGTTTGCCTTTGGCTACTATTTCATGATTCATCAAGGTGGTTTTGGCTCATTGGAGGGGCACTTTAATCAGAGTCTGATGGACTGCAGTTACTTTTCGTTTGTGAGCTATACTTCGCTTGGCTTTGGCGACATTGTCGCCAAAGGCAATGTTCGATTTACAGCCGGGCTGGAAGCATTAACAGGCCTGGTTCTAATCTCCTGGACCGCATCTTTTATGTTCATCGAGATGCAGAAGTTATGGAAAGACAATTAACCTTAGTCTTACATACTTTTCTGAAGGGCAGCGCAGATAATGTGGTGCCGCCCTGGTCAGCTTATGCACGCCATCCACAAGTTAAGCGGAACCTTTTGGCCTAAAGGTGAGTCTCATGAATGCCTTATCGTAAATCAATTTTCAAAAGTGAGATTACCATGAAAACAAAAAGTAAATTAGCGACGACTTTCATTGCGGCAACACTCGTTGTTGGCTTAAGCGGCTGTAGCAATATGTCAACACGCGACAAAAACACTGCGATTGGTGCCGGTGTCGGTGCTGTAGCAGGTGCGGTGCTGACTGGCGGCAGCGGTGTCGGGACTGTTGGCGGCGCGGCTATTGGCGGTATTATCGGCAACCAGATCGGTAGATAGTAAGCCCGTATCTAGTTTGGTTAGGGTGAGCACAAGTTGCTCACCCTGCAAGGTTTCTAAAGCTTTACCATCACATGCCGCACGGCACTGTAATCTTCAATCGCGTACATCGACATATCTTTACCATAACCTGATTTTTTCATGCCGCCGTGCGGCATTTCGGATACCAGCATAAAATGCGTGTTCACCCAGGTGCAGCCGTACTGCAATTCGGCAGATACACGCATAGCGCGTGAAACATCGCTTGTCCATACCGAGCTGGCAAGGCCATATTCTGAATCGTTGGCCCACGCCACCACCTGCTCTTCATCATCAAAGCGCGTGACTGAAACCACGGGCCCAAACACCTCTTTGCAAACGATTTCATCACTTTGCTTTGTGCCTGCAACAATGGTGGGCTCGTAGAAAAAGCCACTTCCGGTACGCATTTTGCCGCCAGTGGTGATTTCGATATGTTTTTGTGCGGCGGCGCGTTCTACAAACCCCGCCACACGATCGCGCTGACGTGCGGAAATGAGCGGTCCCATTTCTACGCCGTTCATTTTTTGTTCACCCACTTTAATGCTGGCTGCGGCTGAGGTCAGCTCGGCAACCAGTTTATCGTAGATTTTTTTGCCTGCATAAATACGGCAGGCAGCAGTGCAATCCTGGCCTGCATTGTAAAAGCCAAAGGTGCGCACACCTTCTACCACTGAAGCCAAGTCTGCATCGTCAAACACAATCACAGGCGCTTTACCGCCTAATTCAAGGTGCGTACGTTTCACGCTTTTAGCGGCGACTTCCATGATTTTCTGACCGGTAGAAATGTCACCTGTAATCGAAATCATCTGTACTTGCGGCTGTGAAATCATCGTCGCGCCGACCGATTCTCCGCGTCCATTCAAAATATTCACTACACCGGCAGGGAAAATCCCGGCGATGAGTTGCGCCAGCTTGAATGTGGTAAGCGGTGTCATTTCCGATGGCTTTAACACCACAGTATTGCCTGCGGCTAGCGCCGGGCCCAGCTTCCAGGCGGCCATCATCAGCGGGTAATTCCACGGCGCAATCGAGGCTATTACGCCCAATGGGTCACGCCGAATCATGCTGGTGTGGCCTGGCAGGTATTCGCCTGCCAGTGCGCCGCTCATGTTACGCACCGCACCTGCGAAAAAGCGGAAAACGTCTGCAACAGCAGGGATTTCATCATTCAGCGCCGCCAGATAAGGCTTGCCGCAATTCATTGATTCTAGGCTGGCAAAGCCTTCCGCATCGGCCTCTATGGCGTCTGCCAATTTGAGTAACATTGTGGAACGGTCGCGCGGCGTGGTTTTTTTCCAGCTTTTAAAAGCGGCTGCTGCAGCGCTTGCTGCAGCTTCAATTTGTGCCAATGAGGCTTCTGCTACCTGAGTTATCTCTGCGCTAGTGGCAGGATTTAGCACACTGATTGGTGCGCCTTCGCCTTTAACGAATTGGCCGTTAATCAATAATTGCGTTTGAATGGTTTGCATTTTTTTGACCCTCTTTCAAAAATAATACCCGATTTTTTAGCGACTGCTGCCAGCGATGTTTTCCGTGCCACGCGTTAAATAATAGGCGGCGATAATTGGTAATGCGGTGATCAGCATCACCATCATGGCGACCACATTGGTAATCGCTGCGTCACGCGGGCGCGCGAACTGATTAAGCAGCCAGATCGGTAGCGTGACTTCGTGCCCTGCGGTGAATATAGTCACAATCAGCTCATCAAACGATAGCGCAAATGCCAGCAATGCGCCTGCGAGCAGGGCGGTCGCAAGTTGCGGCAGAATAATATGCCGGAACGTGGCGAAACCATCCGCGCCCAAGTCCATGGAGGCTTCCACCAGGCTGTGCGGCATGCGTCTGAAGCGCGCAATCACGTTGTTGTAAATCATCACCACGCAAAACGTGGCATGACTCACTATAATGGTCCAAAAACCAGGGGTGATGTCGAGTATGTTCACGGCGGAGAGCAGCGCGATGCCGGTGATAATGCCGGGCAGGGCAATCGGCAGAATCAGCATGGTGGTAATGGCTTCTTTGCCAATAAAGTTGCGTCTGTATAGCGCTGCGGCGGCCATGGTGCCCATGATTAGCGCGAGCAGAGTCGCTACAGTCGCCACTTTGAGTGATAGTGCGACGGCTGACATGACATCCTTACGCGCAAACGCCTCGTGAAGCCAGCGCAAGGTAAAGTAAGCCTTATCGCCATCTCCCGCTAAAAAAGCGTTGATGACAATGACGGCTATAGGGAAATGTAAAAACACCAGGCCGCCATAGGCAAGGGTTTTCAGCCATATTGGAGCAGGCGGCTGGGCTAGATTTTTGTTGGATTTAAAGAGCATCGAATGCTCCAGCACGTTTAGCCAGCATCAGATAAATGCTGACAAGAATAATCGGCACCACAGTGAACGCGGCGGCCAGCGGCATATTGCCTACCGAGCCTTGCATGGTATAGACCATGGTCCCGATATACAGTCCGCTGGGCCCGATGAGTTGCGGGATAATGTAATCGCCCAGCGTGAGCGAAAAGGTAAAAATGGAACCTGCCACTACGCCGGGAAACACTAACGGTAACAACACGCGACGAAAGGTTTGTGCCGGTTTTGCACCCAAATCGGCCGAGGCCTGCAGCAAGTTTGTAGGCACGCGCTCAAGCGCTGCTTGGATCGGCAGAATCATAAACGGCAACCAGATATAGGTGAACACCATGAAACGCCCGAGGTTGGAGGTGGCGAGCGTGTTGCCGCCGATTGCAGGTATTTGCAGCACATGGCTAAGCGCAGAAGCTAAGCCTAAATGGTTGATGCACCAGTATAAAATGCCTTGCTGCGATAAAATCACCGTCCATGCATAGGTTTTAACGATATAGCTCGCCCACATCGGCAGCATGACCGCGATGTAGAAAAAGCCTTTTTCAGCGGGGCTGCCGTAACGTGTCATGTAATAGGCAATGGGAAAACCAATCAGCGCGGCGGCAAGCGTGACGGCAACCGTCATGCTGAGGGTGCGCAGAATGATGTCGAGGTTAGTGGCGTCAAACAGGCTGCGGTAGTTTTCGAGCGTTAAATCGGGTGAAACCGACATGCTGAAACTATCAAAGGTATAAAAACTTTGCCAAAGCAGCGCAAACAGCGAGCCCAGGTAAACTACGCCAAACCATAATAGCGGCGGGGTGAGCAGCAAAAATAGGAACAGATTCTGTTTGCGATACAGCGTGTTGCCCAACCAACTTAAGAGTGGATTTGCGGATGGGGTTAAAGTGGCGGAAGGTAGCATAGCTGAGAGTAACGGTTTAATTTTCCAGCATCACCATGCGGCTTTGCGGCCAGCATAAAGTAAGTTTCTGGCCGATTTTCGGTAGTTCGGTTTCATTCAATTCACTGTTGGAAAGTACCATGGATAATAGTTGATCATCCACGGCAACCTCAATTTTGCTGGTTGCACCGTGGTATTGAATATCTGCGACTTCGCCATTTACCTTCAAAATGTCGGCCTGCCCGGTATAAATGCCGACATGTTCCGGGCGAATCGAAAATGGCTGGTTACTGCCAGTAATTTGCAATGCCAAATTGTCGCTCACAACATTTGAGGTGCCGACAAAATCTGCTACAAAGCTGGTTTTAGGCTGGGTGTAAAGGTTGCGCGGCGAATCCACTTGCTCGATTCTGCCACGGTTAAATACCGCCACGCGGTCAGACATGGATAATGCTTCGCCTTGGTCGTGCGTGACGTAGATAAACGTAATGCCGAGTTTTTTATGCAGGGTTTTGAGTTCCAGTTGCATTTGCTCACGCAGCTTTAAATCCAGCGCACCTAGCGGTTCATCCAGCAGCAATACGCGTGGCTCATTCACCAGAGCCCGCGCCAGTGCTACACGCTGGCGCTGCCCGCCTGAAAGCTCACCAGGCCTGCGCCTGCCGTATTCTGCCAGCGCCACTTGCGCTAACGCATGCTCGGCGCGATGGTAACATTCTGGTTTGGCGATGCCTTTTACGCGCAAGCCATATGCCACATTATCCAGCACGTTCATGTGCGGAAACAGTGCGTAATCCTGAAAAACAGTGTTGACCTCGCGCTCATAAGGTGGCGCGCCAGCAGCTTCTTTGCCAAAGATACGAATGCTGCCCGTGCTGGGCTGTTCAAAACCTGCAATCAGGCGCAGGCAAGTGGTTTTGCCCGAGCCGCTTGGCCCGAGCATGGAAAAAAACTCGCCCTCGGCGACAGCAATCGTTACATTATCCACTGCCTTTACGTTACCGTAATGGCGGCTGACGGCGGAAAATTCGACTGCGATTGCCATAGGTTGAAGTCAAGTTTATCTGCCACCCATGATGGCAATATAGTCCTTCGTCCAGCGGCTGTAAGGTACGCAGCCTTCTTTAAGTGAGCATTTGGCTTGTGGCGTTCTCCAGAATTTAATTTCGGTAAAGCGCTCAAAACCGTTATCTGCACAGAAGTCACTGCCGCCCGGCGCTTTGGTTTTACAGGCAGTGGCTACAGCCGGGTTGGAGCCAAACCATTCTGCCAGGCCCGATTGCAGGTTCGGGTTCAGCGAGTGCTCCAGCCATTTATACGCGCAATTCGGGTGTTTCGCGCCAGCGGCCAGCATGGTGGTATCCGCCCAGCCTGTCGCGCCTTCTTGTGGAATCACAGACGCAATCGGCTGCTTTTCAGTTTTTAAGGCATTGACCTGATACGGCCATGCGCCAGAAGCTGCCACGCCTTCTTTTTTGAAATCGGTCATCTGCACGGTCACATCATGCCAATATCTATGCGTTAAGGTTTTTTGCTGGCGCAGCAGTTTTAACACCGCCGCATATTGTTTTTCATTCAATTCATAGGGGTCTTTAATGCCAAGTGACTGGTCTTTCTTCATCAAATACAACGCTGCGTCTGCGATGTAAATCGGACCATCATAAGCCTGGATGCGGCCTTTATTCGGTTTGCCATCGGGCAGGTTTTGCGGCTCGAATACTGTTGCCCACGAGGTAGGCGCGGTTTTAAATACTTGCGTGTTGTACATCAGCACGTTTGGCCCCCACTGGTAAGGCACGCCATAATGCTTGCCGCCAACGGTGTGCCAAGGCGCATTCTGCAGGCGGGGGTCTATCGTATTCCATGAGGGGATTAAAGCCGTATTGATCGGATGTACTTTTTTGCCTGCAACCAATCGCAGGCTGGCGTCGCCTGAAGCAGTCACCAGGTCATAACCGCCTTTATTCATCAGCGACACCATTTCATCAGAAGTGCCGGAGGTTTTTACGTTCACCTTGCAGCCGGTTTCCTTTTCAAAGCCGGTCACCCAATCGTAGTTTTTATCCGATTCGCCACGCTCAAGGTAACCGGGCCAGGCAATCACGTCCAGCCTGCCTTCGCCTGCACCAATTTTGCTGACGTGTTCTGCATGCGCGCTGCAGATGCTGGCAGCTAACCCCGCAGTAAGCGCTGCCATTAACGCTTGTTTAATTGAAATTGAAATCATTTTAATCCCCTTAAAAAAGTGACAGAATTCACAAGTATTAATGAGGCATACATCACTAAAACTAAAGCAAAATCATACTGATTACAATAGCATTGTTTTCTTAAATTGGGCATGCAACAAGAGCCATTTGGAATATTTAGTTAGAACCACTTGTTTTTATTCCTTTGCTTCTATAAGCGGCAGCGCAAGGCTTTCTTTGACTTCTTCCATCACAATATAACTGCGCGACTCCTGCGCGCCGGGCAGGGTGAGCAATATATCGCCTAACAGGGTGCGGTAGTCCGCCATTTTTGCGATGCGTGCTTTAATAAGGTAATCAAAATCGCCAGAAACCAAATGGCACTCCAGCACGCTGGGCAGTTTGAGAATTTCCTGTTTGAATTTGCCAAAAATCGCACCCGATTTGGTGGAAAGCTTGAGTTCCACGAATACCAGCAACCCCAATCCCATTGCATGCGGGTCCAGGCGCGCGTGGTAACCCAGAATCACGCCTTCTTTCTCCAGGTTTTTAACGCGCTCGCCACAGGGTGTGACGGACAGGCCTACGCGCTCCGCCAGTTCGGTAATCGGAATGCGCGCATCGGTCTGCAACACAGACAATATTTTCATATCAATACGATCCAGCTCGCGCACGGCATGGGTACGAATGCGCATGATTTCTCCTTTATATTGAATAAACTATTTTCTATTTTATTTTTAGCAAATATTACTACTAATTAATAATTATTAGTTAATTATGTAAATAAATGTAGCTAATTTGGTTAATTTAATACATATGAATTCAATAGACTGTACGTGTTATCTTTGATATATACAGAGGTTGAAATGAAGGTGCTTGTACTAGGTTCCGGCGTGGTGGGTGTCACCTCCGCTTACTATTTGGCGCAGAAGGGGTTTGATGTCACAGTCATCGACCGTCAGCCGGCAGTGGGGCTGGAAACCAGTTTTGCCAATGCTGGGCAGATCTCACCCGGCTATGCTGCGCCATGGGCGGCACCGGGCGTGCCGATGAAGGCCTTGAAATGGCTGTTTCAGCGGCATTCGCCACTTTCACTTAAGCCGGATTGGACATTGTGGCAGTTGCAATGGACGTTAAAGTTATTGCAAAACTGCAACGCCAAGAGCTACGATCGTAATAAAGAACGCATGGTACGCCTTGCGGAATATAGCCGCGATTGTCTGGCTGAATTGCGCGCCAGCACCGGCATTGCCTATGAAGGCCGCACACAGGGCACTTTGCAGGTATTTCGCACACAAAAACAGCTGGATGCCGAGGCAAAAGATATTGCTGTACTCGAACGCTTAGGCGTTCCATTTGAGCATCTTGACCCTGATGGCTGCGCCCACGCAGAGCCTGCTTTAGCACTGGTTAAAGACCAGTTGTTGGGTGGCCTGCGCTTGCCCGGTGATGAAACCGGTGATTGCCAGCTATTCACAACCAATCTGGCTGAAAAGGCAAAACAGCTTGGCGTGAAATTTCGTCAAAACGTGAGTGTAAAACATCTGCTTACCAGCAAAAACAAGCTTTTTGGCGTAGAAATCAGTACCGATGTTGGCACGGAAATGCTGGAAGCCGACCAATATGTAGTCGCGCTCGGCAGCTACACGCGCCAGTTGATGCAGGGGTTGGGTTTGCAGATTCCCGTGTATCCGGTCAAAGGCTATTCGCTCACCGTGCCAGTCATCAATCCTGACGCTGCGCCTGTTTCTACCGTGATGGATGAAACTTACAAAGTGGCTATTACACGCTTTGACAATAGAATCAGGGTAGGCGGCATGGCGGAACTTGCAGGCTTTGATTTAAGCCTGAATCCGCGTCGGCGCGAAACGCTGGAAATGGTGCTGAACAGCTTGTTCCCCAGTGCGGGTGACTACTCAAAATCACTGTTCTGGACAGGTTTGCGGCCAATGACGCCGGATGGCACACCGATTATCGGCAAAGCGTCCAGTGTTGGCAAAACAAACAGCCTGTATGACAACGTATGGCTCAACACGGGTCACGGTACGCTAGGGTGGACGATGGCCTGCGGTTCCGGCCAACTGCTGGCGGACTTGGTGGCGAACCATCAGCCGGCGATTCAAAGTGACGACTTGAGCTTAAATCGTTACAATAAGAGCGTTCAAAAACACACCAATCCTAAACACGCACTTTTAAACACCTAAATTCATGTCCCGTCCCGCTATTGCGCACATTCGCCTGGATGCGTTTCGCCATAATTATCGCGTTGCCAAGCAAATGCATGGCGGAAGCGCACTGGCGGTCATCAAGGCCAACGCGTATGGACACGGCGCGGTGCAATGCGCCAAAGCAATAGAAAATGAGGCGGACGGCTTTGCGGTTGCGTGCCTGGAAGAGGCGTTGCAACTCCGTCAGGCGGGCATCAAGAATCCTATTCTGTTGCTGGAAGGTTTTTTTGAGGCAGCCGAGTTGCCAGAGATTGCCGCAAATGACTTGTGGCTGGTGGTGCATGCACAGTGGCAAGTGGAAATCTTACTTGCGGCAAGACTCGCTCAGCCGGTGCATGTCTGGCTAAAGATGGATAGCGGCATGCACAGAGTGGGCTTGTCGCCCAGCGAGTACATTCAAGCTTATTCGCGTTTAAACGGACATCCCAATGTAGCGAAAATCGTCCTGATGTCGCATTTTGCCAATGCGGATACTTTAAGCAGCGAGCATACAAATCAGCAAATTGCGCTTTTCCAGCACACTGTGCAAAATTTAGGCTCTGAAGAAGTTAGCTTGGCAAACTCTGCTGCCATTTTAGGCTGGCCACAAGCCAAAGGCGAATGGTCACGGCCTGGTATTATGCTGTATGGCGCAGATCCACTCATGACAACTGACACTAAATTACGCGCTGTGATGCAGCTCACGTCGCAAATTATCTCAATCCGCAACATTAAAAAAGGCGAATCGATTGGCTATGGCAGTATCTTTACCGCCGAGCGCGATACGATTGTGGGTGTGGTTGCTTGCGGCTATGCGGATGGCTATCCTAGAGCGGCTACAGGCGCACCTGCGGCGGTCGATGGCAAAATGACACACATCATTGGCCGCGTTTCGATGGATATGCTGTTTGTCGATTTAACTGATGTACCAAATGCTAGAATTGGCTCAAATGTTGAATTATGGGGCGACCAAGTGGCCGCCAACGATGTCGCAAAAGCCGCTGGAACAATTGCTTATGAATTGTTTTGCAACGTTAAACGCATACAATTTCGCTATGTTGATTAGAGCATCGTCATTCCCGCGCAGGCGGGAATCCAGTTTTAAAAGGCTACAAAAAACTGTCATTGCGGGCTTGATCCGCAATCTAGCTTCAACAAACAACAGATTCTGACTTTCGTCAGAATGACAGAAAAAGTAAAAATAGTTAAATAAAGGATATTTTAAAATGAAAGTAATCCAAACTCCAAACGCGCCAGCCGCCATCGGCCCATATTCGCAAGCCATGGTGGTGGGCGATTTATTGTTTACGTCAGGTCAAATTCCGCTGCGCGCTGATGGCACGCTGAACGATGGCGATATTACCGTGCAAACCGCGCAAGTAATGGCGAACCTGAAAGCTGTGATTGAAGCGGCAGGTGCGAGCCTAAACAAAGTGGTTAAAACCACCGTGTTTTTGAAGAATCTGGATGATTTTGCTGCGATGAATAAAGTGTATGGCGACGTTTTCGGCAGTCACACGCCTGCGCGCTCTACTGTGCAAGTGGCTAAATTGCCGCGCGATGTGTTGGTGGAGATTGAGGCGATAGTGTCTTTGTGAATGAATCGAGAATGCCTCAATTGATTTGTACCAAGGTCGGTAAACTTATCTGCCTTTTTTCGTGCCTTTATTTGGTTGGCTGCGCTTCTCAGAATGGCAAGTTTTATGACGGCAAAACACTCCCTTCCGATAAGGTGGCTGAAGTGTCACTGCTATTGGAAATTCCTTCCAATGCAATATCAACTTTATCTTTCTCCAAATCTCTAGATGTGCACATAGATAAGCATCAATTGGTTAGTTTTAATAAAAATCAAACTATTGGCTTCCTCAAGCCAGGCGACTATGAATTCAAGCTGAAAAGCGGTTGGTGGGACCGCGAAAACAAAACGAAAAATGCAGCAAGAGACGCGGCTTCATTACCATGCGCCATGGGAGCTATCGTACCAGTATTTCTTCCATTAGCAATTACATGCGGTGCTCTCATGCCTGATAAGAAATGTAATAGCACATGGACTATGGAATTAGAAGCGGGAAAGCAATACAAAATTGATGTTGATTGGGCTGTAGACCCTCCAAGAACTATAGTTGAAAACGAAACTGATCAACGAGAGGAAATTTCTATTACTTGTGATATACAAGAACCAAAACAGTCCAACTGAATTGCTTGTTATTACATTTGCAAAAGAGTATTTAAGCAATCGTTAAACACTCGTGCTAATTTTGCAACATCATCCTTGCTGGTAGCGGGGCACACCAGCATCATATTATGGAAGGGCGTCAGTAGCACACCGCGATTGAGCAAATAGAGGTGAATGGCGCTTTCTAAAATGTCGTTTTGTGCAAGCCTTGCAGCTTGTGCGTTATGAGGCGGTTTTTCGCAAAACTGCAGTTCCAGCCGTGCGCCCAGACGTGTGATATTCCATGGCAGCTTGTGCGATTCCAATGATGCAGTAAGCTGTTGTTCCAAAAGCTCGGCCAATGCCAGCATGTCCGTGTAAGCGGACTCTGAAGCTGTTTCGGTAAGGGTCGCGTGTATGGCAGCAAGTGCCATCATGTTGCCAGATAAAGTAGTGCCGATGCCGGAATGTCCGGCAGGTGCACTATCTTTGGCGGCTTTCATGCGCGCTGCCATTTCTGCGCTAAAGCCGTAAGCCGCCGCTGGAAGGCCGCCAGCAATCGGTTTGCCGACCACTAAAAAATCCGGCGTGATGTTGTGCGCATTTGCCCAGCCCCCATGCGCAGAGGAAATGGTGTGCGTTTCATCCAAAATTAGTAGCGTGCCATATTTTGTGCAAAGCGCGCGCAGGCCTTGTATAAAGCCAGTTTCTGGCAATATCATGCCACAGTTAGTGAGTGCGGGCTCGGTGAGTAAACATGCGATTTCACCTGTGGCCAATTCGCGCTCAACCGCGGTTAAATCGTTAAACGGCACAGCGACCGTGTGCAAACTTAAATCATAAACTTGGCCGAGCAAACTGGCGCGGTTTCTCGTTTTGCCATTAGCGGCGTCCACCATGGTGTCTTCTCGCATGGTGTAATCTACCATGGCATCATCTATAGTCCCGTGATAACAGCCATCAAACACCAATAACTTTTTGCGATTGGTTATAGCGCGCGCCCAGCGCAGTACGAAGCGGTTGGCATCGGTCGCAGTGGTGGCTAACTGCCAGAATGGCAAATTGAAGTATGCCGCCAAAGCCTCGCCCACATTGGCTGCCAGGGCAGAGGGCAACATGGCAGTAAGGCCTTTATTGGCTTGGCATGTGATGGCTTTTGCCACGGCCGGCGGGCTGTGACCGAACATGGCGCCCGTATCGCCCAGGCAGAAATCCGTATAATCCAAACCATCTGCACAAGTGAAGTGCGCGCCTTGCGCTTTCTCGACAAATAAGGGTACCGGCGTGCCCCAGTCATTCATCCAGTGCATGGGCACGCCATAGAGAAAGTGCTCGCTTGCGCTTTGTGATAATGCAACTGAACGTGGATGCAATTGCAGATAATGCTGGCGCTCTGTTTCTATGATTTTCTGTGCTTTATGGGCTAATGTCTGCATGGGGTTTTGCCAGTAAATGGCTCTATTAATTTTAAATAAATGGCACTACTTTTAAGGCCAGCATACAATTAGTATTCTACCTATAATGTCACATAAGTACATCCAGATATCGGAGCAATGAATGAATCACGCCTTTGCCTATCTTTCTACCAGCGGTTTTCTAGGGTTGCCAATAGAAAAGCCTCTGTCTATTGATAAGGCCGCTAAAAAACCATACGCCATCGCGGGTATCAATTGGGATGGCAGCGTGACCAATCGCCCTGGTGCGCGCTTTGGGCCGAGTGCGATTCGCCACGCCAGCCAGATGCTGTGCGATGCCACGCACCCATTATTTGACGTTTCGCCGCTTGAGCATTTAAAAGATGTAGGTGATTTGAATTTGCCAAACACCAGTATAGACGCCATGCGCAGCGCGCTGATGCCGCTAGCAAGTGAATTGATTAAAAACCAGACGATGATATGGCTGGGCGGCGATCACTCCATTACTTTACCATTATTGCGTGCATACCACGCCTATTACCAACAACCACTGGCATGCATCCATTTTGACGCACATTGCGATACCTGGACAGATCATTTTGGCGAACCTTCCGGCCATGGCACCTGGGTGTATGAAGCGATGACGGAAGGCTTGGTTGACGCGGAAACCTTCGTACAAATCGGTATACGCTCATCCGGCGAGCGCTCTGCGCGTGAGTTTGTGAGCGACCATGGCGGCAAAATTTACACCGCGCGCGAATTGCGCGGCAAAGATGGCGATGGTTTAAAAAATGTGGCTGATGAAGTGCGTGAACGTATGGCAAAAGCCGGTAATCCGCCGCTGTATTTAACGTTTGATATCGACGCGCTCGACCCTGCGTTTGCGCCAGGCACCGGCACACCAGAAGTAGGCGGCTTGACCACCACACAGGCGATGACGCTGCTCGAAGCCTGGCACGATTTGAATTGGGTGGGGATGGACTGTACCGAAGTTTCACCGCCGTATGACCATGCAGAATTAACATCCAACGCCGCGGCAACCTTGGTGTGGACATGGCTTTGCGGGCGCATTGCCACACAAAAATAAATATGCTCGAGACTAATATTAAATCTACGGATTTAAAGCTTACGCAAAGCTCTTATTACGCCGCCAGCGCGAATGAGCAGCCTGCTTACCCCAAGCTGCAAGGCGATATCGAGGCTGATGTATGCGTGGTGGGCGGCGGTTTTGCGGGATTGTCTGCGGCGATTGAACTGGCAGACCGTGGTTATTCTGTGGTGGTGCTGGAAGCCAATCATATCGGCTTTGGTGCGAGCGGACGCAATGGCGGGCAGATTATTGCCGGCCTGGCTTGCGAACAGAACGTGATTGAAAATGCACTTGGTTTTGAAGCGGCAAAGCAAGTGTGGGGTATGACGCTGGAAGCACTGGATCTAGTGCGCGAGCGTGTAAAGCGCTTTGATATCCAATGCGATTTGACTGATGGTTTTCTTGGCGTTTCGGTAGGTGAGCGCAAAGGTAAAAAGCTGCGTAAGTGGTTCGATGGCATGGCGCAAAAGTACCATTACGACAGCGATGCAACGTGGATTGAACCCGCGCACCTGCGTAGCTGGATTGATAGCCCGCGTTATTTTAATGGCTTCTACGATAAGCGTTCCGGGCATCTGCATCCGCTGAATTACTGCTTGGGCTTGGCAAAAGGCGCGGCCAGTCTGGGTGTGCGCATCTTTCAGCATTCGTCTGTGAATACGATGCAGCAAGGTGAGACAGTAACTTTGCATTCAGAAACTGGCAATGTAAAAGCCAAATTTGTGGTGCTGGCAGGCAATATGTATTTGCCTGAAGTATCGCCAAAATTAGCCCCTGATTTGGCCCGACGCATCATGCCTGTGGGAACCTATATTGTAGGCACAGAGCCGATTGATCCAAAACTTGCAGCAAAACTTATTCCTACTAACGCAGCGGTGTGCGACTCCAATTTCGTACTGGATTATTTTAGATTTTCGGCCAGATCTTCATCCAATGAGCCGCGCCTGATATTTGGCGGCCGCGTGAGCTATAGCGCCATGACGCCGCATAACCTGACAGCCAGCATGCAGGCACGCATGGCTACAGCATTTCCGCAATTAAAAGATACCAAAGTTGAATATACCTGGGGCGGTTTTGTTGATATCACCATGAACCGCGCGCCGGATTTTGGCCGCATTGCAGATAACATTTACTACTTACAGGGGTTTTCAGGCCACGGTGTGGCGCTTACCGGCCTGGCGGGCAAGCTGGTAGCGGAGGCGATTTCTGGCCAAGCTGAACGTTTGGATTTGATCGCGCAAATCAGGCACCATGATTTTCCTGGTGGCAAATTATTGCGAACACCCGCGTTGGTGCTGGGCATGGCGTGGTATCAGTTGCGTGATGCCTTAGGCTAATGCCTGTTTTCTCAAAGATTCCTGTATCACATTAGCTAGTATATTGCCGTAATGTATGATGTGCTCTGTTGCGGCGTAGGCGTAACCAATAATCAAACCTTTTTCGCACTTTTCGCCTACGCAGTAGTTTGAGAGCGGATACACCCGTAAGCCTTGTTGAGCAGCCATTTTAGCAACATACACGTCGTCAATATTTGAGTTGAATTCCACCACCAGATGCAGCCCAGAATCAACAGGTGAAAGTCGTGCGCCAGCATTTGCCACCGGTGCCAGTGCGGCCTGCAACAAACGGCGTCTTTCACCATAAGTTTGGCGCATGCGCCGGATATGGCTGGCAAAATGGCCTTCTTCAATAAAATCGGCCAATGCCGCCTGAATCATCACCTGCCCGGGACGTTGCAGTTCGTAAAGGCCGTTTTTGAACGGAGCTACCAGTTGCGGCGGTATCACCATGTAGCCGAGGCGGATGCCCGGGTACATCACCTTTGAAAATGTGCCCAGATACAGCACGCGGCCGTCCTGATCCATGCCTTGCAGTGACGAGATGGGGCGACCTTCAAAGCGAAACTCGCTATCATAGTCATCTTCAATAATCCATGCGCTCTGATTCTGCGCGTAATCCAGCAGTAGCCGGCGGCGGCCATAGCTCATGACCATGCCTTTAGGGTACTGATGCGACGGCGTGGTGTAAATCAATCTCGGCTTCACACGAAAATCCTGTGTGGTGGGGGCCATGCCTTCGTTGTCTACAGCAACCGGATGCAGTTGCAGGCCGTTCGCTTCCAGTACGCGCCGTGCTGCCCAATAGCAGGGGTTTTCTACCCAGGCACAGTCATTGTGGTCGGTAAGCAAATGTGCGCATAAGTCAATGGATTGCTGGGTGCCAGAGGTAATCAGCACTTGATCTACCTTCAGGTTTACCGCGCGCGATACGCGCAAATAATCGGCAATGGCTTGCCGTAATGGCAGATAGCCACCGTTATGGCTACTGTCTAGCAGGGCTGGGTCTGGCGTGCGCCACTGACGATTGAGCAAACGCCGCCAGAGCTCGAACGGAAATTTGGAATAATCATCCGCGCCCGGCGTAAATGGCTGTACCTCATGGTTACTAGGGCGATTGCTTGGATGATCGCTTGAATGGTCACTTGGATGATAATTTTGTGTGCTGGACGCAATCAGGCCGCGCCTGGAAAGCCCGATATCACCCTCAGGGTTGGGCGGGTTTATCACATTTGGATTTTTTGAGAATTCATCAGGCTGATTGTAGGCAACGTAGGTGCCGCTACCCGTCTTGGCCGCTACATAGCCTTCGTCCAGCAATTGGTCGAAAGCCGCCAACACAGTGTTGCGGGACATGCCTAAATCGGTCGCGAGATTGCGCGTGGAAGGTAATCGGCAGCCCGATGGCAATACTTGCTCTGTAATGGCGCGGCGGATAGCTTCGTACACACGTCGGTGGTTGGGCATGCGGGCGGGAAATTTGCTCTGGCTAAGCTGCGTTAATAACCATTCAGAGAGAACAGGCTGTTTCATCAGGCGGTATTGTTTTTCTAAAGTGGTTCTAATTAAATAACTTAAATGGCTCTTGTGGTATTACCAATTAAAGGCATAGTATACTTGTAACCGAATTGTTGCAATCCTTGAAAATAGTGGTATAACGGGCATTGAAGGCATATTGATAGGGTTGTCGAGTAGTAAGGCGATGAAGAAACCTGTGCACAGAAAACCAGTAGTATTGCTGCCAGCTGACGTGAAACAGCTAGGCGCACATCCCTTTCATGCGGTCGGGCAAAAATATATTCTGGCGGTGGCGGAAGCGGCAGGAGCCTTGCCTCTGCTGGTTCCTGCGGTCAGCGACCATATTGAGCTGGAGGAGTTGCTGGCGATGGCGGATGGTGTTTTGCTGACAGGCTCAGTGTCCAATCTGCATCCCTCGCATTTTGGCCAGGAGGTACATGACCCATCGCTGCCGCTGGATTCCGCGCGCGATGCGCTCACGCTGAAACTGATACACGCGACGATTGACGCAGGTATTCCGCTGTTGGCCATTTGCCGCGGCTTTCAGGAGTTGAATGTGGCGTTCGGTGGCAGTCTGCACCAAGCTGTGCATAAAGTTACTGGTCTGAATGATCATCGCGAGGCGGATGATACGCCCATAGAAGCGCAATATTCGCCAGCACACCCAGTTAGCCTGGTGGCCAATGGACAACTGGCGTCGATAGTGGGCAGCAATCAAATGAATGTGAATTCGATTCACGGCCAAGGTATTGATAGGCTGGGGGCAGGGTTGACGGTGGAAGCGTATGCACCGGATGGCCTGATAGAAGCTTTGCATGTGGATGGTGCGTGCTCTTTTGCTTTAGGCGTGCAATGGCATCCGGAGTGGAAGGTGATGGAGAACCCGCAATATTTGGCGATTTTCAGGGCGTTCGGCGAGGCTTGCCGGAATCGGATGAATGCTCAAATTAACTGACGAACAATATGTAACATGGATTCAAATTTATTTATAAAAAGAAGTTGGGGAAAAAAATGCATGAACGTAAAAATTTTGATCTTGCAGCAATGGATCGCTGGCTGACCGAGAATAATGTCACGGAAATAGAATGCCTGGTACCCGATTTGACTGGCGTCGCGCGCGGCAAGATTTTGCCGCGCGAGAAGTTTTCTACCGAACGTGCCATGCGCTTGCCGGAGGCCGTATTGGGCGTGACTGTGACGGGTGAGTCGCCGGAAGGCCATGAAGGCTATGACCGGGTGATGGGTTTTACCGATAAAGACATGGTGCTATTGCCGGATCCCGTGACCCTGAGGTTGGTTCCCTGGGCAGTTGACCCCACCGCACAAGTGATTATGGATTGCGTCGGCCATGATGGGAAACTGATTGATTTTGCACCCAGAAACGTATTGCGCCGGGTCACGGATTTATACAAGGATCTAGGCTGGACGCCCATCGTGGCACCCGAGCTGGAGTTTTATCTGCTGGCACGCAATACCGATCCGGATCTGCCGCTGACACCCCCTGTCGGCAGGAGCGGCCGCAAGGAAACCAGCCGCCAGCTTTACAGCATTGATGCGGTAAACGAGTTTGACCCATTGTTTGAGGATATTTACGACTACTGTGAAATCATGGGGCTGGAACTGGATACACTGATTCATGAATTCGGCGCTGGCCAGATGGAAATCAATTTCCTGCATGATGAACCCATGGTGCTGGCGGATAAGGCTTTCTTCTTCAAGCGCACATTGCGAGAGGTGGCCATGCGGCATGATATGTATGCCACGTTTATGGCAAAACCCATGGAACATGAGCCGGGTTCAGCCATGCATATTCATCAGAGCGTGATTGATACCAAAACTGGACAGAATATTTTCAGCAAGCCGGATGGCGAGGCTTCGCCGCTTTTTTATCATTACATTGCTGGCTTGCAGAAGTACCTGCCGGCCGCCATGGCCTTGCTTGCGCCCTATGTGAACTCATATCGCCGCATCGTGCGCAATGGCGCAGCGCCGATCAATATTGAATGGGGCTATGACAACCGTACGGTGGGCATCCGGGTGCCGATTTCCGATCCTTCCGCGCGTCGTCTTGAGAATCGCGTTGTGGGCGCGGATGCAAACCCCTATCTGGCGATGGCGGTCACATTGGCCTGCGGCTATCTGGGCATCAAGGAAAAGCTAAAGCCGACAGAAGTCACCACCGGCAGCGCCTACGCCCATGATTACCAGTTGCCGCGAGGCTTGTCGGAAGCGTTGCGCGAACTGGAAGATGCAACAGCATTGCATGAAGTGCTGGGCAAAAATTTTATTGATGTGTACCTGGCTGTGAAAGAAACCGAGCATGATGAATTTATGCGCGTGATCAGCCCGTGGGAGCGAGAGCATTTGCTCATGCATGTGTAAATTGCTCAGGCTGGGCCACCAAATAACGAATTGAGAACGACATGACCATTACTAAAGATATTCAAGCCATAGATTCCGCGCACTACATGCACCCTTTTACCGATCACAAAAGCCTTGCGGCCAAGGGTGCACGCATCATTACCAAAGCCGAGGGCGTGTACATCTGGGATTCGGAAGGCGCGAAAATATTTGATGCGATGTCGGGGCTGTGGTGCGTGAATGCCGGCTACGGTCGCAAAGCCCTGGTGGACGCGGCTGCCAAACAGATGCTGGAATTGCCTTATTACAACAGTTTTTTTCAAACCACCAATGTGCCCGCGGTGAAGCTGGCAGAAAAAATCGTTCAGCTGGCAGGTGACAACTATAGCCATGTGTTCTTCAGCAGTTCAGGCTCGGAGTCAAACGATACCAATTTGCGCATGGTGCGTCATTACTGGACGACTCTGGGCCAGCCGGAACGTACCGTCATCATCAGCCGTAACAATGCATATCATGGCTCAACCGTGGCGGGCGCTTCTCTTGGCGGCATGGGCGGCATGCATGCGCAGGGCGGCCTGCCGATTCCGGGTATTGTGCACATTGAGCAGCCGTACCATTACGGCCTGGCGCCGGATGAAGATCGAGACGCCTTTGGAATAAGAGCGGCTTCGTGGCTGGAAGATAAAATCCTGGAAATCGGGGCGGATAAAGTCGCCGCTTTTATTGGCGAGCCGGTGCAGGGTGCAGGCGGCGTGATTATTCCACCCAAAACATACTGGCCGGAAATCCAGAGAATATGTGACAAGTACGGCATTCTGCTGATTTGCGATGAAGTAATTTGTGGCTTCGGCCGGCTTGGCAAATGGTTCGGTTCGCAATTGCTGGGTGCCAAGCCCGACTTGATGACGTTTGCCAAAGGGGTGACTTCAGGCTATATCCCGCTTGGCGGCGTGGTGGTAGGTAAGCGCGTGGCCGATGTGCTGATTGATAAAGGCGGCGAGTTCAACCATGGCTATACCTACTCCGGCCATCCGGTCGCTTGTGCTGTGGCACTGGCTAACATTGAAATTCTTGAGAGTGAAGGCCTGGTGGACAGGGTGCTGAATGAAACCGGTCCTTACCTGACCGAGAAATATGCAGAACTGGCAAAACATCCATTGGTGGGTGGTGCCGAAACTTGCGGCCTGGTGGCAGGGTTTGTGCTGATGAAGGATAAGCAAAACCACATTGCTTTTGATGAAGCACTAGAGGTTGGCATGATTTGCCGTGGACATTGTTTTGCCAACGGGTTAATCATGCGAGCCGTGGGCGACCGCATGATTATTGCGCCGCCGCTCGTGACCACCAAGGCGCAGATTGATGAAATGATTGCGCTGATTTACAAATGTTTGGATGCGACGCAACTGGACTTAAAAACACGAGGTTTGTTGTAAGTATTTTCAGCGAAAATTTTGTTTGAATTTGCAATATGCGCCAATAAAATTGTGGTTGTTGGCTGATACATATTGTAAGATTGCTGGCGAGCAATCGATAATGAATACGGGTGTTTCACCGCTCAAATGAATGATGTAAATTTACTGAATAAACGTTTTTAATCACTCACCAATTGAAGGGGTAATGAATATGAATGTATCTTTTAGCAAGCGCTGGTTAGGCTTGATTGCGTTAGTTGCTGCCGGCATGATGCTGGTCTCGTGCGGCGATAAAACCAGCGGAGATAAAGCCAGCGAGCCAGCGAAAGTGGCCGAGGAAGAGAAAGTCCTTAACATCTACAACTGGTCAGATTATTTAGCAGAAGACACGATTCCTAACTTTGAAAAAGAAACCGGCATTAAAGTACGTTACGATGTGTTTGATAGCAACGAGATATTGCATGCAAAAATGATTGCTAAAAACACAGGCTATGACATTGTGGTGCCTTCATCCAACTGGGGCAAAATGCAAATGGAAGGTGGTTTGCTGCAAAAACTAGATAAAAGTAAATTACCTAATTGGAAAAACTTAGATCCTGCAGTGCTGGAGCAAATGGCCAAGCTTGATCCAGGTAATCAATACCTGGTGGACTGGCTGTGGAGCTATACCACAGTAGGTATTAATGTGGATAAGGTCAAGGCGGCGCTGGGCGATATGCCAATGCCTGAAAATACCTGGGATTTGGTGTTTGATCCTAAATATACGTCCAAACTTAAATCATGCGGCATCTCATTTTTGGATGCGCCAACAGAAGTATTCCCCATTGCCTTACGTTATGTAGGCAAGCCGGAGTTCAGTCTGAATGCGGATGATTACAAAGTGGCCTTTGATATGCTGATGAAAGTGCGTCCCGATATCAAACGTTTTAACTCAGGCGGCCAAATTGAAGATCTGGCCAGTGGCAATATCTGCGTAGCGCTTGGCTGGGCGGGTGATTTCAACTTGGCACGCAAACGCTCTATCGAAAACAAATCCGAGCAAAACATTGAGGCGCTGGTGACTAAAATGGGCGGCTATATGTTTATGGATACCATGGCGATTCCGGCAGATGCGCCACACCCAGGCAATGCGCATAAATTCATCAATTACATTTTAAGGCCGGAAGTGCATGCGGGCCTCACCAATGCAGTGACTTATGCTAACCCGAATAAGGCTGCAACACCGTTTGTAAGTGAGGAAATTAAAAACAATAAAACTATTTACTTATCTGAAGAAGATATTAAAAAGTTGATTCCACCTGGCAATGTGGATAATGCAACCCGTCGTGTCCAAACGCGTTTATACACACAATTCAAAACAGGTACATAATTATTAAAATGATTGCCTGGGTTAGCCAGTTGGCTAATCCAGGCCTTTCTGATGGTTCAATCATAATTTCTTTACAGCTACTTAATTCGGGGTCAGTATGGCGACAGCACCTAAATCTCAAACTAACAGCAAACCAGCTGAAAAAGAGGTTTTGCTGAGGGTTGAAGGCATCACCAAAATCTATGATGGAACAATCAAGGCGGTAGACGATGTTTCGCTCACCGTCACAAAAGGTGAGATTTTTGGTTTGCTTGGGGGCTCTGGCTGTGGGAAATCGACCTTGTTGCGTATGCTGGCAGGTTTTGAGCAGCCTACCAAAGGCAGAATCTTTCTTGAAAATCAGGATATTACCAATATACCCTCTTATCAGCGCCCAATAAACATGATGTTCCAATCCTATGCACTTTTCCCGCATTTAAGTGTTTGGGAAAATATTGCGTTTGGCCTGAAGCGTGACCATCTGCCTAAGGATGAAATTGCAAGCCGTGTTGAGGCAATGCTGAGTCTTGCCCAGCTTAATAAATACGCCCAGCGCAAGCCGCATCAGCTATCGGGTGGCCAGCAGCAGCGCGTAGCCCTGGCACGCAGCCTGGCCAAACGCCCTAAACTGCTTTTGCTGGACGAGCCGCTTGGTGCGCTGGATAAAAAATTACGCGAGTCCACCCAGTTGGAATTGGTCAATATTATTGAAGAAGTTGGCGTGACCTGTGTGCTGGTGACGCACGACCAGGAAGAAGCCATGACCATGGCCTCGCGCATTGCGGTCATGGCTGAAGGCTATTTCCTGCAAGTGGGTGAGCCAGACGCTGTTTATGAAATGCCAAATAGCCGCCAAGTGGCTGATTTTATTGGCAATGTTAATATGTTTGAAGGCGTGATAGAAGAAGACGAGGCAGATCACGTCACGGTCCGCTGTCCGGAATGTGTGCATTATGTAGGCCACGGCATCAGCGGACACCAGGGTCAGTCGGTAGGCGTGGCGCTAAGGCCAGAAAAAATTATACTTTCCAAAGATAAGCCAACCGGCGAATACAACTGGTGCGAGGGTGAAGTGGTGGAAATTGTGTATTTTGGCGACCATACCACTTATCACCTTAAAACCGGCACTGGCAAGATCGTAAAAGCGCAAGAAATGAACAATACGCGTGATTTAAGCTGTGGTCTGACATGGGGCGACCGCGCTTATATGCACTGGAATGATTTAGCGATGGTTGTGTTGACTCAATAAGGTGCTGCTATGAACAAGCTCACTCAATACTTACGCGGTTTGTTTCAAGGCAATAAACTCGTCATTGGCATTCCGTACGGCTGGTTTATCCTGCTGGTGGCGATTCCGCTGCTGATTGTGCTGAAGATTAGCGTGTCTGAGATGCAGGCCACCTCAGTTTCCAGCATGATTAGCTGGAGCGAGGGCTGGCCAACGCTCAAGCTCAATTTCGCGAGTTATCAGTTTATCGCCAGCGATGCGCTGTATGTTAAAACATACTTTTCCTCGATAAAGTATGCACTTCTCACAACCGTTCTGTGTCTGGCGATTGGCTATCCTTTTGCCTACTTCATGGCGCGCTCGCCCAAGCATCTGCAGCCCATGCTGCTGATGCTGATTATGCTGCCCTTCTGGACCTCGTTTTTATTGCGTATTTATGCCTGGAAAACTTTATTGGTCAGTAATGGCGTCATCAATAATGTGCTCATGAGTTTGGGGATTATCGATGCGCCGCTGGCGATGATGAACAATTCTTTTTCATTAATTGTGGGCATGGTGTATTCCTACTTGCCGTTTATGATTTTGCCCTTGTATGCCAATCTGTCCAAAATGGATTTGCGCTATCTCGAAGCTGCGGCGGACTTGGGCGCCAGTCCTTTCAAGGCCTTCTGGCTGATTACGGTACCGCTTTCAAAAGCGGGCATTATTGCGGGTTCCATGCTGGTATTTATCCCTGCGGTAGGCGAGTTTGTGATTCCAGAGCTGTTAGGCGGGCCAGATACTTTAATGATTGGCCGTGTGTTGTGGGATGAGTTTTTTAGCAACAATGATTGGCCGATGGCGTCCGCTGTGGCGGTTGTGATGATACTGATTATTCTAGTACCGATGGCGATTTTAAATAAAGCGGAAGCGAAGCTAAAGGAGGCTAAATCATGAGTCAGGCCTCAAATAAGCTTTTTGCCAAGGGCTGGATGTTCGCTGTTTATGCGTTTTTATATTTGCCTATTATCACGCTCGTTGTGTTTTCATTTAATGATTCCAAGCTGGTCACCGTTTGGTCGCATGCCAGTATGCGTTGGTACAGCGCATTAATGGAAGACAGTGATTTGATTGCAGCGGTATTCTTGTCGTTAAAAATTGCTTTTCTATCCGCGCTCATGTCCGTGTTTTTTGGTACGTTCACTGCTTTTGCGCTGCACCGTTACACGCACTTTCGCGGGCGTGCGCTGCTTTCTTCTATGGCCAGCACCCCGCTAGTGATGCCGGATGTAATTGTGGGTTTGTCATTGCTATTAATGCTGGTTTCCATCCAGCACTGGCTGGGTTTCCCAGAGCGAGGCCTGTTTACCATATTGCTTGGACATGCGCTGCTAGGCACCGCCTATGCGGCGGTCGTAGTGACTTCCCGCTTGCGCGAAATGGATAGCAGGTTAGACGAGGCAGCCATGGACCTTGGCTGCAAACCATGGCAGGTGTTTACACTGGTGACTTTGCCATTGTTAACGCCATCGCTTGTTTCGGCGTTTTTACTGACCTTCACGCTGTCGTTTGATGACGTTGTGCTGTCCTCATTCTTGTCTGGACCCGGCTATTCCACGATGCCGATGGTGATTTTCTCGCGTGCCAGGCTGGGCTTGAACCCTACCATCAATGCGGTGGCCACCGTGACCATCGCTGTCGTGACTATCGCCGTTGTGGCATCGAGCTTTTACCAGTCGCATCTGGAGCGCAAACGCAAACGTGAAATGGCGCTTGCCTATAGCGATGCGAATAAATAACAGGCAGTTTTATGACGCTAAAATTAAATCACACAACGTTACTCAGGTCTGGCAGTACTTGGCTGGCGGGTGCTTGGGTCGGTGCAGATTCCGGTGAGAAAATCGTTGTAACCAACCCTGCAAACGGGCAGGTTGTCTGTGAAGTGCCGCGCATGGGTCGCACTGAGACCGAGCGCGCAATTGTTGCTGCGGAAGCCGCGCAAAAGGCCTGGAAAACGCTTACCGCACAGGCCCGTGCGGTGATTCTGAGGCGCTGGTTTGATCTAATCATTCAGCATCGCGAAGACCTGGCGCAGATTCTCACGGCAGAGCAGGGCAAGCCGCTGGCAGAAGCACGTGGCGAAATCACTTATGGCGCAAGCTTTATCGAGTGGTTCGCCGAAGAAGCCAAGCGTGTGTATGGTGAGGTGATTCCGTCACCAGCAGGCGACCGCCGTCTGCTGGTAATCAAGCAGCCGATTGGCGTGACAGCGGCGATTACGCCGTGGAATTTCCCTGTGGCCATGATCACGCGTAAAGCGGCGCCTGCGCTTGCGGCAGGCTGCTCCATGATCATCAAACCGGCCGAACAGACGCCGCTTTCCGCCATCGCATTGGCTGTGCTGGCCGAAGAAGCAGGTGTGCCAGCAGGTGTGCTGCAAGTCATTACCGGCAAAGCGCGCGAAATTGGGGCAGTGATGTGCGAAAGCCCGATCGTGACCAAGCTTTCTTTCACGGGCTCTACCGAAGTCGGCCGCATTTTAATGCGCCAGTGTGCCGATACCATCAAAAAACTTTCGCTGGAATTAGGCGGCAATGCGCCGTTCATCGTGTTTGACGATGCTGATCTGGATGCCGCGGTAGAAGGTGCCATGATCAGCAAATTCCGCAATGCCGGCCAAACCTGCGTGTGCGCCAATCGGATGTTTGTGCAGGATGGCGTGTTTGATGCGTTCGCCAAAAAGCTCGCGGCTAAAGTCAGCCAGCTTAAAGTCGGCGAAGGCACTGTAGACGGCGTGACGCAAGGCCCGCTCATTGACAGCGCAGCCGTCGAGAAAATTGAAAGCCATGTGGCGGACGCAGTTAAAAAAGGCGCAAAACTTGTGCAGGGCGGCAAGCGTCATCTCCTGGGAGGCACATTTTTTGAGCCGACCGTGCTGGCGGATGTGACTGCGGATAGCATGATTTTCCGCGAAGAGACTTTTGGCCCGGTGGCGCCGTTGTTCCGCTTCAAGACAGATGAAGAAGTCATTGAAAAGGCCAATCGCACCGAGTTTGGGCTGGCTTCGTACTTCTACAGCCGCGATGTCGGCCGCATCTGGCGCGTGGCGGAAGCGCTTGAATATGGCATGGTGGGCATCAATACCGGCATGATTTCCAACGAGGTCGCGCCATTTGGCGGCGTGAAACAATCGGGGCTTGGGCGTGAAGGCTCTCATCACGGAATAGATGAATACCTGGAAATTAAATACATCGCTATGGCCGGTCTAGAAAAATAAAGATGGATAAATAAGCATGGACTCAAAAAACATGATTGACTGGCATGCACGTGCAAAAGCACTAAAAATCGATGGCCGTGCTTTGATCAACGGCAAGCGTGTAAATGCTGTCGATGGCCAAACTTTTGAGTGTTTTTCGCCAATAGATAATCGTAAGCTCACTGATGTGGTGAGCTGCAAAGCTGCGGATGTGGATTTAGCTGTCAGCGTTGCGCGCGCAGCCTTTAACGACAGGCGCTGGGCAGGTTTGTCACCCAAAGAGCGCAAGCAAACCATGATTCGCTTCGCTGATTTGATTCTAAAAAATAAAGAAGAATTGGCGTTGCTGGAAACACTGGATATGGGTAAGCCGATTACTGCGAGTTTGAATTCGGATGTGAATTCTGCGGCCAACACGCTACGTTGGTTTGGCGAGGCCATCGACAAGGTTTATGACGAAATCGCGCCGACTGCAGATAATACTTTGGCCATGATCACGCGTGAGCCGATCGGTGTGGTCGGTGCCATCGTACCGTGGAATTACCCAATGGCGATGGCCGCGTGGAAAATCGCGCCAGCCTTGGCTGCAGGCAATAGTGTGGTGCTTAAACCATCCGAAAAATCACCGCTCACGGCTTTGCGGCTAGGTGATTTAGCCTTGGAGGCGGGTATCCCCGCGGGTGTGTTGAATGTGCTGCCGGGTTTTGGGCCAGATGCCGGATCACCGCTGGCTTTGCACATGGATGTCGATTGCATCGCATTTACCGGCTCCACTGCCGTTGGCAAAAAAATACAAATGATGGCAGGACAAAGCAATCTGAAACGCGCCTGGTGCGAGCTGGGCGGTAAATCGCCCAATATTGTATTTGCCGATTGTGTTGATTTAGACCGTGCTGCAGAAGCCTCGGCAGGTTCTATTTTTTACAATCAGGGTGAGAGCTGCAATGCGCCTTCGCGCTTGCTGGTAGAGCGTTCTATTAAAGACGAATTTGTCAGAAAAGTGCTTGCGGAGCTTAAAAATTATCAGCCCGGAGATCCGCTGGATGCAAACACCAGCATGGGTGCGATGGTGGATTGCGGGCAGATGGAAAACGTTCTCAAATATATCGCCAGCGGCAAAGCGCAAGGTGCAAAAATGCTGGCGGGTGGCGAGCGTGTGCGCAGTGAAACGGGTGGCTTTTATATCAGCCCGACCGTGTTTGATGAGGTGACCAACGACATGACCATCGCGGCAGAGGAAATTTTTGGGCCGGTACTGTCAATCATCACTTTCGATACGCAGGAGGAATCGATTCGCATTGCCAATGAAACCCATTATGGCCTGGCGGCAGCGGTGTGGACGCGCGATATTTCGCGCGCGCACCTGGTTGCTAAGGCCTTGCGCGCAGGCACCGTGCATGTGAATAGTTACGATGAAGATGACATTACCGTGCCGTTTGGGGGTTATAAGCAATCGGGCAATGGCCGTGATAAATCTTTGCATGCACTGGAAAAATATACCGAGCTTAAGACGACTTGGATTCGGTTGGTTTAATCTAAAGGCAAACATCATGAATACCGTATCCGACAAACTAGCCAGTAACCAATCCCTACATGAGCGCCGCCTGGCTGCCACCCCACGCGGCATCAGTGTGATGGCCAATTTTTTTATTGAACGTGCGCTCAATTCTGAAGTATGGGATGTAGAAGGCCGCCGTTATATTGATTTTGCGGGCGGCATTGCCGTGCTGAATACCGGGCATCGCCACCCCAAAGTAGTCGCGGCGGTTGAAGCGCAATTACAAAAGTTTACGCACACCTGCTATCAGGTGTTGCCCTACGAAAGTTATTTGGCATTAGCCGAGCGCATTAATAGATTAACTCCTGGCAATCACGCCAAAAAGACCTGCTTCTTCTCAAGCGGTGCAGAAGCGGTTGAAAACGCCATTAAAATCGCGCGTGCCAGCACAGGCCGTCCCGGCATTATTGCTTTCTCTGGCGCATTTCATGGCCGCACCATGATGGGCTGCGCGCTCACAGGCAAAGTGGCGCCGTATAAGGTTGGTTTTGGGCCGTTTCCCGCTGAGATTTACCATGTGCCGTTTCCTGTCGATATACATGGCGTCAGTGAGCAGGATTCAATCAACGCGCTGCATACCTTGTTTAAGGCAGACATAGATCCTAAGCGTGTTGCGGCGATTATTATTGAGCCGGTGCAGGGCGAGGGCGGTTTTTATGTCACGCCACCGGCACTGATGAGCGCATTGCGTAAAGAATGTGACGAGCATGGCATGCTGCTGATTTACGACGAAGTGCAGACAGGCTTTGGCCGTACCGGCAAAATGTTTGCGGCAGAGCATTATGATGTGATTCCAGACATTATCACCATGGCAAAAAGCATGGCGGGCGGCACCACGTTATCCGCTGTAAGCGGCAAGGCGGAAGTGATGGATGGTCCTGCGCCTGGCGGTCTGGGCGGCACCTATGCCGGCAACCCGCTGGCGATTGCGGCAGCGCATGCGGTGATTGATGTTATCGAAGAAGAGCAACTGGTTGCGCGCGCTAATTTTTTAGGCGAAAAACTGACCAAACGGCTCAAATCCGCGCAGGCCAAACTACCGTCAATTAAAGAAATTCGAGGCTTAGGCTCGATGGTCGCGGCAGAGTTTTTCGACCCCAAAACGGGCGAGCCGTCGACCGATGCCATGAAGCGCGTGCAAGCTGCCGCACTGGAAGAAGGCTTGATTTTGCTGAGTTGCGGTATATATGTGAATGCGTTGCGCTTTTTGTATCCGCTGACAATTCAGGATGCGGTGTTCGACGAAGCATTAGATATTCTTGATAGAGCGCTATTAAAAGCTTAGGCATACAAATGGACGACACTGCTATAAAATCTGAAACGATTCTGCAAGCCAAACAGCGCATGCAAGCCGCTGGCGTGCACACTATCATCGTGCAGTTTGTGGATATTCACGGCGCAGCTAAAGGCAAATATATTCCGCTTGCGCATTTGGATGATATTTTAGGCGCAGGCGCTGGTTTTGCCGGGCCTTCGATTTGGGGTACGGGCTTACCGAGAAATGGTGCGCGTTCAGAATTTTATGGGCAAGGCGATTTAAGCACATTGCAGCCGCTGCCATGGATGCCAGGCTACGCGCGGATTGTGTGCAATGGCGTGGTGGATGGCAAGCCGTTTGAGGGTTGTTCGCGCCGCTTGCTGTTGCGCCAGATTGCGCGTTTACAGGCACGCGGCTGGACACTGAATGTGGGTATAGAACCGGAATTTTTTCTGCTGAATACAGATGCGCATGGCCGGCCGGTGCCGTGCAGCAAAGACAACCAGGACAAACCTTCTTACGATTTACAAGCGCTGGCACGTGTGCGGGAGGTGCTGCACCGCATGGAAACCGGGTTGGCAGCGTGTGGTTTTGACGTATTCCAGATCGATCACGAAGACGCCAGTGGGCAATATGAACTGAATTACCGTTACAACGACGCACTCAAAGCGGCTGACAATTTCATCCTGTTCAAAATGGCGGCCAGCCATATTGCCGAAGAGGCGGGCCTGATTTTCAGCCTCATGCCCAAGCCGTTTGCAGACCGTCCTGGCAGCGGCTTGCATCTGCATTTGTCGCTCACAGATGCGCAGGGCAACGCTGTCATGGCGGATCAGACAGATTCGCACGGCTTGTCAAAAATCGGTCGCGAATGCATCGCCGGCATGCTGGCTCACACCCCGGCATTGGCGGCGTTTCACGCGCCTTCGGTCAATTCATACAAGCGCCTGGTGATTGGACGCTCACTTTCCGGCACCACGTGGGCGCCCGCACACATTGCCTGGGGCTATAACAACCGCACCACTGTCGCGCGCGTGGTTGCAGGCCGCATTGAGTTCCGTTTAACTGATGGCAGCAGCAACATCTACGCGGCCTTGGCTTCCACTATTGCTGCCATGCTGGATGGTGTAGAACAACAGCTTACGCCACCCATGCCGATAGATGAAGATATCTATGAGTGGGATGAAATCGAGTTTAAAAGGCACAGGGTTAAAACCTTGCCGCAAACACTGGGTCACGCGCTTGCGGCATTAGCGGCTAATGCCGCGCTGAACAAGGCCTTGGGTGAAGATTATGTAGCGGAATACCTGGCCGTCAAAACTCCGGAGTGGCTTGATTATTGCCGCTCAGTCAGTGATTGGGAATATGAGCGGTATCTGACCTGGCCTTGACCCTGCTTCAATTACAATGCACTCTTGTAGTATTTTGTATGAAAAGCAACGTAACACATTCATATCAAATGTAAATTTGCTTTTTATTAGGCGCTTATCCGGGTTAGAATAGCGCTTATGCAATCAAGGGTAAATCGTTTCAAACTGCCATTACGCGCTGCGATAGCGACGTTCAGTCTGCTAGTTCTTGTGTCATTTGTTGCTTCACCGGCTTTAGCCGCGACTGATTTACCTGATCCTGCCAATCTGCCTCGCCTGGAAACGCAGCCCGCTCTGCCGGTGATTACCAGTCCCGAGATTGAAAGAAAGGGTGAATCCTACCCCGCGCCGTTGCAAAGCAGTACGGGCATTCAGGTCACTATCAACCACCTTGCGTTTACCGGCAACAAAAATGTGGATGCTGCCCAGTTGTCTCCGCTGCTGACGGGGTATCTGGGAAAACCTGTAGGGATCAAAGAATTAAACGCAATGACGGCATTGGTGACGCGCTATTATCGCCAACATGGTTTCATGCTGGCAGAAGCTTATCTGCCAGAACAGGACATTACCCAAAATGCACTCACCATAGCCGTGGTAGAAGGTTATCTGGGTGAGTTGAAGTTGCAGACAAAAGGTAACCTGGACGAAGCTTTCATGAAAAGGATGGCGGCGCATGAATTGGCAAGTAACGATGCAATCAAAGAATCCAATCTGGTTAAGAATGTAACCCTGGTCAACTCGCTGCCTGGCGTGAAGGCAATTTCCGAGCTGTCTCCCGGGCAGGAGGTTGGTTATAGCGATGTGTCGATAGAAGTGCAGGCGCAGCCATTTTTTTCAGGTTATGTGGCGGCTAATACCTACGGCAACCGCTTTACCGGCCGGGAGGTGCTTAATGCGGGCTTGTTTTTTAATAACCTGGCTGGCAGGGGAGACCGGTTAGGACTCAATCTAAAAACCTCGAATGGCGAGCGCCAGCGTGCTGCGCAGTTCGGATACATTGTTCCCGTACACGAAACGGGAACCCTCCTGAATCTGAATGTGGGCTATTCGGACTACCGTTTGGGCAGTGAATTTTCCATACTGGACGCGTCTGGCCGCAGTGCTTATGGCAGCGCGTTTCTGGATCAGCCGATACTACGATCCAGGCAAGGCAACATCACCTCAAGAGCTGGGCTTTCCTACAAGGATGTTTCTGACGATGTCTCGGCATTTGCGTTAAAAAATCACCGCAGTATCAATGCCATAGAGCTAGGGTTGTTTGGGGACTGGCGCGACGCGCAGTGGAATGGATTTAACCAGTTAGGCCTGAATTTAAAGTTTGCGGATGTTGATTTTAAAAACAGTCTGGCCAAGTCATCGGATGAAACGGGTGCACAAACCGAAGGTAATTTCGTTAAATATAATCTGTTCGGATCCCGCATCCAGCCTTTGTCTGCGACATATCATCTATTGCTGAGGGGCGAATATCAGGGCACGAGTAAAAACCTGGACAGCGCTGAAAAGCTCGCCATTGGCGGCATTAACCGCTGGCGTGAATTCGGTGAGCTGCCAATCTCATCGGATAGGGGTCTGATTATCGGGGCCGAGTTACGGAGAGCCATGGTGCCAGCTGCAGGGTTGGCAAGCTTTTTGCCTGTATTTAAAAGTACAGAATTCAGCCCGTATGTGTTTTTTGATTATGGCAGGGGCATCATTGACCACAACGCGTTAAGCAGTGACAACCATGTCATGTCGTCGCATTATGGCGTGGGCGTGGATGTGCAGTTTGCAAAAAAATGGATGCTGGATTTGACGGTATCGCATCAAAAAAGCAAGATTGAAGGGGTCGATTCAGAATCGGAAACCAGGGCATGGGGGCAGATTAGAACTGAGTTTTAGAAAATAATAAAACTTGGGAGCAGGACATGAGCAAGATGATGAAACCACAGCAGCATTTTAATTTAACGCAGCAGGCACGTATGAGAATCCTGCTGAGTGCTTTAATTTGCGGAGCTTTTAATCAGGCGCAAGCGCTACCGACGGGTGAGCAGGTGCAGGCAGGCAATGCGAGCTTTGTTCGCGATGCACAAACTTTAAACATCAACCAAACCAGCCAGCAGGCTATTGTAAACTGGCAGTCTTTTGGTATCGCAGCCAATGAAGCGGTGAGGCTTTATCAGCCGAATCAGGGCATAGCCTTGTTCCGGGTCGTGGGTTCCGATCCATCACAGATTTTCGGCAGCTTAAGTGCAACGGGCAGCCTGTTTCTAAGCAATCCCAACGGTGTGCTGTTTGCACCCGGTGCACAAGTCAACGTGGGCAGTCTGCTGGCCACGACCATGCAGATTACGGATCAGGATTTTCTGGCCAGACATTATCAGTTTAATGGCGATTCGAATGCAGCGGTTATCAACCAGGGTGTGATTCGTGCTGAAGATGGCGGCTATATCGCATTGCTCGGTAATTCAGTTGAAAACAGCGGCACGTTGCAAGCCAACAACAGCAGCGTAGTGCTGGGTTCAGCGCAATCTGCCCTGCTGGATATTTATGGCGATGGTTTGGTGCAGGTCAAATTGAGTGGCGATGCACTCAATGCCGCCATTAAAAATACCGGCAACATCACTGCCGATGGCGCTGCTGTACAGTTGGCTACAAGCGCCCGCACTGCTGCGCTCAATGTGGATGGTGTGGTGCAAGCCAACAGCCTGGTTGAGCGTAATGGCTTGATCCGTCTTGAGGGCGGTAAAAATAGCACTGTTCAGGTATCGGGTAATATCAGTGCAAAGGGCAATGCAACCGGCCTTAAAGGCGGGGAAGTGAATATTACAGGCGAGCGTGTGGCCTTGCTCGACGGTGCTAGCGTTGACGTGAGTGGCTACGCGGGCGGCGGCACTGCTCTTCTAGGCGGCGATGTCCAAGGTAAAAATGCCAATATCCAGAATGCTGAACGTACTTATATTGCAAGCACAGCCACTATTAAAGCGGATGCCTTAGATTCCGGCGATGGGGGTAAAGTGATAGTGTGGGCAAACGACATTGCCCGCTACTACGGCATCATTTCCGCAAAGGGCGGTGCAAATGGCGGCAATGGCGGATTTGTAGAGGTTTCCGGAAAGCGCTTGCTTAACTTTTTGGGTAACGTCGATTTAAGCGCTACACGAGGTGTTGGCGGAAATCTGTTGCTGGATCCGCTCAATATCACCATCAGTACAGGCGCAGATACCAATACGGCGGGTTTCACTCCGCCGGGTGATATTACAGAAGCCTTTGCTGACGATGCCGGCTTGAATAGTATTTTCCGGGTGAATGCGGGCGGCAGTTTTGCGGGCATCACTGCAGGCAGCACGATCACTTTGCAGGCCACCAATAATATTACTGTGGCAAATGCGTTCAACCTGGCTACAGCTACGGGAAATGCAAATAACAGCCTGGTGTTGGAGGCGAATAACAATATCACTGTAAATGCGGGTGCCACTGTGACGGCAAGTGGAACAGGTAGCGTGACTATGCGGGCGGATGCTGATAATTCAGGAGTTGGCGCTGTGGCGTTGAACGCGGGTATAGTCACAGCGGGCGGAGCGGTCACGTTATCGGGTGCCACCATGTCTTCGAATGCCGCGGGTACCATTAATAGCGCAGGCGGTGCTGTTAGTTTAAGTACATCTACCGGTCCATCAACCCTTTCAGGCGTGATTTCAGGCGCAGGCACCTCAATTAATAAAAATGGCGCAGGCACTGTGAACTTAACTGGAGCGAACACCTATACCGGCGCTACCAATATTAACGCAGGTACATTGTTTGATAGCGCATCAATTCCCAATACTAGCGCCGTAAATGTCGCAGCAGGCGCAACGTTAGATTTAAATAATCAATCAGAAATTGTCGGTTCAATAGCTGGTGCTGGCAATATCATAATGGGAACCGGCAATTTAACTTCAGGCGGGAATAACTTATCTACCACTTTTTCAGGTGTAATAAGCGGTACAGGTGGCAATTTTAACAAGGCTGGCACTGGTGCGCTCACCCTTTCCGGTAACAATACTTATACAGGTTTAACTATGGTGCAGACGGGTACAATAGTTGCCGCCAGTAACAATGCGCTTGGCACCTCAGCGGCTGGCACTTCAGTGGCCACTGGTGCAACGCTTGCTTTGCAAGGCGGCATCAGTATTGGCGCAGAAGCGTTGAGCATTAATGGGGCTGGGGTGGGGGTTAATGGCGCCTTGCGTAACCTGAGTGGCAACAACAGTTATGCAGGTACAGTCACATTAGCAGGTAACGCTGAAATTCAATCGGATGCAGGAGCGCTAACCCTAAGCGCTGCAAATTCAGTTACAGGCGCAACTAGAACACTCACTGTTGATGGTGCCGGCAATACCACGATTAACGGCACCATTACTACGACAACGGGCGGTCTCATTAAAAATAACACCGGAGTATTAACGCTTTCTGGGGCTAATACCTATACAGGCGCAACTACAATTAATGCAGGTACGCTCAGGTACGGCGCGAATAATGCCATCGCGACAGGTGGCGTGACTGTGAACAATAGCGGCATTTATGACCTGAATGGTTTTTCTGACACCATAGGCGCGCTGGCCGTGAATAGTGGCGCTACCGGCGGCACTGTGACCACTGGTGCGGGCACACTGACTTTGGGCGGTAACGTTACCTCAACTGGCGGCGCCGGCAATGCGTTAATCAGCGGCAATTTGAACTTGGGCGTGGCTGCGCGTACAGTGACCGCCACTAATGCGGCGGATGGCTTGACAATATCTGCTGTAGTCAGCGGCGGTGTTGGCTTGACCAAGACTGGCAATGGTGCAGTGACACTCGATGGTGCGAACACATACACTGGTGCGACCGCAGTAAATGCAGGTACCCTGGTAGCCGCTCATACCAACGCGCTGGGCGGTACGGCTACTGGCACGACAGTTGCCGCAGGCGCGACATTAAATATAAACAACGTACCGTTGGCGAATGAAGCGATTACGATTAACGGCACGGGTGTCGGTGGCGCAGGCGCTCTCACAGGAACGAGTGCCGCGGTAGTCGGCGGCAGCGTGACGACAGCCAGCAATAGCAGCATCGGTACAACTTCTGTTGCATCATCGCTTAGCTTGAATGGCGTGGTGACCGCCGCCAATAACTTAGGCATTGTTGGCACTGGCGATGTCACAGCCACCAACGCCAGCAATAACTTGACTACGGTAAATATTAACGGCGCTAAAAATGTCAGCCTGCGTGATGTTAACGCCATTACTTTAGGTAATGGTGTGTCTAGTCTGACTGGTAATTTAACGGTGCGGGCGGGCGGTAATGTGACGGTGGCTAATAATATTGCTACAACTGGCGGCGATATTACTTTGGCGGGCATCAACTTTATTAATACCGCAGGCGCTTCGGCACTTTCTGCCAGCGGACGCTGGTTGGTATATGCCAACACGCATACCGGCAATACGTTCGGGGGGCTGAATAGTGCTAATCAAGCGGTTTGGGGAACTGCTTTTCCAACCGCGGTTTCTCAAACAGGCAATCGCTATGTGTTTGCCAACAGCCCGGCTTTAACAGTTACTTCGACCAATCAGAGCAAAACTTATGGCCAGGATGGCGCGCCGACAGTCGCGAATGCTTATACAGCATCAGGGTTTATTAACGCGGCGACTTTTGGTAACGTGTTTACGCAAGATACAGCCGTTAACTCTTTATCAGGTTCGGCAACCTCAACAGGATCGCTTGCCGCGGCCAATGTCGGCAGTTACGCGATAAGCGTCGCACCAATCACGCCAACAACTGGTTATATATTAACTAAAAACTCTACGGGCTTACTCACTGTGAACCCAGCTGCACTCACCATCACCGCCAACAACCCAGCCAATAAAACTTACGGTGATAGCCTCAGCTTTGCGGGCACCGAATTCACCAGCAGCGGCTTGCAGAATGGCGAAACTATCGGCAGCGCAACACTCACCAGTGCCGGTGCGGTTAATACGGCCAATGTCGCTGGCAGTCCCTATGCAGTTTTTGCCAGCGCAGCGACAGGCGGTACGTTTAACGCCAGTAACTACAGTATTAACTATATCAATGGCGCGATGACGGTAGACCCTGCCGCCATTAGCCTAAATGGAACGCGCACTTACAATGGCACTACTGCCTTTAACGCAGGTGACTTTGGTACTGTCAATGGTGTGTTGGGCCAGACACTCAATCTGTCAGGTGCGGGCTCTGTGGCCAGCGCCAATGCTGGAGCTGCACAAGCCGTGTCACTGGGTTCGCTGGCCTTGGCTGATGGGTCAGGCTTGGCTGCTAATTATACACTTACCGGCGGGACACACACGGGCACCATTAATCAGGCCGACCTCACAATCAGCACGGGCAATGTCGTAAAAACCTACGACGGTACGCTAGCCGCCGCAGGCGCAGCCATTGTCACCAGCGGCAGCTTATTTAACAACGCCAGCAATGGCGGCGTGCTGGATAGTTTGTCTGGAGGAACGTTTGCCTATACTGATGCCAACGCAGGTGCGGGCAATAAAACAGTGACCGTAGCGGGTGTTACGGTCAACGATGGTAACGCCGGTGGCAACTACAATGTTACTTATGTCAATAACACGACCAGTACCATCAATAAAGCCAATCTCACGGTGGGCACAACAGATGTGGTTAAAACCTATGATGGCACGACCATGGCAGCAGGCACAGCAACGGTTACGTTAGGCATCTTGTTTAACAATGCCAGCAACGGCGGTGTGTTAGATAACTTAAGCGGAGGCACTTTTGCTTTTACTGATAAGAATTTTGGCATTGGCAACAAGACAGTAACTGTAAGTGGTGTGACAGTGAATGATGGCAACGGTGGCGGCAACTACGCAGTCGCTTTTGCCGATAATACAACCAGCACGATTAATAAAGCCAGCTTGACGCTTGATGCTGCAAACGACACACGCACTTATAATGGCCTTACCAGTTCTGTCGGTGTGGTGACCTTTAGCGGACTGCAACCCGGGGATGCGCTCTCTGGACTTACCCAAAGCTTTGACAGTAAGAATGCCGGCAGCCGTACTTTAACCGTAGATGCCGGTTATGTCTTAAATGATGGCAATGGCGGCAACAACTATACTGTGACGACCAATGCAGCAACTGGAACCATTACGCCGCGCGCGATAACAGTAACGGCAAATCCAGGACAAAGTAAGGTCGCAGGCAATGCCGATCCGTTACCATTCACCTTTACGATTGGCGGCCTTGGATTGGTGGGCGGTGATACGCTCTCCGGCGCGCTTAGCCGCATTGCCGGTGAGGCAGCGGGCAGTTACGCGATCAACCAAGGCAGTTTGGATGCCGGCAGTAACTATGCTTTGAGTTACATTGGCAATAACTTTACCATTCTTGCTGTACCCGTTACTGGCGGTAGCAGCAATCCGCGTAATGCTGCGGGACTGGTGGACTTAAACCCAATGCTGGGCAATTATACCAATCAGCAACTGTTTGTACTGAATGTCGGGTTTACGGCCGCCGGAAATGACTCGGCAGGTAACCAGCAAGCCTGCGAGGAAGATCCAGAGGCGCTTGCTAAAGATAAAGATTTCATCCTGATGCTGAATTACGGCCTGAAATTGCCTAAGGGCGTCAATACGAGCTGTGACAAGGCTGCTATTTAATAGGATGGTTGCCGCTGAGGCCAACATAATTTATATTGTAGGTAATTACATTCATAGAGCAAAAAGTGATGAAAATAATCACCACACCCACACAGCCCTTTTCAGATCAAAAGCCTGGCACATCAGGTTTGCGCAAAAAAGTTAAGGTTTTTCAGCAGCCACATTATCTGGAAAACTTTGTGCAAAGTATTTTTGACACGCTGGAGATTCCTGCCCAGGCGACATTGACGGTGGGCGGGGACGGCCGTTTTTACAATGCACAAGCCATTCAGACCATCATCAAAATGGCTGCCGCCAATGGCTTTGCAAAGGTAATTGTCGGGCAGGGCGGTATTTTGTCTACCCCGGCTGCATCGCACATCATTCGCAAATACCGGACTTTCGGCGGCATTATTCTGTCTGCCAGCCATAATCCGGCCGGACCAGACGAAGACTTTGGCATCAAATACAATTCAGCGAATGGCGGCCCTGCGCCAGAAAAGATTACCGAAGCGATTTTTGCAAAAAGCAAAACTATTACGCAATACAAAGTGGCTGATTTACCTTCGATCAACATCAATGTTATTGGCGAAACGGATTTGGGCGGATTCACCGTGCAGGTGATTAACCCGGTCGCCGACTATGCGGATTTAATGGCCGAACTGTTTGATTTCGATGCAATTAAGGCATTGCTAAAATCAGGGTTCAGGCTGAAGTTCGACGGTATGCATGCAGTGACAGGGCCTTATGCCAAAGAGATTTTTATTAACCGCTTAGGCGCGCCAGAAATCAGCCTGATGAACTGTGAGGTGAGCGAGACTTTCGGTGGCGGCCATCCAGACCCGAATCTGACCTATGCACATGAACTGGTGGATATTTTGTACGGGAACGATGCCCCTGATTTTGGTGCAGCTTCTGACGGCGATGGTGACCGCAACATGATTTTAGGCAATCATTTCTTTGTGACGCCTTCGGATAGCCTGGCGATTATTGCTGCTAACGCAAAACTAATCCCGGCCTACAGGCAAGGATTGGCAGGCGCAGCACGCTCCATGCCCACCAGCGGGGCGGTAGACAGGGTGGCACAGAAACTGAACATCCCGTGTTATGAGACACCTACCGGCTGGAAATTTTTCGGCAACCTGATGGATGCCGGCAAAGTGACGCTATGCGGCGAAGAAAGCTTTGGTACGGGCAGTAATCATGTGCGCGAAAAGGATGGTTTGTGGGCGGTGTTATGCTGGCTCAATATCATTGCTGCCAGAAAGCAAGGCGTGGAAGCTATTGTGAAAGCACATTGGGCGGAATATGGCCGCAACGTGTATTCCCGGCATGATTATGAGGCAATCCCCGGCGAGGCCGCCAGTGGCGTGATGCGGCACCTCAAAGACCAGTTTGGCACATTGCCAAATCAAGGTTTTGGCAAATACACGGTCAAGACATGTGATGATTTTAGCTATACCGACCCGGTAGACGGTTCTGTCAGCACAGGGCAGGGTATCCGCATTCTATTCGCTTGCGGTTCGCGCATTGTGTTCAGGCTTTCCGGTACGGGTACCGAAGGTGCGACGCTACGCATCTATTTGGAAGCGTTCGAGCCAGATGTAAATAACCACCATTTGGATGCCCAGGTGGCGCTAGCCGAGATGATCCAGATTGCGCTTGTAATTTCTGAATTAAAACAACGCACTGGACGTGAGAAGCCAACGGTAATCACCTAAGTTAAGTGAAAAATTAGTTTGGTGAACAATTACAAAAATAAAGCCAGCAATAAAAAGCTGGCTTTATCATTGCGCCCTTTTATGTCAGTTACTTGCTGAGCAACCCTTTGGCCGCCCATTCCTGGGCATCAAGTTGCTGATCGCTGGAAGTATCTAATATTGAAAATACAGCACGATGATGGTTTAGAAACTCCTCGCGAGTGACTTTGTGGTCGCCATCAGCGTCCATCATTTTCATCATCTTCATTGAGCGCAGTTCACGGCTATAACCGCCGGTGGCGATATCGATTTTGGTTTTACTGGTTGGGCCAGCCCATTCATTGGCTTCCAATGAGTCGTCACCATCCTTGTTGAGTGCGTCAAAAACATTGTTATAGTATGAATCCGATTCTGCGGCAGTGACCATATGGTTACCGTCTGCATCCAGCATTTTCATCATTTCCATTTTCTGTAACTGGCGCGCATAACCGCCAGTACCCAGCATCGCGTCTGCAGCAAAAGCCGTTGCAGAAACAGACAGCAACATACTGGCGGCAAGCGCTGTTTTTTTAAGTTGAAAGTTCATTTTAAATCTCCTAAAAGTTCTAATTGGCAAGTAAGTTAAGTTTGCTAGCTAGCAACCATTAGTCATGACAAAACTAAAATTACTTACAATTTTTTTAGAGGTTTAAAATAAATGCTTCAAATACAATTGGTTAGAGGGTAAAAAATGATTCAGCCAGCTTAATCGCTTACCTGTTTAATGATCATCTGGCCTTTGAATAATCGCACGTCCATACGGCCTAAATAGCTCATGCCGAGCAGCACGTCGCCATCAAGCCCGGGTGCAATCATGGCCGAAACATTGCGCGCTTCTACGCCGCCTACTTTTACCGAATTCAGCCGCACCATATAGCCGATGCTATCGCCATTGGCGGTGCTGGTGCGTATGGCCTCGATGCTTATCAAGTTGAGTTTGTCAGCAACGGCCTGCGAGATCGCCACGCCAGTGGCGCCAGTATCCACCAGCACGTTCACTTTCTGGTTGTTAATCAGCGCTTCGGCACGGTAGTGGCCATCTGTGCCGCGTTTAAGCACGACAGAATTAGCATTGTCTCCTAGCCGCCAAGCCTTATTGGGGTTTTGAATGTTGTCGGCCAAGATGTAAATGCCAATAGCTAGACTTAGCCAAATGATGGCGAAAACAATAGAGCTGCGTGACATGTCTTAGGAGCCCCTGATTACGCCCTACATGGCCACGACAGCAGCTTTGCGGGATGGGACGCAAGAAAAGCTTTGAAGCAAATGGTTATTCCCTTTGCGATGAGCTTGACGTAGCAGACCGCCTGCAAAGCCTTGTCCCATGGGGTTGCATTGAAAATAAGCGCTTGCTGCGTTGCACTCCTTGGTGTCGTAGGACAACTACGACCTGCGTCGTGCGCCTTACAATCATCTCTTTTTCAATAGCAACGTGGCTCATGGTGGACTTAATCAGGGGCTCCTAAGCTAGAAAGGCAGGGCGACGTGAGGCGCTGCGCTCCAGATCACCTCGCGGAACTGTGCCTGAATGCGTTTTAGGGCAGTTTCGTTGTCCGCCTCAAAGCGCAACACAATCACCGGCGTCGTGTTGGAAGCACGCATTAAACCAAAGCCATCGGCATATTCTACGCGTAGGCCGTCGATGGTGATGATTTTGCTTGCACCCGCAAATTTAGCCGAGGTGTTAGATTGGTTTTGTAATTGTGCAATCAGCGCATGCGGTTCGCCTTCCTGCATCTGGATGTGCTGCTCAGGCGTACTGGCGCTGTCAGGCAGGTTGTTGAGCACTTCGGATGGATTGTCAAAATGGCTTAAAATTTCCAGCAAACGTGCACCGGCATACAGACCGTCGTCAAAGCCATACCAGCGTTTTTTGCCGTGGGCATCGGCATCGTTAAAGAAGATGTGCCCGCTCATCTCGCCTGCCAGTGCGGCGTCGGTTTCTTTAATTTTGGCTTTGACCAGCGAGTGACCTGTTTTCCACATAATCGGGTTGCCGCCAAGCTTGTGTATCCACGGACTCAGGTTGCGCGTCGATTTCACGTCAAAAATAATATTGGCCCTGGCATTGCGGCTCAGCACGTCTTCTGCAAACAGCAGTAATTGACGATCCGGGTAAATAATGTTGCCATCCTTGGTGACCACACCCAGCCTGTCGCCGTCGCCATCAAATGCCAGGCCGATTTCTGCATGCGTTGTTTTGAGCGTGTCAATCAAGTCATTTAAATTTTCAGGTACAGAAGGGTCGGGATGATGATTCGGGAAATGTCCGTCTACCTCACAAAACAGCTCATCGACATGGCAGCCAATGGCATTGTAAAGCGGCTTGGCAAACGCTCCGGCTACGCCATTGCCGCAATCTACCGCAATTTGTAATGGACGCGCGAGGTTGATATCAGCCTTGATTCTTGCGATATAGTCTGATGCAATGTCGTAGTGGCGCTCAAGGCCTTCGCCATAGGCAAAATGATTCTGCTCAATACGGTTGCGTAAACTCTGGATGCTTTCGTTGGAAAGCGTTTCGCCTGCCAGTACCATTTTCAGGCCGTTATAATCGGGCGGGTTATGGCTGCCCGTGACCATGACGCCGCAGTTGTTGTTGAGATGATACGCCGCAAAATACACCATCGGCGTAGCGACCATGCCTAAATTCACTACATTCACGCCGGCTTTGCGTATGCCTAGCGATAAGGCCTCGGCCAGTTCAGGGCCGGACAAGCGGCCATCGTAGCCGATGCAGATTTCGTGCTGCATGCGCTGTTTTGCCTCGCTGCCCAGTGCGTGGCCAATCGCTTCGACGATTTTTGGGGTTAAGGTTTTGCCGACGATGCCGCGAATATCGTAGGCTTTGAAGATTTCTTTAGGTGGCAGCATAGTGTTATAGACTTAAGTTAAAAGCAAAGTAAACAATCGCAAAATAGGTGATGTGGTGCAGCAGCTGATCAAATCCCAGTAATATCCAGAAACGGTCGCTGTTATTAGGTTGTAAATCGTAATGTTTGCTCACATTCATTTTCGCCCAGTCGATGTGGTAATGCAGCACCATGTCAATTGCGGCGTACAGCAAGCATGCGCTGCCGATATAGGGCGCCAGCACCAGCAGCGTACCCATTGCGTGTATGCCGGCATGCGTGATGCCGCCCGGATGCATGTAGGTGCCTTTGTTGCGATAGATCCACGGGTTGGCCTGCAGGGGAAAGTCGCAAATAAAATGCTTGATAAACAGTAAAAACAGGGCCTCGAACATGGCTATTCAGCCTCCTCTATCCATGCGAGCTGAATCGCCTCTAATATTTTTTCGCCACAGTGTTTCGGGTCGTCGTCAAAGTCCTCTAGCGCCATCACCCACTCCATGAGATCGATAAAACGGATGGTTTTCGGGTCGATATCCGGATACTTGTCAAATAATTCTTCGGCAATTCTTTGGCTGTCCGTCCACTTCATCATGCTGCCCTCAAAACTTTGTAGCGTGATTATAGCGCGCACCTCGTCTGCTGGCACCAGCATATTTGTGCAGAATTTAAAAAATTTGGCAAAAAAAGCCCAGCGGGCGCTGGGCAAATGGGGAGCGACATTGGAGATATACGCTAATTAATATTAAGCAATCCGCGTGCCAATCATTTAATTCAATTAAAACAATAAGTTAAGTTTTTATTGACCAGTGGCAGAATATTGTTTGCAACCAAACCTGTGCTTATTGAACCAGTTTGGTGCATTGGTTTGGCTTTTTAGGCCGCAGAGATTTTAGCAACAACAATTTTATGTAAAGCTGCGGCGTGTTAAAATGCAGCATTCAATTCTTCAAATATTTTTGGAAAAAATTACAGTCATGTTCAGCACTTCAAAAACTCTACATATCGCCGACCCAGCACTCGCCCAAATGATTGATGCTGAAGTGGTGCGCCAGGATCAGCACATCGAGCTGATTGCCTCAGAAAACTACACCAGCCCGGCCGTGATGCAGGCGCAAGGCTCGCAACTCACCAATAAATATGCCGAGGGTTATCCAGGCAAACGTTTTTATGGCGGTTGTGAGTTTGTGGATCAGGTAGAGCAGCTTGCAATCGACCGCCTGAAAGCCTTATTCGGCGCGGAGTATGCCAATGTGCAGCCGCATTCCGGCTCGCAGGCCAACCAGGCGGTGTATTTTTCTATTCTAAAACCGGGCGATACGGTGATGGGCATGAACCTTGGTCACGGCGGGCATTTAACGCATGGCTCGCCTGCGAATCTGTCAGGAAAACTATTCAATATCGTGCCGTATGGCCTGAACGATAAAGAAGAGATTGATTACGATGAGATGGAGCGCATCGCGCTGGAATGCAAGCCAAAGCTGTTGATTGGCGGGGCTTCCGCTTATGCGCTGCGCTTTGACTGGGCGCGCATGGCCGAAATTGCTAAAAAAGTCGGCGCTTATTTCATGGTCGATATGGCCCATTACTCCGGTTTGATTGCGGCAGGCGTGTATCCCAATCCGGTGCCGCATGCGGATTTTGTGACGTCTACTACGCACAAAACTTTGCGCGGTCCACGTGGCGGCATTATTCTGGCCAAAGCCGAATTCGAGAAATCGCTCAATTCAAGCGTGTTTCCAGCCTTGCAGGGCGGCCCGCTGATGCACGTGATTGCAGGCAAAGCGACCGCTTTCCTGGAGGCTGCACAGCCCGAGTTTAAGGCGTACCAGCAACAAGTATTAAAGAATGCGCAGGCAATGGCTGAAACCTTGACTGCGCGTGGCTTACGCATTATCTCAGGCCGCACCGAATCGCATATGTTCATGGTGGATTTGCGTCCAAAAGGCTTGACCGGCAAGGCGGCCGATGCGGCGCTAGGCCTGGCGCATATTACCGTGAATAAAAACGCGATTCCGAATGACCCGGAAAGTCCGTTTGTGACGTCCGGCATTCGCATCGGCTCGCCGGCGATTACAACGCGAGGCTTTAAGGAGGCTGAAGCTGAACAAGTGGCCAACCTGATTGCTGACGTGCTGGATAACCCGGCCAATGAAGCCGTGATTGCAGCCACCAAAGACAAGGTGCATGCGTTGACCGCTAAATTTCCGGTATATGGAAAATAGAACGGAAAGCAAAGCGTGAAATGTCCTTTTTGTGGCGCTGCTGATACCCAAGTCATTGATTCCAGGGTGAATGATGAGGGCAATTCGATTCGCCGTCGCCGTAAATGCGGCGCATGTGATAAGCGCTTTACCACCTACGAGACGGCGGAATTACACCTGCCGCAAGTAGTAAAGGCCAATGGCACACGCGAGGAGTTCAATCGCGAAAAACTGCGTCTATCATTCACGCGGGCTTTGCACAAACGCCCGGTACCGACGGAATATGTTGACCGCGCCCTCGACCACATCGTGCAAAAAGTATTGAGCCTGGGCGCGCGTGAAATTCCTGCACGCGACCTGGGTGAGAGCGTGATGCAGGAGCTTAAAGTCATGGATAAGGTGGCGTATATCCGCTTTGCCTCGGTGTACCGCAGCTTTTCCGATGTCGACGACTTCCATGATGTGATTCGCGGCTTATGATGCCTACAAAAATGTGTCGAGGCCGCAGCAAATAAATATGAACCTGATTAAAACCTCTTCAATTGTATTAGCGGCAATTACTGCGCTGATTACCATGGTGTTTTTTGCGTGGTGGATGTTTAAAGACCCCATCATGTTCGGCAATGAGAAGTTTGATCAGGTCGGCTGGATGCAAAGCGTGGCCACCATTAACACCGATTGCAAGCGTGGCGATATGGCATACGATTTGCAAAAAAATATATTGTTCAAGGGAGTTAAACGCGATGCAGTGATGACCTTGCTGGGTCGGCCCAGTTATGAAGAGAAGAATGTCATCGAGTATGATCTAGGCAAATGTATGCACGTGTATCACGGCCTGCTGGTTTTTTTTGATGACAATGACAATCTTGTGCGAAGCCGTATTTCATCGCATTGATGCGGCATTCGGTAAACATGGTTAAGATGAGATATGTTTACGGCAAATGATCATCAATTCATGGCACGCGCGCTGCGCTTGGCAGAGCAGGGCTTGTACAGCACCATGCCGAATCCGCGCGTTGGCTGCGTGATCGTCAAAGACAACAAAATCGTAGGCGAAGGCATGCACATTAAGGCAGGCGAACCGCATGCCGAAATATTTGCGATACGTCAGGCGGGCGAACTGGCAAAAGGTTCAACCGCTTTTGTTACGCTGGAGCCATGCAGCCACACAGGTCGCACTCCGCCTTGTTCGCAGGCTCTTATCCATGCTGGCGTCACCAAAGTTGTTGTCGCCATGCAGGATCCCAATCCGCAGGTTTCCGGCAGCGGTCTGGCGCATTTGCAAACGCATCACATCGAAGTCGCAACGGGTTTGATGGAGCGTCAGGCACGGGAACTCAACCCGGGTTTTATTTCACGCATGACGCGTAGCAGGCCTTTTGTGCGCAGCAAAATCGCTGCGAGTTTAGATGGTAAAACCGCGCTGAACAACGGCGCAAGCCAATGGATTACGGGCGAAGCCGCGAGGCTGGATGTGCAGCACTGGCGCGCCCGCGCATGCGCCATCCTCACGGGCGTGGGCACGGTGCTGGCAGATAACCCGAGCATGTCTGTACGCGGCATGGATATTGGCCGGCAGCCATTAAAGGTAATCGTCGATAGCCAATTGCGGATACCAATTAATGCAAAAATATTGCAGGACGGGAATGTACTCATCGCATTTGCAAATGATGCGCAAAACAAAGCCACACAATTGCTGGCGGCGGGCGCAGAATTGCTTTGCATACCCAACGAGCAAGGCAAAGTGTGCCTAAAAACGCTATTAAGCCACCTTGCAAGCCAGCAAATCAATGAGGTGATGTGTGAGGGCGGCGAAAGTCTGAACGGCGCCTTGATGGCACAAGGCCTGCTTGATGAGCTGCTGGTTTATTATGCGCCCAAACTGATGGGGTGCGCTGCAAAGGGCATGTTTGCCATGCCTGAGTTCACCAGCTTGAATCAGGCGATTACGCTGGATATTCTGGATGTACGTCAGATCGGCGTCGATATTCGGCTGCGTGCTAAAGTTAATCATGCTGATTGACACGCATTGCCATCTGGACGCCGCCGAGTTTGATGCTGACCGCAATGCGGTGGCCAGCCAAGCCATGCAAGCGGGGGTGGGGGTCATCGTCGTGCCGTCGGTTGAGCCGAACAATTTTCAGCAGGTGATTGACATCTCGGCCCAGCACCCGCATTGCTGCTATGCCCTGGGCATGCACCCGATGTATATCGATACCGCCAGCCCTAGCGACATCAAAGCTTTGCATGCGCTCATCCGGCAGCAACTTTCAACAGAAAACAAGCTGGTCGCGGTGGGGGAGATCGGATTGGATTTCTTCGTCACCAAGCAAAACAGAGAAACGCAGGAATACTTCTTTGCTGAACAGTTGAAGATTGCCAATGAATGTGATTTGCCGGTAATTCTGCATGTGCGCCGTGCCGTCGATGAGGTGTTGAAGTATTTGCGCCGCTATAAGGTAAGCGGCGGCATCGCGCACGCGTTTAACGGCAGCAGGCAGCAGGCAGAAACTTTTATCCAGCTTGGGTTCAAATTAGGCTTTGGTGGGGCGATGACTTATCCGCGTGCGCTCAATATTCGCGAGTTGGCCAAGAGTTTGCCGCTCGAATCAATCGTGCTTGAAACTGATGCGCCGGATATTCCGCCGCAATGGATTGGAACCAAGGCGAGAAACAGCCCCGCAGAGCTAGTAAAAATAGCCCAGGTGCTGGCCGATTTAAGGGATATGGAAGTTGCGCAAATCATTGAAATTACAAGCAAAAACGCAGTGCAAATTTTACCTAAACTGGCTGGTTTATGCACACCACTTCAAGTATTACATTAACATTGGCAAAAAACCCTTGTTAAACCAAGGGCGTACTGTAACCCATTGATTAATATAATAAAAAAAGTAGATTAAAAAATGAACTTTTTGAAAAAAGCCTTATAAATTGATATGTTACGTTTTCAAGACACAGTAATCCACAAAGTTATCCACAGATTTTGTGGATGAAAAAACGTGAAAATCAAAACCGAAAAAAAAGCAAACTTTTTATTAAAATATTTCGATTGTTATTGTAAAAAATATCCATGCATTTCGAGGGAAATACATACTAAATTATGCGGGTGAATGCACAACACTTTCGTACCATCTGGCCAGACCCGCGCTGCAAGTTTGTCGAAATCATCGATCAAACCATGTTGCCGTTTGCGTTTGAAACGGTTCGCTTGGCATCGCTAGAACAAATGGCGCACAGCATTAAAACCATGCAGGTGCGGGGCGCGCCGCTCATTGGTGTCGCCGCAGCATACGGCATGGCGCTGGCAACCCTGCATGACGATTCTGATGAGTATTTGCTGCAGGCAGGCCAGGAATTAATATCCACGCGGCCAACAGCGGTGAATTTGCGCTGGGCGGTGCAACGCATGCAAGCGCATTTGCTGGCTTTACAGCCCGGTCAGCGTAATTTTGCAGCCTGGAAAGAAGCGGCGGCAATTGCCGAGGAGGATGTTGCCCAGAACAAATCCATCGGCCAGCATGGTCTGGGGCTTATACATCAGGCTTATCAAAATAAAACATTCAATATTTTGACGCACTGCAATGCTGGCTGGCTCGCAACTGTGGATTACGGCACCGCGCTTGCGCCCGTGTATGCGGCGCATGACGCAGGTCTGGACGTGCATGTGTGGGTAGGGGAAACGCGGCCGCGCAACCAGGGTGCCAGCCTGACCGCATGGGAGCTGGCGCAACACGGCGTACCTCACACGGTAATTACCGATAATGCAGGCGGGCATCTGATGCAGCAGGGCTGTGTGGATATGGTGTTGCTGGGAGCAGATCGCGTGACGCGGAATGGAGATGTCTGCAATAAAATCGGCACCTATCTAAAGGCACTGGCCGCGTTTGACAATCGCATTCCCTTTTATGCCGCCGTGCCGAGCCCAACCATAGACTGGAATATTGCAAGCGTTAACGAGATTGAGATTGAAGAACGTCATAGTGATGAGGTGGCATATATGCAGGGGCTAGCCGGCGCTGATGCGATGCAGCAGGTACGTGTGATTCCGGCAGCATCCCGGGCAGCCAACCCGGCGTTTGATGTTACACCCGCCAGGCTGGTAACTGGCATCATTACCGAGCGCGGTGTGTTTGCGCCGCAACAGTTGCTGCAGCTGATTTAGCAGCCTTATAGAAGGATAGTCAATGAAAAATAAATTGAATATCGGGCGCAGGCATTTTTTAGCGGTTTCCGCATCGGCAGCGCTCGCAACACTATATCTGGGGGCTAAAAACGTGTTTGCTAAAAAGTCGGAAACACAAAATCCGGGCAGCAAGGAGGTTGTCGCCAACGCACGCCTTGGCATCAATCTGGCGGGCATTGCCGACTGGAGCATCGAGCAGCCTTTTGTCGATTTTTTTCACATGTCACGAGACTGGGTTAGCCAGGTCAAGGGTGGTGGCTGGGGCGCAGGACCAGTATTGGCGCTTGATGAGCATGGCTGGGTTAAGCGTTTGGCAAAGGACTGTTATGCGACCAGGGTTATTTGCTCGCTCGAAGACAAACAATACCCAAGCGGAGACTATGTCATTCTTTATGATGGAGAAGGTACCATAACCTTTTCAAATGGAACTATCATCGCGCATAAAGCCAGCCTGGAGAACAAATCCGGCAGGATAGAGCTCAGGGTTGATGCGGCAAAAGGCCCACTATTCTTAGAGATTCATAAAACCAACCCGCAAAACCATCTTCGCAACATTCGGGTAATCCTGCCGGGATTTGAGCCAACTTATCAAAGCAATCCGTGGCATCCGGATTTCCTGAAGCGCTGGTCTGGCATTGCCTGTTTAAGGTTTATGGACTTTATGCAGACCAATAACTCTACCCAAATTAAATGGACGGATCGGCCTAAAGTGACCGATGCCAGTTATGCATTTAAGGGTGTTCCACTGGAATTGTTGGTGGATTTGGCCAACCGCCTGAATACGGATGCCTGGTTCTGCATGCCGCATCAGGCAGATGACGCCTACGTCAAACAGTTTGCGCTGTATGTGAAGCACAATCTGAAATCCGGATTGCATGCCTGGGTAGAATATTCAAATGAAGTCTGGAATGGCACATTCGACCAAAATGACTATGCAGGAAAAGCCGGCCAACGCCTGAAGTTTGCTGATAAACCTTGGGAAGCGGCCTGGAAATTCAATGCTTATCGTTCAGTGCAAATATTCAAAATCTGGACTGAAGTCTATAGCGGGCATGAGCGAATCATAAGAGTTTTGGCTTCTCAAGCCGCCAGTGCTTATGTGTCAGAGCAAATTCTAAGTTTTCAGGATGCCGCAAGTAACGCAGATGTGCTCGCGATTGCGCCTTATGTTGCACTCAGTGTGCCACCCACAGCCGAAGACGGTATTGCCGAAAAAGCGGTCGCTTCCTGGGATCTTGATAAGTTATTTGATCACATTCATAAAGTCAGTTTGCCTGAATCTGAAAAATGGATTAAAGACAGCAAGCAAATAGCTGACAGGCACGGACTTAAGCTGGTGGCTTATGAGGCTGGCCAGCATTTGGTGGGCATCGCCGGTGCCGAAAATAATGAAAAGCTGACCAGGCTGTTTCTTCAGGCGAACGCAGATGCAAGAATGGGGGACGTCTATGCGAAAAATTTAGCGGCCTGGGAACAACTTGGCGGTGATTTAATCTGTAGTTTTCATAGCATGTCCAGCTGGTCAAAATGGGGCAGCTGGGGCCTGTTAAGAAATTATGGCGATTTGCCTGCGAGTTCCCCCAAGTTTATGGCCAGCATAAAATGGGCGATTTCGCGTGGACAGAAAATGACTTATTGATATGGATGGATTGAGAACGCATGCAAAACTTCTCTGAAACAGCATTGCGTGAAAGTTTGTTAGGTACTGTCAGAAAAATGGCGGAACTGGCCTTAAATAAAGGCACGTCAGGCAATTGTAGCGTGCGTTGTAGAGATGGATTTTTAGTGACGCCATCTGGCATGAGCGTAGAGCAGATGACTGCAGCCGGCATGGTATACATGCAGCTTGATGGAAGTTACGAACAAGCAAAAAAGCCTTCGAGCGAATGGCGGTTCCACCGCGACATTTTGGTAAATCGCCCAGAAATCAATGCGGTGATTCATACCCATAGCATGTTTGCGACGACCTTAGCGTGTTTGCATAAAGATATTCCCCCGTTTCACTATATGATTGCCGTTGCAGGTGGCGATACGATTAGATGCGCGCCGTATGCGCTATTTGGCTCGCAAGCCTTATCGGATAATGCACTTGCGGCTTTGCATGAGCGCAAAGCTTGCTTATTAGCGAATCACGGCATGATTGTATTGGGCTGCGATTTAGAGGATGCGCTGGCAGTGGCCATTGAAGTGGAAAACCTGTGCGAGCAATACTGGCGCGCCTTGCAAATTGGTAATCCTCATCTATTGTCCGAACCTGAAATGCGCGAAGTGTTTCAGCAGTTCAAAGGATACGGCAAATGGAAAGGGTAACAGGCACTTGCCTTGGTTAAGCAATGCTGAAGATTTTGTTTGTGCGATGGGCATCAAAAAATTGCTTAAATCTCGATGCCTTTGATTGTGGCGGTGGTGCGTTTACAGTAAAATAGACTCCCGTCTGCAATGAATAATGAAGTGCCTTTTCCATGACCAAATATGTATTCGTAACCGGCGGTGTAGTTTCCTCACTTGGTAAAGGTATCGCTGCCGCCTCATTGGGCGCTATCCTCGAATCGCGTGGCATCAAAGTGACCATGCTCAAGCTCGACCCGTATATCAACGTTGACCCTGGTACCATGTCGCCTTTCCAGCATGGGGAAGTGTTTGTAACCGATGATGGCGCTGAAACCGACCTCGATTTAGGCCATTACGAGCGCTTTATCTCGCAGCGCATGGCTAAGCGCAACAACTTTACGACCGGCCAGATTTACGAGAGTGTGATTAAGAAAGAGCGCCGCGGTGAATATCTAGGCAAAACGGTGCAGGTGATTCCGCACATTACCGATGAAATCAAAGCGCACATCAAACGCGGCGCAGAGGGCGCGGATGTCGCGATTGTGGAAGTGGGCGGCACGGTGGGCGATATCGAGTCGCTGCCATTCCTGGAAGCCATCCGCCAAATGGGCTTTGAAGAAGGCAAGACCAATACCTGCTATGTGCATTTGACATTACTGCCATGGATTCCAACTGCTGGTGAACTCAAAACCAAACCGACGCAGCACTCGGTCAAAGAGCTGCGTGAAATCGGCATTCAGCCGGATATTCTGTTGTGCCGTGCCGAGCGTGAGATTCCGGAAGACGAAAAACGCAAAATCGCGCTGTTTACCAATGTGCCGTACGAGGCCGTGATTAGCGCGATTGATAGTGATTCGATTTACAAAATCCCTGGATTGCTGCATGACCAGATGATGGATGAAATTGTGTGTCATAAACTGGATATTCTGGCCAAAGCCGCTGATTTGTCCAGCTGGAAGCACATTACTGAACGCCTGGCGCACCCTAAACACATTGTGGATATTGCATTTGTGGGCAAGTATGTTGATTTGGCCGACTCATACAAGTCCCTCACGGAAGCCTTGATCCATGCGGGCATTCATACCGAATCCAAAGTAAAAATTCACTATATTGATAGTGAAGATATTGAAAAAAATGGTACGGATGCACTAAAAGCCATGGATGCAGTTTTGATCCCGGGCGGTTTCGGCAAGCGCGGTACTGAAGGCAAAATTGCGGCAATCAAATTTGCGCGTGAAAATAAAATCCCATACCTGGGCATTTGTCTGGGCATGCAACTCGCGGTCATCGAATTTGCGCGCAATGTGGCGGGGTTAAAAGACGCCAACAGTACTGAATTCGATGCAGATGCGCCGCACAAGCTGATTGGCCTGATCACCGAATGGAAAGATGCAACAGGTAAGCTGGAGGTGCGTAATGAAAACTCGGATCTTGGCGGCACTATGCGTCTGGGTGCGCAAAGCTGTCCGATAGAACCGAATACGCTTGCAGCCAGTATCTACGGTGCACAGGTAAATGAACGGCATCGTCATCGTTATGAGGTGAATAATCATTACGTTGAACAGCTCAAAAAAGCAGGGTTGGTGGTTTCTGCACGCACTCCGACTGAAGACTTATGTGAAATGATCGAGTTGCCACAAAGTATGCATCCATGGTTTGTTGCCTGTCAGTTCCACCCCGAGTTTACTTCCAATCCGCGTATAGGGCACCCGCTATTTAAAGCCTATGTTGAGGCCGCTATAAAAAATAGAAAGGCAAAATAAATGAAGTTATGCGGCTTTGAAGTTGGGCTGGATAAACCGCTATTCTTGATTGCAGGCCCCTGCGTGATTGAGTCGCGCGAGTTTGCGATTGAGACTGCCGGGCAATTGAAAGAAATTGCGGCTAGAGTCGGCATTCCGTTTATTTACAAATCGTCTTACGACAAAGCCAATCGCAGTTCCACCAAGACCTTTCGCGGTTTTGGTATGGAAGAGGGCTTGAAAATTCTGGATGAAGTGAAACGTCAAATCGGCGTGCCGGTGTTGACCGACGTGCATACCGAAGAGCAGGTGCCGCATGTGGCGGCCGTGGTGGATGTGCTGCAGACCCCCGCGTTTTTATGCCGTCAAACCGATTTTATTGTGGCGGTGGCAACCTGCGGCAAGCCGGTGAACATCAAAAAAGGCCAGTTTTTAGCGCCGCATGATATGTTGCAAGTGGTGAATAAAGCCAAAGAAGCCAATGGCGGCGCGGATACCATTTTGGTGTGCGAACGTGGTGCTTCATTTGGCTATAACACCCTGGTTTCGGATATGCGCGGCCTGGCGATTATGCGTGAGACCAATTGTCCGGTGGTATTCGATGCCACGCACTCGGTGCAGCAACCGGGCGGCCAGGGTGATAAAAGCGGCGGACAGCGTGAGTTTGTACCGGTGTTAGCACGGGCCGCCGTGGCCAGTGGTATATCAGGCGTGTTCATGGAGACGCACCCTGATCCGGCAAAAGCGTTGTCTGATGGCCCAAATGCGTGGCCGCTGCATAAGATGGAAGATTTGCTGCATGTATTGGTAGATTTGGATAAATTGGTGAAAAAAGCCGGTTTTATTGAATCAACTTTATAAGAAAGACGGTAAGCAGTAGTTATTAAGTGAAGTTAATTTGTAAATTTTAGGAGAAAGTCATGAGCGCCATCGTAGATATCATCGCCCGCGAAATTATGGATTCACGCGGTAACCCAACTGTTGAGGCTGACGTTTTGCTGGAAAGCGGCGTAATTGGCCGTGCGGCGGTGCCATCTGGCGCATCTACAGGCGCTAAAGAGGCGATGGAGTTGCGCGACGGCGACAAAGATCGTTATTTGGGCAAAGGCGTGCTGCAGGCGGTGGAGAATGTGAACACTGAAATCACTGAGGCGATCATTGGGCTGGATGCCGAAGAACAAAGCTTTATCGACAAAACTCTGATCGAGCTGGACGGCACAGAAAACAAAGACCGCCTGGGCGCCAATGCGATTCTGGCGGTTTCGATGGCTTGCGCGCGTGCGGCGGCTGAAGAGAGCGGGCTGCCTCTGTATCGCTATTTGGGTGGCTCCGGTGCCATGCAGTTGCCAACGCCGATGATGAACATCATCAATGGTGGCGCGCATGCCGATAACAGTGTCGATATGCAGGAATTCATGATTATTCCGGCCGGCTTGCCAACCTTCCGTGAGGCTTTGCGCTGCGGCGCAGAAGTGTTTCATCAGCTCAAGAAAACGCTGCATAAAAAAGGCCTGGCCACCACGGTAGGTGACGAAGGCGGCTTCGCGCCTAATCTGCCATCAAACGAAGCCGCCATCCAGCTGATTTTGGAGGCGATTTCAGCAGCCGGTTACGAGCCGGGTAAAGATGTTTATCTGGGTCTGGATTGCGCCAGTACCGAATTCTACAAGGATGGCAGATATCATCTGGAATCTGAAGGTTTGGCGCTGACTTCTGCGCAATTCACCGACTATTTAGCTACATGGTGCGATAAGTATCCGATTATCACGATTGAAGACGGCATGAGCGAGTTTGACTGGGATGGCTGGGATATTCTCACCAAACGCCTGGGCAAAACTACCCAGCTCGTGGGTGACGACCTGTTTGTGACCAACTCCAAAATTCTGCGTGAAGGCATTCAGCGCGGTGTGGCAAACTCTGTGCTGATTAAAGTTAACCAGATCGGTACTTTAACTGAAACTTTCCAAACCATCGAAATGGCCAAGCGCGCCGGCTATACCGCGGTGGTTTCACATCGCTCTGGCGAAACAGAAGATACCACCATTGCGGATATTTCTGTGGCGACTAATGCACTGCAAATCAAAACAGGCTCCCTGTGCCGTTCTGAGCGCGTAGCTAAATACAATCAATTGCTGCGTATTGAAGAAGAATTGGGCGATGCGACCAGCTATGCAGGTAAGGGCGCTTTCTACCAGTTATTCAAATAATTTCAAATGTATTCAAGCCGATACGTTGTTACATTGCCTTGCCGTACTAAGCGTACTGTCTTCGACAATGTGCCTAGTCTCGGCTCGGATACAATTGAAATAAAATATAATCCATGTCAGCTTGATCGTAGCGCATTGTTTTGAAAGCTTTAACACTCATTTTTGTGGTCCTCATTGCCTTGCTGCAGTATCCGTTGTGGTTAGGCAAGGGTAGCTGGTTGCGGGTGTGGAATGTCAACCAGCAAATAATCGAGCAAAAAGACAAAAATGCAGCGTTAAAGCAGCGCAATGAAACCTTGAATGCCGAGGTGCGCGATTTAAAACAGGGAACTGCGGCGATAGAAGAACGGGCGCGCAGCGAGCTCGGCATGATCAAGCAGGATGAAGTGTTCTATCAGGTGATCGATCAGCCATTGCCGACGCTGCCAGCCAATCAGCTGCCGGAAACACTCAAGCAAGGTTCCGATAAAAACCAGTAATCTGGTCTAAGATTCCAAAGCATAAGGCAGGTTTTGAGTGGCAACAACCGTATCGTTCCAATAAATGCTGCCTGTTTCTTTAGCGTCGATACGCATTTCGACCAGCGCATCGAAGCTGCCGGAAGGATTGGCGCCAGCTCTGACAATCTGGCCGACTTCATTTTTTGTACTATCCATTACTTTATCGCCTGCCGAGGGTGCGTGAGTTGATTCAATGCTGGCAAGATAAGTACGCCGTTTAACGCTGCCCAAATAATGGGTGCGCGCCACGATTTCCTGCCCGGTATAGCAGCCTTTTTTAAAACTGATTGCGTTAAGCAAATCCAGGTTCAGCATTTGCGGCACGAATTGTTCCTGTGTCGCAGGCGTGATATCCGGAATGCCGGCCTGTATCTCCAGCCAATCCCAGCAAGGCTTTCCGACTAGCTGGCAATCGGTTTTGAGTGCATTCCAGATAGCGGATGCGTTGGCAGCGTCAGTAAAAATCTCAAAACGCGAGTTGTTTTCTGTTGCTGGTAATTTAAGGATCGCGCCATTTTCCAGACTCACTAATTCGTAATCTTGTGTGGGGATTTTTGAAAATACAGACACTAGCATTGACGAGGCTTCTGGCCCATTTAAGCCAAACTTGAGAATGCCTTCAGAAGCATCCGTAATCTCCACTTTACTACGCATCACGTACATTCTCAGGCGTTTCATGATGGGTTCCAGCAGCTCGAGGCTGAACTGCAAATGCAAGTGATCATGGTGCGCAAAGGCCAGAAACAGCGCCAGCATACGGCCTTTGGGGTTGCAGTAAGCGGTGTAATGGGCGTTATTGCCTGCCAGTAATTTCACATCATTGGTGACCTGGCCCTGCAGAAAAGTGACAGCGTCAGCGCCACTAATTTCCAGCAAGCCAAGATGCGTCAGGTCACACAGCACATTAGCCTTTGCGGTGGCAATGCGTTCCGCGCCTGGATTGCCGAAATGCATCACTGCGCCATTTTCTATCACTGCGCCTTGCATTGCTAAACCTGTTTGCCATTCTGCTGCTGTCATGCCAATATCTGCCTTATTTAATTTACCACCCAACATGAAACCCATATTGCTACAACCTATTCATATCAAGCTTAAGCCTTCCCGCTTGATGTTGGGGTTGCTGGTTTTCATTTCAATGGCCTGTTGCCTCATTTTAATCGTACTGCCGATCCCTGCGCTTGTGCAGTTTGGCACAATTTTGCTGATTATCATATCGAGTGGGTATTATATTTTACGCGATGCCTTATTGCTGCTGCCGACATCCTGGAAAGTACTGGAAGTAAATGCCAAGGGCCAGCTCAGACTAATGAATAAGCGGGGACAGCAATTTGAACCCGTGCTTGCAAGCAATACCTTTATTCATGCAAAAGTCACAGTTTTGAATTTTAAGCGGAATGGCTTCTGGCTCGTATTGCCACCCGTTATTCTATTCACCAGTACAGAAAACGAAAATGAATTAAGGCGGCTGCGGGTCTGGCTGCGCTGGGGTAAGCTAGATGCACCGTCAACGGTTTAGATTGGCAGCCAAGCCTTTCAATATCATCGACTAAGCGTACTAATTCAAATGGTTGTCATGCGCGATGGCAGTTTCGTTCTTAGTGTAACGACGCTTCAGCGTGTTTTTGTATAAATTCAGTGATTCACGAATGTCACGGATTGGATGTCTGCTGATGTAAGCCGAGAGCAATAGCAGGCCTGCTGCAGAAGCGAGTAACCAGTGCAGGTCGAATGGGGCGACATCGCGGCGCGCCGGTTTCTGGTTTTTCATCGCATCCAGTATGGTATGAACGCTCTCCCCATTAACATAATGGCCGCCAATTTCCTTGGCGACAGATTTTAGATATTCTTCGTTAAGTTTGGAAATATAACGGTCACTTTCACCCCCTGCAACGTTGTCATCCCTTATCCCGATATTCGATTCCGAGATTTGTGCGACCCCGGGCTGCAAAGCAAAGCTCTCATTCGACCAATAACCGATGAGCTGGTTTTTATCACTTAATTTTGGAATAGCTGCACCCTTTTCGGAACCTATGCCGACAAAAATCCAGCCATCCCCGCCTTGAAAGTCCTTGAGGACTCTGGTGTTAAAGACATGCAATTTTGGCGCTTCCTCGCCATCGGTAAAAAACACCACCTGTGCAGGCTCTGGGAAGCTGCGGATTGTTCTGGCGGTGTTATACAGGCTCTCGCGGATACGGCTGTTGCCGGACCACGCTGTACGCCAGTCCAGGTGATCAATGGTGCCCTGCAAGGCCGCAAAGTTGGCACAGACCTCGATGGGATGATACAGCGCAGCGACACTGACACCAGCGAATAAGCCGATGCTGACCTTGGTGCCGCACGGCAATGAGGAAAGCGTTTCGTGCATGATTTTTTGTGTATGCGCAAGGCGGCTGGCCGGCTTCCCATCTATTTTCATATCGACCGCATTCATGCTTTGCGAAATATCCGCGACCAGCAGGTAGGTATAGATGTTGTGCTTGATGGGCACGGTCGGATGAAAAAGCGCAATCATCAGCAAAAGCAGGGCACTTGCCAGAAGCGCCGTGTCGCGCTGGCTTTTCAGGTAGCTTAAAAACTTTCTCATTTACGGCAGTCCAACCGGGATATTGCCCATGATCAGTCCCGGTGAATCTGATTCGCCAACACCGGGCGTGGGCGTTTCAGGCAGCAACGAAATCACGCGGTCCAGGTTTCTGCGTGTCCCCCAGTTGCTATTATCGAGCTTCAGTGATTGCTTATAGGATCCGTGCGCCTGAGTGAGCAAGTATTCAACTTCGTCGCGCACTTTAGAGTCGTTGCCGCCGCTGACTTGGAGGCTTTTAAGAAAGAACATGTTACCGATATTGTGGTGAACGGCTGCACGCTGGCTATTCGTGCCTTTTTGTCCTAATTGCGAAAATAGCAATGTGGCTTCTTTGTAGCGCTCATTTTTAGCGAGCCAATACGCGGTTGAGAATCTCGCTTCAAAGCTTTGCTTGTCGGTTTGCGGATTTTTACCTGTACTCACCGCGGCATTAAAGGCGTTTATCTGACGAATGCGATTGAGCTCGTAGGCTATGCTGGTAGCTGCAGCCATGGCAAGCACAATCAATACGATAGTGAGTTTTTTTACGCTGATAAACCTCAAGCCGAACGCCATGTTCTAACCTCCAGATATTTTACGCCCAACAGCAGTGAAATCATCAAGGCGGCGATGAAATAGCACACTTGCGTGAAGTCTTTGCCGGGTATTCTTTCCATGTATTTAATAGGTTTTTTTTCTTTTTGGTTGATGTCCGCAATGGCAGTCGCCAATGAGGTTGGGTCTTCCGCTTCATACGCATTAAAAGGCGTGCGCAAGGTTTTAAAATATTCGTACAGTTCGATTTCTACCGGGAGCGGCCCGTCGTCCTGCTGCACGTATTTGTCACCAAAAATACTGATCCCGCCCGGCTGCCTTAATACGATCCAGTAAAGGCTAATGTTGTACCGTTGCAGCCAGTCGCGCAGCTTTTGCTGGGCTTCCGCACCCATGCGCCCGGCACCGTCAGAAAGCAGGATAATGGCGCGCGAGCCGGAATCTGGTACGTTTTCAAACAAACTTACTGCACTGGTCAAGCCGCCGCCGATATTGGTTTGAAAAAGCGAATTGCCGGCAGTCGCGCGGATAGCCGCTAAAACGGCCTCTCTGCTTTCCGTCAGCGGCAGTACATACATGGCCGAATTGCTGAAGGTAATGACGCCAATCATGTCGTTCTGGCGCGCATTGACAAATTCGGTCATCAGGCGGCTGGCCGCGACTGATTTGGTTTCGCCGACTTGCCCATTGACTCCGCCTCCCGAGAACGCATCGTCCATGCTGGCGCTTCGGTCCAGCACAATCGCAATTTGCGCACCCACACCAATACGTTCGATTTGCTGTTCCAGGCTGTGCGGGCCTGATAAGCCCAGTATAATGCAGAAGAGGCTGATCGCGGCCAGCACCTTAAGCAGAAACCCGACCAGATTGGATAACGGGTCTTTAGGCAGCATGCTCAGCCATGAATAACTGCGGCTATGCGAGCGCTCCAGCAGGATAGGCAACAGCGTAAGCGGCAACAACCACAGCACATAGGGGTGGTTAAATCCCATCATGCACCTGCATACGGATTTAGCCCGCGCTCACAATCACGCAGGTGGCGGCAAAATGTTAATAACCAGGTTTTAGGTTTTTCGTTAGTATCAATCGAGATTTGCGGCTCAAAAAACACTCTGCGGGACAAATCAAAGAACTGTTCCAAGTCTTTTTTCATGGGAATAAAAGCCGGTTTTGTTTGCAGAAACTGCTCGATGTTGTTGCTGAACACACTGCTTCCGGCGGTTTTGTTGAGCGATTGATGTACGCGCGCGACAGCCTGCTGTATGCCTGCAGCATCGTCGGGCATTTTGCGGATGTCACGGTAGGCTCTGGCAAAAGGCGCGCCCATTCTTGGCAGCCACGCATGCATTCCCAGAATGTAAAGCAGTCCGAGCAACGATAATCCAAGCAGCCCGGCTAGAATCTGGACATAACGTCTTTCTTTACTCGAATCCAGCAGCAAGGGCGGATGGAATGGGCTCATTTCATCTTTGAGCACCACTTGACCATACACAGAAAGCGGCGAGACACGGAAGTTGAAAGAAGGGATGCGGTATTGCACCACTTCCTGTTTGCTGGTATTGCGAAGCTTGATGACTTCGCCACGCAGTGCGGCAGGTTTAGCTGTACGGCTGGTGGTAAAAACCTGATAGCTTAAATGTAACACATGGGTGACGCTATCGCTGTGCTTGTGTTCCTCGGTCGTTATGTTTACCAGTTCGATGCCGGAAATCTGGCCTTTCCAGCGATGTTCATAGCCTGCAATCGGCAAGGACTCTTTCACCAGTTCATAAGGTTTTTTGATGTTAAGGGTAATGGTCCTGTCCAGCACGTCGCCTACGACGTAACCGGCGTCACGGGTTGGGTTAATTTCTTGAACAGAAACATATTGTTCATCTACAGTGGGCAACACGACATCCGCAAAGGCAGCCGGCATGCCAAGCAGGGCGGTCATAAAAATGAACAAAAATTTAATCAAGCTCGGGTGCATATCGGTACTCATTCGCTAGGCGGCTACATACTGGTGAAAATAATCGGTTAAATCGTCAGCATCAAAACTGTTTTCAACGAAGAACGGTTGCATGTCGAATTGCAGAAACAGATCCTCAATTTTCTTGCGCCTGTCAGCAAAGCTTTGCAGAATGCGCGCACGGTATTCCTTGCGTAGCAGCAGGGTGCGCTTGGCACCGGTTTCCGGGTCCATCACGCTGGCAATGCCAAACTCAGGCAAATCAGAATATTCAGCAGTATCCCATAGCACGACAGGAATAATGTGGTGGCGCAGCATCAGAATAAGCGCTTCTTCCAGATCGTGCATCGGCATATGAAAATCCGACACCAGGAAAATCAGCGAACGTTCACGCGGCAACAGGCGTACGGTATCCGTAAGTGCGGCGCTGCCAATAGCCGGCGGCTCATAATTTCTGAGGTTTTCTGCCATTTCGATGGCGGCATGCGGTCTGGCGGATAACGTGCATAGCCAGTCTTCGCGAATTTCATCATCAAAACCGATAAAACCGATTGGATCGCCATGGTGAACGGCCGATTGCGCGACAGATTGTGTAATATCTGCCGCTACCGAGAGTTTTCGCTGTTGGCTGCCATACTGCATCGAGCCTGACATATCGCACAGCACGAACACGGGTACGACGCTTTTTTGGTTGAAAATGCGCACATATATCTGTTCCAGCGGGTCACGAATAGTCTGGCGTATATCGATGCGGCGCGGATCCGGATAAGCAAGCAGTGTGGTATGGCCGCGAAACTCCATGCCCATGCCGCGCTGGTTGCTTTTGTGGCTGCCGGGGCGCCGCGCGTGCGAACGCCATGCGATGTGGTAGCTGAATTCTTTAATGTAATCTTGCATGAGCCGGCGATGTCTTAAGGTGCGGCAATCGCATTCACAATACCGCTTAACATTTCGCGTGCGATTTCAGTACGGCGCATTTCGTAGACCGGGCTAAACACGACGCGGTGCGCAACGGTTTCATGAAATACCGCGTGTATGTCGTCGGGTAGCACTGCGTCACGGTCATTCAGCCACGCGTTGACGCGCGCTGCGCGCAGCAGCATCGCCATGCCGCGCGGGCTGGCGCCGGAAAGCACCAGGCGCTTCATATCGACACCAGAAACCTTGATGCCGTAATCCAAGGGCGATCTGGTCGCGCGCCACAAATCGAGCGTGTATTTGCGCAAGGTTGGGCTGGCGGAAATGCTGTCCTGCAGTTTGGCGGCAAAAGCATTCAATTGATCAAACTGCAGCACGTCTTTTGCAACGGTTTCGACCAAAGCATCGACATCATGGAAGCGGGTATTGAATACCAAAGACTCCATAATATCTGGGTCAGTCGGCACAACGATGGGGATTTCCATCATAAAACGGTCACGCGCGGCGGACGGAATATCGAAGGTTTCTTCTTTTTCTACCTGATTGCGGTCTGCAAACACCAGCATGTGCGGAAAGTAGTGCTCCTTGTTAAACGCGGTCAGCGTGCGCTCCGCCATTACGCGCAGCAGCAGCGAGTGCACTTGCGGGCGGGCGCGGTTGATTTCGTTAAAGAAAAACACCGAGAGGTTCTCGCCAGACATCAGCAATGGACCGGGGCTGACATGTGGTTTGCCATCCTCGCCCAAATAGGTGTGATACACCAGGTCGTTCGGCATGAGGTCAATCGTGCCTTCAATACGCTGATAACCGCCGCCAATGGCGCGCGTAAAGGCGCGTAACAGCGTGGTCTTTCCCACGCCTACATCACCTTCCAGCAACACATGGCCGCGCGCAAAAATAGCCGTTGTGATTAAGCGTACGGGGTTAGCCTGACCAACCACGACTTTGTTGACTTCGGTTTCTAACGTTAACGCATGTTGACGCCAGTCGGCCAGCTGATGGTCGCTCATTGAATTGTCCCTGTGAATATATTGTTAAAATTTGCAACAGAATGAAGAATTAGTGTAAATGTTTTTTTATTGTGTATGGGTCTATTTTTATTTAATTTTGCAACACGGTAGACATTAATATAAACCAAAATATTGATGCTGTATACAGGGCTGTATACTTTTAATGTTTTAGTTTTTATAAGATAGTACTTTCGCTAAATTCAATTTCCAGCGAAAATAGCATAAATCCCAAACTAGAAAAGTATAAATCTAATGAAAAAACAAAATAGCTACACAAGAGAAGAGTTGCTGGCGTGCGGTAGGGGGGAGATGTTCGGTGAGGGCAATGCACAGCTGCCATTGCCGCCAATGTTGATGTTTGACCGCATCGTGAAAATTACTGAAGATGGTGGCAAATATGGACAAGGCCAGATTATTGCCGAGCTGGATATCAAGCCGGATTTGTGGTTTTTTGAGTGTCACTTTACCGGCGATCCGGTAATGCCAGGCTGTCTGGGCTTGGATGCCATGTGGCAACTGGTGGGGTTTTATCTGGGCTGGATGGGTGGTCCGGGGCGCGGGCGCGCGCTGGGCGCGGGCGAGGTTAAGTTTAGTGGCCAAGTGTTGCCAACTGCAAAAATGGCCACTTACACGATTGATTTAAAACGCGTTATTATGCGCAAACTGGTGATGGGGATTGCCGATGCGACCATGACGCTGGATGGTCGCGAGATCTATGTCGCTAATGATCTGCGGGTAGGCTTGTTTACCAGAACAGACAATTTTTGATACAAAATTCTTAATAATTGTTGAATAGAATAAAGCATTAATTTTAGGGAGCACGAAATGCGTCGTGTCGTAGTCACTGGCCTGGGCATTGTATCCAGCCTCGGCAATAACAAGGCAGAGGTGAAGGATAGCCTCTATGAAGGCCGCTCTGGTATTACGTTCCAGCAGGAATATGCAGATCGCGGATTTCGCTCGCATGTCGCGGGCAATGTAAAGATAGATCTGGAAGGTTTGATCGACCGCAAGCTCATGCGTTTTATGGCCAAAGGTCATGCCTATAGCTGGATTGCGTTGCAAGAAGCGATTGCGGATGCGAATCTGCCTCAGGAACTGGTTTCCAATATCCGCACCGGCATGATTGTGGGCGCCGGCGGCACCTCAACAGAAAGTATGCTGGAAGCCACCGACACGTTCCGTGAAAAAGGTGTACGCCGTGTTGGGCCGTATATGGTGACAAAAACCATGTCTAACGGCATTGTGGCTTGTCTGGCGACCGGTGCGCAGATCAAAGGCGTTAATTATTCTATCAGCTCCGCCTGTTCCACCAGCGCACACTGCATTGGCAATGGCGTTGAGCAGATTCAAATGGGCAAGCAGGACATTATTTTTGCGGGCGGTGGTGAGGAAGAGCACTGGACCATGTCTCTGTTGTTTGATGCCATGGGTGCGTTAAGCAGCAAGTATAATGATACGCCAGAGAGAGCCAGCCGCACTTACGATGCAGACCGCGATGGGTTTGTGATTTCCGGCGGCGGTGGTATTGTGGTGCTAGAAGAATATGAGCATGCCAAAAAACGCGGTGCGAAAATTTATGCCGAGGTGGTCGGCTACGGTGCAACTTCTGATGGCTATGACATGGTCGCGCCAAGCGGCGAGGGTGCTGAGCGCTGCATGAAGCTGGCTCTGGAGGGCGTTGGTGATGTCGATTACATCAACACACATGGCACGAGTACGCCGGTGGGTGACACCAAAGAACTGGAGGCGATACGTGCAGTATTTGCCGATGGGAAATATGGCAAAGTGCCTGCAATTGCCTCTACCAAATCACTCTCTGGACATGCGCTGGGTGCAGCCGGCGTGAACGAGGCGATTTACACCCTGATTATGATGGAAAATAATTTCATTGCCGCTTCTGCCAATATTGAAAACCTCGACCCCGCTGCAGAGGGCTTGAATATTGTGCGCAAGCGTATTGACAATGTGAAGATTCAAACCGCGTTATCTAATAGTTTTGGCTTTGGCGGCACCAATGCGACCTTAACGCTGTCCACTAAAAACCTGTAAAGCACGTTACTTAACAATAATTGCCTAGATTTAGCAATTCCGTGATTCCCGCTTTGCGAGCTTTTGCTACGCAAAATGCCTGCTTAAACCATTTCGCGGGAATGACGGCGTAAAAGAATTTAAGTATTTGTTGCTTGTGGAAAGGTTTGTAAAAGTGAAAACAAAACTATTCATTACCACCTTTTTTTTTATCAGCTTTTTAACGGGGTGCGCCACCATGACGGGCGACCGGACGGTGAACGTGACTGGCGACCAGATTGCGCAAAAGCTTAACGAGAAATTAGCACTGCCCATTTCCCTGCTTAAAGTGTTTGATGTCAATTTATCTAACTCTGTCGTAACTTTCGACAAAGCTAGCGGCCGCATGATAACCACCATGGACACCAAACTTTCCAGCGAATTGTCTGATAAATATTTGACTGGGAAGCTGGGCATTTCCGGCAAACTGCGCTTTGATCCTGCCAGCAGTGCTGTGGTGCTGGATGAACCCAAAATTGAAAATATTAACTTTGATGGCGCAAATGGCAAATTTAACGATCTGTTTAACGCGCTGGCTAAAACCGTGGGCGGCGAAATGTTGAATGGCCTCACGCTTTATACCGTGAAACCGGAAGATTTAAAATTTGGCGGCACCAGTTATAGCCCAAAAGACATGGTGGTGACGGATAAAGGCCTGCAGCTGACGCTAAGCCCTACAAGATAAGCGCCGCAGCAACATTGCGGCCTTCACTCATTAAAATATTGTAGGTTCGGCACGCTGCGGCGGTGGTCATGCATTCAAGAGGAACGCCTTGTGCGGTGAGATTTTGATACACTTTGGGGTGTAAAAACTGATGTTTCTCACCGGTGCCCAGCAACACAAGCTCTGGTTTTAAATCGCCAACTTGCGCAAAATGCGCTTCGGTTAAATCTGCAAGAATACCTGCTTGCCAATCCAGAATGAGTGTTTGCGGCATCACGATTAAATTCTGTGCATAGCGTTGTTGATTAATTTCCACATAGTTTTCGCCATAACCGGTGATTAAATGGTTATTTTCCGCAGTGGTTAAATGTAGTTTCATTGCGCTATCCTAACTTGCTTATTGGGCATGACTTTCATTGAACGAAAGCCTTATTCTAATGTACACTAATGCCTTTATAAATTGTGCTTTTCACGCGAAAACCTCTGTTTTATGTCATCACCTAATAAGCTGGTAAAACTGGCTAAATCCAACAAGCTTGCCAATGTCTGCTACGATATTCGTGGCCCGGTATTGCAGCGCGCCCGCCAGATGGAAGAAGAAGGCCAGCGCATCATCAAGCTGAATATCGGCAACCCGGCAGCATTTGGGTTTGAAGCGCCGGAAGAGATATTGCAGGACGTGATTCGCAATATGGATCAAGCTTCTGGCTATACCGACAGCAAAGGTCTGTTCGCGCCGCGTAAAGCCATTATGCATTATACGCAAAGCAAGCATATTGCTGGCGTAACAGTGGATGATATTATCATTGGCAATGGTGTTTCCGAGCTGATTGTCATGGCCATGCAGGCGCTGGTGAACAATGGCGACCAGGTGCTGGTGCCGATGCCGGATTATCCCTTATGGACGGCCGCAGTCACGCTCGCAGGCGGCACTGCGCGCCACTATCTGTGCGATGAAGAAGTTGGCTGGCTGCCTGATTTAAAAGATATGGAAGCTAAAATCACCGCCAACACGCGCGGCATTGTGGTGATTAACCCCAACAATCCGACCGGCGCACTTTATCCGCGTGAGATTCTGGAAGGTATTATTGAGATTGCCCGGCATCACAACCTGGTGATTTTTGCTGATGAAATTTATGACAAAGTGCTGTATGACGGAAACACGCATACTTCCATCGCCTCGCTCGCGGATGACGTGTTGTTTGTGACATTTAACGGCCTATCAAAAAACTACCGCACCTGCGGATATAGGGCGGGCTGGATGGTGATTTCTGGCGAAAAAAATCACGCTACAGACTATATTGAAGGCTTGAATATGCTGGCCAGCATGCGCCTGTGCGCCAATGTGCCGGGGCAGTTGGCGATACAAACCGCGCTGGGCGGTTATCAGAGCATCGAGGATTTGGTCGCACCTACCGGCAGGCTCTGCAAGCAACGCGATCTGGCCTATGAGATGCTGACCGCGATTCCGGGCGTAACGTGCGTTAAGCCGAAAGCGGCGATGTATTTATTCCCGAAGCTCGATCCTGAAATCTATCCGATCAAGGATGATCAGCAGTTTATTCTGGATTTGCTGCTGGAAGAAAAAGTGTTGCTGGTGCAAGGCACGGGCTTTAACTGGAAGGCGCCGGATCATTTCCGTATCGTATTTCTGCCTAATGTTGACGACTTGACCGAAGCGATGAAACGCATCGCCAGATTTTTAGAAAATTACAGAAAGAAGCATGGAGCAAAAGTTTGAAGCAACTTAATGTAGGCTTGTTGGGGATCGGCACAGTTGGCGGCGGCACTTACACGGTTTTAACACGGAATGCTGATGAAATCACGCGCCGTACCGGTGTGGCGATTAATGTGGTGCAAGTAGCAGATCGAAATGTTGACCACGCCAAAACCGTGACGGGTGGTAAAGTAGATATAACTAACGATGCATTTGCAGTAGTGAGTAATCCTAAAGTGGATGTGGTGGTCGAGCTAATTGGCGGCTACACCTTGAGCAAAGAGCTGGTGCTGAAAGCCATTGCCAATGGTAAGCATGTAGTTACGGCAAACAAGGCGCTGCTTGCCTTGCATGGCAACGAGATTTTTGCAGCCGCACAAAAGGCAGGCGTCATTGTGGCATTTGAAGCGGCCGTGGCAGGCGGCATTCCTATCATCAAGGCATTGCGCGAAGGCCTGGGCGCCAATAAAATCGAGTGGGTAGCGGGCATCATCAACGGGACGACAAATTTTATCCTGACTGAAATGCGTGAAAAAGGCCTGGCTTTTAAAGACGTGCTGGGTGAGGCGCAGCGCCTGGGCTATGCCGAGGCTGACCCAACCTTTGATGTGGAAGGCATAGATGCCGCACACAAACTCACCATCATGTCAGCGATTGCGTTTGGCATGCCGATGAAATTTGAGCAGGCGTACACCGAAGGCATCACCAAGTTAGAGCAGACGGATATCAAATATGCCGAAGAGCTTGGTTATCGTGTGAAACTGCTTGGCATCGCCAAGTGTACCGATGCCGGTGTTGAACTGCGCGTGCACCCAACGCTGATTTCTGAAAAGCGCCTCATCGCAAATGTGAACGGCGCAATGAATGCCGTAGTGGTAAAAGGCGATGCGGTTGGACCAACGCTATATTACGGGGCAGGTGCCGGCGCAGAGCCTACCGCTAGTGCAGTGGTGGCAGACTTAATGGATGTGGCACGTTTAAGTAATGCCACAGTCGAGCAGCGAGTGCCGTACCTAGCATTCCAACCGAATAGCGTGGCCGATTTGCCGATATTGCCCATTAGCGAAATCAACAGCGCCTATTATTTACGTCTGCGTGCCAGCGACAAGCCCGGCGTATTGGCGGGCGTGACCAGGATTCTGGCTGACCGCAATATTTCGATTGATGCGATGCTGCAAAAAGAGCCGGATGACAACGAAACCGAAGCCGACATCGTGATTTTGACGCATGTGACGGTTGAAAAGAATATGGACGCCGGCATTGCCGAGATCGAGGCGCTGCCAGCAATCGTGGGTAAAGTGACCAAACTGCGCATGGAAGAGCTTAGCCGTTAATCAAAAACTTGGCCGTTAATTATAAAGTTAATATTGCATGAAATACATTTCTACCCGCGGGCAATCGTCTGCTTTAAGTTTTAGCGAAATTCTACTGGGCGGCCTCGCGCCCGACGGCGGCTTATATCTGCCAGAAACCTATCCGCAATTTACCGATGCTGATTTGACCGCCATGCGCGGCATGAATTACCGCGATCTGGCGTTCTACATTTTAAGCAGGTTAATAGACGACATTCCAGCTGCTGATTTGAAAGCGATTATCGACAAAACTTACCGTGCTGATGTATACAGTTTTGCCCGTAAAGGACAAAACGCAGAGGATATTACGCCGATACTTAAGCTGGAAGATCATTTATACCTGCTTTCGCTTTCCAATGGCCCTACACTCGCGTTTAAAGATATGGCGATGCAGTTGCTCGGCAATTTGTTTGAGTATGTGCTGACGAAAAAGAATGAAACCACCAATATTCTAGGTGCGACTTCTGGCGACACCGGCAGCGCTGCTGAGTATGCAATGCGTGGCAAAAAAGGCGTGCGTGTGTTCATGTTATCCCCACACAAAAAAATGAGCCGTTTTCAAACTGCGCAGATGTTTAGCCTGCAGGATGACAATATCTTTAATATCGCGGTAAACGGCGTATTTGATGATTGTCAGGACGTGGTGAAGGCTGTTTCCAACGACGCTGCCTTTAAAGCCAAATACAAGATTGGCGCGGTGAATTCGATTAACTGGGGCCGTATCGTCGCGCAAGTGGTGTATTACTTTAAAGGCTATTTTGCAGTTACAAACAGCAATAGCCAAAAAGTGAGTTTTAGCGTGCCTTCCGGCAACTTTGGCAATGTCTGCGCAGGCCATATTGCGCGCATGATGGGTTTGCCGGTTGATAAACTGATTGTGGCGACCAATGAGAATGACGTGCTGGACGAGTTCTTCAAAACCGGCGTGTACCGCCCGCGCGGTTCAGCCAATACCTACCATACGAGTAGCCCTTCGATGGATATTTCCAAGGCTTCAAATTTCGAGCGCTTTGTGTTTGATCTGGTTCGCAGAGATGCGGCAAAGGTGCGTGAATTGTGGACGAGTGTGGATAAAGGCGGCGCTTTTGACATTAAGGAATTGATGCCGAAAGTGCGTGAGTTTGGCTTTATTTCGGGTAGCAGCAATCATGCCTGTCGCATGCAAACCATACGTGAGGCTAACAGCAAGTATGGTGTGGTGATCGATACGCATACAGCAGATGGTCTCAAAGTCGCATTGGAATATTTTGATAAAAACACACCAATGATCGTGCTGGAAACCGCGCTGCCAGCCAAGTTTGAAGATGCACTGGTTGAAGCGCTAGGCGCAGTGCCAGAGCGCCCTGCCAGCCTGAATGGCATAGAAAATTTGCCGCAGAAATTCACGGTGATGGATGCCGATGTCGCGGCAATAAAAGACTTTATAGCGAAGCACACTTAAAACAGGCCATGATATGAAGCAGGATTTCTTATGAAACAATATTGCGATTTGATGCGCCATGTACTGGCGCAGGGCAACAAGAAAGAAGACCGCACTGGCACCGGCACGCTTTCCGTGTTTGGTTATCAGATGCGTTTTGATCTGAACGAGGGTTTTCCACTACTGACCACCAAGAAAGTGCATCTCAAGTCTATTATCCATGAGTTGCTATGGTTTTTGCAAGGCAGCACCAATATTGCCTATCTGAAAGAAAACGGCGTACGCATCTGGGATGAATGGGCGGATGAAAATGGCAATTTAGGCCCTGTATATGGCTACCAGTGGCGCAACTGGCCCAAGCCGGATGGCACGCATATCGACCAGATCAGCCAGGTGGTGAGTGCAATAAAGAAAACCCCGGATTCGCGCAGGCTGATTGTTTCCGCCTGGAATGTAGCAGATGTCGATAAAATGAAATTACCGCCGTGCCATGCATTTTTTCAGTTTTACGTGGCAGATAGCCGGCTGAGTTGCCAGCTGTATCAGCGCAGTGCCGATATTTTCTTGGGCGTGCCGTTTAATATTGCCTCTTACGCGCTGCTGACCATGATGGTAGCGCAAGTTTGTGATTTGAAACTAGGTGATTTTGTGCATACGCTGGGCGATGCACACATTTATACAAACCATATGGAACAAGTCAAAGAGCAGCTTACACGAGAGCCTCGCGCCTTGCCGCAAATGAAAATCAATCCGGATGTTAAAGATATTTTTAGCTTCAAGTTTGAAGATTTTATTTTGGAAAATTACGATCCGCACCCCGCCATTAAAGGGCTGGTGGCTGTGTAATGGCTGGCTTATCTCTCATTGTTGCCATGGCAAATAATCGGGTCATAGGTATTAACAATACGCTGCCGTGGCATTTGCCGGAGGATCTGAAGAGGTTCAGGGCGTTGACGATGGGGCATCATATCATCATGGGGCGCAAGACCTATGAATCGCTGGGGCGTTTGTTGCCAGGCCGCACTACCGTGATTGTGACTAGAAATAAATCTTACAAAGTGGAGGGCGCGTTAATCGCCAATTCACTGGAAGCGGCAATTGCGCTGTGTAAGGATGATGACGAGCCGTTTTTGATTGGCGGCGCCGAGTTGTATCAGGTAGGTTTGAAGCTTGCGACCAGGCTCTATATCACACAGGTGCATGCTGCGTTTGAAGGCGATGCGTTTTTTGCGGACGTTGATTTAAATCATTGGCAATTAAGCGAAAAAAAAGACCACGTCTCAGCGAGTGGTCTTGAATATAGTGATCTGATTTACTTACATAAATAAGTATTGAACTTTACTAAAATTGATAATTGAATATAGCTTGATTTGACAAGGCGGCTAGCTGAAGACAGTACGCATTTGTACGGCGAAGCGAAGCCAACAAAGTCAAATTGACGATAGATTCAATTATCTTTCTACGCAATCGACGTAGTACACTGCCTTGCCATCCACCATTTCTTTTACCAGGCCATGGTTGTCAGTCTCGAAGCCTGGGAATTTTTCGTTAAATTCACGAGCGAATTTAAGGTAGTTCACAATCACTTTATTAAAGCGTTCACCCGGAATCAGCAGCGGGATGCCAGGCGGGTAGGGCGTCAATAGCACAGCGGTGACACGGCCTTCCAGTTCGTCAATCGGCACACGGTCAATCTTGCGATGTGCCATTTTTGCAAAGGCATCGGTTGGTTTCATCGCAGGCACCATGTCCGACAAATACATTTCAGTCGTGAGGCGTGCCACATCGTTAGCCCTGTATACGGCATGAATTTGCGTACACAGATCCTTCAAACCAACGCGCTCATAACGTGGCTGTTTCTGCACAAACTCGGGCAACACTTTCCACAATGGCTGATTCTTGTCGTAGTCGTCCTTAAACTGCTGCAGTGCAGCTACCATGGTGTTCCAGCGGCCTTTGGTGATGCCAATCGTAAACATGATGAAGAATGAGTAAAGCCCTGTTTTTTCAACAATCACGCCATGTTCGGCTAAATACTTGGTGACAATGGCGGCAGGAATGCCAAACTTATCAGAGAAGTCACCTTTAATATCCAAGCCCGGTGTAATAATGGTTGCCTTGATCGGATCCAGCATGTTAAAACCTTCGGCCAGGTTGCCGAAATCGTGCCAGGCTTCATTGGCTTTAAGCATCCAGGCATCACGCTCTTCAATGCCTTCTTCAGAAAGATCAGTGGGTCCCCACACCTTAAACCACCAGTCTGTACCCCACTCTTCGTCCACTTTGCGCATGGCACGGCGGAAGTCCAACGCTTCCATCAATGATTCTTCTACCAGCGCTGTGCCGCCGGGTGCTTCCATCATGGCGGCTGCCACGTCGCAGCTGGCGATAATCGAATATTGCGGGCTGGTGGAAGTGTGCATTAAATAAGCTTCGTTGAATACATCTCTATCCAGACGGTTTTCAACGGCATCCTGCACCAATATTTGCGAGGCCTGGCTTAAGCCGGCCAATAATTTATGGGTAGATTGCGTAGAAAATACCATGCTTTCCTTACAGCGCGGGCGGTCTGCGCCAATCGCATGGTAATCGCCATAAAAGTCATGGAATGTGGCGTGTGGCAGCCAGGCTTCATCAAAATGCAGCGTGTCTATCTTGCCATCCAGCATTTCCTTGATTTCTTCCACGTTGTACAACACGCCGTCATATGTAGATTGCGTGATGGTCAATACACGCGGTTTAGCTTTTTTATCGATAATAAACGGGTTGCGGTCAATTTTCTTTTGAATGTTTTTCCACTCAAACTCGCTTTTAGGAATCGGTCCGATAATGCCAAAGTGGTTGCGTGTCGGCATTAAAAAGACGGGAATCGCACCTGTCATGATGATGGAGTGCAACACGGATTTGTGGCAGTTGCGGTCAACCACGACAATGTCACCTGGCGCTACGGTTGAGTTCCATACAATTTTGTTGGAAGTGGAAGTGCCGTTAGTGACAAAATACAAATGATCACAATTAAAGATGCGCGCGGCATTGCGTTCTGAGGCCGCGACTGGCCCTGTGTGGTCAAGCAGCTGACCAAGCTCATCCACCGCATTACACACGTCTGCACGCAGCATGTTTTCACCAAAAAACTGATGGAACATCTGCCCGACAGGAGACTTTAGGAAGGCCACGCCGCCGGAGTGACCAGGACAGTGCCACGAATAGGAGCCATCGGCTGCATAATGCGTGAGCGCTTTGAAGAAGGGCGGTGCCAGGCTGTCCAGGTAAGCTTTGGCTTCACGAACAATCAGGCGTGCGACGAACTCCGGGGTATCTTCATTCATGTGAATAAATCCGTGCAATTCACGTAATACATCATTTGGAATATGACGTGAAGTACGGGTTTCACCATGCAGGAAAATAGGGATTTCTTCGTTACGATGACGGATTTCAGCGACGAACTTGCGCAGCTGTTCAATCGCTTCGGGTTTTTCTTCGATAAACTCTTCATCGTCAATCGATAGGATAAACGCGGAAGCACGGCTTTGCTGCTGTGCGAATGAGGTCAGATCGCCATAACTGGTCACGCCCAACACCTCAATGCCCTCGGCTTCAATGGCTTTGGCAAGCACACGGATGCCCAGGCCTGAAGAGTTCTCAGAGCGGAAGTCTTCGTCGATGATGACTACTGGAAATCTAAATTTCATCTTTTTTACCTTAAATTTTCGGCAACGTTACACCAACTTGCCCTTGATATTTGCCGCCGCGGTCTTTATAGCTGGTTTCGCACACATCGTCTGCATCAGCCTCAAAAAAAAGTACCTGCGCGCAGCCTTCGTTGGCGTATATCTTGGCAGGTAACGGTGTCGTGTTGCTGAACTCGAGTGTGACATAGCCTTCCCATTCTGGTTCAAATGGCGTCACGTTGACGATGATGCCGCAGCGCGCGTAAGTGGACTTGCCTAGGCAGATGGTCAGCACATTGCGCGGAATGCGGAAATATTCCACCGTGCGCGCGAGCGCAAAAGAGTTGGGTGGAATGATGCAGTAATCTGCATTCACTTCGACAAATGAATTCGGGTCGAAATTTTTAGGGTCAACGATGGTGCTGTTCAGGTTGGTGAACAACTTGAATTCTTTTGAGCAGCGAATATCGTAACCGTAACTGGATGTGCCGTAGGAAACCAGGCGCTGTCCATCCGCGTTTTGTTTTACCTGGCCCGGCTCAAACGGCTCGATCATGCCATGCTGCTCCGCCATGCGGCGTATCCATTTGTCTGATTTAATACTCATGTTAGTTGAATTGTTTTATGATTAATAAAAGTAGAGCATTATAAGATGAATGTGGGTAATTTAGTGGCATTAATCTGAATTTTTAGGAGGGTTTGTCTTGCTAAAATTAGGGCCAATAGTAAAGTTTTTGGGGTGTACAGAGACCGGGTGGCACATCAGTGTGATGGCGCTGGCAGATCGTGCAGATGAACCGCCCAGTTTCAGCATCAGCACATCCGCTGCCGTCAATCCTCGCAAATTGTGCGATCTAAGTCACAGCAAAAGCACTGTATGGCGGTGGGAGTGCAAAATCCCGCAGAAGGCGGCGGCACAGAGCATCGAATATCAGCTTAATGGCAAGACGTATACCCTGCAGGTGCCTGCAAAAAACAGCATGCCTGCAATCGTTTATGCCTCATGTAACGGCTTTTCGGATCCTAAGCTCATGAAGCAGGTTTCCAATAAGAATACGCTGTGGAAACGCATAAGCCACCTGCATCAAGGCGAGGACAAGATACGCGGCCGTCGTTACGGGCCATGGAACTTGTTGTTGCTAGGCGGCGATCAAGTGTATTCAGACGCCATGTGGCAAGTGGTGCCGGAACTTAAGGCATGGGTTGATCTGGATTGGTCTCAGCGCGCCAAAAGGACGTTTAATCAGACGATGCGCGCCCAGGTTGAAAAGTTTTTTGAGGGATTGTACCTGGACAACTGGTCGCAGCCGGAAGTGGCTGCTGCATTGGCCAGTGTGCCCAGTGTGATGATGTGGGACGACCACGATATTTTTGATGGCTGGGGTTCGTATCCGCATCAGCAGCATAATTGCCCTGTATATCAAGGCATTTTTGAAGTTGCAAAATTTTATTTCAGGTTGTTTCAGCAGCAGTCCATTGATACGTCTGATCCTGCCGAGCTGCCGGGTCAGCCTGCTTTTAACCAGGCTTACAATTTAAGCAATTTGGGTATCCTGGTGCTGGATATGCGCAGTGAGCGCAAACCGCATACGCCGAATAGTAAGCGCGACGAGTACATGCCTGATCAGGTGATGTCTGAAGCGAGCTGGAATGCAGTTTATAAGTGGCTGGATCAGCATGCGGCCGTGCAGCAACTGCAGCATTTACTGGTGGTGTCGAGCATCCCCGTGGTGCATCCAACCTTCGGCCTGTTAGAGAAAATGTTAGGTTTTATACCAGGCCAGCAGAAACTGGAGGACGATTTGCGCGACCATTGGACCAGCGCGCCGCATATGCAGGAGCGGCTGCGCATGGTGCACCGGCTGTTACGGTTTTCCGCAGAGAAAAAATGCCGTGTCACGTTACTATCAGGCGATGTGCATGTGGCTGCAGTGGGGGTGATTGAATCAGACCGTAACGACGTGCCGCCAAATGCGCGCGTGATTAACCAACTGACCTCGTCGGGGATAGTGCATCCCGCACCACCAGCCATGGTGCGCTACTTTTTGGAACAGGCGTGCAAAAATGTAGAGACGGTAGATCGAGGCATTACTGCTGCGATGTATGAGTTTCCTGCAACCACGCGGCGTTTAATCGGGGCGCGCAACTTTTTAAGCCTGGAACCGGATGATAAAGACCGCTTATGGGCGAACTGGTGGGTGGAAAATGAGAACGACCCTACGACCAAGACACTGCATCCTGTGCAGGTGAAAGCAAAACCGATAGAAGAGAGCTCAACGCCTACATAATTGATTCACTGCAAAATAAAAAACGGCAGGTTTAGCCTGCCGTTTTACAAGCGCTCAACCGGCTAGTGCTTATCGCCGCCTAGTTCAATGCTGTAACGCCAGAACTGGTCTTGTGACTCAAAAATAACACTGGATTCTTCAGGGTCGCGGTTGCCGGCGCGATATTGATGCAGTGGTGTTTTGTCTTCTGCCCATGCTTTCACGATAGGATCTACCAAACGCCATTGCGCCTCGACTTCGCTGATGTGCAGGTATTGCGACGGATCGCCTTCCATCAGGTTGAGCATCAAGGTTTCATAAGAGTCGATGGTTTCATCGTCTTTTTGACGTTGCGGCGCATCAATGCTTAGGGTGCGTGTGGCAATGTCCAGCCCCGGGATTTTTGATTCGATTTCCAGCTTGATGCATTCGCGCGGCTGAATGTTGATGCTGAGCCAGTTTTGGTGCTGACCATCGACCAATTGCATCGGCGCTTTTTTGAAGCGGATAGAAATTGCCGTATTGCCTTCGTGCATACGTTTGCCTGTACGCACGTAGAAGGGCACACCTTGCCAGCGCGGGTTGTCGATAAACAATTTAACTGCGGCGTAGGTTTCGGTATGGCTAGATTCTATGCCATCGCGTTTGAGTTCTTCCAGATAGCCATGCACGTTTTCGCCGTGGCCATCGCCCACGCAGACGCGACCCGCCGCATATTGCGCACGGAATGCCTGCTTGTTCAGGTTTTTTACATCGACTGGGCGGATAGATTGCAGCAGCTTGATTTTTTCAGCACGGATACTTTCTGGCTGCAAATCTTTTGGTTTTTCCATCGCAGTAACTGCCAGCGTTTGCAGTAGATGGCTTTGGAACATATCGCGCAATGCGCCTGTGGCATCGTAAAAAGTGGTGCGGTCACCCACGCCTAAAATTTCGTTATTGGTGATCTGCACGTGGTCAATATGTTCTTTATTCCAGAGCGGCTCAAATATTGCATTTGCAAAACGTGTGAGCATAATGCCTTGCACCGCTGATTTACCTAAGTAATGGTCGATACGGTAAATCTGGCTTTCTTTTAAGTGCTTGGTGATTTTGCTTTGCAAGTCCTGCGCGCTTGGCAAGTCTGTGCCGAACGGTTTTTCAATCAGCACACGGCGCCAGTATTTGCTTTCATCCAGCAGGCCCACGCCAGAAAGCTGTTCTACAACAGGCGCAAAATCGGTTGGACGCACCGATAAGAAATATGCCAGGTTTTGTGGGAATACGCTTTCATTTGACAGAAGCGCTCTCATTTTATTGAAAGCATCGGGGTCTGTCGGCGGGTTGGCATGGTAATGATTGCGCGCAATGAAGCGTTCAAAGACTTTTTGATCGTAGCCATTCTTGAATTTGGCATCCAGCATGCCTTTAATATCGGCTTGCCAAGCTTCACGCGAGACTTCGCCACGGCCTACCGAAAGGATCGCCATATGCTCTGGCAAGCGTCCAGCTGCATCCAGCCTGAATAAACCAGGCATTAACTTGATTCGAGCCAGGTTGCCGCTGGCGCCAAATAATACAAGAGTACATGGATCGATCTTTTTAGTCATTTTGTTAACCTCAGTTTGCCAATTACTATTTTGATGATTTGACGGCGTGGCCACCAAAGGCGTTACGCATCATTGAAAGCAGTTTGTAACTGTAACCGTCATCTTCTTGCGATGCAAAGCGCATTTGCAATGCCAGCGTCAGTACTGGTGCAGCCACGCCTTGTTCAACTGCCTCGACTACCGTCCAGCGGCCTTCGCCTGAGTCCGCGACATAGGGTGCAACGCCATCCAATGTCTGGTCGTTCTTGAGTGATTCAGCCGTTAAGTCAAGCAACCAGCTGCGCACGACGGAGCCATGGCGCCAGAGCTCGGTGATTTGTGCCAAATCCAAATTGAATTCTGTTTTGCCCTTGATCAGATCCAGGCCTTCAGCCATCGCTTGCATCATGCCGTACTCGATGCCGTTGTGAATCATTTTGGTGAAATGGCCGGAACCTACGGGCCCGACATGTGCCCAGCCACGGTGGGCTGCAGGAGCCAGCGCCTTTAATATCGGGGTAACAGTTTCGGCCACTTCTTTCGTTGCACCTACCATCAGGCAATAGCCGTTATCCAGGCCCCATACACCGCCTGAGGTGCCAGAGTCCATAAAACCGATGCCATGCTCAGCCAGCATCGCGCCGCGGCGTTGGCTGTGCTTATAGTTAGAGTTGCCGCCATCGACAATGATGTCTCCTTTGTTCAGCATGGGGATTAAATCTTTGATCTGTTTTTCGGTGATCTCGCCTGCTGGCAACATCATCCAGATAATTTTTTGGCCTTCCAGCTTGTTCACTGCATCCTGCACAGAAGTCGCAGGGATCAAACCTTCTTTTTCAACCAGATTGTTAACAAAATCTTTATTAAAATCAAAGCCAACCACTTCAATTTTGTGACGAAGCAAACGTGCGGCCATGTTGCCACCCATTTTGCCTAAACCTAACATTGCTAATTTCATTGCGTATTTTTTACCTTTTGTAGAGGATTATTAAGAAACATCCATCTTTTGGATGTGATGCACTCAAGCGATCAATTATCGATAATTCTTAGCGAATTATCTTTTTGAGTTGGTATAATTATATCAAATGCAGCTTGGCTTCCAAAGGCTGCTTTTTATTTTTTTAAGTTTTAGTTAGGTTTTTTAATGATGCTCAGTAATACCCGTTGGCACACTTTTGACTCGCAAGAGGATATTAACCAGGCTGCAGTTAAGCATGTCCTGCAAGCCGCAGATGAGGCGATCGCCAAGCATGGCAGCTTTCTTATCGTATTGGCTGGGGGCAGCACCCCCAAAAGCGTATATCAGCTGCTAAGCAAACAGCAGGCAGATTGGTCAAAATGGCATATTTATCACAACGACGACCGTTGCCTGCCTGTCGATCATGTTGAGCGCAACAGCAAAATGGCGCGTGATGTCTGGCTGGATCATGTGGCGATTCCGCAAAATCAGATTCATGATATTCCCGCTGAATTAGGCAATATTGAAGGTGCCAAGGCATATGCGGAAACGCTCAAGGGTGTGCGCGCATTTGATCTGGTGATTCTGGGCCTGGGTGAAGATGGCCACACGGCCAGCCTGTTCCCGAATCAGGCGGTGGATAACAGCGCCGATGCCGTGCCTGTATTCAATGCACCCAAAGCGCCGGCAGACCGCATCACCATCAGCCAGAACCGCCTGAATCATAGCCATCAGGCATTATTTTTGGTGACAGGCAAGGGCAAGCAGGAGGCTGTTGATAACTGGCGCAACGGAGTGGCTATTCCTGCGACTTTAATTGCGCCTGAAAATGGCGTTGATGTGTATTGCTACCAAGTGGCATTGAATTAACTTACAAAACACCAATCACTTGGTGTTTTTTTCGATTAAATCGCCCAATAGCCTTAGCTGTTCTTTTTGAATCGCGATGAGGTCGCCCCATTGGCCTTCGCGTAACAAATCTATTTTTTCGTGCAGTAACATAATCTCAAGTTCGGCCTTCAGGTTCACTTCATAATCATGCTCGGCATTCAAGCGGTCTTTTTCCGCTTGCCGGTTTTGCGACATCAAGATAATCGGTGCCTGAATCGAAGCGAGCATGGATAAGAACAGATTCAATAGAATGTATGGGTAAGGGTCAAAGTCTTTGCCGTAGTTCACGAGGATATATGAGTTCAAAACCACCCAGCAAACTAAAGTAACGCCAAATAAAATGATAAACGCCCAGGAACCACCGAATCTGGCCACAGTATCTGCTGCCCGCTGCCCGAATGTAATACTTTCATCTTGCTCTTTTGAAGTGTTTCTTGAGATGTGCGTGCGTGCGGTGATATGCTGCGCCACTTTTTGGGTGCGCTCATCCATCGCTTCATAGGATGAACCGATGAGCTTTTCTGCAGTGCTGTGGTTTTTATGTGCCATTTGGACGATTCTATGCTAAGTATTCTGAATCACAATGTTCGGGAATTTGCTGCTGTGATCCAGGCTGGCATTGGCGATTTTAATCGCGGCTTTACGCGCGATTTCTTTATAGATACTCGCTATTTTTGAGTCAGGCGCAGCAATTACGGTTGGTTTTCCGCCATCGGTTTGTTCGCGGATGCTGATGTCCAGCGGCAAGCTACCGAGCAAATCCACGTTGTAATCTTTACACATTGCTTCTCCGCCACCTGCGCCGAATATATGTTCTTCATGACCGCACTTAGAACAGATATGTGTGCTCATGTTTTCGACGATACCCAAAATCGGGATGCCCACTTTCTCGAACATTTTCAAACCCTTGCGCGCATCAAGCAGTGCAATATCCTGCGGCGTGGTGACAATAATTGCGCCGGTGACAGGGATTTTTTGCGCCAGTGTGAGTTGGATATCGCCTGTGCCGGGTGGTAAATCGATGACTAAATAATCCAGGTCGCGCCATTTTGTATCACGCAACAATTGCTCCAGCGCGCCCGTCACCATTGGGCCGCGCCATACCATGGGCGTGTCAACATCTACCAAAAAGCCAATCGACATGGCTTGTATGCCATGTGCCAGCATCGGCTCCATGCTTTTGCCGTCGGCACTTTCAGGGCGGCCGCTGATACCTAGCATCTGCGGCTGGCTAGGACCGTAAATATCCGCATCCAGTAAGCCTACCGTTGCGCCTTCTGCTGCAAGTGCTAAAGCCAAATTGACTGAGGTGGTCGATTTGCCCACACCGCCTTTGCCTGATGCCACCGCGATGATGTTTTTCACATTCGGCAGCAAAGTCACGCCTTGCTGCGCTTTGTGCGCCACTATGCGGCTGCCTATATTCACATTCACATTACCCACATCGGCCAGTTGTTTAAGATGATTTGTCACCAAGGCCTGCACATCGCCCATTATGCTTTTGGCGGGGTAGCCCAGCACAATATCTACACTCACATTGTTGCCGCTAATCCGGATGTTTTTGGCGGATTTGCCGGTAATAAAATCGCGCCCGGTATTCGGGTCAACCAGCTCTTTTAGCGCGTTCTGGATGTTAATTTCTGTGATTGCCATAATGTTTGCATACTTAATTTGGAAAACACTATTTTAGCTGATGCCAATGCTTAAAGCTAAACATTGCTTAATTTGCTAAAATAGCACTTTATTTAATTAACAAAGCATTTTATGGCTCGCAAGATTCTCGTTACTTCAGCTTTACCTTATGCCAACGGCAGTATTCACCTCGGGCATTTGGTGGAATACATTCAAACTGATATTTGGGTGCGCTTTCAGAAAATGCAGGGTCACACTGTGCATTACGTGTGTGCGGATGATACGCATGGCACGCCGATTATGCTGCGCGCAGAAAAAGAGGGCATCACGCCTGAGGCCTTGATTGACGCGGTGCATAAGGAGCATAGTGCGGATTTTAAAGAATTTCTGGTGGAGTTTGATAATTATTATTCGACTAATTCTGAAGAAAATCGCGCTTTATCCAGCGAAATTTATAAAAAACTCAAAGCTAACGGCAAAATCGCGACTAAAACGATAGAACAGTTTTACGACCCGGTTAAAAACATGTTTTTGCCGGACCGCTTTATTAAAGGCGAGTGTCCGAAATGCCATGCCAAAGACCAATACGGTGATAGCTGTGAGGTGTGCGGCGCGACTTATAACCCGACCGAGCTGATTAACGCTTATTCCGCGGTTTCCGGCGCTGCGCCTGTGCGCAAGGAAACAGAGCATTACTTTTTCAAGCTTTCAGAATGCGAAACGTTTTTAAAAGAGTGGACGAGAAGTGGCACCTTGCAGGGCGAAGCCGCTAATAAAATGGGCGAATGGTTCGAAAACGGCCTCAATGACTGGGACATTTCGCGCGATGCGCCATACTTCGGTTTTGAAATCCCAGATGCGCCCGGTAAGTATTTCTACGTATGGCTGGATGCGCCGATTGGCTACATGGCGAGTTTTAAAAAGCTTTGCCAAACCAAAGGCTTGGACTTTGATGAATACTGGGCGAAAGACAGTAAAACCGAGCTTTATCACTTTATCGGCAAGGATATTCTCTATTTTCACGCGCTATTCTGGCCTGCCACGTTGGAATATAGCGGTTACCGCAAACCTACACAAATTTTCGCACATGGTTTTTTAACCGTGAATGGTGAAAAAATGAGCAAGTCGCGCGGCACATTCATCACCGCACGCAGCTATTTGGACCATATTAAAAACCCGGAATACTTGCGCTATTACTATGCTGCTAAATTGAATAGCACCATGGAAGATATTGATCTGAATCTGGAAGATTTTGTCGCGCGCGTAAATAGTGATTTAGTGGGTAAGTACGTCAATATCGCAAGCAGAACTGCCAACATTCTAAACAAGTATTTTGAAGGAAAGCTGTGTGAGCTTGAACCCAACACGGCTTTTTATGCGAGAGGTTTGATTGGGATAGAAGAGGAAGTGAAACTAGCATATCAGCAACGTGATTACAGCAAAGCGGTAAGGCTAACCATGGGGTATGCAGATGAAATTAATCAATTTGTTCAAACTAAACAACCATGGGTGCTTGCAAAAGATTTAGAGGCCAACAAAACTGAACTTCACCAAATTTGTACTAATGCGTTGCTAGGTTTTTACAATCTATCAATTCTTATTAAGCCGATATTGCCCGCATTAGTTGAAAACGTTGAACGACTATTCAGCACCCCAGATTTACAGTGGGATGACTTGGGGACGAAGCCTACAAGTCCTGTTAGAGCAAAAACAATTAAGGAATTCGAACATTTAATGACTCGTGTTGATCCCAAGCAGATTGAAGCCATGACCGAAGCCAATAAAGAAAACTTGCAAGCCACAACACCGCAACCACATTCTGAGCAGCGTCATGCGGTGCATCAACAGAACGAGGTGAATGCAGATGCGACGGAGGTTGAATACATCAGCATTGATGATTTTACCAAGGTAGATTTACGCATCGCTAAAATCGTCAGTGCCGAGCATGTAGAAGGTGCGGAGAAGCTGCTCAAGCTCATGCTGGATATTGGTGAAGACAAGCCGCGTCAGGTGTTTGCAGGCATTAAATCGGCTTACGACCCGGCTACTTTGGTAGGGCGTTTAACCGTGATGGTTGCCAATCTGGCACCGCGTAAAATGAAGTTTGGGATGAGTGAAGGTATGGTATTGGCAGCAAGTAATGAACTTGGCGGCCCTTTTATACTCTCACCAGATGTCGGCTCACAAGCTGGCATGCGCGTTAAATAATAATTATTTTTTTCTAAGGTTTTAAAGGAGTTAACAATTGAATATTAAAACAATTCATGCAGTTCTTATCGCTGGTGTATTGGCCAGCAGCAACGCATTTGCAGAGAATAGCAATGCTAAAACGGCTGTGGGTGGTGGTTTAGGCGCTGCTGCGGGCACTGTACTAGGCGGCGTGGTTGGGGGTAGAACTGGTGAAGTGATCGGCGGTGCCGTAGGCGGCGGCGTTGGCGGGGCTGTTACCACCAAAGGCGAAGGCCAGGCTGGTGCAGTGATTGGCGGTGCGGCAGGCGGTGCCACAGGCGCGGTGGTTGGACGCAAAGTCAGTGGCAGCGGCACAGGTGCAGTGGTTGGTGCAGGCATTGGCGGGGCTGGGGGTGCAGTGGTAGGTAAAGTGATTGCCGAGCCGGAAAAGACCTCGCATCATCATCATGAACGGTACTACAAGCATAAACATAAGCATGGCAAAGGCCATGCGTATGGGCATGATAAACATCATGATGATGATCATGACGAAGGACGCCACGACTGGTAGGCGTATACTAAAAGCGAAAAAGCCCCGAAAGGGGCTTTTTTATTGATGCTAGTACCTTAATTTCCTGATTAAAATTATTGCTTAGCTTTTCCTTCTGCGGCCTTTTTGTCGGCAGTAGCTTTTTTAGCGGCTTTCTTTTCTTCTGCTGCAGCTTTCTTGGCAGCTTTTTTCTCTTCAGCAGCAGCCTTTTTGGCTGCGGCTTTTTTGTCAGCTTCAGCTTTCTTGTCCGCTTTAGCGGTGTCTTCTGCTTTCATTTCCTTAGCGGGCTTGTCAGCTTTAGTAGATTTCGTTTCTTTTGCTTCTTTTGCTTTGTCAGATTTAGAATCTTTTTTGTCTTTAGATTCTTTAGTAGATTTTACTTCTTTGCTGTCAGCGGTTTTTCCGCTAGCAGCCGCTTTTTCAGTGCCAACAGATTTTGTTTTAGCTTCCTTGGCAGGTTTGTCGGCTGCAGGTGTCGCAACGGTTGTTTTGCCGCTCACAGCAACATCTTTACGTACATTTTGTAATGTTACTGGGCCAACGCCATCCACTTTTTCAAGTTCATCAACAGATTTAAATCCACCATTCTTTTTGCGGTAGTCAATAATAGCTTGCGCTTTCACTGGGCCAATACCATCTAAGCTTTCCAATTCTTCTTGCGTAGCTGTATTTAAGTTAACAGCTGCAAAGGCACTGAAACTGAATGCCATAGAAGCTAACAATGCTAATAACAATTTTTTCATTTTTGATTCTCCGTGTTATAAAACTGGTAAGTAAAAAACTTCTTTTTAATAAAAACATGCGGTTGTAATCATAACTTAAATAATCTGCACATTACAAACTGACACCACGTACAACCACATCATGCCTCACTCAACCTTACGTCAAGCTTACATTGCCAAATTACTCCGCTTATAGCAAACATTCGGCATTAATTGCTTCCAGTGCTTTAAGTGGGTCTGCAGCTTGTGTAATCGGCCGGCCAATCACTAAATAGCTAACACCCAAGTGTAATGCCTGACTGGGCGTGACAACGCGCGATTGGTCGTCCTGGTTGACATGAAGAGGGCGTATGCCGGGTGTGACCAGCATAAAGTTATCAGGTAGATGCTGTTTTAACAATTGCGCCTCTAGCGCAGAACATACCACGCCATGCAGACCCGCTTGCTGCGTTAATCTGGCGAGCTTTAGCACCTGGTTTTCCACACTGTCTTCGATGCCAATTTCGTTCAAACTGGCCTGATTCATGCTGGTGAGCACCGTTACGGCGATTAAATAGGGTTTCTGGCTGCTTTTGTTCATCCCTTCAAGTGCGGCCTGCATCATAGCGCTGCCTCCGCTGGCATGTACGTTGAGCATCCATACGCCCAGATTGCTGGCAGCTTCGCAGGCTTTGGCAACGGTGTTAGGAATGTCATGGAACTTGAGGTCTAAGAAAACTTTAAAGTCTTTGGCGACTAATTTTTCAACAAGCTGCGGCCCGGCTGCGGTAAACAGTTCTTTGCCTACCTTAAGTTTGCACAGCGCCGAGTCTAGCTGATTGACCAGTCTAAGCGCGCTCGCGGCATCGGCATAATCCAGCGCAACGATTACTTTACTGTCATTTTTATTTTGCATTGTTTTTCTTAATAGTCATTTCACGGCTAACCGCTTCAGAAGGTTCTGCAGGCAAAGACTCCCAAGCATTGCAGGCTGGGCATTGCCAGTGATATTGTTTGGCGCGGAAGCCGCATTGATTGCAGTGATAAGCGGCGCGGTTGCCAATGGCATTACGCACGGTTTGCTGCATGAGCTGAATATCCTGGTTATTGACGTCGTCCGCCATTGCGCGTGCCTGTAAAAGCTGGTCCAGTGTCGTCAGGCTGGGCTGACGTATCAGCTCGTTTCTGGCGAGTCTGGCGGCTTTTTCTGCGCCTTCCTCGGCCAATGTCGCTTCGTAAAGCACTAACATGAGCGAAGGCAGTTTGTAGGTTTCCAGATAAGTGTTGAGCTGCGCCATGCCCTCGTTCAGGTTGTCCATCGCACGGTAACTTTTGAGCATTTTACTTGCGACCAATCCCAGGTATTCGGGCTGCTGAAACTCGATACGCTTCCAATGCGTAATAGCCGCCTGGTGCGCACCTTCTGTCGTTTCCAGGTCACCCAATAATACATTGGCGCGCACGCAGTTTTTGTTCGCATCCAAGGCAAAAGCTAACTGCTTGCGTGCAGCATCGTGGTTTTGGGCGATAATCTCGTTCATGGCAAGTTCGCAATAATATTGCGCGATCTCCCGCCTGAATGGCACGCCAGACAAGCGCTCCAGTTCGGTCGCAGTTTCAATGGCCTGTGTCCATTCGCGTTCGCGCACGTAAATTTCCAGCAAGGCGCGCAGGGCGGGTTGGCGGTAACGTGTGTCATCCAGGCCTTTAAACAACTCCTCGGCGCGGTCAAATAAGCCGGCTTTCAGATAATCCTGTGCCAGCTCGGCTTTTACTGCGCTTTTTTGGTTGGGGGTGAGTTCTTTTTTTTCCAGCAGATTCAGGTGCATGTTGATCGCGCGATCCGTTTCGCCGGTGCGCCTGAACAGGCTGCCAAGCGCAAAATGTAACTCAAGGGAGTCGGTATTGGCCTGCACGGCTTCAGAAAAAGCTTCTACTGCCTTATCGTGCTGATCGCTGATCAGAAAGTTCAAGCCCTTGAAGTAGGCCGCTGGCAAGGTAGTGGATTCGGACAGCAGCTGCTTAATATCGACCCGCGCGGCTATCCAGCCCAGTGTGAAAAACAGCGGCAGAACAAGCAACCACCAATATTCGAATTCGACCGTCATTTTGCTTTAAATTGGATTAGATACCGTTATTTTACCTAAGCTGGAGCATACTGGCTAATCATTCTACTCAAGCTGTAAAAATTGAAGGCATAAAAAACGGCGCTATTGCGAGCGCCGTTTATTGAAGCAGAACAAATGCAGGCTAAAGCGTTAAGAGGCTGAGTCCACGCGATCACGCAATTCTTTACCTGCCTTAAAGTGCGGTACATGCTTTGCAGGCACCTGCACTTTGCTGCCGGTTTTTGGATTACGCCCTAAACGCGGTGGACGGTAATTCAGACTGAAACTACCAAACCCGCGGATTTCGATGCGTTCTCCGGTCGATAAGTTGTCGGTCATCGCATCTAAAATCGCTTTGACGGACAACTCGGCATCCTTCACTACTAATTGCGGAAAGCGCTCTGCTAATAGATTAATTAATTCAGACTTTGTCATGGCTTATGCTTGCCTTTTTAGTTTAATTTTAAAAAAACTATTATTTCTTGCTGTCTAATTTAGCTTTGAGCAATGCGCCAAGATTGGTCGTACCGGCTGCGGCAGCATTATCTTCGGCCTTAGTGTCCTCTGCCTTGGTTTTTGCTGATTTAGCTTTTGGTTTGGCTGCTTTTTCTTCAGTAGAAGCAGATGAAGCGCCTGATGGATCCTCAGTTAACTGTTTCACGCCCAAAGAAATGCGTTCTTTTTCCACATCAATGGCCAAGATCACGGCTTGTAACTCATCCCCTTTTTTGAAGTTACGAATCGCTTCTTCGCCAGTCTGTGTCCAAGACAGGTCAGACAAATGCACTAAACCATCGATACCGCCTGGCAAGCCAATAAACACACCGAAGTCGGTGATAGACTTGATTTGACCGGATACTTTGTCGCCCTTGGCGTGGGTGGCAGAGAAGTCATCCCATGGATTCGGTTTACATTGTTTCATGCCGAGTGATAAACGACGACGATCTTCGTCAATCTCAAGAATCATCACTTCAACTTCGTCGCCTAATTGTGCGATTTTGCCTGGGTGAATGTTTTTGTTGGTCCAGTCCATTTCTGAAACGTGCACCAAACCTTCTATGCCTGGCTCTACTTCAACAAACGCACCGTAATCAGTCAGGTTGGATACCTTGCCGAATAAGCGTGTGCCTACTGGGTAACGGCGGGTTAAAGCCACCCATGGATCATCGCCTAATTGTTTGATGCCGAGTGAAACACGATTTTTTTCTTGATCGAATTTCAGGATTTTCGCTTCGACTTCTTCGCCAACCGTGAGTACTTCAGAAGGGTGTTTGACACGGCGCCATGCCAGGTCAGTGATATGAAGCAAGCCGTCAATGCCGCCTAAATCTACAAATGCACCGTAATCGGTGATGTTTTTAACGATGCCTTTAACAACAGCGCCTTCTGTCAGCGTGCCCATCAAGGCTTCGCGATCAGCACCCATGCTGACTTCCATTACGGCACGGCGGGAAACCACGATGTTGTTACGTTTGCGGTCTAATTTGATTACTTTGAAATCCCATTCTTTATTTTCGAATGGTGTGGTGTCCTTCACTGGGCGTACGTCAACCAATGAACCTGGCAGGAAAGCCATGATGCCGTTGACCGAAACGCGCAGGCCACCTTTAACTTTACCGCTTACAAAGCCTTTAACGACACGGCCTTCGTTCATTGCATCTTCCAAATCAAGCCAGGCTTCCATTTTCTTCGCTTTTTCGCGAGAAAGTTGGGTAGAACCAAAGCCATCTTCGAGCTTTTCGATACATACCTTTACGAAGTCGCCCACGGCAACTTCAAGCTCACCTTGAGCGTTTTTGAATTCGTTAGCGTCGATCACGCTTTCTGATTTAAGACCCGCATTCACGATGACATGGTCGTTATCGATTGAAACAACCTCGGCGGTGATTACCTCGCCAGAGCGCATTTCTTGGCGCGCTAAGCTCTCTTCAAAAAGCGCGGCAAAGGATTCCATTGAAGATGGAGTTGATTTAGAAGTAGAAGCCATTAAATTAAAGATACCTAAAAGTTCCCACCTAGCAGTGGGGCAGTTAATCAAACGTTATGCGCTCTTGATTTGAATGCGAGAACATAACACGAACCGTGCATATTACACAAAAAATAGCTTATGTTCAATGACTTAAACCATTTTTAGCTAAATAAATTAGAATTTTTTATGAAATATTTTTATAGGCGGCGAGAACAAATTCTACGGCTTGGTCAATTGTGCGATGGGTGGTGTCCAGCAGCAACGCATCTGGCGTTTGAGTGAGCGGCGCTGCGCTGCGCTGGCTATCGCGCAGATCGCGCTGTTGTAAATCGCGCAGAATCTGGGCGTAATCGGCGGCCAGGCCTTTTCCAATAAGCTGCTTGTAGCGCCGTTCAGCACGCACTTCTACGCTGGCGGTAAGGAAGATTTTGAGTTTTGCATCGGTAAAAACCACGCTGGCCATATCGCGCCCATCGGCCACCAGGCCTGGCGATTGGCGGAAACTTTGCTGCAAGGCAAATAAGGCATCACGCACCTGCGGGTGAACCGCCACCTCAGACGCGCCACGACTCATTTCTTCGCTGCGTACCGCTTCGGTAATCAGTACATTATTTAAGTAAATTTCACCTTCTTTGAACCGGATTTGCAGTGATTCTGCCAGCTTGCCAAGTGCTTCGGCATGGCTCCACGCGATGTTTTTTTGCTGCGCGGCAAATGCCACGATGCGATACAGCGCGCCGGAATCCAGATAATGAAAGCCGAGTTTTTCTGCGACCAGCTGGGCAACGGTGCCTTTGCCGCTGGCAGAAGGACCGTCAATCGCAATGACGGGTATAGGATTAGCTGACAATTTTTGCAAATTCTTCGAAATAGTTGGGGAAGGTTTTAGCAACGCACTTCGGGTCGTTGATGGTGATTGGCACGCCGCCCAAACTTACAAGAGAAAAACACATCGCCATGCGGTGGTCGTCATAAGTGTCAATCACGGCATTAGGCGTGAGCTTGGCTGGCGGCGTGATTTTGATGTAATCCGCGCCTTCCTCCACAATTGCGCCTACTTTACGCAATTCTGTCGCCATGGCGGCGATGCGGTCGGTTTCTTTCACACGCCAGCTGGCGATGTTTCTGAGGGTTGTGGTGCCGTCCGCAAATAATGCCAGAATCGCTAACGTCATTGCTGCATCTGGAATGTGGTTGCAATCCAGGTCAATCGCCTTGATTTTATGAGCTTTGCAGGTGGTGATATGGTTTTCGCCGTACTCGATTTTTCCGCCCATCATGGCGAGCGCCTCGGCAAAGCGCACGTCACCTTGAATGCTGTCTTTGCCTAAACCTTCCACACGCACATCGCCGGCAATCGCGCCAGCAGCCAGGAAATATGAGGCGCTTGAGGCGTCGCCTTCCACAAAAATCTGTTTGAGTGAAGTATATGTGCTATTTGCTGGAGTGGTGAAGCTTTGCCAGCCTTCACGCCTTACTGTGACACCAAACTTAGCCATTAAATTAAGCGTGATTTCAATATATGGTTTGGAAATCAGCTCGCCTACTACTTCGATAGTTGCTGCTTTGCCAGTCAATGGCAACGCCATCAGCAGGGCGGTTAAGAACTGGCTTGAAACGTCGCCACGGATTTTAATGGGTTTGCTGACGCCAATCTTGGCAGGTGAGATTTTAAGCGGAGGAAAGCCTGTATTGCCCAGATATTCAATCTGCGCGCCTGCTTGGCGCAAGGCATCCACCAAGTCGCCAATCGGGCGCTCATGCATGCGTGGCACGCCGCTTAACTGGTAATGGCCGTTGGAGAAGGCTAGCGCGGCGGTAAGTGGCCTGAATGCTGTACCGGCATTGCCGAGAAATAGTTCAGCATCTTTATTGGGGAAATTGCCTCCACAGCCCGTAACGCGCCATACGTTTTCGGCAAAGTTTTCCAGCTTAATGCCTAATTTATCCAAAGCTTCCAGCATGCGCGCGGTGTCGTCAGAGGAGAGTAAATCACGTATTTCCGTGACGCCGCTGGATAAAGCCGCCAGCAATAAGGTACGATTTGAAATGCTTTTAGAGCCAGGCAGTGTGATAGTGCCTTCGGCGTGATTGGCCGCGGGGAGAGTAAGCTGTTCCATTTGTTGTTTTATATAATTTAGATTAGTCCGTCATTCCCGTTTCTTGGGAATCCATTTTAGGTCTTTTTCGATTCAGTCCAATTGTTACGCGCTACGCTGGCACGCTCAAACAGGGCTTGCAAGCCAGCACCGTCATTATGCTCAAGCAATTTTTTTAGATGCTCCAATTCATCCTGGTAAGCGGTTAATTCACTCAGCAAAGCGGTTTTATTGGCCAGGCTGATGTCGCGCCACATTTCAGGGTGGCTGCCGGCGATGCGCGTAAAATCGCGAAAGCCGCTGGCGGCGAAGCTGAACAGTTGGGCCGCGTTTGGGCGCGAGGCGATTTCATCTACCAGTGCAAATGCCAACAAATGCGGTAGATGGCTCACGGCGGCAAAAATACTATCGTGCGTTTCGGCCGACATTTCACTTACATTTGAGCCGCAGGTTTTCCATAATTGGGCAACGCCAGCAACCGCATCCCTATTGGTCTCCGGGGCAGGGGTTAAAACGACGTTTTTGCTTGCAAATAAATCTTCTTTCGCGGCAGAAACGCCACTTTTCTCAGCACCAGCAATCGGGTGGCCGCCCACAAACTGGTTAAACTGGTTGCCTAAAATTTCTTTCGCGCTGGCCAGTACATCTTTCTTGGTGCTGCCTGCGTCGGTAATAATTGTTTGTTTGTTAAGGTGCGGTTTAATGCTTTGCAAAATGCTTGCAGTTTGCGCGACCGGTGCAGCAATCAGCGCCAAATCAGCACCTTCAAGAGCTGCATGGATATTGGTTTCTGCGGCATCTATCACGCCAAGTTCAAGTGCTTGATTTAGACTTTGTCTGTTACGCCCAACGCCCACGATGTGGGGCGCATTGTCTGCCTTTTTCAAAGCCAGCTTGCCGGATTTTTTTAGCGCTAGCGCGACAGAGCCACCAATCAGGCCCACACCGAATATGACGAGTTTTTTCAAAAGAAAAGTCTAAAAATTTAAAAGCCGAATTGTATCATGCAGGTGTCACTTCATCAGAGGCGGGGATGATAACCCACTCACCGTCCACCAGTTTTTCTTGCGGTCTGAATGCTTGTTTATACGCCATTTTTGGACTGTCTTTAATCCAGTAACCTAAATATAAATAAGGCAAACCAAGGTTTTTTGCCCACTCAGCAATCCACATGATGGCATAAGTGCCGTAACTGGCACGCTTTAAAGAGGTGCCGTAAATGGACTTGGTTTCAGTCGCGTCGTAGAACGTATAAACTGCTGAGACGCCGTCGCTTACTACATCAATCACGCTGACGATTTTGATCTGGTTTGAGGCGTTTCTGAATTCCACCATCAGGCTTTCTACATTGCTTTCACATAAAAACTGGCGGTATTGTTCGGCTTCGTCCTTTGTTTCGGGTGTATTGCCTAACTCATCATCTGCATGGCGCAAAGCCTGATAACTGGCATATAGCTCAAATTGATCCTGATTATAGCTTACGGGCATGATGCGCGCGGTTAGGTCGCTATGTTGTTTGAACGCGCGTTTCTGGCTGCGTGAAGGCGCAAATTCTCTCAACACCACGCGCACGAGGATGCATGCGCTGCAGTGTTCGCAATGCGGCCGGTAGGCAAATTTGCCGCTACGCCGAAAGCCTTGCTGGATCAGCCCGTTGTAAACATGAGCGTTTACTAAATGGTGGGGCGCGGCGATTAAGCTTTGCGCGAGTTTATTGGGCAAATAGCCGCATCTATACGGCGTGGTGACGTAAAACTGAAGTTTGTGTAAGGCTGGTTCGCTTGGCAAAGTCATGCTAAAAGTTTACCAGTTTTGTAAGATTTTGCATGAATTCATCTCGCGGAATCTCACGGCCGCCGAAGCTGGCGAGCAGGGGTGTTTTCATCTGGCAGTCTATCATGCCAACGCCCTGATTTTTAAGAAACTCTACCAAATGCACAAATGCCACTTTTGAGGCGTCGGTGACATGATGGAACATGCTTTCCCCATAAAACATGCGGCCGATTTTAACGCCGTAGCAACCGCCAACTAGTTTGCCATCCAGCCAGCTTTCTGAACTCATCGCGAAGCCTAGCGCATGTAATTCGCAATACGCTGCAATCATCTGCCGCGTAATCCAGGTGCCTGGCTGACCATGCCGCGGAGTTTGACTGCACGCTGTCATCACTTCACGAAATGCGGTATTAAAGCGAAGCTCAAATAAATTCTTCCTGAGCGTTTTTTTGAGCGAAGCTGAAATCTTAAACTCGTCTGGAAACAGCACCATGCGCGGGTCGGGGCTCCACCACATGATGGGTTCGCCTTCGCTAAACCACGGGAAAATGCCTTGTTTATAAGCGCTTAACAGACGCGCGGCGGATAAATCGCCGCCAATCGCAATCAGGCCGTTGGGTTCGGTGAGGGCGTCAGTCAGTGGTGGAAAAGGGCAGTCACCTTCAATTGCCGCAACACGACCATTTTTAAGCTGGTAATAACCGGTGCCCATGGTGGACTTAATCAGAGGCTCCTATACTTCTGCACCAATCCGGTAATCGCCTACATTATTCAAAATGGCATTTAGCGTTTCAACATCAGCCGTCTGGCCTGTAAGCCTTATTTGTGTCGGCTTTAGCGACACTTCGACTGCATCGGCATAAGGCGCTAAAGTGGCCTTTACCCTGGCAACGCAGTGATCGCAAAATAAACCTGTCATAGAGTATGTTAATTGTGATTTCATCGTGATAAACTTCCAGATCCGTGGTACCAAATAAAGTAGTAAATTAATAACAGCGAAGTTTAGATAATAAATTTTCTAGAAAGTTATTTATTTTATGAACACTATATACAAAAAAACACTCAAAGGGGTCGAAGAGGCCGCGCTGCGTAGCCAAGGTCTGCAATTAAGGCTGCGCGAGTATCTTAAGTTGGTGGATGGTACAACTTCAGCGGATGAAATTCAGCGAACACACCCGGATCTGATCGAGGTGGATGTCGTGCTTTCCGTGCTGCAGAGCGATGGTTATATTGAGATCCTGCATTAGGTTTGTGCAAAAATAAACCACATAACTCATTGTAATTAAATAAAAAATGCGTAGAATGCGCGTTCTGGTTTTTATTATAAAGCCCTTTAATTACAAAGCATGGAAGTTTATACCAACAGTCTAGCCAAACCTATTCACGCTTATCGCCCGTACTGGGCGAAGCGCTTTGGCGTCGCTCCAATGCTGCCCATGACACGCGCCGAGATGGATGCGCTGGGCTGGGATTCGTGCGACATCATTCTTGTGACGGGCGATGCATATATCGACCACCCAAGCTTTGGCATGGCCTTGGTCGGGCGTCTGCTCGAGGCGCAGGGTTTCCGCGTTGGCGTTATCGCCCAGCCGGATTGGCAAGATACAAAAGCTTTCAAGGTGCTTGGCAAACCCAATCTCTACTTCGGCATCACTGCCGGCAATATGGATAGCATGGTCAACCGCTATACCGCCGACCGCAAAATCCGCAGTGATGACGCTTACACCCCCGATGCCGCGCCTAATAAGCGGCCCGATAGAGCCGTCCTAGTTTATTCCCAGCGTTGCCGCGAGGCGTATTCGCAAGTCCCGCTCGTCATCGGCAGCATTGAAGCCAGTCTGCGCCGCATTGCGCATTACGATTACTGGAGCGACAAGGTTCGCCGCAGCATTCTGGTGGATTCCAAAGCCGATATTCTCATTTACGGTAATGCTGAGCGCGCTTTGGTTGAGTTGAGCCACCGCATCGCCAAAGGCGAAAAAGTAAGCGAAATCCAAGATATTCGTGGCACGGCGTTTTTGCGGAAAAGCATTCCTGACGATTTTATCGAGATCGAATCTACACATTTAGACAGAGTGGGTCCGGTTGATAAGCATATTGACCCTTACGAAATGAAGCTAGGCAAAGCCGATGCCAGTTGCGCAACGGACGATAGCAAACCTAAATCCACATTGGCGGAAGGCACTAAGGCCATCGAAATTGTACGCAAGCCCAAAGCCGATAGAAGCAAGCAAGTCGTGCGCTTGCCGGCGTATGAAGAGGTCTTGCAAGACCCGGTGTTATATGCCCATGCTTCACGCGTGCTGCACCTGGAGGCGAACCCGGGCAATGCAAGAGCTTTAGTACAAAGGCATGGCGACCGTGAAGTATGGCTGAATCCGCCGCCGATTCCGCTCACCACCAAAGAGATGGATTACGTGTACGACATGCCATATGCGCGCAAGCCACATCCCATCTACAAAAATGCAAAAATCCCTGCATGGGAGATGATACGTTTTAGCGTGAACATCATGCGCGGCTGCTTTGGCGGCTGTACTTTCTGCTCAATCACTGAGCACGAAGGCCGCATTATTCAAAGCCGCAGCGAAGAATCCATTTTGAAAGAAGTCGAGGATATCCGCGATAAAGTGGATGGCTTTACCGGCGTGATTTCAGACCTGGGCGGCCCCACCGCCAATATGTACCGCATCGCCTGTAAGAGTGAGAAAATCGAGCAGTCTTGCCGTAAGTTAAGCTGCGTTTATCCGGGCATTTGCGAGAATTTGAACACGGACCATAGCGCGCTGATTCAGCTTTACCGTAAAGCCCGCGCCATTAAAGGCGTCAAGAAGATTCTGATTGGCAGTGGTTTGCGTTACGACCTGGCTGTGAAATCGCCCGAATATGTCAAAGAATTGGTGCAGCATCACGTCGGCGGCTACTTAAAAATCGCGCCCGAACACAGTGAAGAAAACGTGCTCAGTAAAATGATGAAGCCCGGCATGGGCGCGTATGATGAGTTCAAAGCCATGTTCGAGAAGTTTAGCGCAGAGGCGGGTAAAAAGCAGTATCTGATTCCGTATTTTATCGCTGCGCATCCTGGCACCACGGATGAAGATATGCTGAATTTGGCACTGTGGCTGAAAAAATACGATTTTCGCCTGGACCAGGTGCAGAACTTTACGCCTACGCCGATGGCAATGGCGACGGCCATGTATCACAGCGGCAAAAACCCGCTGCGCAAAGTGACGGCGGATTCTGAAAATGTGCCCATCCCTAAAGCAGGCGGCGTGCGCAAGCTGCACAAGGCGTTTATCCGCTACCACGACCCGGCCAACTGGCCGATGCTGCGCGAGGCGCTTAAAAAAATGGGCAGGGCCGATTTAATTGGCAACAGCAAAAAGCATTTGGTGCCAGCCTACCAGCCTGTGGTGATGAGCGCTGTGAGGCAGTCGGACGGCAGTACGTTTACTCCAAAAGCAGGTAAACCAAAAATCATGCCCAAAGGGTTTAATCAGATGAAAAATCCGGCGCGGCCTGCGCACAGTAAAACCCCCAAAGCGCGCTAATCCAGATACTCTGCTGAACTAAACCGCGCGCGTAAATGTCACTATAGCAAGTTCAAAAACAAGAGAACAATATGTTCACTACCGTGCTTAAAAAAATCCTTATTGGTGTAGTCATTGCCGGTTTCGCGTTGGCAGCGCAAGCAACCGATAAAGGCCTGTTCTGGAAGCTGGAATCGCCCGGCGGCCTGACCAGCTACCTGTTTGGCACTATCCATACTGATGACAGCCGCGTGGCAGAAATCAGTCCCATCGTGATCGCGGCTATCAAACAAGTGGATATCTTCGTGATGGAAGTGGCGGAAAACCGCGACCCGAGCGTAATGATGCTGAAGGAAGGAAATTTAGCTTCGCTGCTAACAGAGGCAGAGTTTGAACAAGTGCGCGAACTGGCGGACTTTCATGTGATGCATTTGGGTGCGGCCATGCAGATGAAGCCGTGGCTGCTGGCGGTGGTGTTTGATCTGCCAAAACCGCAAACGCCGTTTGCACAGGATAATCTGTTAATGGCAAAATCTGAAGAATCTGCAAAAGAAGTGCTGGGTATTGAGACTGCCGCCGAACATTTCGGCGTAATGGATGACTTTAGCCTGGAAGAACAAATGGTGATGCTGCGCGCCGTGCTCAAGCGTACACAGGTGCAAAAAGAGGCCGATTTCGAGCGCCTGATGGCGGCTTATCTGGAGGGCGATAGCGACAAAATCACCGCCTTGGATGAGCAGATTACAGGCGGCATGCTGCCTAAAGAGTTATGGGTAAAAATGCGCGATAGATTGCTGGATAAACGCAACGTGGTGATGGCGGAGCGCACCATTAAAGTTGCTAACGACAAACCCGTGTTTGTGGCAGTAGGTGCTTCCCACCTGGCCGGCGACAATGGCTTGATAGCAGCATTTAAAAAAGCGGGCTTCAAACTAAGCGTGATGCCCAAATAAATCAGAAAAAAATTATTTTAATGCAGCACATGCCGGCCAGCCTCATACTCCACCTGGTTGGCCTGTTTTACAAATACCAGTTCGTCAGTCGCGAAGCCCATCTCTTTCGCTTGCGCCATCAAATGCTGCTTTACGGGGTAATTCAGTTGCGGCGTGCGCGAGAGTATCCATAAGTAATCCAGCCCGCCGCTCACCAGCGCGTAATTGTAATAAGGCTTGTCTAGCTCGATGATATTGTACGCGCCATAAAACGGCCAAAAAAACGTTACTTTCAGCCGCCCGGTGCGTGTGCCGTCCGCATTGGCAGGGTCAACAAACAAGGCTTTGCCAGTCACTTCTTTCCATTCTTTGGTCTGGGGATTATAACCGCGGTTCACCACCTTGATGCTGCTGTCTTTTTCCAGGCTGTAATAGGCCGTCACTTGCTCCAGGCCTTTTTCAAAGCGGTTATCCAGCCGTGCAATTTCGTACCATGTGCCTAGATACTGGTTTGCATCCACGCTTTGCACTATGCTATCTTTTGCGGCTTGCGGCATTTCTTTGCTGCAAGCCGCAGTAAACAGAACCAAAATCAGCAAGCTAAAAATTCTCATAGTTTGCATTCAATAGTGCGCTTTCAAAAGATATAACGGTTTGCAATTAGAGCATTCGAATTCATTATAGATTCAATCGGGCTACAAGGCACATCCTGCTTGCTCTGCAGGGTAGCGGTTTTGCTAATGAATGCGAGCGTACGTGAGGTGAATTAAAGTAGGGCGGATTAGCGTAGCGTAATACGCCAAAAGATAACAGACATGCGGCGCAATACGCATGACTTTTACACCCTACGCGTGATCATATTTAATTAATCTTTAGGGAAGGGGTCGCGTTCTGGCCCGGGCCCTCTTTCTGTGGCGATGCTCACCCCAATAAAAATCAGTCCAACGAGGCCTATTATGATTCCCCCTGCAACTGCGACATCAGCTGCCGTCGACGCAGCTTGTTCCATACAACGCTGTAACTCTCGGATTGCAATAGTAGCTCCTGGAAGAGCTAGGCTTGCTGCAACTAAAGCCGCACCAAAAACAGTCATGGCTACAGCGCCCGCTACTGGAACAGCCGAAGCAGCCAAAGCAACAAAACCTGCAATTAGGGCTGCAGTCATGAGTCCAGTGACAATAGCAAGCTGAGCAAGAGCAGCAGAAGATTGCGCTGCACATTGTGGGTTCATACATTCAGGTGACCCCAGCATTGCTGTAGCTGTTCCAAATCCTGCGGCAGCAACCCCTGCAGAGAACACCGATAAACCAAATGGAATAGGTGCGCCGGGTGCCCCAAAAAAGCTGGAATTCAATCCTATAGCAACGCCACAAAGTACAAAGGCAGCCGTAATGGCCACCTCTCCAGCTAATAAGTAGCCAAGCAATAACGAAAAGTCACACATGGTAATTTCTCCCTATATCGATAGAGCTAAAACAATAGAACATTTAAGACTTAGATGTCAATGCAGGGAAGTTGATTTCCAATTATGGTTGTTGCATTCTATTATCTAACTTAATCATATCACCATCACTTAACCACCGCCATTCACCCACAGCCAAATCATCGGGTAGCTTTAACTCGCCAATCTGAATACGTTTTAAGCCTTCTACACGGTTGGCGATGGCGGCGACCATGCGTTTTACTTGGTGATATTTGCCTTCCGCCAGCGTCATGTGGATAACGTTCTCAGAGATTTGTTTTACGTCTAACGCCGCGATTGGCGCGGGTTCATCGACCAATTGCACCCCTTGCAGAAGCGCATGGATATTGGCTTGCGAGACAGGGTGTTTGCAGGTGACTTCGTACACTTTGGGTACTTTGTGTTTGGGCGAACTCATGCGGTGGATAAACTGCCCGTCGTCCGAAATCAGAATCAAACCGGTGGTGTCTTCATCCAGGCGGCCGATGCATTGCACGCCGCGTTCTACCAGCGGGTGTGGCAGCAGGCTGTAAATGGTCGGGTGGTGCTGGGTTTTGTGCGAACACTCGTAATTGGCGGGTTTGTGCATCATCAGGTACGATTTTTCGCGGTAATCCCACGGCTCGCCTTTAACCGTGTATTTCAGGTTTTCCAGCTCAAATTTCGCATCCGGGTCGTCGCACATTTCGCCGCTTACGGTAATTTCTTCGTTGATGATCATGATGCGGCACAGCTTGCGCGAGCCAAAGCCCTGCTTGTGCAGGATGCGTTCGAGGTCTAGTGTTTTCGCCATGCGGTTATTATAAAGCACAAATAAAAACGCCCACTCACTGTGGGCGTAGTTTTAATAATTGAACAGCTTAATCTTTTTTGGTCACAAAGTTATATACCAGCGCCCCAATAATGCCACCAAGGATAGGTGCTACCCAGAACAGCCAAAGCTGCTGCAGATAAATGCCACCTGCAAATACTGCCTGGCTGGTGCTGCGTGCTGGGTTCACCGAGGTATTGGTCACGGGGATGCTGATCATATGGATGAGCGCCAGTGTCAGGCCAATGGCTAGCGGCGCCAGACCGGCAGGCGCGCGGCTATCGGTTGCGCCCATGATGATGAACAGGAATATCGCAGTCATGACGACTTCGCACACAAATGCAGCATGCAGCGCGTAGCCATGCGGTGAAGCCTCGCCGTAACCGTTCGATGCAAAGCCGCCCAGCGCGTAGCCTTCTTGCCCGCTGGCGATGCAATAGATAGTTGCTGCAGCCAGAATTGCGCCTAGCACTTGCGCGATAATGTAGTGTGGCAATTCGCTGGATTTGAATCTGCCGCCCGCTACCAGGCCAATAGACACGGCTGGATTGAGATGGCAGCCTGAAATATGGCCGATCGCATAAGCCATGGTGACCACGGTTAAACCGAATGCGAGTGAAACGCCTAAATAGCCTAAGCCTAAATCAGGAATGCCAGCGGCTAAGACTGCGCTGCCGCAACCGCCTAATACCAGCCAAAAAGTACCGATTAATTCTGCCAACGCACGTTTAGTTAATGACATTTGAATCCTCCCTAGGGTTATGAATTTTTAGTTGTTGCCGAAATAATTTACGCCTAATCTGGCTGGATAACAAGCGGCTTACGTTAGAATAGATTTATCAAAAAATGAGCTTTAAATATCATGTCCTTCAAACATATTACTTCACGTGATAATCCAATTTTTAAGTATCTGAAGAAATTGGCTGAAAATGCGCGTGAACGCCGCGCGGAAGGCAAGACTTTGCTCGATGGCGTGCATTTGATAGAGAGCTATTGCGAGGCTTTCGGAGAGCCAGAATTGGTGATTATTCCGGAAGGCAAAAGCTCTCTCGAGGCGACCAGCCTGATGCAGCGGCTTGAGCATGTGAACACCATCATGTTTCCAACTTTGATGTTTGCGGAACTGACCCCGGTTGCGACATCAACAGGTATTTTGGCAATGGTCAAGAAACCAAATCTAAGTTTACTTGGTCATATTGATTTCGCCCTGATGCTCGAAGATATTCAGGACCCCGGGAATTTAGGCAGCATGCTGCGTACCGCGCTGGGTGCAGGGGTAGATGCAGTATATCTATCTAAAGGCTGTACTGATGCGTGGTCGCCCAAGGCCTTGCGCGGCGGGCAGGGCGCGCAGTTCTATTTGCCGATTATTGAAGGCGCGGATATGGTAGAGGCGATGCAGAGTTTTGCAGGCAATACTTATGCGACGACGATGGATGGTGAATCGCTTTATGCGCAGGATTTAACAAAGCCGGCCGCATTTGTGATTGGCAATGAAGGCGCAGGTTTGAGCCATGCAGTGCTACAGGCTGCGAGCCATCGGGTGAGTATTCCGATGCATCACAACCTGGAATCGCTCAATGCGGCCGCAGCGGCAGCAGTTTGCTTGTTTGAGCGTAAGCGGCAAGTTTCATAATAAAGGATTAGTATGAAAAATAGATATGCAGGTTTTTCTGCCATGGAAATGATGGTGGTGGTGGCGATTATCGCCATTTTGGCGATGATTGCGATTCCCAGCCAAAGAGCCGATTGCAGCGGCATGGAAAGCCACAAAAACGTTGCCAGCCGATAACAAGGAAGCCGGCTTGCCAGCGCCGGAAAAAGTGGTGAGCAACTTTATCAGTGCGCTGGAAGTGCAAAATGGCGTGATTCACATGACTTTTGGCAACAAAGCGCATCCCAAGATTACAGGGAAAGTGCTTACACTGCGCCCGGCAGTGATCGAGGAATCGCAGGCGGTGCCGATTACCTGGGTATGCGGCAATGCCAAGGTGCCGGATCAAATGGCGGTGAAGGGTGAAAACAGAACCAATATTCCGGATGAATATCTGCCGATTTTGTGCCGATAGTTTACGGGCAAGCTAAGTTAGTGCCTTGAACTGCCTAAGCTGATTGTAATTTCACTGGTAAATAACGCTGCAGCGTCTACGGCATCAAATACATAATGTTTGTTGCAGAAATCGCAGTTCACCTCAATATTTTCACGCTCGGCCAGGATGCTGTTGACCTCATCAGCACCCAGCATCTGCAACATGGCGCTTACCTTTGTTTTGCTGCAGCTGCAGTGAAATCTTACCGGTTTTTCCTCAAACAGGCGAACATCTTCTTCTGTAAACAGCCTTGTCAGTAGCTGCTCCGGCGCCAGGTTTTGCAGCTCACTGTTAGTTACAGTGTTGGCCAGATGATTGACGCGATTCCAGGCATCATAGTCCTGATTGTGAGGGTGCTGGTCAGGTTGCTCCGGAAGCTTTTGCAGCAGCATGCCAGCCGCATTATCGCCATCGCAATGCAGCCACAGGGAAGTATCAATCTGCTGTGAACGCTGCATATAATTTTCCAGCATCTCAGCTATCGTTTCACCCTCGATCGGCACAATACCCTGGTAAGCCTCGCCCTGTTCCGGGTCTAGCGTAATCACAAATTGGCCGTGCTGAATGAGCTCAATGAAGCTTTGATTGCTGATCTCACCAGCCCATTTGGCTGTTGCGCGCATTTCCAGAGCCGAAGTGCATTCCACCACCAGCAGTTTAAGCGCGCCTTTGCTCTGCAGTTGCAGCACCATGGCGCCATCCATTTTAAGCGTGGCAGAGAGCAGGGCGCTCGCCGCCATCAGTTCGCCAAGCGCCAGTTTTAACACCAAAGGCAGCGATTGATGCTGCAAAGCCTGCCGATATGTGTGGTTGAGGTGAACGATGTTGCCGCGTATGGGTGTGTGTTCAAACAAAAAATGCTGCAGTGAATCTTCGAAATTATCCATTCCCGAATTTTATCATTGCTTAAGCTTTATCCATAAATTACAGGCTCGACAATTTTGTTGTAATGATAACGATTCTCATATATATTTACATTTTATTGAGAATGGTTCTCATTATATGGACAGCATTTTAGTATTAAGGGAGAAATTGGATATGCAGAAAAAATTATTGAGCCTGATTGTTTTAAGCATGCTTTCCGGGCAGGCCATGGCAACATCGATTGAAGATAAAATTGACATGTTGCAGGACGAAATCGACCAGCTTAAAGCAAAGGCAGCCTATGCCGAGAAGAATGAAGGCGGCATGAAGGGTTTTGCCAATAACACCACTGTTGGCGGTTATGGCGAATTGCATTACAACAACTTTAAAGGCGATGTGCCTGTAGGTGAAAAGCGCGCTAAAGATGAAATTGACTTCCACCGCTTCGTACTGTTTTTTGGCCATCGCTTCAACGACTGGATCAGCTTTAAGTCTGAGCTGGAGCTAGAACATTCCAATACCGAAAATGGCGGCGAGGTCGAGCTGGAGCAAGCTTACCTGGATTTTAATTTCAGTGAAAAACTAAATGCCAAGGCCGGTATATTTCTGATGCCACTTGGCTTTATCAATGAAACACACGAGCCCCCTACATTTTATGGTGTTGAACGTAATTTTGTTGAAACGCGTATTATCCCCAGCACCTGGTGGGAAGCAGGTGCCAGTTCCAGCTTGGCTGCCGAACATTTTGAGAAATTTTCTACAAAAGGTGTGCGAGAAGCGCGACGCAATGTTTCAGAAGCGCCAGCAGAAGATTTTGGTGTTCACGGACGCCTGGATTACAGTGGGTTACCTGGCCTGACAGTTGGTGCCAGCGTATTCACGGGTAACACTGGGCAGGATAATCCTGCATTAAATGGCGCTGATGCTAGATTAGCCTTATGGGATGTGCATGCACGTTACCAGGCAGACAAATTCGATTTGCGTGCGCTGTATGCGCAAGGTCATTTAAGTGACGCTGCAAAAATCAATGATGCTTTTGGTCATGAAGCGGCAAATCGTTTTTATGGCTGGTACATGGAAGCCGCTTATCATGTGTGGAAGAATGGCGAGCAGGATTTTGCGCCGTTTGTACGTTACGAAAAATGGGATACGCAGGCAGATATTCCAAACAATATCGTTCGTAACGAAGCAAGTGAGAATGATGTTTGGACGGTAGGCGCCAATTACTGGCCGCATCCACAGGTCGTGCTGAAAGCCGATTACCAGAAGTTTGACAAGCCGGATGGCGACAAAGGCGACAAACGCTTCAATCTTGGTTTGGGCTATATGTTTTAGAGGGATTGATTCATAATCTCGTTATGAATAAAAACATGATAGCGGCAGCTTGTGCACTGTTATTGCTGGTGATGGCTGCCAGTGCACAAGCCATCCAGCAATATCTGACATCCGAGCAGTTCCTGACCGAAGCGTTTGCGCCTCATCAAATGCGGCAGCGCTATTGGAAAACCGGCAATTCAAGTGCCTGGATTTTAGAAGAGATTGGCAAGGAAGAGCCGATTACGGCAGGGTTTGTCGTGACCGACGGCAAGATTGCCCAGGCACGCATCCTCACCTACCGGGAAAGCCGGGGCTGGGAAGTGCGCTATCCAGCATTTCTCAAGCAGTTTCAAGGGGCGCAGCTGCAGGCGGATGATCACCTGAATCAGCCTGTTGACGGTATTTCCGGCGCGACGCTTTCGGTCAATGCAATGGTGCGTATGGCGCGGTTAGCCCTGTATTTTGACAAGCTGAGCCGGGCAGAATGAGTTTTAGAACCAGAATGATCCGGTTTGTCCGCCATTGGCATGCCCGTGCGGGCGTGCTTGCGGCATTGTTTCTATTGTTTCTCGCCATCAGCGGGCTGGCCTTAAATCATACGGATGCGCTGTCGCTAGCAAAGCGCGAAGTCAAGGCATCATGGCTGATGCATTGGTACGGGCTCAAGTCAACAGTGCCGAAGCAAGGCTATTTATTTAAAGATGGGTATTTGACAGCGGCTGATGGGCGTTGGGTGATGGATGGAAATCTGCTGCGCGAGGGCGCTGATCAGCCTCCGTTAGGCGCGGTGACATGGAATCAGGCGCGCGTTATTGCCGGTGCAGAAGCGCTTTATTTGTACACAGCGGAAGGGCAGCTGATAGATAAGCTGTCTGATGCAGAACTACCGGGCAAGCCTGTAAAGCGGCTAGGGCTGGCGGGTGACAAGCTAGTGCTTGCAACCGTGCATGGCAGCTTTGTGACTAGCGATGCTTTGAACTGGCAGCCATATGATGGCGAGCAGCCAATCTGGTCCGGCCAGCGAGCCTTGCCAAATGCTGAGTTAATGGAAGTAAAACAAGCATTCGCACCATCACTTCCGTTAGAACGCATTATTCTGGATTTACACAGCGGCCGCATTTTCGGCCGCTATGGCCCGCTGTTGATGGATCTTGCGGCTATCGTGCTGGTGGTGCTTTCTTTATCCGGTGTCTGGATTTATCTGCGGACCGTGCGAAAAAAACCGCAACATTAATCACTGAAAATAATTGCGCGCTGTTTGGGAATGTTGGAAATGCGCCAATGGGCAATCGCCCATTGCCATACCTCATCCAGCGTGGCGTTTTTTATTTCTGCAGGCGGCTGTTGGCCTAAAAAGCCTAGAGCATCAAATAATGCATGCTCTGGAGGGCGCATATCTATTGGCTTGGCAAGGGTCTGTTTGCTGAGCTTTTCGCCTGCCGCATTGCTGGCAACCGGCACATGCGCGTAGCGTGGCGTGGCGTATCCCAAAAGCCGCTGCAAATAAATCTGGCGTGGCGTGGAATCGAGCAAATCTGCGCCGCGCACAACGTGGGTAACGCCTTGTGCGGCATCATCCACCACCACGGCAAGCTGGTAGGCGAATAAACCATCGGCACGTTTCAAAATAAAATCGCCGACATCGCGCGCCAGATTTTGTATGATTTCGCCTTGAATTCCATCCAAAAAGACGATATTTTCGTCTAAAGTGAGTGCTCTGTAGGCCGCATGGATATTGGTCTTCAGGGCATGGTTCAAGCATGTTTTCGGGTATATCGCGCCTTCAATGCCGCTTGCGATGGCTGAATCTGCAATCTCTTTACGGCTGCAGGTGCATGGATAAACCAGCCTTTTGGCTTTAAGCGTTTGCAACGCACTTTCGTACAGTTCTGTACGCTGGCTTTGGTAAATAATTTTGGCATCCCATGCAAAGCCAAACGCCTCCAAAGTGCGCAATATGCCGTCGGCAGCGCCTTGCACTTCGCGTGGTTTGTCCAGATCTTCCATGCGCAGCAGCCATTGGCCGCCATGAGCTCCGGCGTCGCAATAACTCGCCACTGCAGCGACTAATGAGCCAAAGTGCAGCGGACCGGTAGGTGAGGGTGCGAATCTTCCAACATAGGGCATGTTTATTGAAGCGGCTGAATATAAGGCGGAATATGCCAGGTTTGCAGCTGCTTGCCGAGCAGTTGCAGATTGCATTGCATGCGCTCCGCACCACTGGCGCTGACTTCAAACTCGTAAAAACGCAACAGTTGCGCATGGCCGCGACTATCGCGTCCCAGCCGGATCATATTGCAGGCCACCGTTTCATCCAGCAATTGCAGATTGCAGCGGTTTGCCAGCTCACGGCCAAAATGGATGGCAATTTCACGCTTGGAGATGCTGTCCAGCCAGAACCAGGTGGCGAGCAGAAGCAGTGCTAGCAGGGTGACTTCAAACATGATGATTTACTTTTTTATTTGTGATGTGCACAATATGCATGTACTGATACTATATGAGAGTTTTATTATATTTTTCAATAGATTGTGCCGTAGAATTAAAAATATTAGTTAAGTGGAAATTTCATGACGATTCAGCCACGTGAGCAACAAGCGCTAGAAGTGTATATCAAGCTGCTGACCACTAAAGGGTTTGGCCCGGATACCTTTGTGCCGCGAATCAATTTCCTGAATAGATTAATGCCACTATTAGCCAACAAAGAGCTTAATGGCCGCGTATATCGTGATGTCATCGAAACGCTGATGGATACAGTTGCTGAGGACGACTGGCCGGAAAGCCTAGTCATTGCACGTGAGTATTATCCTTTCTGGATCAATGACATAAAGGCGGTTGCGCTGCTAAGTAAAAATGCAACTAAAGACACTTTGCCCATCGACTGGCTGCCGGTGCATATCAGCTTAAGCGAGTTGTGGCATAACGTGGATGAGGAAAAATTCGGCACGACCGATAGTTGGGCGTTAAAAGGTTATACCAAAGCCTTACGCAACGAAAATGCGGAACAGGCGCTGATTGATACGCGCTTGAAGCTAGCTAAAATCCTATTGGTGCGCCTGCGAGATGCGCCCGATAAGGACAACAAGGTCTACCGAACAGCGGTTGATGCAACATTGCCGCTATTTGAAGTGAAGAAAAACCGTCGTCTGTTTCTGGTAGTAGTGCGGGAGTTCTTCCATTTCTGGGCAGGTAACCCGGAGGCAGAGAAGTTTGTACTGAATAGCCATACTGTAAGCATGCTGTAAAAAAAAGTTATATTTGCTTTGTTATGGTGCAATGCACTTTTGAATGCACATAAAAAGTGCATCAAATTATTCGTCATTTATAAAAATCCTTTAAAATCAATCATCCAGCTAATGGCTTGAATTTTGCTTATTTCTGACGTCAGTTTTTAAGCCAACCATAATAAAAATTAAATTTAATCTTGATTTTGGGGAGTGATTTTAATGGAAGCATTAGTTTCTGCGAATGACGTGTTATTTGTATTGCTTGGCGCCATCATGGTGCTGGCCATGCATGCGGGGTTCGCGTTTTTAGAAGTGGGTACCGTCCGCAGTAAAAACCAGGTCAACGCCTTGGTAAAAATCATGGTCGATTTTTCAGTGTCGACTGTGGCGTATTTTTTTATCGGCTACAGTATTGCCTACGGTGTTAATTTTTTCAGTGGCGCAGAGGCGCTGGCTGCGAAAAATGGCTATGACCTGGTTAAATTCTTCTTCCTGCTTACCTTTGCTGCAGCCATCCCGGCCATTGTTTCCGGCGGCATCGCCGAGCGCGCAAAATTTAATCCGCAAATGGCTGCGACATTTTTACTGGTCGGGTTTATATATCCATTTTTTGAGGGTATCGCGTGGAATAACCAGCATGGCCTTCAAGACTGGCTCAATGCTGCTTTTGGCGCTAAATTCCATGATTTTGCCGGTTCTGTTGTGGTGCATGCCATGGGCGGCTGGATAGCGCTAGCCGCCGTGCTTTTGCTGGGGGCCCGCAGTGGTCGCTATGGTGTAGATGGACGGATTCATGCGCATCCGCCGTCCAATATTCCGTTCCTGGCGTTAGGCGCATGGATACTCACGGTAGGCTGGTTTGGTTTTAATGTCATGTCCGCGCAAAGCATTCAGGGCATTTCCGGCCTGGTGGCTGTTAACTCGCTCATGGCGCTGGTTGGCGGCACGCTTGCCGCGCTGATCATGGGTAAAAATGACCCGGGCTTTGTGCACAATGGCCCGCTGGCAGGTCTGGTGGCAGTATGTGCCGGTTCAGATGTCATGCATCCGCTTGGTGCGTTAGCTACCGGTGCAGTGGCGGGCGCCTTGTTTGTATGGGCTTTTACCATGACCCAGAACCGCTTGAAAATCGATGACGTACTGGGTGTGTGGCCATTGCATGGGCTTTGCGGCGCATGGGGCGGTATTGCAGCTGGTATTTTCGGGCTTAAGTCCTTGGGCGGCCTTGGTGGCGTCAGTTTTATGTCGCAACTCTTGGGCACAGGTTTGGGCGTGATTATTGCGCTTGTAGGCGGCACGATTGTTTACGGGGTGCTTAAACAATTGGTTGGCATTCGTTTGGATGCCGAGGAAGAATTTAACGGCGCAGATTTGTCTATACATAAAATTAATGCAACCGCAGAGCATTAAGCGCAGATGTCTGCTTTAGACTAAACATTAAACGCCATGCTAAACTTACGCATGGCGTTTTTTCATGTAATCATTCCAGCTGCAGGCATCGGCAACCGTATGGCTAACGCCTTGCCCAAGCAGTATCTGCCATTGGCCGGCAAGCCCATCATTTCACATTCCATACAGGTATTTTTTGACCATCCGCGCGTTACCAATATCCATGTGGCCTTAAATCCTGACGATGGATTCTGGCGCAGCCTGAAGCTGGAGCCTGCCAGCAAGCTTAAACTGCATTATACCGGCGGTGACAGCAGAAGCGGGACCGTGCTGAATACCTTGCAGGCCATCGCACCGCAGGTGAGCGACGATGACTGGATTCTGGTGCACGATGCCGCGCGGCCCGGCTTGACGAACCAGCTGCTGGATAACTTGCTGAACTCGCTCGAAAACGATGAAGTAGGTGGTTTGCTGGCGCTGCCTTTGGCCGATACGCTCAAGCAGGGCAATCAGGAAAATCGCGTGAAAAAAACGATTCCAAGAGCCGGTTTATGGCAAGCGCAGACGCCGCAGATGTTCCGCTATGCAACACTGAAAACGGCTTTGGAGTGTTATGCAGGCACGCCGACGGATGAAGCCGAAGCGATGGAAGCGCTTGGCCTGCAGCCCAAACTGGTGCAAGGTGACCTGCGCAATCTGAAAATCACTTATCCGCAAGATTTAGCGTTGCTGGAAGCCCTGTTTGAGCAAGAAAAAAGTGAGTATGAAAAAGGCAAAGGATCAGCATCATGCGCATAGGCCATGGTTTTGACGTGCATGCTTTGGTAGTCGGCCGAAAATGTATCATTGGTGGTATCGAAATCGCACATGAAAAAGGGCTGGATGGTCACTCTGACGCGGATGTGCTGCTGCACGCTATTTGCGATGCCTTGCTGGGCGCTGCTGCGCTGGGCGACATCGGCAAGCATTTCCCACCCAGCGACAATCGCTACAAAGGCATTGATTCGCGCCAGCTGCTGCGCCACGTGGTTGCATTGCTTGAGGCTAAAAATTACGTCGTGAATAATATCGATGCCACGGTGATTTGCGAAGCGCCCAGGCTGTCACCGCATACCACACAAATGTGCGCCAATATCGCGGCCGATTGCAATGTGGATGTTTTACAGGTCAATGTAAAAGGCACCACCACCGAGAAGCTTGGTTTTACTGGCCGCGGCGAAGGCATTGCGGCCGAGGCCGTGTGTACAATTGTACAAAAATAGCTATGTTTAAATGGTTTGAACACGGATTCAATTACTTTGAAAATCTGGCCAAGCCTTTTCCGGAAAGCCTAATCACCACACCGCCAAAAAGTTTCTGGCAATTCGCATGGGGTTGCACGCAGGGCCTGCGCCCGTATCTGCTGGGCATGACGCTGCTGACGGCCATCATCGGCGCGTTCGAGGCCTTGTTGTTCGGCATGATGGGCAAGGTGGTCGATTGGCTGGCGAACATTCCACCTTCCGAGCTTTGGGCGCGTGAAGGCACGCACTTGACCTGGCTGGCCGTTATTCTTATCGCAAGCACCGTATTTATCGGCTTGCAGACCATGTTCAAACATCAAACGCTGGCCGGCAATTTTCCCATGCGCATGCGCTGGAACTTCCACCGTTTAATGCTTAACCAAAGCATGAGTTTTTACCAGGACGAGTTTGCCGGGCGTGTCGCAGCAAAAGTCATGCAGACCGCGCTGGCAGTGCGCGATGTGTGGTTTATCGTGGCAGATATTCTGGTATTCGTGACGATTTATTTTGCGACCATGGTGACCGTCGTCGGCAGCTTTAACCTGTTGATTATCTGGCCTTTTCTGGCGTGGCTGGTTTTGTACGCAAGCGCCTTGCTGTATTTTGTGCCCAGATTGAGCAAAGTCTCGCAGCACCAGGCCGATGCGCGCGCGCTCATGACGGGGCGCATCACCGATGCTTATACCAACATCAGCACGGTCAAGCTGTTTTCGCACGCGGGGCGCGAGGCGGGCTATGCGCAATCTGCCATGCATGAGTTTTTAGGCACGGTGCACAAACAAATGCGCCTGGTGAGCGCGGTGGAAACCATCAATCATTTCCTTAATATGGGCCTGCTGATCGGCGGAGGCGGATTGGCGCTGTGGTTATGGAGCAAGGGGCAAGTGGGTGTGGGTGGCGTGGCTGCGGTTACGGCAATGTCGTTGCGGCTCAACGGCATTTCACACTGGGTGATGTGGGAGATGACAACGCTCTACGAGCAGGTCGGCACGGTGCAAGATGGCATTAACACACTCACCACGCACAATAAAATTATCGATGCGCCAGACGCAAAACCGCTGCAGGTAAGCCAGGGTGAAATCAAGTTTGAAGCTGTGAACTTTAGCTATGGCAGCCAGAAAGAACTGCTGAAAGAACTTGATTTACACATCAAACCGGGTGAAAAAATCGGGCTGGTCGGGCGTTCCGGCGCGGGTAAGTCCACCATTGTGAATCTGCTGCTGCGCTTTTACGAGGTGGAATCCGGCGCCATTTTGATTGATGGTCAAAACGTCAAGAGCGTGATGCAAAATAGCCTGCGTGCGTCTATAGGCATGGTCACGCAGGATACGTCGTTACTGCACCGCAGCGTGAGGGATAATATTTTATACGGCCGCCCCAACGCGACCGAAGCGGAAATGATTGCTGCTGCCAAACGTGCCGAGGCGCATGAATTTATACTGAACCTGCAGGATGCTAAAGGCCGCACCGGTTATGATGCGCATGTGGGCGAGCGCGGCGTAAAACTCTCAGGCGGGCAGCGGCAGCGCATTGCCATTGCGCGCGTGATGCTGAAAGACGCGCCGATTCTGTTGCTGGACGAAGCTACCAGCGCGCTGGATAGTGAGGTAGAAGCGGTGATTCAAGAGAGCCTGTACAAACTCATGGAAGGCAAAACCGTGATTGCCATCGCGCACAGATTATCAACTATTGCCGCTATGGATAGGCTGATTGTGCTGGATGATGGCAAGGTTATCGAGGAAGGGCCGCACATAAAATTGCTTGCCAAGAAGGGCTTGTATGCTAGCCTGTGGGCAAGGCAGAGCGGTGGGTTCTTGGCTGAAGACTGATAAAGGAAAAAGGTATGAATGCTGAAATAGAAGTTCGCCCACCGTTTCCACCTTTCACGCGCGAAACCGCCATTCAAAAAATCCGCATGGCGGAAGATGGCTGGAACAGCCGCGACCCGCAGCGTGTTTCAATGGTGTATACGCCAGATTCGCAATGGCGTAACCGTGCGGAGTTTCCCAAAGGTCGTGCGCAGATTGTGGAGTTTTTAACGCGCAAATGGGCGAAAGAGCTGGATTACCGCCTGATTAAAGAGCTTTGGGCGTTTACCGATAACCGTATCGCGGTGCGCTTTGCTTATGAATGGCATGATGACTCGGGGCAATGGTTTCGCTCTTACGGCAACGAGAATTGGCAGTTTGATGCCAATGGCTTAATGGAGCTGCGCTACGCTAGCATTAACGATTTACAGATAAGCGAGAGTGAGCGAAAATTCCACTGGCCGCTAGGGCGTAGGCCAGATGACCATGCGAGTTTGAGTGAGTTGGGTCTTTAATTTGTTACATTTTATGTGTGGTCGAGTGTTGCGAATTCGATGAATTGCATTAGTTTCTTAACATCTGAAACAATTAATTCGTTAGGTGAACTCCTCTGATGCTCAGCATCGTAGATGGACTTTACTGAATGTCGTAGTGAACGAAAAATAGGCTTTCTGCCGTTATGATATTGCTCCCATAGCACATTGTTTAATTGGAGTAAGAACGTACTGAGGCACCAAAGCTCACGTATTGTCCCGTTAGCATATAACTTTTGTATTTTTTCTTGGTCCACTATTGCTCGATGTGCTAAATAGTTATGTCTAACGGGCATTATTGCTCGATTATAAAGTTCGCGATACTTTTTAACCATTTTACGAAGTCGCACAACATCACTTTTTTTAGGGAAGTACGCAGATTCAAGGTAGTTTTCTAACCAATCCGGGTCTTCCGTTCTACCATCGCGTTTGCGTGTGGCGAGAGCCTCGCGCTGAAAAACATTAAGGTTCTGCTCCATCGAATCGAGTAGTTTGTCGATATTATATTTTGATTTTTTATCAAAAATTCTTGCAATCGTTATATATGCAGATGATTGTAATGAAGCTCCACAAGCAATCCAGAATGTGGGCGTATTATTGAGTCTATTTAATAACTTTTTGGATTTGGAAGCAGCATGCTGAATAGCCATTTCTGCATACATATAGCGTGCAGCTATACTTGATTCATTCTCAAAGTTTTTTAACTGTAATAAGAAATCATCATGGTGTTTCAATTAGATATCCAATAGTTATTAAGTTTTAAGAAAAATAATCAAGGCGTTGCATCAACCAGCGCTTTTAAAAACTGTGCGACATCCCACTCGCAGCCTGCACAACCTGAAAGTGCGCCTGTTCTTCTTGATATCGCGTCCATATCAAGGCCTTCTTTAAACAGGCTCCGAATTTCCCCGCGCGTGGTACCGCTGCAAGAGCACATGATTTCATCGTCTAAATTGGTATTTTTTGTATTCATCAATCTAATTATTTTTAAGCCTTCAGCAACACAATCACCGCGCCGCTGCCGCCGTCTTCCGGCTTGGCTTGGGCATAGGCGATGACTTCATCGCGTTGCATCAGCCAACTGCGCAGTTTGTGCTTTAGCACAGGTTCGCGGTTGCGTGAGCCTAGGCCTTTACCATGCACAATGCGCACGCAGCGGATATTGCGTTTTTTGCATCCATTTAAGAAATCTGCCACGTACAGGCGCGCTTCATCTGTCACCAAGCCGTGTAAATCGATTTGCGCCTGCACCACCCAGTAGCCGCGGCGTAGTTTGCCTAGAATGTTGGGCGATTGCCCTTCGCGCAGGTAAAGTAGCTCCTCGCCGCTTTCCAGCTCGTGCGCAGGAATGTAGTCATCGCTGAGTGAATCGCGCAGCGCTTGTTTTTCATCGCGCAGAAAATGCTTGGCGATTGGTTTTGGGCGCGCTTTGGGGGTGTGAATAGGCTCAACATTCAGCGGCCGCGCGTCTTTCACCGCCTCGTGGAAGAGGTGCAAATCATCCGGTTTTTTCTCGTCCGCGCCCATGATGTGAGATGTTAACCCCGCTTGCCAGAATAAAAAACATCGGCCTGCAGGCCAATATCCATGCGGCTTGCAGGCCAGCTATTTTTAATTATATAGCTTTGATTATTTCAGGCTGGTTAAATAACGTTCTGCATCCAGCGCTGCCATACAGCCCGTGCCGGCACTTGTTACTGCTTGGCGGTAAATGTGGTCTTGCACATCGCCTGCGGCGAATACGCCGGGCACGCTGGTGGCGGTAGCATTGCCGCCACGTCCCATTTTGGTGACGATGTAGCCGCCTTCCATCTCAAGCTGGCCTTCAAAAATATCGGTATTCGGTTTGTGGCCAATGGCAATAAATACGCCTTTGAGCGCGATATCTTTAGTAGCGCCGGTTTGCGTGTTTTTAATGCGCATGCCGGTTACGCCGCTGTCGTCGCCCAGCACTTCATCGAGCGTATGGAAAAGCTCCAAGGCGATTTTGCCTTCGGCCACGCGTGCCATGAGTTTATCCACCAGAATGGCTTCGGCTTTGAATTTATCACGGCGGTGCACCAAGGTCACTTTGCTGGCGATATTGGCTAAGTAAAGTGCTTCTTCCACGGCTGTATTGCCGCCACCGATGACCGCAACGTCCTGATTTTTATAAAAGAATCCATCACATGTGGCGCAAGCTGAAACGCCCTTGCCGCTGAATGCTTCTTCGCTTGGCAAGCCTAAATACTGTGCTGAAGCGCCGGTGGCGATAATCAATGCATCGCAGGTGTATTCGCCGCTGTCGCCCACCAGGCGGATGGGCTTCTCTTTGAGATGCGCAGTGTGAATGTGGTCAAAAATCATCTCGGTATTAAAACGCTCGGCATGTTTCTGAAAGCGCTCCATCAGTTCTGGCCCCTGTACGCCATCGGCATCGGCTGGCCAATTGTCCACTTCTGTCGTGGTCATCAGTTGACCGCCTTGGGCGATGCCGGTAATGAGTACGGGCTTCAGGTTGGCGCGTGCCGCATAAACAGCAGCGGAATAACCCGCTGGACCAGAGCCTAGAATGAGGAGGTGGGCGTGTTTGGTAGACATGTGTTAATGCTTTCTTTGGAAATGTTGAATGAATGAATTAGAGATGGCGTTGTTTAAGTTGTTTTCAAGCTGCAAAACCGGGCGGGCTTTTATAATGTTCAATTTACCAATATTTTATTACTGGTATTTTAGATTTTAGGCATACTTTACGCAATTTGATTTTGCTATAATCAACAATTAATTTTAATTGTACATGGCTATTTCTTAAGGTTTGTAACATATTGTTTTTTAATAAAAAATCATCCGCAGTCAACGGTCGCGTGCAAGCGCCCCTCAGCCCAACCCAGCAGCATGGCGTTAAACTGGTTCGTGAAGCCTGGTGGCTTGGTTTAGTATTGGTTGGCTTGTATCTTGCGGTCATTCTCATGAGTTACAGCCGGCAAGACCCTTCCTGGTCGCACATGACGAGTGAGAATGCCACCATCCATAACGCCGGCGGCGCAGTCGGCGCGTGGATTTCCGATATGCTGCTTTACCTGTTTGGCTTTTCTGCATGGTGGTGGGTGGTGCTGGCGTTCTACAGCATGTGGCTGGTATATCTGCGTCTGGAGCTCACCATCTCAGAGCGCCCGTTCTTAGTGTTTAACCTGGTCGGCTTTGGCCTGCTGCTCATCTCTTCCTGCGCATTGGAAGCAGGGCATTTGATCGCGCTGCCTGCTTCGCTGCCGCTTGGCGCGGGTGGCATACTGGGTAACTCGGTAGATGGCTTGCTGCGCGGCATGTTTGGTTTTGCAGGTTCTACCATGATACTTTTGCTGTTATTCGCAATCGGATTTAGCTTGTTTACCGGCTGGTCGTGGATCATGATGACCGAAAAACTAGGCGCGGGTTTAATTGCCAGCTACCAATGGGTCTATAACAAATATTATGATTGGCAGGACAGAAAAGCTGGCAAGGCGGTCGAGCTTAAACGCGAAGAATTTGTGGAGAACGAGCGCAAACGCGCTGAAGACCGCGCCCCGCTTGAAATTAAACCCGCGCAAATCGAAATCGCCAAGAGCGAGCGCGTATTAAAAGAAAAACAAACCACGCTGTTTGCCTCAGACCCGGATTCCACGCTGCCGCCACTGCATTTACTGGATGAAGCGCATAATACAGTTGACCTGCCTTCGGCCGATACGCTTGATTTCACTTCGCGCTTGATCGAGCGAAAACTCATGGATTTCGGCATCGAGGTGAAAGTCATTTCTGCCCAGCCCGGCCCGGTTATTACGCGCTTTGAGTTTGAGCCGGCGGCAGGCGTCAAGGGTAGCCAGATTACCAATCTGGCACGCGATCTGGCGCGCGCATTGTCTGTTGTCAGTGTCCGCGTGGTGGAGACGATACCCGGCAAAAGCTGCATGGGTTTGGAGATTCCAAACCCGAAACGCCAAATCGTGTTTTTATCAGAAATCATGAGCAGCCAGGTGTATGCAGAGATGCATTCACCGATTGCGATTGCTATGGGTAAAGATATCGCTGGTAAACCGGTGGTGGCGGATTTGGCCAAAATGCCGCATGTGCTGGTGGCGGGCACGACAGGTTCGGGCAAATCGGTGGCGATTAACGCGCTGATTTTGAGCTTCTTGTATAAATCAGAAGCCTCAAAAGTGCGCATGATTCTGATCGACCCGAAAATGCTGGAACTCTCGGTGTATGAGGGCATTCCGCATCTGTTGGCGCCGGTGGTGACGGATATGCGCCAAGCAGCGAATGCGCTGAACTGGTGTGTGGCCGAGATGGAGCGCCGCTACAAGCTGATGTCTAGTTTAGGTGTACGCAACTTGGCGGGTTACAACCAGAAAATCAAAGACGCCGAAAAAGCAGGCGAGAAAATTCCACATCCTTTCAGCCTGACGCCGGATGACCCTGAGCCGCTGGAAGAAATGCCGCTGATCGTGGTGGTGATTGATGAGCTGGCCGATTTGATGATGGTGGTCGGCAAAAAAGTAGAAGAGCTGATTGCCCGTCTGGCACAGAAAGCACGCGCCTCAGGCATTCATCTGGTACTGGCGACGCAACGCCCATCGGTGGATGTGATTACCGGTCTGATCAAGGCGAATATCCCCACACGCGTGGCGTTTCAGGTGTCCAGCAAAATTGACTCACGCACCATATTAGACCAAATGGGCGCTGAAGCGTTACTAGGGCAGGGCGACATGCTGTATATGCCGCCGGGCAGTGGTTACCCGCAGCGCATCCATGGGGCGTTTGTGAGTGACCATGAGGTGCACGAAGTGGTGAATTACTTAAAAGCGATGGGCGGGCCGAACTATATTGAAGGTATCTTGACCAATGAAATGGAAGGTGCTGGTGAGCTTGGTGATTTTGGCGATGACGGTGCAGAGAAAGACCCGCTGTATGATGAGGCGGTGGCCATCGTGCTGAAAAGCCGTCGCGCATCGATTTCATCGGTACAGCGCCAGCTTCGCATAGGGTATAACCGCGCTGCGCGCTTGATAGAAGATATGGAGCGTGCAGGACTAGTTTCTGCCATGCAGAGCAATGGTAACAGAGAGGTCTTGGCCGGTGGCGGCAACACAAACAATGAATAAATTATTATTTGGTTTTTTGCTTACATTCGCCAATCTGGCCATGGCGGATGGCGTATCCAGCCTACGCGACTTTTTCAACAATACCAACACCATGCGGGCGCAATTCATCCAGGTGGTGAATGATAAGCAGGGCCGCAAAGAGCAGGAAGTAGAAGGTACGATGCAGTTGCAGCGTCCTAACAAATTTCGCTGGGATTACAAAAAGCCTTACGAACAGCAGATCGTGAGCGATGGAAAACAGGTGTTTTTATTCGATACCGAGTTGCAGCAAGTGACGATTCGGGAATTGAGCAAAACCCTAGGCTCAAGCCCCGCTGCCATGCTGGCGGGCGGTGAAGATGTGGAAAAAAGCTTTACGCTAAAAAATGCCACCCGTAAGGATGGTCTGACTTGGGTGCTGGCATTACCCAAGGATAAAGATAGCGGGTTTGACCGCGTGCTGCTTGGCTTTAAGGCCGACAAGCTGCGCAAAATGGAGCTGTACGACAGTTTCAACCACATTACTCACATTACATTTAACGAAGTAGAGCGCAACCCTGTACTGCAAGATTCCACTTTTCTGTTTACACCACCCAAGGGTGTTGATGTGGTGGGTGAGTAGCATTGATAAGTAAAAATAAGTGAACAGCTTATTTCAGCCCGCAACACCACAAGCGCCACTCGCTGAGCAGCTGCGCCCTAAAACATTGGATGAAGTCGTCGGACAATCGCACTTGTTGGGTGAGAATAAGCCGCTTAGGCTTGCATTTGAATCAGGCAAATTGCCCTCCATGATCCTGTGGGGACCTCCAGGTGTGGGCAAAACCACATTGGCGAGATTAATAGCTAATACAGCCGACGCTGATTTTATTCCCATTTCTGCAGTGTTGTCTGGCATCAAGGATATCCGCGATGCCGTAGAGCGCGCCGAACTTGCCTTGCAGCAGCATGGCCGCAAGACCATTTTATTTGTGGATGAGGTGCATCGCTTCAACAAAGGTCAGCAGGATGCTTTTCTGCCTTTTGTGGAAAGTGGTTTGATTACCTTTATCGGCGCAACGACAGAAAATCCTTCGTTTGAGGTCAACAGCGCGCTTTTAAGCCGGGCACAAGTGTTTGTGCTGAATAGCCTGTCGGAGTCTGAACTGGCCGTGCTGCTGGAGCGGGCGAGATTGTTGGTTGCTGAAAACATCGCCATAGCAGACGAAGTGCGCGAGCAGATACTGGCTTATGCGGATGGTGATGCAAGGCGCTTGCTGAATTTTGCGGAAGGCCTGTTTAATGCAGCTGCTGGAGCAGATATCACACAAATTGACGAAGCCTTTTTACAAACAACGATGGCAGAAAAACTGCGTCGGTTTGATAAAGGCGGCGAAGCGTTTTATGACCAGATTTCGGCTTTACACAAATCAGTGCGTGGTTCAAATCCTGATGCGGCCCTGTACTGGTTTTTGCGCATGATAGATGGTGGCGCAGACCCACTGTATTTAGGGCGGCGCGTCATCCGCATGGCGATTGAAGATATTGGCCTGGCAGACCCGCGTGCACAAACCATGGCACTGGAAGCCTGTAACATTTACGAACGGCTAGGCTCGCCGGAAGGCGAACTGGCGCTTTCTAACGCAGTGATCTACATGGCTGTCGCACCCAAGAGCAATGCAGCTTACAACGCTTATAATCAAGCCAAGGCTTTTGTGGGCAATGATAAATCGCGCCCGGTACCGCTACATTTACGCAATGCGCCAACCAAGCTCATGAAAGCGCTGGATTACGGCAAGGAATACCGCTACGCGCATAATGAACCAGAAGCCTACGCGGCAGGAGAACAGTATTTTCCTGATGAGCTAGCTCAACAAAAATCGCCGCCGCAATTTTATACGCCCACACCGCGCGGTTTGGAAGGTAAAATAAGCGAAAAATTGGCTCACCTTAAAGAGCTTGACCTTAAAGAACTAAATAAAAAAGCAAAGAAATAGGAATCGCATGTTAGATATTCAGCAATTAAGAAGTGATTTGGACGGCGTAGTGAGCCAGTTAAAAAAACGTGGCTTCGAGTTTGATTCAATGGCATTCTCTGCCCTAGAGCAAGAGCGTAAAATCGTTCAAACCCGTATGCAAGACCTGCAAGCCAAGCGAAATAACGCTTCCAAGCAAATCGGCATGGCGAAAGCCAAAGGCGAGGATACAAACGCTATCATGGCGGAAGCTGCAGGTTTAGGTGAGCAACTCAAGGCAGATGAGGAACGCTACACTATTATTCAGTGGGAATTGCAGAAACTGTTGCTTGACGTGCCTAACCTGCCGCACGGGAGCGTTCCGATTGGTATGTCTGAAGCAGATAATGTGGAGGTGCGTAAAGTAGGTGCACCACGCGCTTTTGATTTTGCAATCAAAGACCATACGGATGTCGGCACGCCACTTGGCTTGGATTTTGATATGGGAGCAAAGCTGTCAGGTTCACGCTTTACGCTGATGCGTGGACAAATTGCCAGGCTGCATCGGGCATTGGCGCAGTTCATGTTAGACATACAAACTGAGCAGCATGGCTATACTGAATGCTACACCCCTTATATTGTGAATGCGGAGACACTGCGCGGTACCGGACAGTTGCCTAAATTCGAGGCGGATTTATTTGCCGCAAAAAAGGGTGGGCAAGAAGGAGAGGGTGACCTTTTATACCTCATTCCAACCTCCGAAGTGACACTCACCAATACGGTACGTGATGAAATCTTGCCGCTGGAAGCCTTGCCCATCAAGCTCACCGCGCACACACCTTGCTTCCGCTCTGAGGCGGGTTCTTACGGAAAAGATACTAAAGGCATGATTCGCCAGCATCAATTCGACAAGGTGGAGATGGTGCAGATTGTGCATCCGAGCAAAAGTTACGAGGCGCTGGAAGAAATGGTTGACCATGCCGAGAATATCCTGAAAGCGTTAGAGTTGCCGTATCGCGTGGTTTCACTTTGCACAGGTGATATGGGTTTTGGTGCGGCCAAGACTTACGATCTGGAAGTGTGGCTGCCGGCACAGAATACCTACCGCGAAATATCTTCTGTTTCCAATTGCGAGGCATTTCAGGCGCGCCGTTTACAGGCGCGTTTCAGAAATGAAAACGGCAAGCCAGAACTCGTACATACGCTGAACGGCTCTGGCCTGGCGGTAGGACGTACTTTAGTGGCTGTGTTAGAGAACTATCAGAATGCGGATGGCAGTGTGACGGTGCCGCACCTGTTGCGTCCATACATGGGTGGTCTGCAAAAGCTGACTATTAGTTAGCTGCCACAATCTGATTGAAGCGCGCAATCTTGAAGGTATTTTCATCAGGATTATGGCTGGGTTGGTAGCGTTCCAGAATGTTGTGGTAGCTGCGTATTGATTCTACAAAAACTACAGCCTGGCCGCAGCTACAATACCCATATTTGGCATTCAGGTAGTAATCGGGGCTAGAGAGCATCACCAGGGTTTTCTTCACATCCGCCCAGCTGTCAGGGTTAAGCTTCAAACGCTGTGCCAGAACACGTGCGTCTTCTACATGTGCATAGCCGGCATTGTATGCCGCCAACGCCATATACGTGCGGTCAGGCTGCGGAACGCGCTCTGGAATTGTTTCTATCATCAGATTAATGTATTTCGCCCCTGCAGGAATGCTCTGCTTTGGATCCAGCCGATCGGTAACGCCCATACGGTCCGCCGTCGCCTCGGTCAGCATCATCAAGCCGCGCACATTGGTGGGTGAGGTGCTGAAAGTATCCCAATGCGATTCCTGGTAGCTGATGGCTGCGAGCAAGCGCCAATCGATGCCGGTAATTTCCTGCGCCTGCTTGAACAAATGCACATATTTGGGTAGCAGTTTATTGCCGTTCATTAAAAAAGTCTTAATATCCAGCGGGTTAAGCCGTTTTGAACTGCCGTGATAGCGGTCAATCAAATTGCGCAATGTGCCATCTTTTTTAATTTTGGTAAAAAATGCATTGGCTTTTTCCAGTAATTTTGGATCGGAATCTTTCGAGAATGCCCAAGCTATTTTTTCCGGTTCGCCAATCGCGAATGCCACCCCTAAACTGGGATAGAAATTCTGCAAAATGGAAACCAGGTGACTGTCGGCAACCGTATACTCAATATCTCCATTGGCTACTTCACTGATCAGCTTCTCGGAGTTGGCGTCGTTCCTTTCTTCCCACATCAGGCCAGGTTCAGTTTCACGCAATTTTGCAAGACGTTCAGCAAAGCTGGTGCCGGTTGGCACAGTAATGGTCAGCCCGACCAAATCTTTTAATTTTTTTGGCGGTTCTTTGTTCGTTTCTTTGTTGTAGATTATTTGCTGCTGCACATCCTGATATGGAATTGTGAAAAGGACTCGCTTCTTGCGTGCTTCTGTCACAGTAAGGTCTGCTGCTGCAATATCTGCTTTGCCGTTGATTAGATTAGGTAAAACCTGGTCGATATGTTTTACTACAATAAATTTTAATTGAGTGCCGTCTTCCAGTTCCTGAATAAAAAGTTTAGCCAAATCGTACTCTAGCCCGGCAAACTCGTTATTGCCATCGACGAAATAAGTATTCGGGCTATTCATGGTGACAAAAGTGATGATTTTGTCTTTTGTCTGTACTGCATCAGGTTTTGTTTGTGGCGTGGGTGGTCCGCCAGGCTTGTCGCAGCCAGCAAACATCAGTGTGCAGAAAATCAAAATGTAGCGTAATTTGAGCAAAAAATTGGTCTCGATTGATTCGATTTATTTCCAGCGTTCCTCTACTTTTCCATCGCCAGCAATCAATACGGCGCTGGTTAACCCGCGAAAGATGCCATGCTCCACCACGCCGGGGATATTGTTGATGAGGTGATTGAGCGCTACTTCCTGGATGGATTTATCAAATGCCATATCCAGCACCAGGCTGCCATAAGATGTAATGGACAAGCCATCCTTGGCAACGTTCTGCCGCAACTCACCGACGCCGCCGGCCGCTTCCAGGCTGCGTTTTGCGGCTTTCCAGGCAAACGGCATCACCTCAATGGGAATGGCATAATTAGTACCGATGCGATCCACCAGTTTACTTTTATCGGCGACAACTAGAAATTGTTTAGCCGCTTTGGCGAGCAGCTTTTCCAGCACCAGATCGTAGCCGCGGCCTTTAAGCAGCGTCATGTCGGGCGTGATTTCATCCGCGCCATCCACATATAGATCAATCTCCGCAACCTGCGTCAGGGCGATGACATTCAGCCCCAGGCTTTGCGCCTTAATCATGCTTACCTGCGAGCTGGCGATGGTAGTGACTTTGAGATTCTCTACTGTTTGGCGGCGTGCGAGTTCTTCAATGAAATAATTGGCGGTAGAGCCGGTGCCTAAGCCAACCAACATACCGTCCTTGACGTACTTCGTTGCATGAATTGCAACAAGCTGCTTGTCATTCATGATGTCTGTCTCCTCAATATTTTATTATTTTTGGCTTAAACGGATTAAGTAAACCAAGCCATTTTCAAGTTCATCTATGCAGTTATCCCCGCCCAAGCCAGGAAAAAAAAGCCGTTTTTCTTATTCTGCCAATGGCTTAGATAGCTTATCTCTTGCTTTACTTGCATGTCGCTTAAAAACAACAGCAGAAAACAAGCGGGCGCCGCTGGTGGTTATTACTTCCAGCGCATTCGAGGCGCAGCGCTTGCTGGATGAAATGCCTTACTTTGCGCCCAATTTGAGCGTGCATTTGCTGCCGGATTGGGAGACGCTGCCCTACGATGTGTTTTCGCCGCACCCTGATCTAATCTCCGAGCGCTTGGCGACTTTGTATCAAATCAGCCAGAATAGATGTGATGTGGTGATCGTGCCTATCACTACGGCTTTATTGAGACTGCCGCCGGTGGCCTTTATGTCGGCGCATACTTTTATGCTGAAAAAAGGCCAGAAGCTCGATCTGGAGGCGTTGCGCCACCAATGTGCCCAGGCAGGCTACCATCATGTGAGTCAGGTAATTTCTCCCGGCGAATTCAGTGTGCGCGGCGGCTTAATCGACTTGTTCCCGATGGGCAGTGCGCTGCCTTACCGCATTGATTTGTTTGATGATGAAATCGAAACGATTCGCACTTTTGACATTGATACGCAACGCAGCCTTTACCCGGTGCCTGAAATCAGGCTGCTGCCGGCGCGTGAGTTCCCGCTGGATGAAGCCAGCATCAGCAGATTCAGAAGCAACTTTCGTGAACAATTCGAAGGTGATCCGCAGCGCGCAACCATTTATAAAAATGTGAGTAAAGGCGTGGCCAGTGGCGGTATTGAATGGTATTTACCGCTGTTTTTTGATGAAACCGCAAACTTGCTGGACTACTTGCCAGATAGTTCCAATCTTTGTTTACACGGCGATTGCGACAAGGCGGCACAGCAATTCTGGACAGATGCAAACGCCCGGTATCGATTGCTGGCGCACGATGCCGAACGGCCAATTCTGAAGCCGGAAAACTTATTGATTAAAACCGATGATTTTTTTGCGCAAACGCATGATTACCCAACCCTGGTTTTAATGCATGAAGCTGCAAAGCCATTGCCAGCATTGGAAATTGAGCGGCGGGCAGATAAGCCGCTGCATAAGCTGCAGGCGTTTATTGAATCAACTACAAAGCGCATTTTGATTACTGCGGAAAGTCTGGGCCGTCGCGAGACCATGGCACAACTGTTTGCCGAACATGGTCTGCCGATGCCTGTTTGCGAGACTTGGGCCGAGTTTGAAACTAGCCAGCAGCCCTTGATGCTAGGCGTGTCGCCGCTACACAGCGGATTTACTGATGATGAATTCATATTAATCACCGAAGCCGAGCTTTATTCGGGCACGGTGCGCCAGCAGCGTCGCCGCGAAAAAGAAAAGGCGCGCAGCACGGAAGGTATGCTCAAAGATTTATCCGAGCTGCACCTGGAAGACCCCATCGTGCATGAGCAGCATGGCGTTGGGCGCTACAAAGGTCTGGTAAATCTGGATTTCGGCGAGGGCGAAACCGAGTTTTTGCTGCTGGAATATTTTGGTGATGACAAGCTTTATGTGCCAGTTTCGCAATTGTTCTTGATTTCACGCTACTCAGGGGGACCGCCGGAAAGCGCGCCATTACACAGGCTAGGTAGCGGCCAGTGGGAGAAGGCCAAGAAAAAAGCGCTTAAACAGATCCGCGACACTGCAGCCGAACTGCTGAATCTATATGCTCAACGTGCTGCACGGCGCGGCCATGCTTTTACGCTCAGTTTGAAAGATTACGAAGCGTTCTGTGAGGGTTTTCCGTTTGAAGAAACGCCGGATCAGTTAGAAGCCATTGAAAACGTCATCAAGGACATGCAGTCTGGCCGCCCCATGGATAGGCTGGTGTGCGGCGATGTGGGCTTTGGTAAGACGGAAGTCGCGTTGCGCGCGGCCTTTGTCGCGGTGATGGGCGGCAGACAAGTAGCCGTGCTCGTACCTACTACGCTGCTTGCCGAACAACATTATCAAAACTTCTGTGATCGGTTTGCAGAGTGGCCGATCAAGATTGCCGAAATTTCTCGCTTCAGAAGCGCCAAAGAACAAACGCAAGCCTTGGCTGATCTGGCTGCGGGCAAGGTTGATATTATCATCGGCACGCATCGCCTCATTCAGAAAGACGTGAAATTCAAGAACCTCGGCTTGGTGATTCTGGATGAAGAACACCGCTTCGGTGTGCGCCAGAAAGAGCAGCTCAAAGCCATGCGCGCTGAGGTGGATGTACTCACGCTGACCGCGACGCCCATTCCGCGCACCTTAAGCATGGCGATGGAAGGGCTGCGCGAGTTTAGCGTGATCGCCACGCCGCCGCAAAAACGCCTCAGCATTAAAACCTTTGCGACTTATTATGGCGAAGGTATCATCCGCGAGGCAATGATGCGTGAATTCAAACGCGGCGGGCAGGTGTATTTCCTGCATAACGAAGTGGATACCATTTTTGTGATGCGCGAAAAGCTGGAGAAAATCGTGCCGGAAGCGCGCATTGGCATTGCCCATGGCCAGTTGCGTGAGCGCGAGCTGGAATCCGTGATGCGCGATTTTCACCAGCAACGCTTTAACGTGCTGCTATGTACCACCATTATCGAAACAGGTATTGATATCCCTACCGCCAATACCATCATCATTAACAAAGCCGATATGTTTGGTCTGGCGCAGCTGCACCAGCTGCGTGGCCGGGTAGGGCGCAGCCATCACCAGGCCTATGCTTATCTGCTTACTGATGAACACCGCAAAATCACGCCGCAAGCGCAAAAACGCCTGGACGCGATTCAATTGCTGGAAGACTTGGGCGCAGGCTTTCACCTTGCCATGCACGATTTAGAGATTCGCGGCGCGGGTGAATTGCTGGGCGACAGCCAAAGCGGCGAGATGCAGGAAATCGGCTTTAGTTTGTATTCCGACATGCTGAACCATGCCGTGAAGCAGCTTAAAGCGGGCAAAGAGCCGGATTTGAACGCGCCGCTTGGTGTGACCACTGAAATCAATCTGCACGTGCCCGCATTACTTACTAACGCTTATTGTCCAGATGTGCACGAGCGCCTGGTGCTGTATAAACGCCTTGCCAATGCCAGTACCGATGATGAGCTGGATACGCTGCAGGAAGAGCTGATAGACCGCTTCGGTTTACTGCCGGAGCAGGGCGAGGCATTGCTAGCTTGCCACAGGCTGCGTATCGCCGCCAAGCCGCTGGGCATTAGCAAGATCGACGCTTCGGATAGCGCAGTACAACTGCAATTTTCACAAAATACTGAGCTCGATCCGATGAAGCTGATAAATTTACTGCAGCGTGACCGCCGCTGCCGCATGAACGGACCGGATAAACTCAGGGTCACCGTGCAGTTTAATGATATGCAGCTGCGCACCGATTTTATCAGGCAGCTGCTCAAAGAGTTTGCCTGATTTTGATGCGAGTTTACTTAATAATTACCTGAATACGATAATCGCGACCACCACCAGCGCCACGGTTGCCCAGCCGATGCGGTCGACATATTTATGCAGGTTGGCTTCCATGCGTGCGCCGCCCCATTTCATCAGGCCGGCTACGATAAAAAACCGGGAACCGCGACCAATCAAGGAAGCAATCGTAAAAGGCACAATCGCCATAGAGAGCGCGCCTGCGGCGATGGTGAACACTTTGTAGGGAATGGGTGAAAACCCCGCGATAAATATCGCCCAGAAGCCCCATTCCTTGAACCATAACTTAGCCGTCTGAAAATGTTCCCAGTAGTGGCTTGCTTTGAGGTAAGGCTCGATAAGATCGAATGCCGTTGCACCGATCAAGTAGCCAAACAACCCGCCCAGTACCGAGGCAATGGTGGTCAGCAAGGCAAACTGCCATGCTCTGGAAGGGTTGGCCAGACTCATGGGCGCAAGCATCACATCGGGCGGAATAGGAAAGAACGAAGACTCGGCGAAACTCAATACACCCAAATACCATTGTGCATTTGGCAGCCTCGACCAGGCCATGACTTTTTGATAAAGCAGTGAAAATATTTTCATAGGTTCATGCATTTTACCTTAAGAAGTCAGATTTCAATGAGTTTTCCCAAACTCAAGAAAAATACCGCTTGTTTCACGGTTAAGCCTTCATTGGCAAACAAGCCGGCATAGCGCGCCAATTGTGGTTTGTGGCCTTGTGCGGCGGCACTTGTGCTGGCTTCGGTGACATCCAGCCCAAGTTTGTAGTCGATAATCCAGCGCACCTTTTTATTATCCGGGCGATTTTCTATAAACGTGCGGTCAATAACATGCTGCTCACCGTCTTGCGAGGCGAGTGCATATTCGCTATGCGCTTCTTCGCGAGCCTGCAGCACCCATTGCCCGTCGGCGCTGGCAAGCGTACTCTGCAAGGCGCGTATTACCTGGCTCGTAGCGAGGTTTGCATTTTGGCTGCTGTGGCCGCGTTCGCGCAGCCAATGCTGCATGGGTGATGCCAGCTGCGCGATGCGTGTCGATGGCCAGCCCGTGAGTCCCTGCCGGGCGATGATTTCCATGTAACGATGTGCGAGCGTGCCGCTATCGGCTTCCAGGTTGTCAGGCCTGGCAGGCTTTATTTTGGCAGTGTTGGTATTCGCGTGAACTTTTTTTTCCGTTTGCAGCACCGCGGGGATTTGCAGATGCTGCAGGCGCACAAGATGCGGCGTGAAATCGGCTATATCATCTGCGATATTATTTGGCTGTTCGGCCGAGCCGGCGTCTTCAAAACGCCGACCTACTGCAGGCCATAACAGCTCCAGCGGCGTGCCTGAGGCAGGCTTGATCTCATCTTTTGCATTTTTGCCAGCGATGCCTACCAGGTGCAGTTTCCGCTCCGCGCGCGTCGCTGCCACATACAGTATGCGGGCATCCTCATTGGCGTCGCGCACTTTTTCGCGCGTTGCCAGAAAATCATACGGGCTCACTTTGTCCTTGTCACGCGCGCCTTTTGGGATATAAGGCGCAGCAAGCAGTTCGGCATGCTGTCCCATGGGGATTTCTTCCCACAGTACAAGCGGCTTCTCGCTGTTATTGCCACCAGTCTGCGTACCTAGTCCAGGCAGAATCACCGTATCAAACTCCAGACCTTTGGATTTATGGATCGTCATCATCTGCAGCAGTTCACCCTCGCTGTCGGGCGCGGCAAACAGTTTTTCGATTTCCGCATCCATGCGTTCCAGCGAGAACTGATTGCGTTTGTCCAGGTCATCCAGGCACTTAAAAAACGCCTGCACATCCATTACATCGTTTTGTTCCCACAGGCATGCAGCCCCATTGAGCATGAGCCAGGCACCGCGGATCCAGCGGCTTACCGGCATGCGCCCCTGAGTAGAAAAGGCCTCCGCAAAAATATCGCGTACATGTTTTAGCCGGGTTTGCCCGTCTGCAGATAGACGATTCACAATTTCATCATTTTGCATCAGCGACCAGACCGTGCTGTGGTGGTCTTGTCCCGCGAGCATATGCAAATCATGCAAAGTGAGGCCGCACCAGGGTGCGCGCAGGGTTGCCAGCCAGTAAACGCGGTCCGCGCGGTGGTGCAGGGCATGCGTGAGCGCGAGCAAATCCTGCACTATCTGGCGGCCCGCCAGTGCTTCAATTTCCACGGCCTGGAATCCAATATCCTGATGTGCACGCCGCAATTGCGTAACCAACGGCGCTAGATGTTTTTTCGCGCTGACCAGTACTGCAATTTTTTTATCCGGGTGTTTCGCGCGTTCGCGCCGGATGATCTCGATCACTGTCTCGGCTTCAAGCTGCTTGGCGTCAGGTGTCGATTCGTGTTTGATAACCGCATGCACTTCAATACCGCTGTCAGGCGCCAGATGCTCAGGGTCTGCGATCGACTCGCGATAACGGATAGCGCCCTGGCTTTCATCATCAGTTTCGGGGAAAATCGATGCGAACGTCTGGTTAATCCAGTCGACCACAGGCGGACAGGCGCGGTTATTGCGGTAAAGCCGGAGCCTTTGCAGGCGAATATCGCCGATGCCGTTGTTTGCCGCATGGATAAACAGGCTCACATTGGCTTTGCGAAAGCGGTAGATCGACTGCATTGGGTCGCCCACACAGAATAAAGTACGACCATCGTCTTGCTGCCAGCCTTGCATGAGCTGTTCCAAAAGTGCAATCTGGCTCGGACTGGTATCCTGAAACTCGTCCACCAACAAATGCCGGATCTGGTAATCCAGTCTGAGAGCAAGCTCGGTGGGTTCGCCAGCGTCATTGGATAATGCTTGCGTTGCGCGCTGGGCAATTTCAACAAAATCGACCTCGCCCGCACGCTGAAACATAAACCACAGCTGCGCCACCGCCAGGTTGAGCAGCTTGGAGAGTGCCGTAATCATGCGCCAATCTGCTTCGAGGTTGGTCGTGTGCGGCAAGCCACGCACGCGATGCAAGGCAGGCATATCATCAACTGCTGCCATGATTTCCACTAGCACCTGTTTTTGCGCGCGCCCGCCATCTGTGGGCGGAAAGCCAAATTTCACGTTAAGGCCTGCTTCCTTACGTGCTTCACCTTTATCTGTCAGCATTAAATTGGCTACCGCGCACCACATCGGCAGTGCCTCCGGCGTGGGAGTGATGGGCGTTTCCCAATCCAGAAGCAGTGCCACCGTATGATCACAGGGCAGATGCGAGGCAGCAAAGCGCGCGACCGGCATCAAGGCTTGCTGCAAGGTGGCAGGCAAAGCGTTGGCTGCGTCATTCAAGGCTTGTTTTACCAGTCCATGCAGCGTATGTTGCAGCTGTTTGGCATCAATCTCGTACTGCGCGTGATGTAGCCACTGGTCGCGTTTTTCCAGCATCTTGACCAGCAGTTTTTTAAGCTGGCCGGCATCGTTATCTACATAGCGCAGTGCGGTTTTGACTACATCGCGGTGTTCTGCATGCTCCAGTAATCCCAGCGCCTGCTCAACCGCTTGCGCATACAAAATGCCGGCATCTTCGGCAACCTTTGGCTGCGAGCCGAAGCGGCTCATCAGCGGCATTTGCCTCGCCAGATGCGCACACAGGCCGTCAATGGTAAAAATGCGCAGGCGAGACGGATTTTCAATCAGCTTCCAGTCGTGGGTCTGGGCATGCTGCAGGGCTTGCAGGCTCAATTCAAAGGTGATTTGCTTATGCGGCTCTGGTGGCGGTGTCTGCTTTGCAGCGTTGATCAAGCTATCCAGAATGCGCAGCCGCATCTCTGCCGCGGCTTTGTTAGTAAAGGTAATGGCGACAATTTCTTCGGGTGCGCTGACGGTTTGCAAAAGCCTCAAAAAGCGCTGCGTGAGCAGCTCGGTCTTGCCCGCGCCGGCAGGAGCTTCTACAATGAACGAAGCGAGTTCCAGTGCGCGCTTGCGGTTCTTTTCGTCTTCCATCAAATTTAACGTGTTCATAAACCGGTACTTTCGTCCGTTTTTACATCGAGCATGCGAAAGCGCTCAAACTGCAATTTCCGCTCGGGCAGGCGCAGCAGGGGAACAACTTCGCAATACATCAAATCTTTTTCATCAGTGAATTTTATCGAAGCCTCGCCGGACTTGATTTCTTGCGCCATGGCTTCAATGCTGGCTTTCCAGTGAGTGAGCAGATCCTGCCAATGTGTGAAATTCTGGATAAATTTAGGCTTGCGCTTTTCCACTTCAGCTTCAAAATCCGCCTCGCTGACGCCTGAGAAAGCGTGTTCGGCAATTTTTACCATGCCAAACTGCACGCCGGTGATATCGCTGGCGTCTTCGCTGTAGAATGCAGCATAAATAGGCAATTGCGGTTCTATGATGCGGTCTTCGCCCCAGCTATTTATATCGGGCTTCTGGCCGGTTTTATAATCGATGAATTCAATTCCGCCATGTTCCAGCTGGTGAATCCTGTCAATTTTCAGGGTGACTTCGATGCCGCAAATCATGACCTTTTTTTCTGCTTCACACGCCACGGTATTAAATGCAATACCGCGTGATTTCTCCCAATATTCTATTTCAAAGCCTAGCCAATCACCGATCAGCTTGTACAGCCGCTCTTGTTCCAGTTCCAATAAGCCTGCGGAGACAATATTCTGTTCGGCCGAAAAGTCCTGTAATGCCTGCTGAATCGCCTGGATCAACGCTTGCGAAAGGTCGTCTGCGTGCATATCCCGCAAATCTGCAAAATGCCGCTTCTGCCAAAATGCTGCCAGCACAGCATGCACCAGAATGCCGCGCGCCATTGCATCCAGGCCGTTGCTGGGCGTTTTGAGCGCCTTCGCGCCAAGCCGATACTGGTAAAACGCCCATGCCGGGCAGATGGCCTGCGCCCGGAATAACCCGGTGCCGCCAGAGACATGCTCGCCAGCCTGCACCGCGGGGGCGATGTGGTCATCTATATGTTCTAGGTTAGCATTACCTTGGCGGCTCAGTTTCTCAGCCAGTGTTTCGGCGAGCGGCATGGTTTCCAGAGGCACGATGTCTTTCATCAGTGGCGAAGCGCGTAACTGGCTATTGTTTTCAGTCTGGCTGCTGGAGAAAACAATGTGCCCGGCAGAGTGCAGCAAGCGCTGTTGTACGGTGGCGGCAAACGCAGCCTGTACGCTGTTGTCTGCATTCGGCAGCATTGCGGCACGTTGAATAAACGCAGGCAACAACGAATTCTGGCGGGCTGCCGGTGGCCAGATATGGTCGTTCATGCCCATCACCCACATGGCGTCCACCGGCGCGCTCAGCGCTTCCATCATGCCCAGAATCTGTATCGCAGGCTCATCTAAGGTTTCGGCCTGGAATACCTGTTCTGTGCAAATTTGCTGCATCACTTGCACGGCTTCGGACAGGGAGAAACTTTTGCCGAGCACATCAAGTTTGCCTAGCTGCTGCAACGCTTTTTGCCAGGCGTTAACGGCCTGATGTTCAAGGCTGGTTATCGCACGCTCGCCTGGCCAGTTGAGCGCATCCAGCAAGGCGATCAGCGTTAGTGCCCATTGTGAAGCGGCAGCTTTTTTATTTGAGACGAGTGAATTTGCGGCTTGTATTTCCGCCAGTAGGCGCGAGATGTTCAGGCTTTTTTCATGCTGGTTTCTGGCTAAGGCGATTAAGTTTGCCCAAGTGAATTGCGCAGGCAAGTATTCGCGTATTTTCGCGTCCAGCAAGGCGCGTGCGTCTGCCTCTTGCTGGCTGGCAGACCAGAAGGGTGAGCGCAGCATGCCTGAAATATCAGTCTGCTGCAACTGATAGCTGCTAAACAGGCGCAGCAGATTTAAGGCGGCCTGAATAATGGGCTGCTGGTTTAATGGAGTACCGAGTGAAAAGTTATAACAGCGTGCGCTCTCCGCCAAGCCAGGGCGCGCGCTGGCGGGGTAAAACACATCGTCCAGAAAATCGGCCAGCTGGTTTCTGGTTTCATTGAGCTGCGGCGTGATGATTGCCAGTTTTGCACTCGGGTTTTCATCCAAATGCTGCTTCGCCCAGGCTACTGCAGCACGGCATTCGGCTTCCTGATTTTCCAGACTCACATGCTGGGTTTGTGCAGGCTCGGCGCGTGTTGTTACATATGCTGTTACTTGCACGCCGTGCTTCATTAAAATCTCGCGTAGGCGCTGCTCCTGCGGCGCGGTCTGGTCAAACCCGGCAAATTCAATACGGGCTGGCAGCAAGCCTGCATGTTGCGCCAGGCAATCCAGCAGCCAATCCATATGACGCACGCTTTCAAGCACACTCAGTTGGCGGCAGCGCTGCTGAAACGCGCGCTGCCACTGCATAAATTGACGCGACTCTTCGGCCTGAAACTCGCGCGGCACCTGCAGCTTCCACGCAACCATGTAGCGGTTCGCTTCAATCGCAGCGCTGGCCAGGCCTGCAACATCAAACAAATCGCCAAAGGCATTTTTTTGAAGCGATTGCGTGATGACTTCCTGCCACAACAGTTGCTCGTTAAATGGACTCAATAGCGTATGCGGCTCGGCGATTTCGCCGCTGAGCAAAGCTTCCTCAATCACGTTATCCAGCCATTGCGATAACGTCAGCACCGGCGCGCTTTGCCATTGCTGTTGCCCGGCTTGTAATTGTCGTCGCGTGATATCGTTTTGAATGCTGCGGGCAAGGCGGGCGGATGAGCAAAGAATCAAGGTGTTTAACATTGCATCATTCTATTGGATAATGCTGGCTTAGCAAATAAAACGCTTAATACGGAGAAACGCAATGCTGGCGCAGATTGGAAGAGTTTTGAAATATTTTATTTGGTTGCTGCTGATTCCATTGCTGCTGTTTGTGCTCTACACATGGGCAGCGCTCACATGGGTGTATTCATCGGGCGAGCGCGCGGGTTATGTGCAGAAACTCTCTCAAAAGGGCTGGGTGTGCAAGACCTACGAGGGAGAGTTGATTTTGGTTTCCATGCCCGGCACACAGGCAGAAAAGTTTCACTTTACGGTAAGGGATAAAAAAGTCGCCAAAAGAATTGATGAGACAGTAGGCAAACGCGTGCGCCTGATTTATGAGGAACATAAAGGCATTCCGACGGACTGTTTTGGTGAGACGGGATACTTTGTGCAAGATGTGCAGTTGCTCGATAAGCAGTAATGGCTGTAACTGACGAAAAAAATTACATCACGCCAGAAGGTTTTGCAGCCTTACAGGCTGAGTTTCATCAGCTTTACAAGGTCGAGCGTCCGGAAGTGGTGCGCACGGTGGCATGGGCGGCCAGCAATGGCGATAGAAGTGAGAATGGTGATTATATTTATGGTAAAAGGCGGTTACGCCAGATTGATGGGCGTTTGAAACATTTGATGAAACGTATGGATTTGGCTGAGGTTGTGGACAGTAGCAAACAACAAGGCTTAGAAAAAATCTATTTTGGCGCTTGGGTGACACTATTTAATTTGAATGATGACACAGAAACCACCTACCGTATTGTTGGGAAAGACGAATTAGCGCCTTCAGATGGCTATATCAGCTGGGTTTCGCCGCTGGCAAAAGCCATGCTGGGCAGGGGTTTGGGCGATACGGTGCGTGTGCAAACGCCGAAGGGTGAAGAGGAATTTGAAGTAGTAGACATTCATTATTAGGTCATCGGTATTAAATTAAGGTCAAAATGGAATTAAGCAACACACTGCGCAAGTTGAGTCCAGTCATTAGCCTTGTTTTGTTTGCTTTGGCCATCTTTGTCGTTCATCACGAGATCATGCTTTATCATTGGCACGATATTCAACAAGCGTTGCAAAGCTTACCTATATTGCTAGTAATTACTTGTTGCGGGATCACTCTGTTGAGCTATCTTGCCCTAAGTTTTTATGACTATCTGGCACTTGAATATGCTGGTGAAAAACTGCCCTATCATCGCGTATTGTTCACGTCTTTTTTAAGTTATACCATTAGTAACAATGTCGGACATGCATGGCTTTCAGGTGGCTCGATGCGTTACCGCCTATATTCCAGCTGGGGTGTAACAGCTGCTTCCATTGTTAAAGTGGTGGCGTTCTGTACCATCACCTATTTTCTAGGTGCGCTGACTCTAGTGATAGGAGGGTATGTTTTTTCCCAAGATCATGCCCTCATTTCTGGAAGGCTACCACAGGGTTCGGTGCAAGTAGCGGTAATGGCTGGAGCCGTTCTACTCATCGCATGGTGGGGACTGGTCTTGTTTCATCGCAACCCTTTGACCATTAAGGGTTTCAGCCTTGAGATTCCTAATTTTTCGCTCGCGCTTCGTCAATTACTCGCAGCGCTACTTGATTTACTGCTGGCTTCGTTGGTGCTGTATCTACCATTGTTCCATTACACCAATATTCCGTTTGGTGATTTTTTGGTATTTTATATTTTTTCTCAACTTCTCGGGCTCGTCAGCCAGTTGCCTGGCGGGATAGGTGTGTTCGAAGGCAGCTTTTTATTCCTGGCCTCCAGCTACTACCCAGCAACTCACATCATGGCTTCGCTGATTATCTATCGCGCGATTTATTATTTCATGCCGTTGCTAGTATCAAGTTTTATATTGGTCACTTACGAAGTGCGGTTACATCAAATCATGCGCAATAGGCTGGTGAGTACTGCTGTTAATGTCATTGAATCTACAATACCGCAAATCTTGTCGATTCTGTTGATGTTGGGTGGCGCTATATTGCTGTTTTCAGGCGCAACCCCCGCCTTCAAAGACCGCCTGCAGTGGTTAGAATATCTGATCCCACTACCTGTGATGGAGCTTTCCCATCTGCTCGGTAGCATCGCGGGCGTTGTTTTGTTATTGCTTTCTCAGGCAGTACGTAGGCGTATTGATGCAGCCTACTTTGCCACGATCGCCATGTTGGTATTGGGCATAATAGCATCACTTGGCAAGGGTCTTGATTACGAAGAAGCATTAATTCTTGGTGCGATGCTTCTACTGTTTATTCCTGCTAAAAAGCATTTCTACCGTAAGTCAGCGCTGCTACAGCTTGATCTTTCCCCACAATGGTTAATGTTGGCGTTGATGGTGGTGGTTGGCTCGATCTGGCTAGGTTTTTTTTCTCACAAGCATGTGGAATATTCCAACGAACTCTGGTGGCAGTTTGCGCTACATGGAGATGCCTCACGTTTTTTACGCTCTTTGGTTGCTATATTGATTGTTATTACTGGGCTTGCAGGTTATCGATTGTTAACCCGTACAGCATTTTCCTTGGCTTTACCCAGTGCTGCTGAGCTAGATAAGGCTGGAGTCATTGTCAGGCAATCCAGTGATACCTCAACCTATCTGGCACTGACAGGTGATAAATATCTGCTGTGGAGTGATACTGGTAACAGTTTTCTGATGTTCGATGTTACAAACAAATACTGGGTGGTAATGGGAGATCCCGTTGGCGTTGAGGAGGAACATGAAGAGCTAGCATGGAAACTGCTCACGCTGGCAGACCGTCAGAATGCAAAACTTGCTTTTTATCAGGTGAGTACACACCATCTCCCGCTCTATCTTGATCTTGGACTCACTCTCATTAAATTAGGCGAAGAAGCCAGGGTACCGCTCGCCTCATTTAGTCTCGAAGGCAGTAAACGGCCTGGTCTACGCCAATCTTTCAACAAACTTCATAGACAAAGCCTGTTATTTGAAATAATCCCAGCTTCAGGCGTGGAAGCGCTACTTCCCCAGCTACAATGCATTTCTGATCACTGGATGAAAGACAAGAAGGCGAGAGAAAAACGCTTTTCACTTGGGTTTTTTAAAGAAGACTATCTCCGTCATTGCTCGGTTGCAATTATTAGACGGGAGGGACGTATCATTGCCTTCGCTAATTTGTGGGAGTTACAAAATAAGGACGAGCTTTCTATTGATCTGATGCGCTACGAGCAGGAGGCACCCAATGGGGTCATGGAATACCTGATCGTTTCTATTATGTTATGGGGTAAGGAGAATGGGTACCACTGGTTCAATCTTGGTATGGCACCGCTCTCCGGCCTAGAAAAGCATCCGCTTGCCCCGATTTGGAACAAAATCGGCAACACTATATTTCGCTTTGGACATGAGTTTTATAATTTCGAGGGCTTGTACCAATACAAAAACAAATTCGATCCTGTCTGGCAACCACGCTATCTTGCAGCGCCTGCTGGCATATCCATGGCCTCTGCATTGCTATCGGTAACCACGCTAATCTCGGGCAATATAAAAGGAGTATTTGCCAAATGATAAAAACATTAACGGCAATAATCTCGCTGCTATTGGGGCTTGTGAACTCTGCGTCAGCAGAGGATATTCAGGAAAGTACCGATAGCTTTGGGCCGTTTGGTCATTTGCATATCTATAAGGCGGTTGAGCAACCGAAGCATGTGGTGTTGTTCATCTCTGGCGACGGCGGCTGGAATCTAGGTGTGATTGATATGGCGAGGTCGTTGGCAGGACCGGATAGCATGGTAGTAGGTATCGACATCACCCACTATATCAAACAGCTCAATGCCAGTAGCGAGAAATGCGACTATCCGGCAGCACATTTTGAGGCACTCAGTCAATATTTGCAGAAGAAATATAAATTTACGCAATATACACTACCCGTGCTGGTAGGCTATTCATCGGGAGCCACACTGGTTTATGCTACGCTGGCACAGTCACCCCCCCAATACCTTCGCTGGCGGCATTAGCATGGGCTTCTGTCCTGATCTAAAAACCGGCAAACCTTTGTGTAAAGGCAGCGGGTCGCTAAGCAACAAACCAGATCCAAAACTAGGCTTTATTTACAATCCTGTAAGCGAGCTTCTAACAAAGCTATACGTTTTACAAGGCGACGCCGATCAAGTTTGTAGCACAGCTGATACAAAAACTTTTTTAAGCATAATTAAAAATGCTGAATTGATTGAACTGACGAAAGTCGGGCATGGGTTTTCTGTACAAAAGAACTGGATGCCACAGTTCAAAAAAGCGTTTCAGAAAATCACAGCCGCACAGCAACTTCAGGCTGCATCAGCCTATATTTCTAACGAGCTTGAAGACCTGCCTTTGGTCGAGTTGCCGACCAGTAGCAACAACCATACGTTGGCAGTAATGATTTCTGGCGACGGTGGTTGGGCAGGTATCGATAAGCAGGTTGCCGATGTGCTTAATAAGGATGGCATTGCGGTAGTGGGATTGAATTCACTGCAATACTTTTGGAGTAAAAAAGATCCAAACACCACCGGTAAAGACCTTGTGCGCATTCTGAATCATTACAGTAGGGTATGGGGCCCAGAGAAACTTATACTGATTGGTTACTCAACAGGGGCAGATACGCTGCCCTTCATGGCTAGCCGTTTACCAGAGTCACTGAAATCCAAAGTGCATGCTGTCGCATTGCTGGGCATGGGAAAGGAAGCAAATTTTGAATTCCATGTGTCTGACTGGCTTTACAGCGCAGGTGGATTGTATAAAGTCATCCCAGAGGTACAGAAGCTGAAGGGCATGAATGTAATTTGCATTTATGGCGAAGATGAAACTGACAGTGCTTGCCAATCCCTAAACAATGTTGATTTCAATATTATTGAAATGAAGGGCGGCCATCATTTTGCTGGAGATTATGAAAAATTAGCTAAAACCATTCTGGAACATTCTAAATAAATGCTTTATTTATTCAATTAATTATGAAATTTGTCATCTTAAAATATAGTATTGCTGCCGCTGTGGTCAGGGCTTGCCTAAGCTAACGATAAACTGGGCAGTTTAATAGCAGTGATGCAAAGTGGTGTCTCATAATTCAGGCTATACTGGGCATTATGGCAATAACTGACTAGAAAACCACATCACCCGAGAAGTCTTTGCCACGTTGCAGGCCATTAATAAAGTAGAAGAGCGTAAGGAAGTTTAACAAACCGTTTCGTGGACAGCCGTAGAAGCGAGAATGGCGATTACATCTATGGTGAAAGTCATGCTGGGCTAGGGTTTGGGCGATACGGTGCGTGTGCAGACGCCAAAAGGGGAGGAGGAGTTTGAAGTGATTGATATCCGTTATTAGTTGCTGGCAGTATTAAGCGCTTGAATTAATTCCGTTATCAATCTATCATATTTGCTATGAAGAAGCTCATTTGCTTATTTTTAATGCTTTGGTTACCATTATTCATGGCTTCTGCTTGGGCAATGAATATGCAAATGCAGCTTGACTCAACAACGCATGATGTAGTGATAACGCATATGAGCTGTCATGACGATATAAATCAAGCCCAAGGCAATCAAGCCCAGAAGACGCATAAAACGCATCAATGTCTTGCCTGCGGGATATGTGCGCTGGCTAACGCATCCGCCAGCTTCAGCACTGCGCCATTTATAAATTTGACTGCCAAACTGTCATCTGCACCACTTCCTGCAAACCTGGTGTTTTCTTCTCAGGACTATCCTCCCGCCTATAAACCACCGATATTGAATTAAATTACACAGGGTTAATCCGCCCAGTTTTTTAGTTTGACTATTTTTAGTCAGTATCGGAGGTTGTTATGTTTACCCAACAATGGAAGCTGTTTTTCCATGCGTGTTTCTGGTTTCTGGCCAGTCTGCATGTATATGCCGAGCCGGGCTTATCGCTGGCTGAAGCGATGCGTTTGTCTACTCAACACCAGCCGTTGCTTGAGTCACTGGATGATGCATCTTCTTCGTCAATGGCGGCAGCGGTTGCATCTAGTCAGTTGCCAGATCCGCGTTTGAAGCTGGGCATTGTTAATTTACCGGTGACATCGAGCGATGCTTTTCGTTTTGACCGAGATGACATGACCATGTCAACGATCGGCGTCATGCAGGAAATGGTGCCATCGGCAAAACGTGAAGCAGGCGCAAGGGCCATGCAGGCCACTGCGACGCAATATCAGACAGAAAAAATAGCCACATCCAAATCTATCCAACGTGATGCGGGATTGGCTTGGCTGGATGTTTATGAAGCACAGCGAAAAGTGGAGCTATACAAGCGCATCATGGATGAAATGACAGCAGAGCGCGATGTAGTAAAGGCGCGCATTGCTTCCGGAAACGCCCAGATGGCTGAAGTTTTCAAGTTAGACACCCAGCTTTCCAATACCCATCATCTATTTATCACCGCACAACGCGATGAAAGGAAAGCGCGTGCACTTTTGTCAAGATGGATTGGCAGCGCGGCCAATCAGCCCATCTCATCCGAACTGCCCATGTATTCTATTGCAATCAATCGGGATGCGCTGAACGAGCTGATCGATAAACATCCGCTGGTGCTGAATGCAAAACAGATAGAGCAGGTAGCCATTTCGGAAACTGATCGTTCCAAAGCGGATCGTGAATTAAATTGGAGCTGGGAGGTGATGTACGGCAAACGGCGTTCTGACCTGAGCGATATGCTGACATTGCAGGTGGCGATTGATTTGCCGTGGGACAGACCCAACCGGCAGGATAAGCGCACAGCCGAGAAAATGCTTCTGGTAGAAAAGGCACGCAAACTGACGGAGGACCGTCGTCTGGAATTATCTGCCGAATTAGCTAATGTGCTGGCAGATCAGGAAGCTGCTAAGGCACGTGAAGACGAACATCAACAGAGGCTCATTCCAACTGCAAAAGCATTGCTTGGTGTTGCGCAGGCAGGTTATCAGGCTGGAAAGCAAAACCTCTCCGAGGTATGGGAAGCGCGCAGAGGCTTGATTGAGGTTGAAATGGAACATTGGACTATTTTAACGGACATCCAACGCGCGGCAATCAAGTTGGCCTATCTCACTAACAGTGATCCATTTGGCAATGGGCCATCTGGCGACAGTCAGGTACTTAAATAAAATGAAAAGAGTGTTAATCATGAAACGTATCCATCTCATCCTGATAGGGTCCATTGTGTTGGCCGCAGTGGCTGGCTGGTTTGTCTGGGAGAAATTATCGGTCTCCAAGCAGGAGGCTATGCCAACACAAAAAATTGCGAATAACGGCGTTGTGCAAGACAAAAGCGGCAAGACTGTGCTTTACTGGTATGACCCGATGGTGCCTGGTCAAAAATTTGACAAGCCGGGTAAATCGCCATTTATGGACATGCAACTGGAACCCAAATATGCTGATGACAGCAATAATGCTGGAAATAACAGCGTAGTGATTCCATCGCAGGTTGCGCAGAATCTGGGGATCAGGTCGGAGAAAGTGGTAACCAGAAGCTTTGGCGAATCACTGTCGGCCATTGGCCGCATTGAGCCGGATGAGCGGCGTTTTTATGCGGTACAAACGCGTACCCCCGGTTTTGTAGAACGATTGTCCGTGCGTGCGGTGGGCGACCCGGTAAGCAAAGGCCAGAAAATTGCAGAAATCTATGCCCCGGAATTATTGGCTGCGCAACAAGAGTATTTGGCATTGCTTGCCTTAAACGATGTTGATAGCGACAACTCCCTGAAGCAAGCAGCACGTCATCGGCTGAAATTGCTTGGCATGTCAGAGGGCGAAATAGCTGGCATCTCTAAAACGGGTAAATCCAGCCCGCGCTTTGGTGTTTATGCACCTGCTTCTGGTGTACTTACCGAACTAGGCGTTCGTGAAGGCGGGCAACTGATGGCGGGCAGTTCGCTGATGCAAATCTCAGATTTATCTCAAGTGTGGCTGATTGCAGAAGTGCCCGAGCGCGACGCGGCCCGAATCAAGCCGGGATTCGCTGCCGAGGTCCAACTGCAAAGCCTGCCAGGCGAAGTATTCAAGGGCAAAGTGAGCTACCTTTATCCAATCTTGAACGAGGTTTCAAGAACATTGCAGGTACGTGTTGAGTTGCCTAACATGCGCAATCTTCTTCGACCAGGCATGTACGCCAATGTCAAATTTACCGGGCAAACCCATGAAGCCTTATCAGCGTCGGCCGAAAGCATCATCGCGACAGGCAAACGCAAAGTTGTGATTGTGAAAGAGGAGCATGGTTATCGTCCTGTAGAAATCGAGACGGGGCAGGAGCGTGATGGTTATACCGAGATATTGAGCGGTTTATCCGAAGGCGAAGAGGTGGTGGCATCGGGCCAGTTCCTGGTTGACTCGGAGGCCTCTTTATCCGGGGTGCTGGCGAGGCTTGCTAATCAGAATATGGTTCAACAAGGGGAGATGAAGAGTGATACACCTGACATGAAGGGAGCAAGGCCATGATAGCGGGACTCATACGCTGGTCGGCCGACAATCGTTTGCTGGTGCTGCTGGCTACGCTGTTGGTGGTGGCCTGGGGTGTATTTACCATGTTGAGAACACCGCTGGATGCGATTCCTGATTTGTCTGATACCCAGGTCATTATCCGTACGCCATGGGCCGGGCAAGCGCCGCAAATTGTCGAGAACCAGCTTACCTATCCATTAACCACCGCCATGCTGTCAGTGCCCGGCGTCAAGACAGTGCGCGGCTATTCGTTCTTCGGTGATTCCTTTGTGTATATTCTATTCAACGATGGGACCGATCAATACTGGGCGCGTTCCCGCGTGCTGGAATACCTGAGCCAGATTTCTTCACGTTTGCCCAAAGGTGTAAATCCTAGCCTGGGGCCGGATGCTACCGGGGTAGGCTGGGTATATGAATATGCACTGGTTGACCGCAGCGGCAAGCATGATTTAGGTGAGCTGCGTGCTCTGCAGGACTGGTTTCTGAAGTTCGAGCTGAAAACCATCCCGGGCATCGCGGAGGTCGCTACGCTGGGCGGCATGGTGCGCCAATATCAGGTGCAGGTAGACCCAGACAAGTTACGAAATTACCGCATCCCGTTAACCAAAGTCGTATCAGCAATCCAGTCTGCCAATCAGGAAACAGGCGGTGCCGTGGTGGAAACCGCCGAGGCTGAGTACATGGTGCGAGCGCACGGCTATCTGGAATCGCTGGATGATTTCCGCAACATCCCGCTCAGTGTCAGTGACCGCGGTACGCCGATTTTATTGTCTGACGTGGCACTTGTGCAAATCGGACCGGAACTCAGGCGCGGCGTTGCAGAGCTTAACGGCGAGGGTGAAGTGACTGGTGGTGTGATTGTGGTGCGTGCCGGGCAAAATGCGCTGGAGGTGATTGATGCGGTAAAAGCCAAACTTGCCACACTGAAAAAGAGTTTGCCTGAAGGCGTGGAGATTGTGACTACCTACGACAGATCGCAACTGATTAAACGTGCAGTAGATAACCTGACACATAAACTGATTGAGGAATTCATTGTGGTCGCGCTGGTGTGTGCTGTGTTTTTATGGCACTTTAGATCAGCGTTGGTGGCGATTGTGGCCTTGCCAATCGGGGTGCTGGTGAGCTTCATCGTCATGTATTATCAAGGCGTCAATGCCAATATCATGTCGCTTGGCGGCATCGCCATTGCCATCGGCGCCATGGTGGATGCAGCGATTGTGATGATTGAGAATGCACATCGGCAGCTTGAGCATTACCGAAATGAGCATGGCGAACCGGATAACAGTAGGCGTATTGCACTCATTATCAACGCTGCCAGTGAAGTAGGGCCAGCGCTGTTTTTCTCATTGCTGATCATCACGTTATCTTTTATCCCCGTGTTCACTCTGGAGGCACAGGAAGGTAAGCTGTTCGCGCCATTAGCTTTTACCAAGACTTACGCCATGGCGGCAGCAGCTGGACTATCTGTCACACTGATCCCTGTATTGATGACTATCTTTATTCGCGGGCGCATCCGGCCTGAACATGGCAATCCGCTCAATCGCTGGCTGATTGCCATCTATAAACCTTTATTAAGCAAAGTGTTGCATTATCCTGTAATCACTTTGGGCTTCGCTTTAGTTCTGGTATTAATTACACTGTATCCATTAAGCAAGCTTGGCAGTGAATTCATGCCGCCGCTGGATGAAAGCGATTTGCTCTATATGCCGACCGCATTGCCGGGTTTGTCGGTTTCAAAAGCTTCGGAAATTCTGCAATTGAGTGACCGCCTCATCAAAACCGTGCCCGAGGTCAAGTCAGTATTTGGTAAGGCAGGCCGCGCCGAAACCGCCACTGACCCGGCGCCACTGGAAATGCTGGAAACGACCATTCAGTTCAAACCGCGCGCAGAATGGCGCGCCGGCATGACCACCGAAAAACTGATTGAAGAACTGGATGCGAGGCTGAAGATACCTGGCATGGCCAACGTATGGGTGCAGCCTATCCGCAATCGAATCGACATGCTTTCTACCGGCATCAAAAGCCCTGTTGGTATCAAGATTGGCGGGGCGGATTTGGCTACGCTGGAAAAGCTGGGCGAAGAAGTCGAACGCATCATGAAAAAAGTGCCGGGTGTTGGCTCGGTGATTGCCGAGCGTGTGACTGGTGGACGGTATATTGATATAAAAATTGATCGGCTCAAGATCGCACGCTATGGCTTGAATATTGAGGATGTGCAATCGTTCATATCGACAGCCATTGGCGGCGACAATATCGGCGAGCTGATTGATGGTTTGGCGCGTTATCCAATCAATGTCCGATTTCCAAGAGAACTGCGTGATTCTGTAGAGAAACTTAAAAATTTGCCTATTGTTACCGAGCAGGGCACAACCGTGCTGTTGGGTGATGTGGCCGAAGTCAAAGTGACCGACGGCCCGCCGATGATTAAAAGTGAAAATGCGCGCCCCAATGTCTGGGTGTATGTAGATATTCATGACCGTGATCTGGGGAGTTTTGTACAGGACGCAAAAGCCGCGCTGGATAAAGAGTTGCAGCTGCCGGCTGGTTACTCACTGGCCTGGTCTGGCCAGTTTGAATATTTTGAGCGCGCCGTAAAACGCCTGAGCTACGTGGTTCCAATGACGCTAGCCATTATTTTTATCCTGCTGTTTTTGGCTTTCAAGCGCATTACGCCAGCTGTTCTGATTCTAGGTAGCCTGCCGTTTGCATTGGTAGGCGCAGTGTGGTTCCTGTATTTTTTAGGGCATCATTTTTCGATTGCCAGTGGTGTTGGTATGATCGCGCTGGCAGGGCTGGCCGGCGAGTTTGGCGTCATCATGCTGGTATATCTGGATGGTGCGGTTGAACGCCATCGAGCCGCAGGAAAACTCAATACAAGCGAAGATTTGCACGCTGCGCTGATTGAAGGTGCGGCGTTAAGAGTGCGCCCAAAAGCCATGACGGTGGCTGTAATATTGGCTGGGCTGATCCCCATTTTAATCGGTACCGGCACAGGCTCAGAAGCGATGAGCCGCATCGCGGCGCCAATGGTGGGCGGCATGCTGACGGCACCGCTTTTGTCGTTATTTGTGCTACCCGCAGCTTATGTGTTATTAATAAGAGTCAGCACTCGTTAAGCCATTTGTTTAATATAATGCGTCAATAATCCAAGTGTTAATCATCCAGGGAAAACTATGCTTTATATATTCACAAAATATCTAATTACCGCCGCTGTTGTAGTGCTGGTTTCAGAGATTGCCAAAGCCAGTGACAGGTTAGGCGGCTTGGTGGCCGCCTTGCCGATGGTGACGATCCTGACCTTGATCTGGCTGTTTGTGGAAAAGCAGCCTGGTATTAAAATCGCCAATCACGCCTATTATACGTTCTGGTACGTCATTCCCACCTTACCCATGTTCTTGCTGTTTCCTTACCTGCTGCCCAAGTGGGGCTTTTGGTTTACGCTGTTAGCATGCGCGCTTTTTACCATCGTTGTTTTTTATCTTTATGCGACTGTGCTAAAACAGTTTGGCGTTCATTTGCTGTAGATTTTAGAAATGCACGAACTCAGGTGGGACATTTTCTGCAAGATTGTCGATAATCTTGGCGACATTGGCGTCTGCTGGCGGCTGGCGCGGCAACTGCTCATGGAGCACGGCTTGCAGGTTCGGCTTTGGATTGATGATTTAAGCGTCGCCAGGCGAGTTATCCCTGCTTTAGATGTGACGCTGCAAAAGCAGGTTGTTCAAGACATCACGATTATTTCATGGCATGCAAACACTGTTTTTAATCAGGCGGCAGAAGTGGTGATTGAGGCTTTTGGCTGTGAGTTGCCGCCAGCTTATTTAGATGCAATGTCACAGAAAAGATCCAAATGGGTTAATCTGGAATATTTATCTGCCGAGCCATGGGTGGGGGATTTTCATGCAAAACCGTCACCGCGGCCACAGCACAATTTAACGCGGCATTTTTACTTTCCTGGCTTTACCGAGGCTACCGGCGGTTTGATCCGGGAGCGCAATATCGTTGAGCAGAATCAATTGCTTGCCAATGATATGCAGTTGCAGGACGCATTCTGGAAACGCCTGAATCTGACTCGCGATGCGTATTTAAAAGTTTCATTGTTTTACTATCCGCATGCGCCGGTCTATGATTTGCTCACGATCATGGCAAGTGGCCAGCAAACCACTGATTGTTACGTGCCTGCCAGCAGTGATCTGCAGCAAATCGCCCGTTTTTTTGGTAAAGACGCAATTGCGGCAGGCGAAAACTTAACGCACAAAAACCTCAATTTGCATGTGCTGCCTTTTCTGTCGCATCAAGATTACGATCAATTACTGGCCATCTGTGATATTAATTTTGTACGTGGCGAAGATAGCTGGGTTCGTGCCATCTGGGCGGGCAAGCCGTTTATCTGGCAGCCATATTTTCAAACCGAAAACACTCACATGAAAAAACTGGACGCGTTTCTGGAGGTGTTTTATGGTCATTCTGACGCAAAGCAGGTGGCCTGCGAGGCGCACCGGTATTGGTCTGCAGGGCACATGCCAGAAACGGCCTGGAACCATTTTTTGAATGCTTTGCCTGCGTTACGGCACCATGCGCGGCAACAGGCGCAACAATTGGCAAAACAAGCAGACCTTGCATCTAAGTTGGTGATTTTTTGTAATAAAATCCAGTGAAACTAGAGAAAAAAGAATAGTTTAGGTATAATGCGCGGCTTCAATATTCAACGCAATTAATCTGCAAGGCAAATTATGAAAACAGCACAAGAACTTCGCGCCGGTAACGTGATTATGGTGGATGGCGCACCATTGGTGGTGGTAAAAGCCGAATACAACAAATCGGGCCGCAATTCCGCCGTGGTTAAAATGAAATTTAAAAACCTGCTTACCGAAGCGCCAAGCGAAACTGTATACAACGCAGGCGATAAATTCGACGTGATTGTGCTCGAGAAAAAAGAAGTGACTTTCTCCTATTTTGCCGATCCAACCTATGTGTTTATGGATGGGGATTACAACCAGTACGACGTGGATGCCGAGTTTATGGAAGACGCATTACCGTATCTGGAAGATGGCATGCCTTGCGACGTGCGCTTTTACGAAGGCAAAGCAATCTCAGTTGAATTGCCAACGACTGTGGTGCGTGAAATCACTTATACCGAACCTGCCGTAAAGGGTGATACCTCTGGCAAGGTGATGAAGCCTGCCAAGATCGCTTCAGGTTATGAAGTGCCAGTGCCATTGTTCTGTAACCAGGGCGACAAAATCGAGATTGATACACGCACGGGTGAATATCGTAACCGCGTGATGAAGTAAGCGGATATTAAAAATAAAATGGGCGCAATCTGCGCCCTTTTTTGTGTATGCAAGGATTGAAAACTTATCCGGCCAGTTTTTTGGCAACTTCCGCTTCAGCCGCAATCCAGTAATCTACCGCACAACCAGCAAAATTATTGCGTTCGGCCATATAATAAGCCGCTATTTCAGTCATTCTATAGCGCTCTCCAGCATCGATATTTTTGGCTTTTGATGTACCGGCTTTTTTAGCGGGTGCTTTTTTTACGGCCACTTTTTTTTCTTCTGTAGATTTAGCTTTGCTTGCTGTCGTTTTCTTGGCTGCTGTTGGTTTCTTTTCAGCAGTCGTTTTTGCGGTTGCCATGATGAGTTCCTTTTCTGAAGATTCTTAAAATTAGCTTACAAAAGCTTCTTGTACCCGCTAACTGATGCATTATTATAGTATTAAACCGTGCCGCCTACTGTCAAGCCTTCAATTTTCAGGGTGGGCTGGCCAACACCGACGGGCACGCTCTGACCTTCTTTGCCACAGGTGCCCACACCGCTGTCAAGCGCCATGTCGTTGCCTATCATCGAAACACGGGTAAGCACATCTGGCCCGTTGCCAATCAGGGTGGCGCCTTTAACAGGGTGAGTGATTTTCCCATCCTCAATCATGTAGGCTTCGGCCGCGCTGAATACAAATTTACCGCTGGTGATATCCACTTGCCCGCCGCCAAAATTAGCGGCATACAGGCCTTTCTTGACCGATTTGATAATCTCTGCCGGGTCTTTGTCGCCATTGTGCATATAGGTGTTGGTCATACGCGGCATGGGCATGTGGGCGTAGCTTTCGCGGCGCGCATTGCCGGTGAGCGGCATGCCCATCAGGCGTGCATTGAGGCTATCCTGAATATAGCCGCGCAGGATGCCGTCTTCAATGAGGATGGTTTTATTGCTCGGGTTGCCTTCATCATCCATGCTGAGCGAGCCGCGGCGGTTCGTGAGGGTGCCGTCATCGACAATGGTGATGCCCTTGGCCGCGACGCGTTTGCCCATCCTGTTCGCGAAAGCAGAGCTGCCTTTGCGGTTGAAATCACCTTCCAGTCCGTGCCCGATGGCTTCATGCAGCAGGATGCCGGGCCAACCCGCACCTAGCACTACGGTCATGCTGCCGGCAGGGGCAGGGCGCGCATCCAGATTCACCAGCGCCTGATGTACGGCTTTTTGCGCGTAATCCTGCAAGACAGCATCGCTGAAGTAGCTGTAGTCAAAACGTCCGCCGCCGCCGCTGGAGCCTTGCTCGCGGCGACCATGATGCTCGGCAATGACCTGTATTGAGATGCGCACCAAAGGGCGCACATCCGCCGCCATTACGCCGTCACTGCGCGCCACCATCACTACTTCATATTCGCCTGCGATAGAGGCCATGACTTGACTGACGCGTGGGTCAATTTTGCGGGCAAACTGTTCCAGCCGTTCCAGTAATTTGACTTTTGCATCCGCAGAAAGTGAGGCGATGGGATCCTGCGGCAAATAGAGTGCTTGCGCCTGGCGCGTTAAAATACTTTTGCCCGTTTGCTCTGCACCCAACGCGGCAATGGATTTGGTCGCGCTTGCCGCTTGCTGCAAAGCGGACAGGTTGATGTCATCGGAATAGGCAAAAGCAGTTTTTTCGCCACTTATGGCACGCACGCCAACACCTTGGTCTATCGAAAAATTTCCAGATTTTACCTGGCCTTCTTCCAGGCTCCAGGATTCGCTGCGGCTATACTGAAAATACAAATCAGCATAATCCACCTGATGCGACATAATACTGCCCAGCACCCCTTGCAAGGCTTGTGTATCAAGCCCTGTAGGTTTTAGCAGCACATCATGCGCTGTATCAAAATGGTTTGTTTTAGCTGTGGTATTCATTCAATATTTAGTTAACTTTAACAGTTGAGAAACACTATACCAGCATCGCACGCAGGCGGTGCCAGGTATATTCGTGAAATAGACTGAATTTACTTAGATTGCTTTGATGGTTTTATGTTTCAACGCAGGCAAGCTTTTACGCAGGCTGGCCTGATAATCCCGGTTCATCGACGCAATTACCACGCCGGAGCCGCGCGGCAGCCTGTCCAGGATCACGCCCCAGGGGTCAACAATCATGCTGTTGCCATGCGTTTCGCGGCCGGATAAATGGTAACCGCCTTGTGCAGGTGCAATCACGTAGCATAGGTTCTCGATCGCGCGTGCGCGGATTAAACTTTCCCAATGTGCCTTGCCGGTAGTTTCGGTAAAGGCAGATGGCACCACGATCATATCGACCTCGCCCATGGCGCGGTATAGCTCCGGAAAGCGTAAATCGTAACAAATAGAAAGGCCGATCTTTCCGTAAGGCGTGTTCACTGTGACTACCGTGTCGCCGGATTCGATGGTATTTTCTTCGTGATAATGTTCCGTCCCTAAATCCAGTCCGAACAGATGGATTTTATCGTAGCGGGCGACTTGCTCACCTTTGTCATTGTATACCAGGCAGCTGTTACGTATTTTATTAGGATAATTGCTTACCAGAGGAACCGTGCCGCCGATGAGCCAGATTTTATGCTCGCGTGCCATTCTGGATAAAAAGCGCTGAATCGGTCCCTCATTTGGCTTTTCTCTGGCAAGGACTTTGTCATTTTCTTTTGCGCCCATAATACAAAAATATTCTGGCAACACCACAATTTTTGCACCCTGATCTGCCGCAATCGTAATCAGACGCTCCGCCTCGATGAGGTTGGAGGACACATGCGGGCTGGAGGCCATTTGAATCCCCGCTACCTTAATCACTCCGGCTGCGGCCTTGGCAGGTTTTGCGGTTTTATTGCGCGATGTAATAGGCATGATTAAGTTACTTTCTTGTTTTTAATCCTGTGTTAACAAGTTAGCCCGATTTATGGATGCAATGGCGTAACACTGTTTGTTTTTTGCGATTCACTTTTATCAGATTCTACCTCTTGTGGCTTATCCCATGTACCAATAATGATATATTCGCTGGAGGCAATTTTGTTGAACGGATCTTTTAGTATCTTTTGCGCAACAAAAGCAGCTGCACCGGCGATTGGGCCGCCCGCCAAGGCTGCCAGTGACAGGCTGTCGCTCACATGCGGCGTGACTTTCACTTTTAGCCTTTGTGTTTCGGTTACCAGATTGGTTTCACCTTTGATTCTGGTTTCTGCGGCGGGGCCAGTCATAAAGAAATCATCGCTGCGCATAATGCCATTGTCAATTTTTGCATTTGCGCTGATTTTGTCAAAGGCAAAGCCGTCACTGAATAGATCCCTGAAATCAAGGCTTAAGCGGCGCGGCAGGCTTTGCAAGCTTAGCAGGCCGAACAAGCGACCAACCCCGGGCTGCACTTTTAAGAACTGTCCCTTGGTGGCATCCAGCCTAAAATTGCCATTCAAACTGCTAGTTTCAAACTCATGCGGACTGCCCGACCATTGCAATTGGCCGGCAATCTCGGCTTCACCGCCTTTGACCGCATCGGGCTGGCCAAAGCGTTTGAGCGCATTGCCTATATTGCTCACGCTTAAAGAGAATTTCAGGCTTGTGTTGGGATTGCGTGTCCAGTTATACCAGTTGCCGTCAGCTGCCAAGGTGCTGTCCGGATTACTGATTTTCAGTTTTTGGATCACCCAGACATCATTGTTTTCAAATGCGTTAAGCTCCAGACTGCCCAGCTTCTTATTGCCCAATTGAAAATTTTCTGCGATGACATCAAGCGCCGGGTAGCCCTTGGCCAGTTTTTTAATCTCCTTTTTTGCGGCAGGTTTACTGGCGGTTTCGCCGCTAGCGGGAATGGTTAAATTTTTCAGTCTGGCGATAATTTTCCCATTGCCATCGTCTAGCCATTCGGCGTTGCCAGTGATTTCCTGACTGTCTACTGCCAAAAGCAAGCCGGTTGTGCCGGGTTGGGCGGATAATCTGAGCGCATTTAAGCTGCGGCCAAAAATATCCAGTTTTTGTATGGCAATGTCGGCTTTCCCAATTGTCAAGCCGCGAGAATCTGCATTGCTGTCAGGCTTGTTAAAGAGCTTCAGCCAGTCGTCAGCATTAACATGATCCATTTTTCCGTGCAGCGACAACCCAGCTTGGGCAGGGAGTTCGGCAGCGACATTGATGCCGATATCACCGCGTTCGAGTGCAAGTTTTCCAGCCTGTTCGGTGCGCAATATTTTTGCTGAAACTGCTTTACCATAACTAATATTAATGCTGTCGCTATCCGCACTCAGTTGCTTTTTCTCGATATTGAAAGCCAGTGGCTGGTTGGCCGTTTTTCCAAAAGGCGGCGGCAGCTGAATAGCCATGCCCAACAAGTTTGAACGCAAACTAACATCTGTCAGTGGCTTTTTGATGGTAATTTCGCCGGCCCAGTCCGTGCTTCCCTGCATGCTATCTATCAACCGGTTCGAGGCCAGTTTTTTGATGCCGGCATCTGTCACGCGGCCATTTGCACTTACGCGCAGGATTTTATCGCTGCCTGTACGTAAGCTAAATTGTGCGGGGCCACCTAGAATCTCTGTGCTGACATTTTGCGCAGTCAGGCTGTTCTCAGTAAAGTTCAGCACGCCATTCAGTTTGCCAAGCTCGGGCAAGCCAGCATCCGCATTGGCATAAATGGTGCCATTGCTGATTTTATAAACGCCTTTGTATTTCGCGGCTTCCAGATCTTGCAATGGAATATTAAGCTCAAGAGAGAGCTTGCCTTGGCCGGCAGTTTTTAACTGGTCAGTAAAGCCTTGCGTAACTAACTTTACCGGGCTTTCATTCACAAATTTCACGCCATCCACAACCGGACCTTCAACATCACTCACAATATGCAGCATGGGGAAATCTGCATCCAGTTGTGCGATCTCGGCTTTGCTTTTGATGATTTTATTACCAAAGATATGGCCTTTGTTGGCGTTAAGCAGCATGCGCTTGCCTTCAAAAAGCATGTCCAGGCCCAAACCTTCAATCACGGGCCAGCCTGTGCCATATTCCAGTAAGACATCGCTGATTTTGGCTGTGACTCTAAAAACCCCAAGTTTTTTATCAAGCTGGTTATTGGCATTAACGTAAGGAAAATCGGCCAGATTGCCCTTGACCGTTACATTCACGTCTTCTGCACGACCCGCCAGGATCGATGTGTCCAGCCAATGCAGGGTTGGCTTTCCCAGCATAATAGGGTAGTAAAAAAGCGCGTATTTGGCATCGCCTTTACCGAATTTTCCGCTTAAATCCAGGAACCCTGTTTTAAAGTTTCCGCTTTTTACACCACTCATATCGTAACTAGCGTTTACAGTGCCGGTAATGTGCGGGCTGCTGATAAAAATGTCTTCGGCCTTTATCCTAGCTTGATCATCATTGATTTTCCAGCTGATGTGGCCGTCTAATTTATCTGCGGGAATCGGCCAGCGTAAAATATCTTTTAAATCAAGCATGGCTTTTTGTGACTGCAGCGTGATTTCGCCGCCATCTTCATCGGCTTCGATTTTGCCTGTCAAATTGCTGAACCCGGGTATTTTCTGGTATGCGGTTAAGCCCAGATGCTTAAAAGAGGTGTTGACTTTATAAGCAGTAGTTTTACCTGCTTCGCTTTCATACCCAAGGCTGAGCGCTTGCAACTCACCGACTGGCGAGAGTCCGTTCAGTTTCGTAGTCATGTCTTCCGGCAGTTGAAGGTACGGCCCCAGCTGTTTGATGGTAGCCAAATTAAATTGATCCAGCTTTACATCCGTCTTTACCCAGGGCCTGCCTTTTTTTGTGCTGGTCGAGTAATAGCCGCGGCCATTATTGATATTCAGGCCAGTATTGGTGCGAAGTTTGATATTGTCTGCAAGGATGGTCTTTGTATTTTTGAGGTCACTCCAGCTGATGTCGCCGGTGAATTGCTTGGCGACAAACGGCGTTGTTTGTTTGTTCAGCACCAGGGATAGGTTATTTAATGCGGCATGTGTTTTGATGCTCTCGATTTTAGCATCAGCAAAACCAACCGATATCTGCGCATCTCCCGCCCCTGTCTGTATGTTTACCGGATAATCCAGCCAGGGCCGCCATACAGCCAAATCAGCCTGTTTGAGCTGTGCGGACAATTCGCCATGCCAAGTATCAAGCTTGCTGATGTCGCGCCCAACAAAGCGCCCATTGGCCGTAATGATCTGACTGGTGCCTGTTGAGGGTAATGCAGACAATTCAAACTTGTGCTGGCCAAACAGGCTTCGCCAAGTGGGATTGGCAAGCGTCAGGCTCAATTGTTTGAGCGATAATGGCGGTGCTTTGCGCAATTCGTCCAGCCAAACCACCTGAGCATTTTTAATGCTCACTTCGCGCTGGCTAAGAAGCCAGTTGGTAAAGTCTGGGTTGCTTGGTCCCGATAAATCGATTCCGGCTAAATAAATACTGCCATCTGTTTTGCGGCGAATGGTAATTTCAGGCTGATTAATGACCAGATTAGATAGGTGCGGATGCAGTAACGGGATGCTTAGCCACGAAATATTGGCTCCTGCATTATTTAAATGGAATGCCGAGCGGTTTTCTGCATCGAATAATTCAATATCTTTAAGCGAAAAATGCGGCGAAATGCCATCCCAGCCTGTTTCAATGTCACCAATGGTGATTTTCTGGCCTATCTTTTCGGAAGCATAAGCGGCAATGTCATCCTTGTACTGGTCGATATTGGGGAACACGATAAAACGCACGGCAAGCGCTGCCAATATGAAGATGATTAGCAACGACAAGAATACGTATAGCACCCAGCGGTATAGTCTTTTTAGGTGAATCATCATTATGTTTTTTATTCTTGCGTTAATAACGGGCTTGTTTGGGCAATAGGGCGCATTGAAATCATTGTTTATTTTACTTTAATTTATGTGACTAACTTGTTAATAAAACGTAAACATCTGGCTATAAATCACGCTGGATTGCTTTAGAATAACGCCTTTTGGCAAATTTGGCTGACGTTTGGTCCAAAAGTTCAAGTTTGGTTAAGGCGCACATTGATTCAATTTAGAAATTTAACGCTTACACGTGGTGTGAAAGTGCTGCTGGAAGCCGCGTCTTTTCAGTTGCATCCGGGCCATAAAGTCGGCCTGATCGGCGCCAATGGCGCGGGAAAGTCCAGCCTGTTCGCCTTGTTGCGTGGCGAGCTGCAGCCCGAAGTTGGCGATCTGGAAATGCCGCCAAACTGGGTGGTCGCGCATGTAGCGCAGGAAACGCCCGCGCTGGATCAGCCGGCGCTGGAATTCACGCTGGATGGCGATGTTGAGTTGCGTGAGATAGAGGCAGCCCTCATCTCAGCAGAAGCCAATCATGAAGGCGAAAAAATTGCCGACTTGCACCATCGTTTAAGTGATATTGAGGGCTATAGCGCCAAAGCGCGTGCGTCGGCCTTATTGGATGGCCTGGGCTTTATCCAGGCTGATTTGGCGCGGTCTGTCAGTGATTTTTCGGGTGGCTGGCGTGTGCGCTTGAATCTGGCGCGCGCGTTGATGTGCCGCTCGGACTTGTTGCTATTGGATGAACCGACCAATCACCTGGATTTGGATGCGGTCATCTGGCTGGAGGGCTGGTTGCGCGACTATCGCGGTACTTTGTTATTGATTTCGCATGACCGGGATTTCCTGGATAACGTGATTGATAACGTGCTGTACATTGAGCAGCAGCGCATTACGCTGTATCGCGGCGGTTACACTGATTTTGAACGGCAGCGTGCAGAAAAGCTGGCGTTGCAGCAGGCGATGTATGAAAAGCAGCAGCGCAAGGTTGCCCATTTGCACAGTTACATTGACCGCTTCCGTGTGCAGGCTACCAAGGCGCGGCAGGCGCAGAGCCGTATTAAAGCGCTGGAGCGCATGGAAATGATTTCTGCCGCGCATGTCGATTCGCAGTTTAACTTCGAGTTTCGCGCACCGGCGAGTGCGCCAGATCCTTTGCTGGTGCTGGATAACGCGGATGCAGGCTACGCAGATAAAAAAATCTTAACTCAAATCAAGCTCACCATTCGCCCAGGCGAACGCATTGGCTTGCTCGGCAAGAATGGTGCGGGCAAGTCGACGCTGATTAAACTACTCGCTGCCGAATTAAAACCGTTAGGCGGCAAGCGTGTGGAAGGTAAAGATTTAAAAATCGGCTATTTTGCCCAGCATCAATTGGAGCAGCTTCGTCCGCATGAATCGCCGTTACAGCATATGATGAGGCTAGAACTTGAATTAAAAGTTCCGGCTACACGCGAGCAGGAACACCTGAACTATCTTGGTGGCTTTGATTTTAAAGGCGACATGGCGCGCAGTCCTTGTGAAAATTATTCGGGGGGAGAAAAATCACGCTTGGCCTTGGCTTTACTGATTTGGACGCGTCCGAATCTGCTTTTGCTGGATGAGCCAACTAACCATTTAGACTTGGAAATGCGTCACGCCTTAACGCTGGCTTTGCAGGATTACGAAGGCGGCGTGATTCTGGTTTCGCATGACAGAGCCTTGCTGCGCGCCACGTGCGACCAGTTTGTACTGGTTGCCAATGGCAAAGCGGAAGCGTTTGATGGTGATCTGGATGATTACAAAGTCTGGCTGGCGTCACAAAAAAGCGAGCAAAGTGCATCGCCAAAAGCCGCGCCGGTATTGGCTTCCAGAGCATCAGGTTTGAACGCGTATGCACAAAATAAAGCAGAGCGGCAGGCACGCATCGTGGCGCGCCGACCATTGCTGAAAGAAACCGAACACATCGAGAAGCAACTGGAAAAATGGCAGCAGGAAAAATCCATTCTGGATGCCCGCGCCGGTGAATCCAGCCTGTATGATGCTGAGAATAAAGCTGAACTGCAAAGCTTATTAAAGCGCCAGGCAGAGCTTGGCAGCCAAATAGATGAAGCTGAAATGCGCTGGCTGGAGTTACATGAACAACTCGAAGCTCACCCTGAAATTAACTAACTAGAGAAAATAAACATGGACTACTCAAAACGACTCACCTTGCTGCATGCTTTATGTCTGGCGGAAACCTTAGATGATGGCGCAAAGCCTAATGTCAATTTGGATCAATATGACGCGCTGGATTCTGCGCATTATCTGTCCAGTTACGTGACATTCAAGGCGATTCAGGCGGCGGATAGACAGCCCGCATTCGAGCATAAAAACAACTTTGATATGTTAAGCGTGTATCAGGCCTATGCGCTATTGACGTTCGCGTTTTTTACCGCGCCTTTAGTCCAGGAAAACATCACGCCGGATATCACTGCAGCACAAATTATCATTGCCAAAACACTTTTTGCAGGCCTTTCGGAGTCAGAGCTGATCGAGATCATCGAATCAGGTTTCAACAAATTCAAGCTGATTGGCGAAGCAGAAGCTGAACACTGGATGGAGTTCCGTGAGAACCTGGACAAACTCACGGTGAGTTTTGTGATTGCCGGCACCGATGATGACAGCCCGCACAGCAAAGAAGAAGTGTTGCCGATTTTTGGGCAGTTATTAAGCCAGTTGTGCGAAGCATTTGAGGTTTAGAATTTCTATAATAGCCCAACTTCTAGTAATGCCATTTATTCTGAAATGACGAGATGATGGTTAAAGGTATATGTTTTGTGCTTAGTTTTGCAATTCAATCTTGTTTCTTTCAGTAATGCTTTTATCATTTTTGTTTTTGTACATGAGTGAGTCTGATTCGGCCAGTAGCGCTTCAACAGTCTTATGTTTGTCAACACAGAATTGAACAATGCCGTAAGAGAAAGAAATGCTATAACCAGAATTTGCTTTTAGGTTATATTCATCAAGAGCGTTGCGGAGTTTATTGATAACTTCATCTGCGAGTCTTTTTGTTGCATCTGTTAACAATATTACAAACTCATCGCCTCCTAGTCGGGCGACCAAGTCAGAACCTCTGAGCTTGTTTTTAATTAATTCAGCGAAGGTAACTAAAGCTTTATCGCCTTCATCGTGTCCAAATTGGTCGTTAATCTGTTTAAATCCATTTAGATCGAGGAAAACCAAAGATGCTGGCATTGTTTGCCGAACACAGAGGTTTAAGCTGTGTCCCGCCAGCATCATAAAGCCTCTCCTGTTCGATATATGGGTAAGCTCGTCAATGATTGCCATATTTAGAGCTGCAAGTTCGTGTTCCACCATTGAAGAAAGGTCTTTAATTGTTTCGATGTCTTCTTCATTAAATGATCTTGGTATCTGGTCGATAATGCACAAAGTGCCCAATTTTCTGCCATCTGGTGCTTTAATCGGGCAGCCCGCATAAAAGCGGATTTTTGGTTCATTTGTAACCAGTGGGTTATCAGCAAAACGAATGTCTTTTTGTGCGTCTGGAATAATAAATACTTCGTCGCCGAGGATGGTATGCCCACAAAAAGAAATATCTCGTGGAGTTTCGCTAACGCTGAGACCCGCACAAGATTTAAACCATTGACGGTTTTCATCAACCAGGCTGACCAATGCGATAGGGACAGCGAAAATTCTCTGTGCCATACGAGTTAATCGATCAAAACGTTCCTCAGGCAGAGTGTCTAGAACGTTGAGTGACCTAAGTGACTTAAGTCGGGCTTTTTCATCAATTGGAATAGCTGGTCTTAACATTTTGATTTACCTTTCAAGCTTAGGTTTATTACATAACGTCACTATATCAATTTTCTTGATATGTAATTTGATAATATAAGCTGGATTGGGACCGCATCTTATTGAACGGATTAGCTGATTTAAATAAGTGTTTTGACTCTTTACAGGTTATTGGAGCAAACAGCATGATGCCTTAAAGCGCGAGGCTTGTTTTTTTTTGGACAGGCTGGCTTGATTAGGCGATTTCGCGCGTTTCTAAAAACTCAATATTGGGGTAACGTTCTTGTGCCATTTGCAGATTCACACGATTCGGCGCTAAGTAGACGTAATCTTCTGCGCCATCTAGGCCCACGTTAAATCCGTATTTATCCGCAATCGCTTTCAGGTCGGCGTCCGAGCCTTTCAGCCAGCGCGCGGTGTAGCAATCGTAAGGCTCAAACACCATATCTACGCCGTATTCGTGTTCCAGGCGGTGTGCAACCACGTCAAACTGCAGCATGCCGACGGCGCCCAGAATCAGGTCGTTGGAAAGCAGCGGACGGAATAGTTGCGCCGCGCCTTCTTCCGCCAGCTGTTTCAACCCGATTTGCAGCTGCTTCATCTTCATCGGATTTTTGATGCGGGCACGGCGGAAATACTCGGGCGCAAATGAAGGAATACCGATGAATTTCAGGTTTTCGCCTTCGGTAAAAGTATCCCCTAATTTCACTGTGCCGTGGTTGGGGATGCCGATGATGTCGCCCGAATACGCCTCGTCCATGGTGGTGCGGTCTCGCGCCATAAAGGTGATGGCATTGTTCACGCTCAAGGTTTTACCAGATGCAACTTGTTTTATTTTCATGCCGCGCTCAAAACGGCCTGAGCACACACGCAAAAAGGCGATGCGGTCGCGGTGTTTTGGGTCCATATTGGCTTGAATTTTAAACACAAAGCCTGAAAATTTGTCTTCATCTGGCGCAACCTTACGGCTTGCCGTGTTGCGTGCCTGTGGGGGAGGGGAAAGGTCAACTACCGCGTCCAGCAGGGATTGCACGCCGAAATTGTTAATGGCTGATCCGAAAAAAACCGGCGTTTGTTTGCCGCTTAAATAGCGTGATTTATCAAAGGTATGAGATGCACCACGTACCAGTTCGACATCCACGCGCAGGTCGTCTGCAAGATGGCCCAGCAGTTCGTCCAGACGTGGGTTATCCAAACCTTTGATCGTCTCGGACGTGCCTTTTTCCGCACGCGGGTCAAAGAACGAAATCTCGTCGTTATACAAATGGTAAACACCGCGGAAGCCTTTACCCATACCGATCGGCCAGGTCATTGGCGCGCATTCCATGCCGAGGGTAGATTCGATCTCATCCAGCAGTTCAATCGGCGCGCGGCTTTCGCGATCCAGCTTGTTAATGAACGTGATGATCGGTGTATCGCGCATGCGGCAGACGTTGAGCAACTTGATGGTCTGCGCTTCCACGCCGTTTACCGAGTCAATCACCATCACGGCAGAGTCTACCGCCGTCAACGTGCGATAGGTATCTTCGGAGAAGTCGTCATGGCCTGGCGTATCCAACAGATTAATCATGTGTTCACGATACGGAAACTGCATGACAGATGAGGTGACCGAAATGCCGCGTTGCTTTTCCAGTTCCATCCAGTCCGATGTCGCATGGCGTGCCGCCTTGCGGCCACGCACCTCGCCAGCCACCTGAATCGCACCGCCAAACCACAGCAGTTTCTCGGTGAGCGTGGTTTTACCCGCATCCGGGTGGGAGATAATGGCAAAGGTACGGCGCCGGGTGATTTCTTGTTGCAATGACATGGTGGGTTTGAAATAGGAAAAACGCTATTTTACCCGAAATACGCGCATGCTCGGCATTCTCGCGTAAGCGGGAATCCGGAGAAATAGTCAGGTTACATTTGTGCGTGTGTGACAGGAGTCGCTTATACGTGCTAGCACTTATTTACTCTTGGTAGGCTAGTTCAGTAATATACAAAATTAAGCGGTACGTCCAAAGTAACTACTCGTTACATTATTTATCCCTCTCTGTACCGTCGACTTTTTTGCTATGTTTAGGAGGTATTATGGAACTTGCAAAAACATCCCCGATGATTACGAAGAACCCTATTCCGGTTATTGGCATTGAGTCCAAAGTTGAGTCTAGCAATGAATCCAGACAGACATTGAACGTTGGAGATAAACGCGATCTTATAGCGGTGCGTGCTTACTGCAAGGCAGAAGCAAGAGGTTTTGAACCCGGACACGAGATGGAGGACTGGCTAGCTGCTGAAGCTGAGGTAGCAGGCCAATGAATACCGCGCTAACAGAATACCGGACTGACCCCAATGCAGTAACAACCAGTGATAACGCCGCTAATGACCATGTTGCCAGTGACGATGCTACCAGTAGCAATAGTAAAGCCTGTATTTGCCACAGCGAAGAGATTACAGCGGTAATAACCCTTTACGACAATGGCACGATTTGCGAATGCAACCAGGCGGCAGGAGAGTTGCTAGGCTGCGCACCGAGCAAGCTGACCTGGCAACATATATCCACATTTTTGCCCCAGCTCGCAGAGAACGCATTGATGCTGGGCGAAAAGATTAACCCTAATTTGCGATTTCTTTCGCGTATTGGCTACGGCTTCGAGATGATTGGATTTGGCGGTGTGCACTTTGTTTGTGCGTTATTCTTTAACGAAGTGGAGAACTTCGGCAGACACTGTCTGCGGATCATTATCAGGCCAATGACGCAAGAATATGCGGCAGCTTGATTAGAGTTTAACTGGGCAATGCGCAAATGCAAATCGAATTGCGCATTTTGCATATTATTTCCACGCGCTAAAAGAAAAGCTGTCGGTATTCGTGCTATGAATGCCAGCAGGTCTTACATTCGCTATTTCACAACTTCTTTTAGTTGTTCAAGTATGGCGGGGTTGTCTAGTGTGGAAATGTCCGAGGTGATTTCTTCGCCTTTGGCCAGGCTGCGTAACAGCCTGCGCATGATCTTGCCGGAGCGAGTTTTGGGCAAGTTGTCGCCAAAGCGGATTTCGTCTGGTTTGGCGATCGGACCGATTTCTTTGCCCACCCAGTCGCGCAGTTCGGCGACGATTTTTTTAGCTTCTTCGCCTGTTGGCCTGGCGCTTTTTAATACCACATAAGCCACCACAGATTCGCCTTTAATATCGTGCGGCTTGCCTACCACGGCCGCCTCGGCTACCAAGTGATTGGCCACGAGTGCGGACTCGATTTCCATGGTACCCAGGCGGTGGCCGGACACATTCAGCACATCATCAATACGTCCCATAATGGTGAAGTTGCCGGTTTTCGCATCACGCACGGCGCCGTCACCCGCCAGATAGATCTTGCCGCCTAAATCAGCCGGATAATAGCTTTTCACAAATCGTTCAGGGTCATTCCAGATGGTGCGTATCATGGCAGGCCATGGCTTTTTGATGACCAGCAACCCACCTGTGCCCCACGGCACGTCCTTGCCGGTTTCATCCACTACATCAATATCAATACCCGGGAAAGGCAATGTGCATGAGCCAGGCACCAGCGCGGTTGCGCCCGGTAGCGGGGTGATGACATGACCGCCGGTCTCGGTTTGCCAGAAAGTATCAGCGATCGGGCAGCGACTGCCGCCTACGTTCTCAAAGTACCACATCCAAGCTTCCGGGTTGATGGGTTCGCCCACCGAGCCCAATAGACGCAGGCTGCTTAGATTGTAATTTTTAGGATGTACTTCAGGCGTGGTTTCCGAGGCTTTAATGAGCGAACGAATGGCCGTAGGCGCAGTGTAGAAAATCGATACTTGATGCTTTTCAATCGTCTGCCAGAAGCGCCCGGCGTTGGGGTAGGTGGGAATGCCCTCAAACACTACCTGCGTTGCGCCCATCGCCAATGGCCCATAAGCCACGTAACTATGGCCAGTAATCCAGCCCACATCGGCGGTGCACCAGAAGACATCATTGGCGTGAATGTCGAATGTCCAGCGCATGGTATTCATGGCATGCAGCAGGTAGCCCGCAGATGAATGCTGCACGCCCTTGGGTTTGCCTGTGGAGCCTGATGTGTACAGCAGAAACAATGGATGCTCTGCATTCACCATCACAGGCTCACAGGTGTCTGCGCAGCCCTCAATCAGATCATGCCACCAGATGTTGTTTGCATTCCAGGTAACTTCCTGGCCAGTTTTTTTCAGCACAACGACTTGTTGAATGCTGTCGCAACCGCCCATGGCGATACCCTCATCGACCGCCTGTTTAAGCGGTAAGGTTTTGCCGCCACGGAATTGACCGTCGGCCGTTATGACGGCCTTTGCGCCTGCGTCGATAATACGCTCATTGAGGCTTTTGGCTGAAAAGCCGCCGAATACCACGCTGTGGGTAAGCCCGATACGCGCGCAGGCCTGCATTGCTACGACAGCCTCGATGCCCATCGGCAGATAAATGATGACACGGTCGCCGAGATTGAGGTTCAGTTTTTTCAGGCCATTCGCGAACTGGCAGACTTGGTGGTAAAGCTCTTTATAGCTTACTTTTTTACTGTCGCCATTGTCAGCCTCAAAAATAATCGCGGTTTTATTGGGGATGATGTTCAAGTGCCTGTCGAGGCAGTTGGCTGAAACATTCAGTTCGCCATCTTCAAACCATTTGTAAAAAGGCGCGTTGCTGTCGTTGAGGGTTTTTGTAAAGGGTTTGTGCCAAATCAATAACTCGCGCGCCAGTTTCGCCCAAAATCCTTCATAATCGGCAGCGGCTTCTGCGCACAAAGCGTTATAGGCTGCCATGCCAGATACGGTGGCTTGTTGTTTAAACGCATCGCTGGGTTCAAAAACGCGATTTTCATGAAGAACCGACTCAATTGACATGCTGCTGCACTCCCCAAAACGCTATTAATATTGATGAATAATGTAAGATGTAACTAAATTGCCCAGCGCCTATATTACCTTAAAAAAATGATGCAAACACTGTCTGAAATCGCCAAAAACCGTGCATTAACACCATTGCAGATTTCTTGTCTGCACAGGCTGGAAGTTTGCAGCCCATTTGCACGCAGATTGCTTGCTAACGATGCCGGCCTGCTCGAAGATCTGCTAGACAATCTGCAGGTTTCGTGTGGATTGGCAGAAATGCAACAATTTCTGGCAAACCAAAAAATAAGCGATGAAAATACCTTAAAAAAGGCATTAAGAAAACTCAGGCAACGGGTTTTGCTGCGCACGATCTGTCGCGACCTGAATGGTCTGGCAGAGTTGCAGGAAGTGATGCGTGTAACTTCCCAGCTTGCGGAGTGCGCGATTAGCACGGCGATTGATTACCTGAACGCCTGGCAGGTAGAAACCTACGGTCAGCCGATGGACGCGCAGGGGCATCCGCAAAACCTTATCGTGATCGGCATGGGCAAATTGGGTGGCGGTGAGCTCAATGTGTCATCCGACATCGATTTGATTTTTGCCTATGAGAATGAAGGCGCGACACAGGGCGAACGTTCCATCAGCAACCAGGATTTTTTTGCGCGGCTCAGCAAAAAACTCATTGCGGCGCTGGATGAAATTACCGAAGACGGCTTTGTGTTTCGTGTGGATATGCGGTTGCGGCCGTTTGGCAGCGAGGGCGCGCTGGTTTCGAATCTGGACGCGCTGGAAGAGTATTACCAGAATAACGGCCGCGAATGGGAGCGTTACGCATGGATTAAAGGCCGCGTGGTTGCCGGGCCCCAGGCCAATATCCATGCGCTTCTCAGGCCATTTGTTTTTAGAAAGTATCTCGACTACAACGCGCTTGCAAGCATGCGTGACCTGAAACTGCAGATTCATCGCGATGTGACGCAAAAAGGGCTGCAGGACAATATTAAGCTGGGGCGCGGCGGTATTCGCGAGATAGAATTTATCGCGCAGGTGTTCCAGCTGATTCGCGGCGGGCGGGACGTGAGCCTGCAAATTCGGCCTACATTGGCGGTGTTGAATCTGTTGCAGAACAAAAAACTGTTGTCCGAACAAACGGTTGCAGAACTGACCGAAGCCTATATTTTTCTGCGCAATCTGGAACATCGCCTGATGTATGTGGAAGACCGGCAAACGCAGGATTTGCCTAAAACAGACGAGACAAAAGCACGCATCGCCCACGCCATGAGCTACGCCAGCTGGGCAGCGTTTCTCGTGGCGCTCAATCGCCACCGTGGCCTGGTGCAGCAGCATTTTGACGCAACGTTTAACGATGACAGCAATAGCGAACAGAGCCAGCAACAAACCGCGCAGGAAACGGCTATTTGGCAGGGCGCGCTAGAGAATGATGCTGCCCTGCAGTCCTTGACACATGCGGGGTTTGGCGATGCGTCGCAAGTTCTGCAGCAGCTGCAAATGCTCAGGGCCAGCAGTCGTTATCAACAGCTACCAGAATTAAGCCGCCAACGCTTTGATTGCCTGATGCCGTTGGTCATCCGGCAATCCGGCCAGGAAAAAAATGCAGATGTCGCACTGTTGCGCACGATCAATCTGCTGGAGAATATCTGCCGCCGTGCGAGTTATCTGGCGCTGCTGGCAGAGTATCCGGAGGCGTTGCATCTGGTGATCAAGCTATGCGCAGCCAGTCCCTGGTTGGCGCAATATCTAGCGGCGCATCCCATTTTACTGGATGAATTGCTGGACATGCGCAATTTATACGCGCCGCCTGATTTCGCCAGAATGCAGGAAGAGCTCAACGAGAGCATGCTGCAATTGCAAGGGGATACCGAAGCGCAAATGGACGCCATGCGCCATTTCAAGCAGGCTGCAATCTTGCGTCTGGCTGCGCAGGATGTGGCGGGCAGACTGACCCTGGAAACGTTGTCGGATTATTTGAGTGCGCTGGCTGACCTCATTCTGCAAGTGAGTCTGCAAACGATCTGGCAATCGCTCAAGTTCGGGCATTGTGAAACGCCCAGGTTCGCGGTGATTGGCTACGGCAAGCTAGGCGGCAAAGAGTTGGGCTATCTGTCCGATCTGGATATTATTTTTCTTTATGATAATCCGCATGAAAATGCTAGTGACGACGATGCGCAGCCGGAGGCGGGTGAAGTTTATGCGCGCTTTGCGCAGCGCATCAACAGCTGGTTTAACAGCGTGACCAATGCGGGGCTGCTGTATGAAACCGACTTGCAGCTGCGTCCGGATGGCAATAGCGGCCTGCTGGTAAGCAGCATAGAAGCATTTCGCGATTATCAACTCCATAAGGCGTGGGTTTGGGAGCATCAGGCCATTACCCGTGCCCGCTTTGTGGCAGGCGATGCCAGTATTGGCAAGGCGTTTGATGCCATTCGCCTTGAAGTGATGACGCAAGCGCGCGATATTGAGAAGTTGAAAGCAGACGTCATGGCCATGCGCGATAAAATGCGTGCGGCACAGCGTTTTGAAAAAGACTGGTTTGATGTAAAGCATAGCGTAGGCGGCATTATTGATGTGGAGTTTCTGGTGCAGTATCTGGTGCTGGCGCACGCAGGACAATATCCGCAACTCACTGAAAACATTGGCAATATTGGCTTATTAAAAGTACTGGGTGAATTGAATATTATTGATAAAAACCTGGCGAAAGAAGTAGCGGACGCCTACAGGGAATACCGCAAACTGATTCACGCCACAAAACTGCAGGCGCATGCGGCAAAGGTAAAATCAGCTGAACTGGAAAAGCAGCGGGCAGATGTATTAGCACTTTGGAAAGCCGTTTTTGGTCAAGAGCTATCGCCCCCAGCGTAGCGCCGGCGTATGCACGGGGCTATCCCAATGCTGTATGATTTCATCATCCAGCAAGCAAACCGTGATGGATGCACCTGCCATGTCGATAGCTGTGGTGTAGTTGCCGACCAGGCTGCGCGATATACGCAAGCCAGCCTCGCCCAGCAGCCTCGCCGCAGTATTGTAGATGAGATAGAGTTCCATGAGCGGAGTCGCCCCCAGGCCGTTGACGAGCAGCAGGATGTCTTTGGAGGTGTCATTTTCCAGCGTTGCTTTCAGATCTGCCAGAATGGCGGCAACGCAGTCACCCACGATCGAATCTGCCTCGCGCATGGCTTCGCGCCTGCGCCCCGGCTCGCCATGAATGCCCACGCCCATTTCCAGTTCGCTGTCGCTGATGTCAAAGGTTGGGCGGCCTGCAGCAGGTACGGTGCAGCTGGTTAAAGCCACGCCAATGCTGGCGGTGCGTGCATTCACTTTATCGCCGAGCAATTGGCAGGCGTGCAGGCTGGCGCCGGTTTCCGCCAGGCTGCCGACGCATTTTTCGACAATCACTGTGCCTGCAACGCCGCGGCGGCCGGTCGTGTAGGTGCTGTTGATTACGGCGCAGTCGTCGCTGGTGAGCACAGTGGCATGGTCAAATGGCAGCATTTCCGCAGCCATTTCAAAATTCATCACATCGCCGGCGTAGTTTTTCACAATAAACAAAATGCCCTTTCCAGCATGCACCGCTTCGGCCGCTGCCAGCATCTGGTCTGGCGTGGGCGAGGTGAACACCTGGCCGGGGCAGGCGGCATCGAGCATGCCATAGCCGATGTAGCCTGCATGCAAAGGCTCGTGCCCAGAGCCGCCTCCGGAAACAATAGCAACTTTATTATGCGCCGGTTTGGCGCGGGTAACGTAGGTGGGTTCGAAATGTACCTGGACTAAATCGGCATGCGCCTGACCAAAGCCGGTGAGGCTCTCTTTTAACAAAGTGTCGGGCGCATTGATAAATTTTTTCATTGTTTCTTCTCTTTCAAAACCAAATCGCAGACCGTATGCGTCATCACCTGGCAGCTTTTCGCGCCGGGGTCCAAGTGCCCGATAGCACGTTCACCCAAGCCCGCAGCACGGCCTTTGGTGGCAAGCAGGTCGCGCGTATATTCCAGCCCTTTATCGGCAGCGTCTTTCACAGCGGCGCATATTTCGGCAACCGGTTTGCCTTGCGCTGCCATCGTGGTGAATGTGGTAGAAACGGGCACCAGCACATCCAGCATGGTTTTTTCACCCACATTGGATTTGCCGCGCATCATCATGCTCTGCACCCCATAGGCAAAAGCGGCTGCAGTTTCTAGATGCATGTTGGTTTCGTTGATTTTGGCGTGATGCTCTTTCAAATATTTGGACATGCCCATGAAAAAGCTCGCAAACAATGGTCCGGAAGCCCCGCCGATAGTGCTGAGCAGCTTCATGCTGATTTTTTGCAGCGCTTCTTCCGGCGGCAGCGGCAGCAGCTCGTTATACATGCCCGCAATGATCTCGCTGCCGCGCTTCATGTTGATGTAATGGTCGCCATCGCCAATCGCGCGGTCGAGCGATTCAATATCGGCCTCATGCGCCACAATTGCGGCGTGTATGGCAAGTGCGGAAGATAAAATAAAAGGGGTTTTCATGCGGCTAGTTTAAAACTAAACCGGTGAAAATAGAACTGGAAGGTTAAATTATTTGCAGCGATTTTCAACGTTTTTGCACTTTGCTTCAACGGCCCTCCAAGCACTGAGTTTTTGCTCAAAAGACATGGATGCGTTCGCCGGGCTTGTTGAAGGCAAGCGCGTAAAACTGATGGAGTTATTGTTAATATTTTTCAGCACATGGCGCAAGAAATATTCCTCGGCCTTGGCGCCGTTAAAAAATACATGCGTGATTTTATTGTGCGTTTGAAAGAATGTCTTAAAGTCGTTGGCAATCTGCGTATCGCGCTCAATCATCGCGTCCAGGCTGCCTTCCCGCCTGCATGAATGCAGCACATCCCAAAGCGCAATTCTGGCTGATTTTAGCGCCTGAGTTCTTGCCTCATAGGGGGATGCAATATCAAGCTGAAGCAGGTGGCAAATGATGCGCCAGAAAGCATTCTGGCCATGCGCATAATATTGTCCCGCAGCCAGCGATGCGCGTCCCGGCATGCTGCCGAGGATCAGTATCTCTGCGTTTTCATCTTCAATGGGTTCAAAACTATGGATGCGCGTCATGTAGCTGTTCAATGCGGCTCGACCGGGCGAGTGAAGCAGTGCTTGCAATTACATTTTATATTTGTTGTAGATTTCTTTTCTTACCGGGCAGCCGCAAATATGCCCATATCCAAACGATGTTTTATATACGCAAGGACTATGGTCTTTGCACTCAATAAAATGCACTTTGCCGTTGACGCAATCCTGCACTTTGCATAACACATAGTTTTCTGATTTCAGGCAGGCAAAATCATGCTTGCAAAGGGTCGCTAATGCCTTGATATCTTCACTGATTTCAATTTTCATGTTAGCTCCTTGCGAGAATATACAAACATGGTGGCGAGCTGGACGCCGCTGTTTATGATTAAGACAAATTTAGCATAGGCTTAATTGCGAAACGGCGCAAGCCCAAAAAGACACAAAAGCCAAGAAAAATTAGATGCCCTGCAAGGCAATATCCATGCGGGCTGCAGGGCGATGGTTTTGAAGAAAAAACATCTGGTAAAGGCGCGCGCTTCAGCGCGTGCCGCTAGATGGATGGGTTAGAACTATTTGGATGCGCCAAAGAGTAATAGCACCTGCCAAGGCGGCCCAAACGACTGGCACCCATAGGCTATGCGCCAACCAGTAAACCGAACAAGCCAAGCCAGAGGCATAGGCGAGCAAGGCAACTCTGCTGCGATGAGAAGGGGCAATTAACGTAGGTAGAAGGACCACTAAAGCCCCGCAAACCAATGAGCCTAAAGCCAAATAAGCGTCGCTGACGAAGGAAGACCAAGGTGCAAAGCATGTGCCGGAGACAACGTACTCAGGAGGGCACAACCGCTCACTTACCAAATGAGCAAGCAAAGCGACGATAACGCCAATATAGAAACCGGCGATGGCAGCAGGAACTGTGAGTAGCCAACGGAGTGTGCGCATAGTTCTAACGTAGAGCTAAGGGGTGCGCCTGTCACAGGAGACTGGCGGAGCCACTGAAGCCGGAAAAACAACAAACCTTCAAAACCGCCACGAAAAGGCGCGTCCCGCTTGAGCGTAATGTTAGGCTTAGAAACGGCGCAATATGCTAGCGGTATTGCACCTTATGTATTACACGCTTTACCGTGTTGGCTTACTACGTATTTTTCCAGCGTTCAAGTTTTGGTATCCCGCGAGTTAATATCCATGCCAAAATCCCATTCATCCCATCTTTTTTCATTTCTTGAATACAAAACTTTTGAAATTTTTGAGCAGTATCAATATCTGGAGGACTTAGAAACCTTCCATTTTCATAACACATTGAGCAATACTTTTCATTTATTGAGCCATCTGCATTTGAACCACCACCTTTTTTATCTTTTTTCATTGGGTAGCCGCAACTTTGGCAAAATTTATTCATAATCCACCTCCTTTAAATAAGCGCATATCGCGCTGGATGCCTAACGTAAAGCTAACCGGCTGACGTGCTTTTCGGCAGTCCGGTTGACCGCCGGATTAGCGCTTCCTGTACAGCGCATAGGGAATCCACCATTCTTCGAGCACCTGGATTGCAAAGTCCCTGTTCGCAGAGTCTTCACTGAAGGCCACCTCCTCCAAGAATCCAACGATCACTGCTTCCTGTTCTGCTGTGAGGGAAGCGAGTCGTGGAGGCTCCCTATCCGGGGGGCGCAGACTATAAAGCAGTCCTTCAACCGCCATCTTAGGATCGTCCATGTGTCGGAACGTATAGTCGATCAGATGGGGCAGGTAATGCCGCCAGGAGGCAGGGTCGAGATAAGCAAGACCCCAGAAAGTATATGCCTCAAGATAAGCATCCGTCAGTTCGTCGAGGACTGCGTCATATGGTGGTGCGACATTGTAGCTGTCCTCTGCTTCGCCACCGCGCAGTGTCATTTGAGGGGCGGCTAAAGTATCGGCATGAAACACCTCGCTGGCTCGGCGGCTGATCTCTGAACGCATCTTAATTAGTTGCCATTTTCTTCAGCCCACACGAGAAATACTTCAAGGATACGCTCGAGCTTTGTCTCGTCACCTGCCCCGTGCCAAGTGCCATTTTCGATGTAACAACTCAACCAACGCGAGCCAAGTGCGAAACGTTGGGCATCAACTTCTTCTGCGATCTCGGTGAATGCTTGCGTTTGTAAAGGCGTGCCTATGAGATTGATTTTTACCCACCACCCAGGATTATCACAAGACTGAATGTTTACGCCAGACGAATGTTCCCATTCGCCATTACATTGATGTGAGTACCAAGTTTGTAGTCGCGCTAGTGTGTTCATGGCTGCTAACGTTTGACATAAGGGGCGCCGCTAGGCGTCCCGCTTGATGGATGGGTTGGGCTGCCTGCCATGCTAGAACTCTAGGTCTGTCAAGACCTTTGAGGCTTTACCGCCCCAGAGATCTTTGCGCATAGCTAGTGCTGCTTTTTTGAATAAGGCAACGGATGGTTGCCGAATAAAAGCATGAATGGTTGTTAGTGTTTCTTCCGATGCAAAAAGAATAGCGTTATGCCATTCGGCTTGAAGTTCATCTAGTACTTCGGTTCTTGAACCGAAGTTACGCCCAAATTGAACTAGACCTGGCCCACGTTTCTCGAAATCCAACGCAGTGTACATGAGCATAATTATGCACTTGAACCGAGTTTCTTTGAACTCTTGCTTTTGCAATAGTGCTGAATTTCGACGCTCCCATATGATACGTAACCAAGTACCAAGAACACTTCCAATTCCAAGCAACCCAAGGGCAGATAGTGCATTTTCAATGGTCATATGCGAGTAGCCTTTAAGAAGCCCAACGTAAAATATACACCGACTTAGGTGTATAACTTGGTAAAAGCGGGTGTATAATTTCTGTCATATTCAATTTAACTGTATGAATTATCATTAATTCTATAATATTTTAACGCTAATGAGCCAAGAAAATACACCTGAAAACGCACAGCAGCCAAAGTTGCTGGATGTTGTACGGCAAAAAATACGTGTTAAGCATTACAGTGTTCGCACAGAAACGCAATACCTGCATTGGGTTAAGCGCTTTATTTTGTTTCATCATAAGCGCCATCCGCGTGATATGGGCGGTAAAGAGGTTGAGGCTTTTTTATCGCACATGGCCACGCATGGCAACGTTTCATCTAGCACGCAAAATCAGGCTTTATCGGCGATTTTGTTTTTGTATCGCGAGGTGTTAGAGCAAAATCTGCCTTGGCTGGATGATGTAATTCGTGCCAAAAAGCCCAAGCATTTGCCTGTGGTGCTTTCGCAGCAAGAAGTAAGCAAGATACTTGGTCGTATGCAGGGTACTTATGGCCTGATTGCGCGTTTGCTTTATGGCACGGGCATGCGCATCATGGAGTGTTGCCGTTTGCGGGTGCAGGATATTGATTTTGACCGAGGTGAAATTTTAATTCGCAATGGCAAAGGCGCCAAAGATAGGGTGACGATGTTGCCGCAGACTTTGGTGGACCCTTTGAAAGCGCATTTGGCATGGCGCAAAGGTTTATTTGAAGATGACGCCGCAAAGGGCATGGCAGAGGTGTATTTGCCAGATGCGTTAGAGCGCAAACTGCCCTGCGCAGCAACCAGCTGGGTTTGGCAATATGTGTTTTGCTCCGGCAGTTATTCAATAGACGCGCGTAGCGGGCACGAACGCAGACATCATTTAGATGAAAAGTTAATTCAGCGGGCAGTTAAAAAAGCCGTGGTAGAAGCGGGTATCACCAAGCCCGCCACGCCGCACACATTTCGCCACAGTTTTGCCACACATTTGCTTGAGGGCGGCTATGATATTCGCACCGTGCAGGAGCTATTGGGGCATAGCGACGTGAGCACCACCATGATTTATACCCATGTGCTGAACAAAGGCGGGCGCGGTGTGAGCAGCCCGCTGGATGTGTTAAATTAACAGTAATTGTTAGAAAGTCAAATATGGCCAATTTAGACGAATATCGCGTTAACCCTAAAAAGTTTTCGTTAATAAATTATAAATCCGATGATAAATCTCAACGCACTGGCGATAAAGCGCAGGATGCGCTGGAGCTTGAAAAGCTGGCGACGGAGATCAATGCGCTGCAGGATATTCTGCACGCGCAGGCCAAACATAAGGTATTGCTGCTGATTCAGGGCATGGATGCCAGCGGCAAGGATGGCACGATAAAGCATGTGTTTAGCGAGTGCGATCCTTTAGGTATACGTTTGGCGAGTTTTAAAGCGCCAACACCGGAAGAATTGGCGCACGATTACTTGTGGCGGGTGCATGCCCAAGTGCCGCAAAAGGGCGAGATTGTGATTTTTAACCGCAGCCACTATGAAGATGTGCTGATTGTGAAAGTGCACGACTGGATTGATGATGCGGAGTGCGAGCGCAGATACGCACAGATTAACGATTTTGAACGCATGCTTACCGAAACCGGCACGGTGATCATCAAGTGCTATTTGCATATCTCGAAAGAAGAGCAAAAACAGCGCATGCTGGATCGCCTGAACGACCCGACCAAAACCTGGAAATTTAACCCGAATGATTTGAAAGAGCGCGATTTGTGGGATAGTTATATGCAGGCCTATGAAAATGCAATGCGCGCGACTTCGACCGAGTATGCGCCCTGGTATGTGGTGCCGGCAGATTCCAAAACCAACCGCAATTTGCTGATTTCCAGACTGTTGCTAAATGCGCTTAAAGGCTTGAAACCGGCGTATCCGCCTGTGCCAGCCGAGTATAAGAGTATCAAGATTAAAGATTAGTAGATTTTGGAAATAACAGATTTAATGGTTTTTACGCTTGCTGTTTTTGCACATATTGCCTCAAACTCGCATGTTTATTTTTCGAGTAGGATATGAGTCTAAGGTTCCGCTTAAATCTGCTGATCACCTTGCTGTCGCTGGCTTTTATACTGGTGGTGGGCACGATATTGGTGAACGATACGCGCATTTCGATTCGCGAGCGGGTAGAGGCTGCAAGCCGTGTCACGGTGCAGCTGCTCGATACCGTCATTATCAGCTCCGCAATGAACCCGGATATGGGCCCCACACATGTGGTGCTGCAGCAATTTTTGCAGTCGCTGGGCTATGTACGCAGCAGCAATATCGTGCTTTACGATATACGCGGCAATGTCATATATCAATCGCCGGAGTCCACCTATCGCACTGAAGTGCATCCGCCGGACTGGTTTGTGAAACTGGTAGCGCCCGCGACAGAGACCATGGAGCGGAAAATTCGCTACGGCACCTTGGTGGTTTCATCCAGCGCAGCGGGTTCAATACGTGAGGCGTGGGTTGGATTTAGCCAGTTGATGTGGATCGGCTTAGGCTTTTTTATACTGTTGAACAGCATGGTATATGCGCTGCTAAGTCATTCACTCAGGCCGGTCAATCGCATTCTGGCCTCCATCAATCGTATGGAGCAGGGCGACCTAACTACGCGTTTGCCAACCTTTAAATTGCCAGAATTCGATCGCATCGGGCATAGTTTGAACCGCATGGCAGAATCGCTGGCGATAGAGCGGCAGTTGGAAGAAAACCGTCAGCTTACGCAGCTGATACAAAGCCATATTGAAGATGAACGCAGAAGCCTTGCGCGTGAGCTGCATGATGAGCTTGGCCAGTATGTGACGGCGATTAAAACCTTTGCAGTGGCGATTGCCAATAAAACCAAGGGCAAAGTGCCAGAAGTGGAAGCAAGCGCGCAAACCATTGTTGCAGCCGCCAATCATATCTATGACGGCATGCACGATATAATTCGCCAGTTGCGTCCCGGAGCGCTGGATAACCTGGGTTTGAGTGAAACCCTGCGCGATGCAGTCAATTTTTACCAAAACCAGCATCCTGATTTGGCTATTAATTTAAGATTGTCCGGCAATCTGGATGCTTTAGGTGAAACTTTGAACATCAATATTTATCGAATAGTGCAGGAGTCAATCAATAACGTGATTAAGCATGCTGAAGCCACGATGATTGATATTGATCTTGCCTTGACCAAAACAGGTGCATTGCAGCTTACGATTAAGGATAACGGTTTAGGTATGGATATTAATGCGGTTGATCAAACTAACCATTTTGGATTACTTGGCATGCGTGAGCGTGTGCAGGGGTTGCATGGCAGTTTTAATGTGGATTCCGAAACTGATCCAGCATCACCGCATCACGGTACAGTAATTTCTATTAATATTCCATTAGCAATCAAAACAGAGGGTCAGTTAACATGAGCCAAATTAACGTGATGCTGGTCGATGACCACGCCGTAGTGCGCATGGGCTTTAAGATGCTGCTGGAAACCGCATCGGATATAAAAGTAGTTGCCGAGGCAGAAAATGGTGAGGCTGCGATTAAGGCTTATATGGAACAAAAGCCAGACGTGGTCGTCATGGATATCACCATGCCCGGCATGGGCGGCTTGGAGGCTATTGAGCGTATCTTGGCTAAAGAAAGCCATGCCAAAATCCTGGTGCTCTCTGCGCATGAAGATTCCGTGCATCCCAAGCGAGTGCTGAATGCTGGGGCGGTGGGCTATTTAACGAAAAGATCGGCTGCTGAGGAGTTGATTAAAGCGATTCGCATTGTTGCAAGCGGCAAAAAATACCTCGAAGCCAGCGTGGCGCAGCAAATGGCGATTCAGCAGTTATCAGGTGAGCAAAGCCCGGTGGATGTGCTGAGCGAGCGCGAGTTTGAAGTATTCATGTCGCTGGCAAAAGGCAAAACTACCAATGAAATTGCGGAGGCCTTATTTCTAAGCCCGCGCACGGTGGGCACGCATTTATACAACATCAAGCAGAAACTAAACGCTAATAATTCAGCTGAAATCGCGCTGATTGCGATGCGAAGCGGTTTGCTGGAACCTTAAGTATTACGTTATCTTCATTGGTCTTATAGCGCGCAACATTGAGTTCGCCCGGGCTTGCCAGTTCCACTACAGCAATTCCGCCGCTGGGCAATTTACCAAAATCCGGCGGAATCAGAAAAGTGATTATTTTTTTGTCGTTCTCGTTCTCAGCGCTAGATTTTATCGCGCCTGTAGCCACCGCCCAGCGTTGCCACTCTTGCTGTTTTGGCAGGCTGGTAGCACCCATCAAACGCGCTTTTTCGTATACGGCTGCTTTTTCTTCACCAATGAGCAGGTTGAATAGTTCGACACGCACCAGCTTGCTGCTTTGTATCACCTGGATCGGCGTTTCGGTATCTTCAGCCTGTTCCGGCAAAGGTTCTGCTATCGGTTTGACTTCCTGAAATCCGGAAGTGGCCATTGCAACCCAGACATCATCCGGCTGTGTGTCTTTAAGTTTAATGCTCTTGGGTTCGCGGTTGCTGCTTCCTTCTTCAACATCCATCGCCTTGGCCACAGCCTTATCCGCAATGCTGGTGGCGATGGAGCGCGCGATTTGCTGCGCGACTGTTCCGCCCAGGCAGCCGCTGAGCAGACATAAGGCTGCAAGCAATGCAATAGTTCTAAAAATTATAAAGGGGTTAACCATTAAAACTAAGCCTGCGTTTTTAACGGGGAAAGTTCAGATTACTGCTAACTAATTGAAATGTCTAGTGCTTTGTGATGATGCCAGTGTTCGGCCACATTATTTTGTGGTCTGTGTTGCGTGTACGCTAATAATACCACTCAGGATGATTAAACCGATCGCCAGCCATTCTGAAAATGAAAGCTGTTCTTGCCATAATAAAATGCCGATTAAACTGGCCAGCACCACCGTCACATAGGCCAAGCTTGCCACGGTGAGCGTGTTACCGGTGCGATAGGCGCGCGTCAGCGCCAGTTGCGCAATCGTGGCAGAAACACCCAAACCCAATAGTAGCGGCATATCCTGCCAGCCAATCGGGGTGAAATGCTGTAACAGCATCCAGAGGCCGCCTCCTATGGTAGAGATCAGTGTGAAATAAAATACAGTGCGCCAGTCCGGCTCGTTTGCGTTCGCCAGCTGCTTTACATGCACATAGGCCAGTGCGGCCCCTGCGCCGGAAAGCAGCCCCATCGCGCCTGCCAGGCTGTCTTCACGATGAAACGTGGGTTTCAGCAGCAGTACAATGCCTATAAATCCCAACACTACAGCAATATATAGTCCTTTTTTAGCCAGACTTGTCTGATGCTCTTTTTGCAGTAATAACGGCATCAACAGCGCCAGAAACAAAGGCGAGGTGTAGTTGAGCGTGATGGCTGTGGCGAGCGGTAAATGCGCAATGGCATAAAAAAACAAAACCAGCGACGCAAAGCCTACCAAAGCGCGTGACATGTGTTTTGCCATTACAGGTGTTTTAAGCGGCAATTTCCTGGCGAAAATATAAGCGTAGATTACCAGTAGCCCAAAAGCCGAGCGATAAAACACCAGTTCTGCACTGCTGAATTTGGCCGCCCCGATTTTTACCAGCGTGCCCATAATGGCAAAGCCCAGTGCGGCCACCAGCATCCACAAGCTGCGCAGGTTTGGCAGCGAATCAGGAAATTTCATCGTGCGCTGTCTGGCGACAAATGCGGCTCAATCTGCTTGCGGTACCAAAGATGAAAATGCTCCAGACCCGTTTCCATCGGGTGCTGATAAGGGCCGCGCTCATCAATGCCCTGTGCATAAAGCGCCTGGCGGCCTTTGTGCATGCGTTCGCAAATTTCATTGTCTTCCACGGCGGTTTCCATATAGGCGGCCTGCTGCGCCGCAACATAGTCGCGCTCAAACAGGGCGATATCTTCCGGATAATAAAATTCCACGACGTTGCTACAGGTGTCTACTCCGGTGGGAATGATGTGCGAGATGACGAGCACGTTGGGATACCATTCAATCATCAGGAAGGGATAATAGGCGAACCAGATGGCGCCCAGTTTGGGCGGCTTGTCGCCGTGGTATTGTGTGACGGCTTGTTGCCAGCGTTGATAGACCGGTGATAGTTGCCTGTCTTGAATGGGTTTGTAGCCGACGGTCTGCACGCTGAAATTCTCGCTGAATTCCCAATGCAGATCGCCGCAGTCTACAAACTGGTTCAGCCCCGGGTGAAATGGCCCGACGTGATAATCCTCTAAATATGTTTCGATAAAAGTTTTCCAGTTGAATTGATAATGGTCTACATGCGCATGATCAAAATGGAAGTTGGAGAAATCGAAATCCTGCTTGCAGCTTAGCTGCCCAAGCTCTTGCGCAATGTGATGCGGCGCTTCAAACAGCATGCCTTGCCAGTTTTCCAGTGGCGTTTTGTTCAAATGCAGGCAAGGATTCTGCTCGAAATGCGGCGCGCCCAGCAGTTTGCCGTCCAGGTCATAGGTCCAGCGGTGCAATGGGCACACGATATTGCTGGCATTGCCTTTACCTTCCAGCATGATTGCCTGGCGATGCCTGCAGACATTGCTGATAAGCGAAACCTCGCCCTTCTGATTCACCAGCGTTTTTGCATTGTTCATCCAGCCAAGCGTGTAGAAATCGCCTGCATTAGGCACCATGCAGCTATGGCCGATATATTTTGGCGCTTTTGCAAATAAATGCGCCTGTTCAATGGCGTAAATATCAGCGCTGGTGTACCACTCAACGGGAAGCTGCGCTTGCAAATGCGGGTTTTCTTTTCTAGGGAAGAATACGACAGAAGACATAAAAAAACGTAAATTTTTTCAGGATTCAAAAAAAGTGAATTTTGCCCTAAACCTGTTGAAATGCCTAGATAAAATACACGAAAATAAATAAAAAAAGCGTGACAACAGAATAAAAAGCCAAATATACCAAATGCATGAAATCGGCTACACTCCAATCTCCAATTATAAAAAAAATCAGGGAAAATTAAGGTGGAAAATTCAAATCAAACACTCACGCCAATTGTTTTTCAAGGCAAGGCTTCGGAATATTTTGGCATCTGGATCGTCAATCTGCTGCTTACGCTCATTACTTTGGGCATCTATTCCGCCTGGGCGAAAGTGCGCCGCAAAAAGTATTTTTATAACAACACATTGATTGAAAACGTCGGTTTCGATTATCACGCCAAACCAACTGCGATTTTGAAAGGGCGCATCATCGCCTTTGTGTTTTTTGTGGGTTACAGCATGAGCGCTAATATCCATCCGATCCTGCCAGCTTTATTTATGCTGATATTGTTTATCGCATTGCCCTGGCTGGTGGTGCGCGGCTCGCTGTTTAATGCCCGCAACACCAGCTATCGCGGCCTGCGTTTTGATTTTGTGGGAACGCTGCGGGGCGCAACCCGCGTCTATATTATTTTGCCGCTGGTCACCATATTGACATTTGGGTTGGGTGCGCCTTATGCAGCGCATGAACGGAAACAGTTTTCGGTGAACAATCACAAATTTGGGTTGAGCCCATTTGTGATGCAGCCGAGGGTGAAGGAATTCTATAAGGTTTACCTGAAATTAATGCTGATACCGATTTTAATCATCGCTATTCTTGCAGCCATTGCGATTCCGGCGTATCAGCACTATGTTAAAAACGCTGCGGCTCATGTGGCGCCTGGCGTGGCAAGCCTGGTTGAAATTGAGCAGCCGCAAGCGGAAAACACGGCCGCTACGCTGCCTGACGCAGCTGCCAGGCAAGAAAAAACCATGGAAGAAATGATGCTGGAGCGCGAGCAGCGCAAACGGGACAAAATGCGCGACATGTTTGAGCACCCGGGCATGTTGCTGTATATGGTGCCTGTATTTGCATTGTACGTGCTGGTCATTTTCAGCTTTTATGGCTACATGCAAGCGCGCATTGGCAACCTGGTTTGGAACAACACGACGCTGGACAAGCTGTCATTTAAAAGCAGTTTGCGCGCGCGAGATTTTATCTGGCTGTATTTCACCAATATTCTGGCAATTATGCTGACTTTTGGCTTGGCCACGCCGTGGGCGCAGGTGCGCATGGCAAAATACCGTACCTCGAAATTACAAATTGTCGGTGACGTGGATTTTGACCGGTTTGTCGGCGACAAAAAAGCGGAAGTGAAAGCCACGGGCGAAGAACTCGCCGATATGTTTGATGTAGACTTGTCTTTTGGTTAGACCTTAGATAAAAATCATGGCATTCCTGGCAGATTATTTCGATGGCGTGAGCGCGCGTGCCCAGCCAGTATTGGTGCGGGTTGCAGAGCATGCCAAAAACATTGCTTTTGAGGCGAACGGCGAAACGCTTGTTTTTGCTATGGCCAATTTAGACGTGCAGGCCAAACTGGGCTCAGCCAGGCGCCTGATTGATTTGCCCAACGGCGGCAGGCTGGAAGCGCTTGATATTGGCGAGCTTGAAGCGGCAATGCCTTCAAAATCAAGCGCGTTCTGGTCTGCTTTGCATTACCTGGAAAATCATCTTGGCTGGGTGCTTGCTTCGCTATTAGCTACCGTGTTTGCGGGCTGGCTGTTTTTGCAGTTTGGCGTGCCAAAGTTGGCCGAATACGTCGCAGACGCCACGCCGCCGGCGATGGAAGCTAATTTAGGCGAGCAGGCTTTAGAAGGTTTAGATAGCAGCTTTGGGTATTTTTCACCCAGCAAGACTGCGCCGGTACGCAAAGACAGCATTGTGGCAGCGTTAAAAAAACTTTGTGCAGCCATGCAGGACTGTCCGCATTATCGGCTGGAATTCAGGGAAGGCGGCGTGATCGGTGCCAATGCGTTTGCGCTGCCGGGCGGCATTTTGGTGGTGACAGATGAAATCGTTTCGCTGTCAAAAAATGATACTGAAATTATCGCAGTTCTAGCGCATGAACTGGGGCATGTAAAGCAGCGCCATGCGTTCAGGCAGAGCCTGCAGGGCGTGCTGTCAGGTTTGATTCTGGCGGCTGTCACGGGCGATGTCAGTTCGGTGGCTTCCGGGTTGCCGGCGGCATTAATGCAAATGCGCTACTCGCGCGAACACGAAACCGAGGCGGATGTATTTGCGCTCAATGCCATGCAGAAAGCCTGTCTGCCGCCCAAAGCGTTTGCGGATATTTTGCAGCGCCTGCAAGCCCAATCGGAAGGAGGCGGCAATAAAGCGGCACAAAAAGAGCCCCCGCGGCAACGCACTGACCCTGTATTCGAAATGTTAGCGTCACACCCAGATACGCAGGCACGGATTAAACCATTTTTGGAGGCCGCGCAAAATTGTCATTAAGTGCGTGCGGTGTGTTCAAAATCTTGCTAAATTGCGGCTTTTGCGTTAATCTCGCGGGTAGCTGAATTAAAAAAATCTATTAAGGAGCGATTGCAATGAAAAATCCATTAGAGTCAGTAGCGGGTACGATTATTTCCGGACTAATACTCACAGTAGTGTTGGTATTATTTTTGAAAAACTTTTTACTGACAGGGGTGTAAGATGGAACTGGTACCAGCATTAGCGCGATGGATTCACTTTCTTGCAGGCATTACATGGGTTGGCCTGCTTTACTACTTTAATCTGGTGCAAATGGCCGCGCTTAAAGACGCAGGCGCCGACGGCACAGCGGCCGGCATTACCAAGCATGTGGCGCCGCGCGCATTGCTATGGTTTCGCTGGTCGGCAGTGGTGACCTGGCTGGCTGGCGCGGCTCTGCTTGGCGCCAATCTGGGTGATGCATTTGTGCTGCGTAATGGTTATGAGGGTATCGGCATCGGTGCATGGCTGGGTACTATTATGTTGTTTAACGTTTGGGTGCTCATTTGGCCAAACCAGCAAAAGATTTTAGGTATGGTGCCAGCGGATGACGCGGCAAAGGCTAAGGCACGCCGTGTGGCGATGCTGGCCTCCCGTACTAATATGATGCTGTCGATCCCCATGCTGTTTTTCATGGCAAACGGCTTGAGTCATCGCGCCGTACTAGGCTTCTAACAAGCACTGAGGCTACAACGGCGGCCTTAAGCCGCCGTTTTGCTTTTTTGGGTTTTGCTTATCTTCAATTTTTAATTCTTGTTAATCATTGAAGATAACGAGGCCGCGAGCCGTGGACATTACATAGTTCGTACGGCAAGGCGAGTCAACGAAGTTAGGTTTAATGAGTAACGAGAATATATGTCGCATTTAATGAACACATACAGTCGTCAACCCATTACTTTCACACATGGTGAAGGCATATGGTTGTGGGACGAAGCAGGTAATAAATATCTCGATGCACTGGCAGGTGTGGCGGTGAATGGCCTGGGTCACGCGCATCCAAAGCTGACTAAAGCGATTAGCGCGCAAGCGGCAAAATTGATTCATGTGTCCAACATTTATCACATTGCCGAACAGGAACAACTGGCTGATAAGTTAGCTGAATTATCGGGCATGGACAAGGTATTCTTCTGCAACTCCGGCTGTGAGGCGAACGAGGCGGCGATCAAGCTGGCGCGCCTTTACGGGCATAACAAGGGCATTCACAATCCAGAGATCATCGTGATGGAACGCGCTTTCCACGGCCGCACCATGGCAACGCTGTCGGCCACGGGCAACCGCAAGACACAAGCGGGTTTTGAGCCGCTGGTAAGCGGCTTCATTCGCGTGCCGTATGATGATCTGGAAGCGGTTAAGCAGATTGCAACACGCAAGAACAACGTGGTGGCGATACTGGTCGAGCCAGTACAGGGCGAGGGTGGAGTATATATACCGGCTGATATGCGCGCCTATTTAGAGGGTCTGCGCAAGGTGTGTGACGACAACGCCTGGTTGCTGATGCTGGACGAAGTGCAGAGCGGTATTGGCCGCACTGGCACTTGGTTTGCGTTTCAGCACACGGACATGACGCCTGATGTGATGACGCTGGCGAAGGGGCTGGGATCTGGCGTGCCGATTGGCGCATGCGTAGCCAAAGGCGCGGCGGCAGAGGTATTCACGCCGGGCAAGCACGGCTCTACCTTTGGCGGTAACCCATTGGCAACCATGGCAGGGTTAACCACATTGAATGCGATCCAGGACGAGAAACTGCGCGAAAATGCGCAAGAAATGGGTGATCTGATTGTTTCGCGGTTAAAAACAGCCTTGAATGGCGTGGCTGGTGTGGCGGTGATACGCAATGCAGGTTTGATGGTCGGCATTGAGCTGGATAGACCGTGTGCCGAGCTGGTAAAAATGGCATTAGAAGATAAATTGCTGATTAACGTGACCGCCGAAAAAGTGGTGCGTCTGTTGCCACCTCTGGTGATTAGCGAAGCTGAGGCGAATGAACTGGCAACACGTCTTGCAGTGCTGATTAAGCAGTTTTTAAGCCAATAGAACAATATTATGGCGATTAAACATTTTTTACAGTTTAACGATTTAACGACGGAAGAGTTAAATCATATCTTTGCGCGCGCAGCCTGGATTAAAAACCAGTTTAAGAGCTACAAACAATACTGGCCGCTGCAGGACAGAACGCTGGTGATGATTTTTGAAAAAGCCAGCACGCGCACGCGGCTTTCTTTTGAGGCTGGCATGCAGCAACTTGGCGGCTCAGCGATCTACCTGAATACACGCGATTCGCAACTGGGGCGTGGCGAGCCGGTGGAAGATGCGGCGCAAGTGATTTCGCGCATGAGCGATATTGTGATGATTCGTACTTTCGAGCAGGAAATCATCGAGCGGTTTGCGGCTAATTCACGCGTGCCGGTGATGAATGGGCTCACGAATGAATACCATCCTTGCCAGATCCTCGCGGATATTTTCACGTTTATCGAGCATCGCGGCCCGATAAAAGGCAAAACCGTGGCGTGGATCGGTGACAGCAACAATGTCTGCAATACCTGGCTGCAGGCTGCGGAGCTGCTAGATTTTAACGTACACGTCTCCACGCCACCCGGTTACGAAGTGGAGCCGGAACGCGCCAATTTGTATGGCAATGACCATTTCGAGACATTTGCCGATCCTATGCAGGCTGTGCGGGGTGCCGATTTGGTGACCACCGACGTGTGGACCAGCATGGGGTTTGAGGCGGAAAACGAAGAGCGCTTAAAAGACTTCGCCGATTGGCAAGTGGACAGCGACATGATGCGCGCAGCCAATCAAGGTGCGCTGTTCATGCACTGTTTGCCTGCGCACCGCGGAGAAGAGGTGGCGAGCGACGTGATTGATGGCGCGCAGAGCGTGGTGTGGGATGAGGCGGAAAATCGCCTCCACGTTCAGAAGGCGTTAATGGAATATTTGTTATTGGGTAAAGTTTAGAGGGCGTAGGCAAGACTTTATGCGTGGGAGAAATGTAACAGACTTATCCAGACATATTTTGCCAGTATCAGCAACTATGGTTGGTGTCTGCATGACAGTAATTACCGTCATGCAACTTGTCCCAAAAAATACAATTTCATCATGGGCAGATAATTTGTTAGCAATTGACAGCTTATTATTTTTAGCCAGCACTCTGCTCTCGTATTGGTCGGTGAGAAAAGAAGAAGATCTTATTAAGATTGAGGGTTACGCAGACCGCATCTTCTTACTTGGCATGATTATTATGGTGCTGATTAGTTTTTTGGTGTCTTTTGAATTATTTGTAAATTAAAGGTTATTTAGGTAATGAGCAAAATTAAAAAAGTCGTACTGGCCTATTCAGGCGGTTTGGATACATCGGTCATTCTGAAATGGCTGCAAGACGAATACAAATGCGAAGTGGTGACATTTACTGCCGATCTGGGGCAAGGGGAAGAGCTGGAGCCTGCGCGCAGTAAAGCTAAAGCGGCAGGCGTGAAGGAAATCTATATTGACGATCTGCGTGAGGAATTTGTGCGCGATTTCGTGTTCCCCATGTTCCGTGCCAATACGCTGTACGAGGGCGAGTACCTGCTCGGCACCTCGATTGCGCGCCCTTTAATTGCCAAGCGCCTCATCGAAATCGCGCATGAAACCAACGCCGATGCCATTTCGCACGGCGCTACCGGCAAAGGTAACGATCAGGTGCGGTTTGAACTGGGTGCATACGCGCTTAACCCGAATATTCATATCATCGCGCCTTGGCGCGAGTGGGATTTGCTGAGCCGTGAAAAACTGATGGCCTATGCCGAAACGCATGGCATTCCAGTAGATATGAAGCATAAGCAAGGCGGCAGCCCATACAGTATGGACGCCAATCTGCTGCATATTTCGTATGAAGGCCGTCATCTGGAAGACCCGGCAGCAGAAGCCGAAGAATCAATGTGGCGCTGGAGTGTTTCGCCTGAAAATGCGCCGGATGCCGCCGAGTATCTGGATATCGAATACGTGAATGGCGACCCTGTTTCACTCAATGGTGAAAAGTTGAAAGCACACGAGTTGCTCGCCAAGTTGAATCAGCTTGGCGGCAAGCACGGCATTGGCCGTCTGGATCTGGTCGAAAACCGTTATGTAGGCATGAAATCGCGCGGCTGCTACGAAACGCCGGGTGGTACCATCATGCTTAAGGCGCACCGCGCCATTGAATCGCTGACATTGGATAGAGAAGTGGCGCATTTGAAGGATGATCTCATGCCGCGTTACGCCAGCCTGATCTATAACGGCTACTGGTGGAGCCCTGAGCGTATCGCGCTACAAACGCTGATTGACCATACACAAACATCCGTGAATGGCTGGGTGCGCGTTAAGCTGTACAAAGGCAATGTGATCATTGTAGGACGCGACAGTAAAACGAATTCACTGTTTGATTCCACGATTGCGACGTTTGAAGATGATGCGGGCGCATACGACCAGAAAGACGCCGGAGGATTTATCAAGCTCAACGCGCTCAGGATGCGTATTGCCGCCAATTTGCGTAACCGGAAAAAATAAACCATTCTATGTTGAGACAAGTTGTTGCCTATGACTCCACCCTGCGCGATGGCGCGCAGGCACAAGGGGTTTCTTTTACGGTAGAAGATAAGCTCAAGATCGTCCAGCGTTTGGATGATTTGGGCATTGGCTATATCGAGGCGGGTAATCCCGGCTCCAATCCCAAGGATCTGGAGTTTTTTGAGCGCGTCGGCGCGCTCAAGCTCAAGCATGCCAAAATCATCGCTTTTGGCAGTACCCGTAAAGTGGGCATCAAGGCCGCGGATGACAACAACCTGAAATCCCTGCTACGCGCTAATACCTCCGCGGTAGCGATTTTCGGTAAAAGCTGGGATTACCAGGTCACCGACATTCTGCGCACCTCGCTGCAAGAAAACCTGAGCATGATTGCCGATACCATCGCTTTTTTGAAGCAGCAGGGCAAAGAAGTGGTGTTCGACGCCGAGCATTTTTACGATGGCTACAAAGCCAACCCGGATTATGCGATCAAGACTTTGCAGGCCGCGGCGGATGCCGGTGCGAATGTGCTTTGTCTGTGCGACACCAACGGCGGCACGTTCCCGAACGAGATTTTCGAGATCACGCAAAAAGTAGTCGCACGTTTCCCAAAAGCACAAGTTGGCATTCATTGCCACAATGATTGCGAAATGGCGGTGGCCAACTCCGTCGCAGCGGTACAGGCGGGGGCCGTGCAGGTGCAAGGCACTATCAACGGTATTGGCGAACGTTGCGGCAACGCCAATCTGTGTTCCATCATCCCGAATCTGCAACTCAAGCTCGGCTTGTCCTGTATCCCGCAGGAAAACATCGCTGAACTCACCGCCACCGCGCGCTATGTCAACGATGTTGCCAATATGCCTTTCAACGACAAGGCGCCGTATGTTGGCAATGATGCGTTCTCGCACAAGGGCGGCATGCACATTGATGCGGTGAGCAAGAACCCGATTTCGTATGAGCATATCAACCCGCAACAAGTCGGCAATATGCGCCATATTCTGGTGTCGGAAGTGGCAGGGCGCAGCGCCTTGCTGTCCAAAATTCACGAGGTAGATGCTTCGCTCGCCAAGGATTCGGCAGACACCAAACGTATTCTGGAACATATCAAGACTTTGGAGCATGAAGGTTACCAGTTCGAAAGTGCCGAAGCCTCAATCCAGTTGCTGGTGCGGAAGCAGCTCGGCAAATTCCGTCCGTTTTTTGACTTTAAGGAATATCAGGTCAATATTCACGAGCCTGCGCTGAATGGCGTGAACTCATCGGCTATGATCAAGATTGCGGTGGATGGTAAAGAGGAAATCACCGCTGCCGAAGGTGATGGCCCGGTAAATGCGCTGGATAACGCCATGCGCCACGCTTTGGAACGCTTTTACCCAGCGATTAAGCATGTGCGGCTGACTGATTACAAAGTGCGCGTGCTCGACTCAGACCGCGCGACGGCGGCGAATGTGCGCGTGCTGGTTGAATCTGCCGACCAGTATGAAAGCTGGACAACCACGGGAGTTTCAACAGACGTGATTGATGCTTCGTGGCGCGCCATGTTGGATGCTATCGAATACAAGCTCATGCGTGATCAGTTAAGGACAACGGCTTAGTCTACGGCTGTCTAGTGTCGGTACATGGATACGTGAGCAATCATTCGCATGTGCGCGCATTCATTATGAGTAACCTCGCCTCGCGAGGTAAGCAGGATGCTCCTTACAGCCCAATGGTTTATACAATGAAAAAATTTAGACATCACTTTCACACTAGGAAGGCTGCAATAGCACCAGCTTAAGTTGTTCCTGTTCCACTGGCCGCAGCGTGACTTGGTGATAACCGATAATGCCGAGTTGCGGATGGTTGAATTCCCTGGGGCCACCTTGTCGTTCCAGTACGTCGTGTTGTTTCCAGAAGTGCTCGAACTCAGGGCTGGTTTGAGATAGTTCTGCAACCAGCCGCTGCAACTCCGGTTCTTCCAGCCGGCTGCGGCAATCAGCGCGGAATTCCGCAACCAGCCTGCGGGCACGTACCTCCCAATTTACCACGAACTGTTTTGCATCCGGATTCTGGAACACATATCGCAGCAAGTTGGGGGTGGATGTGCCAGCGACTGATTTATCCAGCCAGCCGGTAAAAAGCACTTCGGCGGCATGGTTCCAGGCCAGCAAGTCCCACGTCCGGCCCATGATGTAAGCAGGAATGGTAATGTTATCCAGCAAGCGCACCAGAGTTACAGGTGGCGTGTCTTCTTCAGCTTCGTTGCCGCGCGGGTCGCGGCGACCGGCGATGTCGAACAGATAGGCACGTTCAGTACGTGATAGTTTCAGTACTTGTGCCAGCCGATCAAGCGCCTCTGACGAAATGTTCACTTCACGGCCTTGCTCTATCCAGGTGTACCAGGTGGCACTGATGCCGGCTAACTGGGCAATCTCCTCGCGGCGCAGGCCTTTGGTGCGGCGGCGTATGCCGGATGGGAAGCCGAATTCCTCCGGCGTTCCGCGCTGCCTTAGGGCGAGAAGAAACTCTCCTAATTCTTTTCGTCTATTGTCCAAATTTCTCTCCAAAATGGAAAAGCATTTATATCGAGTGCAATTCAAGGCGCACGGCGCGCAGTGACTGAGATAATACTGTGTTGTACAGCGAAGTTACGAGTACCGCGCAACGCAGAAGTGTGCCGATAGAAATGCTTTTCGCTATCCTGTTAATTATAATACTAGTATAAGAAATAGTCTTGTTAGGGTATTGGAAAATGTTTATTCTGCGCATGTTTTAACAATATCGTTTCAAAATTCAGCGTCAATTTAAGGAGTTAGTTATGGCGGGAAAAACGCTTTACGATAAATTATGGGAGTCGCATCTTGTGCATGAAGGTGCGGATGGCACATGCTTGATTTATATTGATAGACATTTGGTGCATGAAGTGACTAGCCCGCAGGCGTTTGAGGGCTTGCGATTGGCAGGCCGTAAACCATGGCGCGCCGACACTATTGTGGCTAACCCTGACCACAACACGCCCACAAAAGATTGGGCAAAGGGTATTGAAGACCCGATTTCACGTTTGCAAGTGGAAACCTTGGATAACAACATCAAAGAAACGGGTGCGTTGGTTTACTTTCCCTTCAAGCATGCCAATCAAGGGATTATTCATGTGATTGGCCCTGAAAACGGTACCACGCTACCTGGCATGACAGTAGTGTGTGGCGATAGCCATACCTCCACGCATGGGGCTTTTGGTGCGTTGGCGCATGGGATAGGGACTTCAGAAGTGGAACATGTGATGGCGACACAAACCTTGATTGCCAAGAAATCCAAACGCATGTTGGTGAAAGTGGATGGTCAGTTAGGTAAAGGCGTGACGGCAAAAGACGTAGCCTTGGCGGTAATTGGCAAAATCGGTACCGCTGGCGGTACAGGCTATGCCATTGAGTTTGGCGGCGAGGTGATTCGTGCGCTTTCGATGGAAGGCCGTATGACCATCTGCAACATGGCAATCGAAGCAGGTGCGCGTGCCGGGATTATCGCGCCAGATGAGAGAACGGCAGAGTACTTAAAAGGTCGCCAATACGCACCTAAAGCTGACCAGTGGGAAAAAGCAGTCGCCTATTGGAACACCTTAAAATCCGATGCCGATGCGGTGTTTGACGCTGTGGTGGAGTTAAAAGGCGCTGAAATTGCGCCGCAAGTGACTTGGGGAACTTCACCTGAGCAAGTGTTGCCAATTGGCGCAACCGTGCCAGACCCGGCCAAAGAAACCGATGCAACCAAGCGCACTAGCATTGAAAATGCATTGAAATATATGGGCTTAACCGCTAATACGCCGATTGAGCAAATCAAGTTGGATAAGATTTTTATTGGCTCTTGCACCAATTCACGTATTGAAGACTTGCGTGCGGCAGCGGCTGTAGCTAAGGGTAAAAAAGTGGCGAGTAATATTGCGCTTGCGATGGTGGTACCTGGCTCAGGTCAAGTAAAACGCCAAGCGGAAGCAGAAGGCTTAGATAAGATTTTTATAGAAGCGGGCTTTGAATGGCGTGAGCCAGGCTGCTCAATGTGCTTGGCGATGAATGCTGACCGTTTAAGTGCGGGTGAGCGTTGTGCTTCCACCTCAAACCGTAACTTTGAAGGTCGCCAAGGCCCCGGTGGCCGTACCCACTTGGTGAGCCCAGAAATGGCCGCGGCCGCAGCGATTGCGGGTCATTTTGTCGACGTTCGCAACCAGATTTAAGGAAACAACATGAAAGCATTTACACAACTCAATGGTTTGGCTTGCCCGCTTGATCGTGCCAACGTCGATACCGATGCGATTATTCCAAAGCAGTTTTTGAAGTCGATTAAACGTTCGGGTTTTGGCCCTTACTTGTTCGACGAATGGCGCTACACTAACTATGGTGAGCCTGGCATGGATTGCAGCACACGCCCGATCAACAAAGATTTTGTATTGAACCAACCACGTTACCAGGGCGCGCAAGTGCTGTTGGCGCGCGATAACTTCGGCTGCGGTTCTTCGCGTGAGCATGCGCCTTGGGCGATTGAAGATTACGGCTTCCGCGTGATCATCGCGCCATCGTTTGCAGATATTTTCTTCAGTAATTGCTACAAAAACGGCATTCTGCCGATTGTGGCGGATGCTGCAATCGTTGATCAACTGTTCAAGGAATGTGAAGCTAACGAGGGTTACAAGTTGAATGTAGATTTATCTTCACAGACTGTGACTTTACCTTCCGGCAAGACATTCAGCTTTGATATTACACCACATCGTAAACACTGCTTGCTGAACGGTCTGGATGAGATTGGACTGACTTTGCAGCATGCAGATGAGATCAAAGCGTTTGAAGTAAAACATAAAGCCGCGCAACCTTGGCTATTCGCTTGAAACCTATTGCGTAACTGATACTCGGCGTTGCGCGGTGCTCGAAATCCTCATGTACTACGTGTACATTCCGGTTTCTGTGCTCCCTGCGCCTTGATTATCAGTTACTCGTTACGGTTTCTGCCAATTTAAAGGTTTAAGATAAAGAATTATTTTTTTAGGAATCATTAAAATGACTATGAAAATCGCAGTTCTGCCCGGTGATGGCATCGGCCCGGAAATCATTGCACAAGCGCTTCGCGTGCTGGATGTGCTGAAAAAAGAAGGTATGCCCATGGAGTTTACAGAGGCACCATTGGGCGGCCAGGCTTATGACCAGTATGGCGCGCCATACCCAGAGTTTACCCAAAAAATCTGCCGCGAAGCCGATGCAGTATTGCTTGGCGCTGTAGGTGGCCCACAATATGACACCTTGGATCGTCCATTGCGCCCTGAGCGCGGTTTGTTGGGGATTCGTAAAGATTTAGGTTTGTTTGCAAATTTGCGTCCCGCCGTGCTGTATCCTGAATTGGCGAATGCTTCTACACTAAAACCAGAAGTGGTGGCAGGGTTGGACATCATGATTGTGCGCGAATTGACTGGTGACGTGTATTTTGGTCAGCCACGCGGTATGCGCACTAACGAGCAAGGTGTTCGCGAAGGTTTTAATACCATGATTTACAGCGAGCCAGAAGTGCGCCGTATTGCACACGTAGCGTTTGGTATCGCCATGAAACGCGGCAAAAAGTTATGTTCAGTAGATAAAGCGAATGTGCTGGAAACCACCGAATTCTGGAAGGAAATCGTGATCGACGTTGCCAAAGAGTACCCGGAAGTTGAATTGAGCCACATGTATGTGGATAACGCAGCGATGCAGCTGATTCGCAACCCGAAACAGTTTGATGTGATGGTGACCGGCAACATCTTCGGCGACATCTTGTCTGACGAGGCTTCCATGCTGACCGGTTCCATCGGCATGCTGGCTTCGGCATCGCTGAATGAAACCAAAAAAGGCTTGTATGAGCCGTCGCATGGTTCCGCACCGGATATCGCCGGGAAGAATCTGGCCAACCCGATTGCGACGATTCTTTCTGCCGCGATGATGTTGCGTTACACTTTTGATAATGAGGCCGCCGCAACACGCATTGAGAATGCAGTGAAAAAAGTGCTGGCGGCTGGTTATCGCACCGGTGATATTTACGAAGCGGGTATGAAGCGGGTGAGTTGTTCTGAGATGGGTGACCAGATCGTTGCCGCAATGTAAAAGTGTTTGCGCGGGCGAGTTGCTGCGTTGCGCGGTGCTCGAAATCCTCATGTACATTTGAGTACATTCTGGTTTCTGCGTGCCGTGCGCCATGCACTTCATCCCGCTCATCAACTTTTATGCAGCATCATCAATTTCTGCGATAATGGAAATCTAATTAATTGGAGAGTTTTAGAATGGCACAATTTGACAATGTGAGTGTAAAAAAGAAGGCCAACGTTTACTTTGACGGTAAATGCGTAAGCCATACTGTGATGTTTCCGAATGGCACGCGTAGCACAATAGGTGTGATTTTCCCAAGTCTGCTCACTTTTAACACTGCTGCTCCTGAGTTAATGGAAATCAATGCGGGTGTTTGTAAAGTACGGCTAAAAGGTGAAGATGCCTGGAAAACGTATGGTGCTGGCGAGAAATTTACTGTGCCTGGTAATTCAAGTTTTGATATTGAAACGATTGAAACATTGGATTACGTCTGTCATTTCGAGTAGGAGCAACGTATGCCTTCATTTGATATCAGTTCAGAAGTTGATATGGTCGCTTTAAAAAATGCAATTGATATTGCAGGTAAGCAAATCACCAATCGCTATGATTTTAAAGGCACGTCCGCCAAGGTAGAGCTGAATGAAAAGGACAGCATCATTACTTTGTTTGGTGATAATGATTTTCAGCTTGATCAAATCAAAGACATTTTGCTCCCGGGCATGGAAAAAAAAGAGCCGGATTCATCCAAGCGTTTAGATCACAAGGATGTGCAAAAAACTGGGGGCAATAAAGTCAAGCAAGAGCTGAAAATACGCGCGGGGATTGACAGCGAGCTTGCCAAGCGCATCACCAAGCTGATTAAGGATAGTGGGCTGAAAGTGCAGGCAAGCATTCAGGGAGATACAGTGCGTGTAAATGGCGCAAAGCGGGACAATTTGCAAGAGGCAATCGCATTCGTCAAAAAGAGCGTGACGGATTTTCCTTTGCAGTTTGGTAATTTTAGAGATTAAAGGAGCTTGAATGGGTAAGATGGTCGCGATTATTGTGTGCGCTTTCCTGTTGATGGGCTGCAACACAGTACATGGTGTGGGGCAGGATATCGAAAAGGCTGGCGAAGCCATTAAAAAGTCAACGAAATAAGCATTGTTGGTAATAAGCAGTTTTAGAATTTTGAACGGAAGAATATGTTAAAAGTCGGGTTTGTTGGTTGGCGTGGCATGGTGGGCAGTGTGCTGATGCAGCGCATGATGGAAGAAAATGATTTTGGCGAAATCGAGCCGCAGTTTTTTACGACTTCACAAGTGGGCGGCAAAGGACCGAACGTCGGCAAGGAAACGCCTGCGCTATTAGACGCCAAGGACATCAATGCGCTTAGCGCCATGGATGCGATTGTTTCATGTCAGGGCGGTGACTACACCAGTGAAATTTATCCGCAATTAAGAAAAGCAGGCTGGGCTGGCCACTGGATAGATGCGGCTTCTACATTACGCATGGAAAAAGATGCAGTGATCGTGCTCGATCCGGTGAATATGCACGTGATTGAAGATGCGCTGCACAAAGGTGGTAAAAACTGGGTGGGCGGAAATTGTACCGTTTCGCTCATGCTGATGGCGCTAAATGGCCTGTTTAAAGCCAACCTGGTACAGTGGATCACTTCCATGACTTATCAGGCGGCTTCGGGGGCGGGCGCGCAGAACATGCGTGAATTGCTGAATCAGATGGGCGAAGCGCATCGTGTGGCGAGTGATTTTTTGAAAGACCCGGCATCGGCCATTCTGGATATCGACCGTGAAGTGGCGGGTACGCTGCGTGATGAAGCTTTCCCCAAAGCTCATTTTGGCGTACCGTTGGCTGGCAGCCTGATTCCCTGGATTGACAGCGATCTCGGCAATGGGCAAAGTAAAGAAGAATGGAAAGGCGGCGTGGAAACCAATAAAATCCTGGGTTTAAGCGACAATCCGATTCCGATTGACGGGCTGTGCGTGCGTATCGGCGCGATGCGCTGTCATAGCCAGGCATTGACTATCAAGTTAACCAAAAATGTGCCGTTAGATGAAATAAACCAGATGCTGGCAGAGGCTAATCCATGGGCGAAGGTGATTCCTAACGAGCGACAGGCGAGCATACGCGAACTGACACCAGCTGCGGTGACCGGTAAACTTATCACGCCAGTAGGACGTTTGCGTAAACTGAATATGGGTAACGATTATCTCTCCGCGTTTACCGTGGGCGACCAGCTGCTGTGGGGTGCCGCAGAGCCGTTGCGCCGTATGCTGCGAATTTTGGTGGCACTCTAAGAACGCCTGGATTCAGCATCAGCGTTGAAAAAAACCAACAATATTCACATGTATACACATAGCTGCTGAATATAATGTGTATTATGAGCTTGCATCTCTAACTGATTGATGTTATTTTTGTTATTGCAATATTTTAGTAAATTAAGGGTGGGATAGTGCATAACTCAAAATTAAAGCGAATAACAGTTGCCTTATGCATGGCGTTGGTGCCAATTTCCGTGTTTGCTGCGGGGCTGGGCAAGCTCAATGTGATGTCAGGCCTGGGTGAACCCCTTAAAGCAGATATAGAACTGATTTCGGTGACTGCCGAAGAGTTGAACAGCATCACTGCCACCATAGCCTCTGAAGAAGCGTACGCAACCCAGGGCATTGAGAAGCCGGCATCCCATAACACGATCAAGGTTGATATCGCCAAAAATGCAAGCGGCACGCCAGTCCTAAAACTGAAGTCGACGCAACCCATCAGCGAGCCGTTTTTAGACATGCTGATTCAGGTAGACTGGGCCACAGGCCGTTTATTACGTGAATACACCGTTCTGCTTGATCCGCCTGGCTATACGGGTGAGTCAGAGCTGGACACGCAAACTGCTCAATTGCCCCAGGTTAAATCAAACGGATCAACCCAAAGCAACCTGACACAAAATGGTCAAATAGCTGGCGAGACAATGACTGCTTCGCCAGCCGGTTCAAAAAAAACAACTAAAGGCGCCAGAAAAACAAAGCCGGTAGAGGATATAGCGGCCGTTTCTGATGCAAACGGTCAGGAATATCTCACCCAGCGTGGCGACACCTTGGCAAAAATAGCGCGAGATATGAAGCCGGAGGGCGTCAGTCTCGAGCAGATGCTGGTAGGGTTGTACCAAACCAATCCAAATGCGTTCCAGGGCGACAATATGAACCGCCTGAAGGTAGGGCAGATCTTACGCCAGCCTTCTGAAGCAACGCTTGATGCAATATCACGCAAAGAAGCTTCCCAAGAGATCAAAGTTCAAACAGCAAACTGGAACGCCTACCGTAATAAGCTGGCTGGTATCGTAGCGGATGCAGCGCCAGGCGAAGCGGAAGCCAGCACACAATCCGCAGGTGGTAAAATCAAAGGCGCGGCTGAAGACAAATCAATGCCTGCGACCACAGAGCCAAAGGACGTCGTTAAACTTTCTGCAGGTGATGCGTCCGCTGCCAAAGCCAGTGCGGAAAATATAAAATCATTAGAGAGTAAAATCACTGCGCTGCAAGAAGAAGCCACGGCACGTGAAAAAAGTGTAAAAGAAGCGCAAGAAAGAACTGCTTCGCTAGAGAAGCAAATCGCTGACATGCAGAAATTGCTGGCGCTAAAAAACGGCGAGATGGCCGATTTGCAGAAACAGGCTGAAGCAGCAGATAAACAACAAAGCATGCCTGCTGAGGCAACGCCAGCGCCGGCGGATTCCACAAAGCCGGCTGAGCAAGTTGCGCCAGCCGAACCCGCAAAACCGGAAGTTGCGGCGATGAATGAAGGTACCCCAGCACAACCTAAACCTGCAGCAAAACCTGCCCCAGCGCCTGAGCCTGTTCCTGAGCCGGGTTTCCTGGACAGCATTTTGGGCGGTCTGGATTTAACGACGCTCTTGCCTGCAGGTGGTTTATTGGCTTTGCTGGGCGGCGGCTGGATGTATCTGCGCAAGAAGCGGGAGCGCAGCCTGGCCGATTTTGAGCAGGGCATCATGACTTCAGGTGGCCTTAAGGCGAATACGGTGTTCGGCAACACGGCAAGCGCTAGTGTAGATACAGGTGACACCTCATTCCTGACCGACTTTTCACAGAGCGCTAATGGCGGCATGATTGACACCAATGATGTTGACCCGATCGCCGAGGCTGAGGTTTACATGGCCTATGGACGCGATGCGCAGGCTGAGGAGATTCTGAAGGATGCGATTTCTAAAGAGCCGAAACGCTATGAACTGCATCTTAAATTGCTGGAAATGTATGCTGCCAGCAAGAATCTGTCCGCTTTTGAAACCATCGCAGGCGAGCTTTATACAACTTTGGGTGCTGAAGATCCTACATGGGCAAAAGTGGCGGGAATTGGCATTAAGCTGGAACCTAACAACCCGTTGTATCAGGCAAGCAGCAGCCCAGCCGGTTTTAGTAACAAGTCAGCGGATTCAAGCGACAAACTAGACGCCTCAGATTTTTCTGATTCACCGTTAGCCGCAGAAAAGGACCTGGATTTTTCATTTGACAATGAGCCAACGACACAGGATCTTGCTGCTCCGGATACTGCGACAATCAATGAAATTGACCTGAATTTAGGTGCACCGCAAACTGATAATGCGGTAGATTTCTCAGGTTCACAGACACAGACAGATAAAACCTCAGAGGCCGATAGCGGCTTGGACTTTGATCTAGGGGATTTCAATACAGCAGAATTGAATGCTGTGGCCGAAGAGCCAGTTCAGGCAAGTACAGAAGCGTTTGCGCATACTATGCCTAGTTTGGATATTCCAACTTTTGATGCGCCGCAATTTATGCCGGAAACCAGTGCCGGGCTAACGGGCACAATCAGCGAGAAAACAGAAACCCTGCCGGAGTTAAATGAAATCAAGCTGGAAGATTTTGATTTCCCAGCAGCGATAGAATCTACACCGAAAGCTGGAGTGCTTGATATTAGCAGTACCGATAGCCAAGGTGAGTCGAGCGACTTCAATTTTGAAATCAACACGATCGCTCCTGAGACAACAGACTTAAAAAGCAAAGACGCTTCTGAGTCTAACGCGTTTGATTTAACCACGATTAGCCTGGATTTGAGCGAAGGCGCAGACACAAGTGCTGCTGTGGAAGAAAGTTCAGCCCAGGCGGTGGAGATGACATTGTCCGAGCATGAGCCGATTGAGGTCGAAACTAAGCTGGATCTGGTAGCGGCTTATATTGAGATGGATGATAAAGAAGGTGCAAAAGAGCTTTTGGATGAAGTAATGAAAGAAGGCGGCACTAATCAACGTAAGCGTGCGGAAGCGCTCCTGGCCAAATTGGCTTAGATTTTCCAGTTGTCTTGCAAAAAAACCGGGCGACTGCCCGGTTTTTTTATTTGTTGCCGGAAATATCAGGCGAATGATAATAAAATAGCAGTATGTTCAAAATAAACATCATTACACAACTGCTCAGCTTTATTATATTTGCAGTGGTGGTCAACCAGCTGAGTTTAAATATACTGCTGTCGGTTTCAATCATTTTCTCTGTGATTCTGCTGTTGAATAGAACCTCTCAGTTTTTGCATTTCATTAAGCGGTTTAAATGGCTTTTTTTGGTGATGATTATGATTTTCTCGCTCAATACGCCTGGGGAGCATATCCCTGCTTGGCCATTTGCATTTGTGCCGACCTATGAAGGCATCGCAGCCGGTCTTACACAAGTGCTCAGGATTATCGTCATGCTGGCAGCCATCTCCCTGATTCTGGCTTCCAACACCAGACAACAGCTTATCTCCGGGTTTTATTTTATCCTGATGCCATTAAAAATTTTCGGATTAAAGGTTGAGCGCTTTGCGGTGAGGTTGTGGCTAACTTTGCATTATGTGGAGTTGCAGCGCGAAAATAAATCACAGCAGGATTTTTTTGGACGGCTAAGAGCGATGACCACGATGGATTCCTATCGGGGGAATGAGGCAACCTCGATAGTTTTTACTATCCCTAGGTTTTATTGGCCGGATTACGGGTTTATAGCCTGCTTTGTTGTTTTGCTGATCATGCTTGTAGCGAAAGCCTTTGTGTAAATGCGTATCGCATTGGGGGTAGAGTACAACGGCGCGCCATATTGCGGCTGGCAAAGCCAGCCAAGTCAGTGTGGGGTGCAGGATTTTTTAGAAAATGCTATTAAGAAAATTGCTGGGGGCACTGTGCGCATCCACGCTGCAGGCCGCACCGATACTGGGGTGCACGCATTAATGCAAGTGACGCATTTTGATACGGAAACGGTTCGCACGGACAGTGCCTGGGTGCGTGGTGTGAATGCATTTTTACCTGCAACAATTCGCGTACTTTGGGCAAAGTTTGTGGATGGCGAATTTCATGCACGCTTTTCTGCTACCCAACGCAGTTATCAGTACTTGCTGGCCAATCAGCCTACGGCACCGGCCATTTATGCCGATAAGGCTGGTTGGTACCATATGCCGCTGAATGTTTCTGCCATGCGGGAGGCGATGGTATATCTGCGGGGCGAGCATGATTTTAGCGCCTTCCGCGCCAGTGAATGTCAGGCGAAATCGCCGGTCAAACGCCTACAGGTTGCGTCAATCAAGGCGCATGACGATTTTATTATTTTTAATTTTGCTGCGAACGCTTTTCTGCAGCATCAGGTGCGAAACATGGTGGGAGCTTTGGTTTATGTGGGCAATGGCAAACATCCGCCGGAATTCATTCAACAGCTATTGAAACAAAAGGACCGCACTTTGTCGCCGCCGACATTCTCACCGCATGGCCTGTATTTAAGCGGCGTGCAGTACGATAACAAATGGGATTTGCCCATAACACAGCGCCAGCTTGGCATTATTTGACGGCTAACACTGACAGCGCGGCGCGTTTAAGTTACGCTTACATTTTATGGAAACCTTGATGAGAACCCGAGTAAAAATTTGCGGAATTACGCGTGTCGAAGACGCGCTAGCGGCCGTTAATACAGGCGCGGATGCCATCGGCCTGGTGTTTTATGCGCCAAGCCCGCGCGCAGTGACTGTTGAGCAGGCGCAAAAAATTGCGGCGGCGATCCCGCCCTTTGTGAGCGTCGTCGGCTTGTTTGTAAATGCGCCTAAGGCGGAAATTGAGTCGGTGTTATCTTGCGTGCGTTTGGATATTCTGCAGTTTCATGGTGACGAAACGGCTGAAGATTGCGAGCAAATAAACTTGCCGTATTACAAGGCAATTCGCGTCAAAGCAGATACAAATTTGATACAATGCGCACAGCAGTATCGCACAGCCAAAGCATTGTTGTTGGATGCGTTTTCTGAAGTAGCCATGGGCGGTACAGGACAAACATTTGACTGGAATTTAATTCCGACTAACCTACCCAAGCCGGTAATTCTGGCAGGCGGATTGAATGCGGAGAATGTGGGGCTGGCCATCAGGCAAGTGCAGCCTTACGCAGTAGATGTGAGTGGCGGCGTGGAAGCCGGTAAAGGAATCAAGGATGCGGTAAAAATTGCCGCATTTATGCAAGGAGTGAGCAATGCAGCTTTATGATATGCCCGACGCGCGCGGTCATTTTGGACAATTCGGTGGTATTTGTATGAAAAATATCGCCATGATCCCGAATTTTTGGCTGAATTTGCCTATGATCTAAAACATTTTGTCGGCCGCCCCAGCCCGGTTTATTTTGCGGAACGCTGGACGAAAAAGGTTGGTGGTGCACAGATTTACCTCAAACGCGAAGATCTAAACCATACCGGTGCGCACAAGGTCAACAATACCATCGGCCAGGCCTTATTAGCCAAGCGGATGGGGAAACCCAGAGTCATCGCTGAAACCGGCGCAGGCCAGCATGGCGTGGCGACTGCCACCATTGCTGCCCGCCTGGGCCTGGAGTGTGTGGTTTACATGGGGGCCGAGGATGTGAAACGACAGGCGCCTAACGTATTCAGAATGAAATTGCTGGGTGCAACAGTTATCCCCGTAGAAAGTGGCTCTAAAACGCTGAAAGATGCGCTCAATGAGGCCATGCGCGACTGGGTGACCAATATCTCCAACACGTTTTACATCATCGGCACAGTGGCGGGTCCGCATCCTTATCCCATGATGGTGCGTGATTTTCAGTCAGTCATTGGCATAGAAGCCAAACAACAAATGCTGGAAATGGTCGGGCGTCAACCGGATGCGGTGGTAGCATGCGTGGGTGGCGGTTCTAACGCTATGGGTATTTTTTATCCGTATATCGATGTACCGAATGTGCGCTTGATTGGCGTGGAAGCGGCAGGCCATGGTTTGGAAACCGGCATGCATGCGGCGCCCTTGACAGCTAATAGCCCGGTGGGCGTGTTGCATGGCAACCGTACCTATTTGATGCAGGATAGCGATGGCAATATTATCGAAACGCACTCGATTTCGGCCGGTCTGGATTATCCGGGTGTCGGTCCTGAGCACGCATGGTTAAAAGACATCAAGCGTGCCGAATATGTCGCGATTACTGATGATGAAGCCATGGCAGCGTTTCATAATTTGTGCCGCACGGAAGGGATTATCCCTGCGCTGGAATCCAGCCACGCGCTGGCACATGCTGAAAAAATGGCCAGAACCATGCGCAAAGATGAAATCATCCTGGTTAATTTATCAGGCCGCGGCGACAAAGACATTAATACGGTTGCCAAACTTTCCAATATAACCTTATAAAAATAAGCTCATGTCACGCATTCAAACAGTATTTTCCGCGCTCAAAGCCAATAACAAAAAAGCCTTAATCCCCTACATTACTGCAGGAGACCCGCACCCGAAACACACGGTCAATTTAATGCATGCTATGGTGAAATCCGGGGCTGATATGATCGAACTGGGCATTCCTTTTTCTGACCCGATGGCCGACGGCCCGGTAATTCAGCGTGCGAGCGAACGTGCTTTGGTGCATAAAGTAGGTTTAAGAAAAGTGCTGGAATTGGTGCAGGAGTTTCGCCAGAAAGACACAAAAACTCCCATCATATTAATGGGTTACGCCAATCCGATCGAGGCAATGGGAATGGAGAAATTCACCCTGGCAGCCAAAGCGGCAGGTGTGGATGGTGTGCTGACCGTAGACTATCCGCCAGAAGAATGTAAAGATTTTATTGCAGCACTGCAGGCCAGTGACATAGATAGCATTTTCCTGTTGTCACCCACTTCGGATGCAGCACGCGTGGATTTGATCGTGAATCAGGCCAGCGGATTTTTGTATTATGTTTCACTGAAAGGCGTAACGGGTGCGGCTAATCTGGATATTGAAGAGGTGAAAGCGCGTGTTGCGGAAATCCGTACCAAGACCGATTTGCCAATCGGCGTCGGCTTTGGCGTAAAAGATGCAGCTACAGCCAGGAAAGTCGCAGCGATCGCTGATGCAGTGGTGGTGGGTAGCCGCGTGGTGGTTGCGATTGAGCAGTCAAGTGAAGATAATCTGCTTTCAAATATCAGCCAATTGATGGTAGAGCTACGAACCGCGATTGATGCTTAAGGAGTAAATGATGAGTTGGTTAGATAAAATTCCACAGAAAATCAAGCGCGCAGTTAATGTGGCGCAAAAGAAAAATGTACCGGAAGGCCTGTGGAGCAAGTGTGCATCGTGCATGACGGTGCTATATAGAACCGATCTGGAAAATAATGCAGAAGTCTGCCCAAAGTGCGGGCATCACAACCGTATTGGCGCGCGGGATCGTTTGAATCAATTGTTAGATCCTGAAGAAAAACACGTGGAAATTGGTGCCAATGTAGAGCCTGTTGATCCGCTCAAATTTAAAGACAGCAAGAGCTATGCAGACCGCATGAAAGCCGCGCAAAAAGAGGGTGGCGAGAAGGATGCGTTAATCGTCATGCAAGGCAAGATTCATGGCCAGAACGTGGTGGTAGCCGCATTTGAATTCAAGTTCATGGGCGGTTCGATGGGGTCAGTGGTAGGCGAACGCTTTGCGCGCGGCGTAGAAGCGGCTATCAAACAAAAAGCACCATTTATCTGCATCTCAGCCAGTGGCGGTGCGCGTATGCAGGAGGGCTTGTTCTCGCTGATGCAGATGGCTAAAACCAGCGCTGCACTGACCAGGCTTTCACAGGCCGGGTTGCCTTATATTTCGGTGTTGACCGACCCGACCATGGGCGGTGTATCGGCCAGTTTTGCCATGTTGGGCGATATCATCATCGCTGAACCGAATGCGTTAATCGGTTTTGCAGGCCCGCGTGTGATTGAGCAAACCGTACGCGAAACCTTGCCGGAAGGCTTTCAGCGTGCAGAGTTTTTAGTAGAGCATGGTGCTGTTGATTTGATTGTTGATCGCCGCGAAATGCGCCAGAAACTGGCCAATATTTTATCCAGCCTAATGCGAACCCCTAAAGTAGCATAAACTTATCAATATCAGTTTCTCGTGACAACCGCGCAACCAAAGCCAACAACTATACAAGAGTGGCTGGTTTACATTGAGGCCTTGCATCCTAAATCCATCGCCATGGGCTTGGACAGGGTGCAAGCCGTCGCAAGTAAGCTTTCATTAATCCCCACTTTTCCCATAATTACGGTTGCCGGCACGAACGGCAAAGGCTCAACCTGCGAGATGCTAAGCCGGATATACAGCGAAGCCGGCTATAAAGTTGGCTGCTATACGTCTCCGCATTTGATCTGGTATAACGAGCGTGTGCGTGTTAATCATCAGGAGATCTCCGACCAGGATTTATGCGTGGCATTTGAGGCAGTCGAGGCGGCGCGCGGGGATATCGCGCTCACCTATTTTGAGATGGGCACGCTTGCCGCGATGTGGCATTTTTGTCGCGCCAATTTGGATGTTGTTATTTTAGAGGTGGGCTTGGGCGGCCGCCTGGATGCGGTGAACATATTTGAACCTGCCTGCGCTATTGTCACCACGGTTGATTTGGACCACATGGAATATTTGGGCGAAACGCGCGAAAAAATCGGCTTTGAGAAAGCTGGCGTTTTCCGGGTCAATAAATTGGCTATTTGCGGTGATAAAAATCCGCCGGTAAGTCTGCTTAACTATGCCGAGACAATAGGTGCAGATTTAAAGCTGATCAACCGCGATTTTCAGGTAAAAAAAACCGGGCAAGGCTGGCAATATTCAGATGAAGCGCTAGTGTTGCAGTTGCCGGTGCTTGGGCTTGCCGGTGAGTTTCAGCTTGCAAATGCAGCCTGTGCCATATGCACCGTGCATCATTTAAAGCATATTTTACCTGTCTCGCAAGCCAATATTCATGCGGCTCTTGGCGCGGTGAGATTAACAGGCCGTTTCCAGCAAGTTCAATCCAAACCGCAAGTCATTGTAGATGTGGCGCATAATCCGCATGCGGCAATGTCCTTGGCGCAAAACTTGCAATCCATGCCTTGCGCAGGGCGTACTTTGGCGGTGTTCGCGATGCTTGCAGACAAGGATATTGAAGGCGTTATCAGCGCGGTTGCGCCGTGTATTTCGCGCTGGTATATCGCTGACATTCAGGCTGCGCGCGGCGCAAAAGCGCTGGATCTGCAAAAGACGCTTGTCAGACAAGTGAATCAATCTTCAGTGCGACTGTTTGATGACGTTAGCATGGCGCTTGCCGCAGCCTGTAAAGATGCGGATAAAAATGATAGAATAATCGCGTTTGGCTCGTTTTATACGGTTGCAGATGCCATAAACTGGGTGTCCGCGCGTGCAGTTTAATTGAGAGTGCCTATTTGAAAGCCAATGTCTTAAGGTAAGTTACATGCAAAAGTCTCCCTCCAGCGATCAGGAAATAATGTTTAAAAAACGCGCACGCCGCCGTCTGGTTGGCGCGATTGCATTGGTGCTATTGATGGTGATTGTGTTGCCGATGATCTTGAAAGACCGTACTGCTTCACCGCCACAAGAAAAAATCACCATTACCTTGCCGGGAGATCAACAAACAATTACTGCCGCACCCCCCGCCGATTTTGACTCCAGCATCGTGCCAGCTGAGCCCCCTGTTGCAGAAGTCCCGGAAGTGGCAGAGCAGGCGCCTGAATCATCGCAGATACCTGATCCAGAGGCGGCATCAGAGAAACCAGCTAAGGAAGCCCCTGCCAAAGACACAGCCAAGCCGAAAGATGAGGCTATGCATAAATTTTATGTGCAAATCGGGGTTTTTTCTGATGAAGCCAATGTGAAACAGTTGCAGTCCAAGTTAAGTGATTTGGGCTATAAATCACAAACTGAAAAAATAGATACAGCGAAAGGCCAGAAAATTCGGTTGCGGACACAGATGTTCAGCGATAGGAGCGAGGCCGCCATTGCGCTGGAAAACATTAAGGATGCCGGCCTGACCGGGATGGTTGTAAGCCAGTAATGCATGTTTTTTTAATGACTGGATAAAGCGAAATGACCAGTTTTGATTACACGGTTTTGCTCATCATCGGTATCTCGATTATCGTGAGCATGATGCGGGGCGCGGTACGCGAGGTGTTGGCGATTGCTGGCTGGCTGGTTGCATTTTATGTGGCTAAAACTTATGCGGTGCAGCTTGTTCCTGTGTTGCCGCAAGATATTCCTACGGAACCATTGAAAGTGCTGGCCGCGTTTTTAATACTTTTTTTGGGCGTGCTGCTCATTGCAAGTTTGCTCACGATAGCGTTATCTAGCATAATAAAAAAAATTGGCCTAAACTGGCTGAATCGATTTGTTGGTGCATTATTTGGTTTTGCTCGCGGGTTGCTAATTGTTTGTATTCTGGTGTTTCTGGCGGGGCTGACCAGCCTGCCCAAAGATGCGCGATGGACAAATGCCATGTTCAGCTCGCCGCTGGAAGCGCTGGTAAAAGCGGCGCTGCCATGGGTGCCGCAGGCTGTGGCAAAACATATCAAGTATGATTAGCTTAATCATGATTAAATAGTGTAATTGATTCAGGACATTCATTTATGTGTGGAATTTTAGGCATCGTCGGTAAAAACCCGGTAAACCAGTTGTTATATGACGGTTTGCTGGTGCTGCAGCATCGTGGCCAAGATGCTGCAGGTATTGTGACCTGTGACGGCAACACATTTTTCATGCACAAAAACAACGGGCTGGTGAAAGATGTGTTCCAAACCCGCCATATGCGCAACCTCATCGGCAATGTGGGCATCGCCCATGTGCGTTATCCGACGGCCGGATCTTCCAGCGCGGCAGAAGCGCAGCCGTTCTATGTGAACTCACCCTTCGGCATCGTGCTGGGACATAACGGCAACCTGACCAATTCCGAGCAGCTGAAATCAGAAATGTTCCGCCAGGATTTGCGTCACATCAACACGAATTCAGATTCTGAAGTGTTGTTGAATGTGTTGGCGCATGAAATCGAGAAAACCTCACGCAACGCGGTGCTGAATACGGACATGGCGTTTGACGCGGTTGCCGGTTTGCATAAGCGTTGCAAGGGCGCGTATGCTGTGGTTGCCATGATCGCTAATTTTGGGTTGCTGGCGTTCCGCGATCCGCACGGCATTCGCCCCTTGGTGATCGGCAAGCAGGAGACTGACAAAGGCACAGAGTATATCGTGGCCTCGGAAAGCGTAGCGCTCGATGTCCTGGGTTTTCAGCTGATACGTGATGTAGAGCCTGGCGAAGCGGTTTTTATTGACATGGACGGAAATTTCTTTAGCCGCCAATGCGCCGAAAATCCTACACTTACTCCCTGTATTTTTGAGTACGTTTATCTTGCACGACCAGATTCGGTGATTGACGGTGTTTCGGTGTATCAGACCCGTTTAGATATGGGTACCAGCCTGGCCGAAAAAATCAAGCGCGAATGGCCGGATAAGAAAATTGATGTGGTGATTCCCATCCCGGATACCAGCCGTCCAAGCGCTTTGCAGGTGGGCATTGCGCTGGGGCTGGATTACCGCGAAGGATTTATCAAAAACCGTTATATCGGCCGTACTTTCATCATGCCGGGCCAGGCCTTGCGCAAAAAATCCGTGCGGCAAAAGCTCAACCCGATTGGCATTGAATTTAAAGGCAAAAATGTTTTGCTCGTGGACGATTCCATCGTACGCGGCACGACATCGCAGCAAATCGTGCAGATGGCGCGCGATGCCGGCGCTAATAAAGTCTTTTTTGCCTCGGCGGCACCGCCGGTACGCTTTCCCAATGTGTATGGCATCGACATGCCTAGCCGAGACGAGTTGCTGGCTACCGGCCGCACAGATGACGAGATTTGCAAGGAAATAGGGGCGGATGCGCTGATTTATCAAGATTTAGATGCTCTAGTGCGCGATATTTCCAAATCCAACCCAAAAATGAAAGTATTTGACTGCAGCTGTTTTGATGGCAAGTACGTGACGGGCGATGTGGATGTAGCTTATTTAAACCGCATTGAAGCTGCGCGTGGCGATGCCAACAAGAAACAAAAACCAGCCAATGCAAGTACGCAGATGGATTTGAACCTGATTGATACGCAGATAAATGAGAGCTCGGAAGAGGTTGCAGAGGCATAATTCTGAAATAAGTTGCTTGACGTGCAGTGATGTTAGGCATACCATATAAATGCGCTGATTTGAGTGGCCAACTTTAAACAAAGCCTTACTCAGCTTGCGGGCGCATAATAAATTCTGCTAAAGCGAGAGCTGTAAAAAACCCGTTTTAGCCTTATTGCTATTACGGGTTTTTTTATATCTAGAAAATTTGAGATTATTATGGATAAGCATCAATATCATCCTGAAACATTAAGTGTCCGTGCAGGCAGCGAAGCGACCGAGTTTGGCGAGAATTCAGAAGCCCTGTTTCTGAACTCAAGTTTCAGATTCAATAGTGCAGCACAAGCGGCAGCACGTTTTGGCGGCACAGAGCCGGGCAATATTTACTCGCGTTTTACCAATCCGACGGTCACCATGTTTCAGAATAAACTGGCGGCGCTGGAAGGTGCTGAGCAATGCGTAGCGACTTCAACGGGCATGTCTGCGATACTGGCTTGTGTGATGGGATTATGTAATGCTGGTGACCATGTAGTGGCCTCACGCAGCATATTTGGCACCAGTGTGCAATTGTTCGGCAACATTCTAAAACGCTGGGGGCTGGAAGTTACTTTTGTTTCTCTGACCAATCCGGCTGAGTGGCAAGCTGCACTTACGCCTAAAACCAGACTGTTTTTTGTGGAAACACCTTCGAACCCGCTGACAGAGGTGTGTGATATTCAGGCTTTGGCCGACATTGCGCATCAAGCTGGCGCGCATTTGGTAGTAGATAATTGCTTTTGTACGCCCGCGATTCAAAAACCGCTGGAATTGGGTGCGGACATCGTTATTCACTCAGCGACCAAGTATATAGATGGGCAGGGTAGGTGCTTGGGCGGCGCGGTGCTTGGCTCTAAAGCGCTCATGGAGCCTGTATACGGGTTTTTGCGCACTGCTGGTGTGACGATGAGCGCTTTCAATGCCTGGGTGTTTTTGAAAGGTCTGGAAACGCTGCATGTGCGTATGGAGGCGCATGCCCGTAAGGCGCTGGAACTGGCTATCTGGCTGGAAAAGCAGCCACAGGTGGCACGCGTGTATTATCCTGGCTTAAGCTCACATCCACAGCATGCGCTTGCTATGAAACAGCAAAGCAGCGGTGGTGGCATCGTCAGTTTCGAAATCAGGCCAAAAGCCGGACAAACTGCGCAGGAGGCCGCGTGGGCGCTGATTGATGCGACCGCACTCATTTCGATTACCGCCAACCTGGGTGATGCAAAAAGCACCATTACGCACCCGGCAACTACCACGCACAGCCGTGTCACGCCAGAGGCGCGTGCAGAGGCGGGCATTAAAGATAATTTAGTGCGTATCGCCGTGGGCTTGGAACATGTGGATGATCTGAAGGCGGACCTGCGATTTTAGCTATGTAAATAAAAAACGGAGCCATGGCTCCGTTTTTTATTTACATATTTACAAGCAAGGACTATAAGTCTTTTGCATTTGTCGCCAAATAATTGGCAACGCCTTCAGGTGAGGCTTTCATCCCTGCTTTGCCTTTTTTCCAGCCCGCCGGACATACTTCACCGTGTTGCTCAAAGAATTGCAGCGCATCGACCATACGCAGCATTTCGTCAATGTCGCGGCCTAATGGCAAATCATTCACCACTTGGTGCACCACGACACCCGATTTGTTGATGAGAAATGAACCGCGGTACGCCACGCCGCCGTCAGCTTCTACATCATAAGCTTTACAAATTTCGTGCTTGATGTCTGCCACTAGCGGGTAGCCTACTTGGCCAATACCACCTTTATCAATCGGTGTGTTTTTCCAGGCCAGGTGTGAGAAGTGCGAGTCAATTGAAACGCCAATTATTTCAACGCCGCGTTTCTTGAATTCTGCCAGACGATGGTCAAACGCAATGAGTTCTGAAGGACATACAAAAGTGAAATCCAGCGGGTAAAAGAAAATGACCGCCGGTTTGCCTTTGATGTGCGAGGCGAGATGAAAGTCTTCTAATACGGCCATTTGTATCTCCTTTTGGTTAAATTTCTAAAAAATAAAGTGCTTACATAAATGGCAAATTTTACGCTTAATGTCGCCGGCGTCCAGTTTAATATTTTTATAACATACATAAATAATAATTATCAAAAAGAAAAATTTAATAAAATTAAATGCATGTAAGTTTTTTGTAAAATCATTAAGAAATTTTAGTTGGTAAAAACCCGTGTTAAGGGTTTAATAAGCGTGTTTTGCGAAGCTAAACGTGCTAGAATTTGGCGGTTAAAAACACATAAAAATCGCTTTGAAAAAGCACCAATTTCACACAAAGTTAATACGGCAATAAATATAAACGGAAAGCCTAATGGATCAATTCGCTAAAGAAACCCTGCCAATCAGTTTAGAAGACGAGATGCGCCGATCATACCTTGATTACGCCATGAGTGTGATTGTAGGGCGTGCGCTACCCGATGTGCGAGATGGTTTAAAGCCAGTGCACAGGCGTGTTTTATTTGCAATGCACGAGTTATCAAACGATTACAACAAGCCCTACAAAAAGTCTGCACGTATCGTGGGTGATGTGATCGGTAAATACCACCCGCATGGTGACACGGCGGTGTACGACACCATCGTACGTATGGCGCAGGATTTCAGTCTGCGTTATATGCTGGTAGACGGCCAAGGCAACTTCGGCTCGGTGGATGGCGACAACGCGGCCGCGATGCGTTATACCGAAATCCGCATGGCGAAAATCGCGCATGAGCTGTTGGCGGATATCGATAAAGAAACTGTCGATTTTGGCCCGAACTATGATGGTTCAGAAAATGAACCGCTTATCATGCCAGCACGCATCCCAAACCTGCTCATCAACGGCAGTTCCGGTATCGCGGTGGGCATGGCGACCAATATTCCACCACATAACTTGAATGAAGTGCTGGATGCCTGCTTTGCCTTGCTTAAGAACCCGGACACAGGCATTGAAGAGTTGATTGAGATGGTGCCTGCGCCAGATTTCCCTACCGCCGGCATTATCTATGGCACCGCGGGCGTAAAAGAAGGTTACCGTACTGGCCGCGGCCGTGTGGTGATGCGCGGCCGCACGCATTTTGAGGACATGGACAAAGGCGGCCGTCAATCCATTATTATCGATGAACTGCCGTATCAGGTGAACAAAAAATCCCTGATCGAGAAAATTGCCGAGCTGGTCAACGAGAAAAAGATCGAAGGCATTTCCGATTTGCGCGATGAATCTGACAAATCGGGCATGCGCGTGGTGATTGAGCTGAAACGCGGTGAAATCGCGGAAGTGATTCTGAATAATCTTTATAAGCAAACCCAGTTGCAGGACACGTTTGGCATGAACATGGTGGCTTTGCTGGATGGCCAGCCACGCCTGCTCAACCTGAAACAAATGCTGGAAGCCTTTTTACGGCACCGCCGCGAGGTGGTCACACGGCGCACCGTATTTGAGCTGAAAAAAGCGCGCGCACGCGGTCATGTGCTGGAAGGTTTGGCCGTTGCGTTAGCCAATGTGGATGAAATGATTGCGCTGATTAAAGCCGCGCCTACGCCACCGGATGCTAAAGTAGATTTGATGGCACGCACCTGGCAATCGCCTGTCGTGGAAGAAATGCTGAAGCGCGCCGCAATGGAGGCTTCGCGTCCGGAAGGCCTGAGTGTAGACTTTGGCTTGACGCCCAAAGGCTACAAACTCTCTGAGGTGCAAGCGCAGGAAATTCTGCAAATGCGTCTGCAGCGTCTGACCGGCCTGGAGCAGGACAAAATTGTCAGCGAATACAAAGAAGTGATGGATGAGATTGCGGATCTGCTGGATATTCTTGCTAACGCATCACGCGTGACTACGATTATCACTGATGAATTGACTGAGATTAAAAAACAGTTTGGCGATAAGCGCCGCAGCGAGATTGTTGCAAATGCGCAGGATCTGTCGCTGGAGGACTTAATCACGCCGCAAGACGTGGTAGTCACACTCTCACATACCGGTTATGTGAAATCGCAGCCTCTGGATGAGTACCGCGCACAGCGCCGAGGCGGGCGTGGCAAACAGGCGGCAGCCACCAAAGAGGATGATTTCATCGACAAGATGTTTGTGGCGAATACGCATGACTACATTCTGTGCTTCAGCAGCCGTGGTCGCGTGTATTGGCTAAAAGTGTACGAAGTGCCGCAAGGTAGTAGAATCGGACGTGGCAAGCCGATTGTGAACTTGTTCCCGCTCGAAGAAGGCGAGAAAATCAACGCCATTCTTTCCGTGAAGGAATTCGACGAAAATCACTTTGTTTTCATGGCAACAGCACAGGGCACGGTGAAGAAAACGGCGCTGAGTGAATTTGCCAACCCGCGTAAATCCGGGATTATCGCGATCAATCTGGACGATGACGATTACCTGATTGGTGCCGAAATCACTAACGGCCACAATGATATCGTGCTGGTGTCGAACGGCGGCAAAGCGGTGTGGTTTACTGAAGATGATGTCAGACCGATGGGGCGTGCCACACGCGGCGTACGCGGCATGAAACTGGCGCCTAAACAACGGGTGCTTTCACTGCTGATTGCCGAAAATGACCAGCAAACGGTATTGGTTGCCACCGAGAATGGCTACGGCAAGCGCACCGTGCTGGCGGATTTCCGTCATTCCGGCCGCGGCACGCAAGGCGTTAAGGCCATCGCCATCAGTGAGCGCAATGGTTTGGTGGTTGCGGCAAAATTAGTCAATGAGGAAGACGAAATCATGCTTATTACGACCGGCGGTATACTGATCCGTACGCGCGTGAAAGAGATTCGTGAATTGGGCCGTGCCACACAGGGCGTGACATTGATTAACCTGGGTGAAGGTGAAAAACTTTCAGGCTTGGAAAAAATTGTTGAAACAGACGACGAATAACTTAATTAATTAAGGGGATTGAGGTAATGACACAGATTTATAACTTTGCCGCTGGACCTGCAGTACTGCCGAAAGAAGTATTACAGCAAGTACAGGCCGAATTGCTGGATTGGCATGGCGCTGGTATGTCAGTGATGGAAATGAGTCATCGCGGCAAAGAATTCATGAGCATCGCTGCCGAGGCAGAAGCCGATTTGCGCGAGTTGATGGGCATTCCGGCTAATTACAAAGTGCTCTTTCTGCAAGGCGGAGCATCAGCGCAGTTCGGCATGATTCCAATGAATCTGTTGCGCGGCAAAAAGACGGCCGATTACCTTAACACTGGCGAGTGGTCAAAAAAAGCCATTGGCGAGGCAAAGAAATACTGTGAAGTGAATGTGGTCGCGACTTCAGCGGACAAGAATTTCAGCTATGCGCCAACGCAAGACCAGTGGAAACTCAATCCTGATGCTGCTTACGTGCATTACACCACAAATGAAACTATTGGTGGCGTGGAGATTTTCTGGACACCTGATGTGGGTAAAGTGCCACTGGTGGCGGATATGTCATCACACATTCTGTCACGCCCAATGGATGTCGCTAAGCATGCGCTGATATATGCCGGTGCACAGAAAAATATCGGCCCGGCAGGCTTGACGATAGTGATTGTGCGTGATGATTTGATTGGCGAAACCATTGCCGGCACACCAAGCATGTACGATTATAAAATCCATGCTGAAAACGAATCCATGTACAACACGCCGCCGACATTTGCAATTTATGTGGCAGGTCTGGTATTTAAATGGCTGAAAGCCAATGGCGGCTTGACAGCAATGGAAAAGACCAATATCACCAAAGCTAATATGCTTTACGATTATTTGGACAGCACGGATTTTTATCGCTGCCCAACAGTGAAAGAAAACCGTTCGCGTATGAATATTCCGTTTACGCTAAAAAATGAGGCATTAGATGATGAGTTCATCAAACAAGCCAAAGCGCGTGGATTGGTGCAACTTAAAGGCCATCGTTCGGTTGGCGGTATGCGGGCTTCAATCTATAATGCGATGCCGGTGGAAGGCGTGAGAGTGTTGGTAGAGTTTATGAAGGATTTTGAGAAAAATAATAGCTAGACGATAACTAAAATCAGTGTTTCAAGTTCAGTTTAAATGCACTTGAGAAAAAGGGGAGCGGCTTGAGTAAACATCAGATACTTATTCTTAACAAGATCTCGACGCTTGGTATTAAACGCTTGCCAACGGACGAATATGAAGTTGGCGGCGAGTTCTCAACCCCTGACGCTATCTTGGTGCGTTCTGCCAAGATGCATGACATGGACATCCCCGCTAGCGTGCAGGCGATAGGACGGGCTGGTGCAGGCACCAATAATATCCCGGTTGCCGACATGAGCAAGCGCGGCGTGGTGGTGTTCAATACGCCAGGCGCCAATGCCAATGCGGTTAAGGAGCTGGTGCTGACCGGCATGCTGATGGCCGCACGTAATATTGGCCCTGCAATGAAGTTTGTAGAAAGCCTGGAAGGCGACGATGCAACGCTATCCAGACTGGTTGAAGATGGCAAGAAGCATTTTGCAGGCATTGAGCTGCCGGGCAGGACGCTTGGCATTATCGGCCTTGGTGCTGTTGGCGGCATCGTGGCGGATACTGCGCTCAAACTAGGCATGAAAGTGCTCGGCTATGACCCTGAAATCACAGTGGATGCTGCCTGGCGCCTTTCCTCCGAGGTCAAGCGTGTGCATGGCGTGGATGACGTGTTCAAACACAGTGATTTTATTACGCTGCACGTGCCGCTGATTGACGCGACGCGGCATCTGGTCAATGCAGAACGTGTCGGGATGATGAAACATGGCGCGGTGCTGATTAATTTTGCACGCGAAGGTGTGATTGATGAGCAGGCGGTGCTGGATGGCCTGGATAGCAAGAAGTTGCGTGCCTATGTGTGTGATTTCCCGACTGCGCGCATGAAATCTCATCCCGGTGTGGTGGCATTGCCGCATCTGGGGGCTTCTACTCAAGAGGCGGAAGACAATTGTGCAGTGATGGTCGTTGATCAGGTGCGCGAATTTTTAGAAAACGGTAATATCAGCAACTCGGTGAACTTTCCTGCAGTGACGATGCCACGCGAGGCGGCGCATCGTGTGGCCGTTGCCAGTGCCAATATTCCCAACATGGTGGGGCAGATTTCCACAGCGATGGCCAAAGCTGAAATCAATATCCATAATATGGTCAACAAGTCGCGCGGAGACATCGCTTATACCATGCTTGATCTGGATAGCCCCGCACCGGAAACTGCGCTTGCAAAAATCCGTGCGATTGAGGATGTGATGAATGTACGCGTTTTGCCAAAAAGGCAGGAGTAACAACCAGTAATGAGTGAGATGCTGAAAAAATTTCGCAACCAGATTGATGCGATTGATGAGCAGTTGCTGAAACTCGTCAATGAGCGCGCCAAGCTCGCGCGCGAAATTGGCAGCCTGAAAGAGGACGGCGTAATTTTTCGCCCGGAGCGCGAGGCGCAGATATTGCGCCGTTTACAAGAGAATAACGCTGGGCCGCTATCTAATGAAGCAGTCAGCCATATTTTCCGTGCGGTCATGTCGAATTGCCGGGCGCTCGAAAAAGAACTTGCCATCGCATTTCTGGGGCCGCTTGGAACATATAGCGAAGAAGCCGCGCTCAAGCAGTTTGGACAAGGCCGCAATGCGGTTGTATGTGGCGCGATCGAAGAGGTGTTCCGTACAGTCGAAGCGAACCAGGCCGATTACGGTGTGGTGCCGGTTGAAAATTCAACCGAAGGCGCAGTTGGCTTGACGCTGGATTTGTTGCTCTCCAGTTCGCTTAAAATCTGTGGCGAAATCACTTTGCCGATACATCATTGCCTGCTTTCTGCCCAACCGGATATCAATAAAATCAGCCATATCCTGTCACATACACAGTCACTCGCACAGTGCCACGAATGGCTGAATCGCGTCATGCCAAAGGCCACGCGCGAAGCGGTAACCAGTAATGCGCGCGCTGCCCAATTGGCGCATGAGGCGGTAACCGCGGAAAATACGTTTGTAGCTGCGATCGCGAGCAAGCGCGCCGCCGAACTGTTTAGTCTGCATGTTCTGGCTGAAAATATCGAGGATGACCCTAAAAATACCACACGCTTTTTAGTGCTGGGGAATCACGATGTGGCTGCTTCCGGCGCTGACAAAACCTCGCTGGTCATGGTTACCCAGAACAAGCCGGGCGCGATGGTGAATCTGCTTGAACCGCTTTCAAGACATGGCGTGAGCATGACCAAGCTGGAGTCGCGTCCTTCAAAACAGGGTTTATGGGATTATGTGTTCTTCGTCGATATCGAAGGCCATCAAACCGATGCCAAAGTAAAAGCTGCGCTGCAAGAGTGTCAGCAGCGCGCATCCCTGCTCAAAGTGCTGGGTTCCTACCCTGCAGCCAGTATTTAAGTTTTCTTTCGAGTTTTTTGCCTATGAATTTATCTAATTTGGCTCCCGATTACATTCGCGCGATTGCGCCATATCAAGGCGGCAAGCCGATCAGCGAGCTTGTACGTGAAATGGGTTTGAACGAGGCGGATATCGTGAAACTGGCTTCCAACGAGAATCCGCTGGGCATTAGTCCGAAAGCCCAGATGGCGATTGAAGATACAATCGCCGATATTGCTCGCTACCCGGATGGCAACAGCTTCGCATTACGCGAGGCGGTAAGCAAAAAATTTGGTGTAGCACATAACCAGATAGTATTTGGCAACGGTTCCAACGATATTTTGGAGCTGGCGGCCAGAGCCTTTCTGCATGCGGGTTGCGAGGCGATATATTCGCAGCATGCGTTTGCGGTCTACCCATTGGTTACGCAAGCTGTAGGCGCAACCGGTGTGGTAATTCCGGCTAAAAATTATGCACACGATCTGGATGGTTTTTTAAAGGCGATTACGCCAAGAACACGCTTAATTTTTATTGCTAACCCGAACAACCCAACCGGCACGCTAATCGCAAAAGCTGAATTAAAAGCCTTTCTAAAACAGGTTCCCAATAATGTTTTAGTGGTGCTGGATGAGGCATATGACGAGTATTTGTCTGCGGAGCATAAATCTGAGGCCATTAGCTGGCTAGGTAAATTTGAAAATCTGATTATTTCGCGCACTTTTTCTAAGGCTTACGGTCTAGCAGGCTTGAGAATCGGTTTTGGTCTGATGCATGCGGATGTGGCTGATATGCTGAATCGCGTACGACAGCCGTTTAACGTGAACAGCATTGCGCAAGCGGCCGCATTGGCTTCGCTGGCAGACGACAATTTTGTGGCGCGTAGCTATGCGGCCAATAAAGCCGGCATGGCGCAGTTGACGCAGGGTTTTCATAAATTAGGGTTAGAATACATCCCTTCAAGTGCGAATTTTGTGAGTTTCAAGGTGCAAAATGCTGCCGCTGTGAACCAGCAGCTGCTACAGAATGGCGTGATTGTGCGGCCTATCGCCAACTATGAAATGCCGGATTATTTGCGGGTGAGTGTAGGATTGTTCAGCGAAAACACGCGATTTTTAGAAGTATTAGAACACATTATCAACAAGCAGTAACCAATGACCAATAAAGAAAAACCAACTAACGAAACAACCACTTATGAAAAGCTGGCGACGGATGATGTTCGCATTCGCGAAATCAAGGAGTTAATCACGCCATCCGCTTTATTGAGTCGCCTTAAAGAAAGTGTTGATTCAACGCATAATATATTGGCGGCACGCGCAGCGATTCACCGTGTTCTGCACCAGACCGACGATCGCTTGCTGGTGATTGTGGGGCCTTGCTCCATTCACGACACCGAAGCTGGCATAGAGTATGCGCGCCGATTGATGGAAGTCCGGAAAAAACTGGCAGCAGACCTGCTGATTGTGATGCGCGTATATTTTGAAAAACCACGCACGACGGTGGGCTGGAAAGGCCTGATCAATGATCCGCACCTTGATGGCAGTTACCGCATCAACGAAGGGCTGGAAACCGCGCGTAAATTTTTGCTTGATGTAAATGAACTGGGCATGCCTGCGGGCGCCGAATTTCTGGATACGATTACCCCGCAATACACGGCTGATTTGGTAAGCTGGGGCGCTATTGGTGCACGCACCACAGAGTCTCAGGTACATCGCGAGTTGGCATCAGGTTTATCTTGCCCGGTAGGTTTTAAAAACGGCACGGATGGTAGCGTGCAGGTGGCGATAGATGCGATTAAAACGGCAGAGACCCCACATCATTTTCTTTCGGTTACCAAAGATGGCCATTCAGCGATCATTTCCACAACGGGTAATGAGGATTGCCATGTGATTCTACGCGGCGGTAAAAAACCAAACTATGACGCTGCCAGTGTGAATGCGGCCTGTGCAAGCCTGGTTGCTGCAGGGCTGGCCCCCAGGCTGATGATCGATTGCAGTCATGCAAACAGCAGCAAAGATTACCAGCGACAAATGGAGGTCGGGCGGGATGTTGCTTCCCAGTTAGCCAATGGTGATGCGCGTATTATCGGCGTGATGGTGGAATCGCACCTCAATGCGGGCCGTCAGGAGCACACGCCCGGCTGCAAGCTGGAATATGGTAAATCGATTACCGATGCCTGTCTGGGCTGGCAAGATACAGTTTCAGTCTTGGAAACGCTTGCGGCCGCCGTGCGGCAGCGGCGTCAATTTATCATGGCAAAAAAGTGACCAATTAGCTTGATCAACAAGCAGTTAGCAAACTTTATCCGCAATACAATTACAATTAAAAAATAAATGCCATCAAACCTACCGAAGTAAGGATGATGACATTTTGAGTGCTGCGCTTATTACTGGTGCTCTACAGGGTCATCTGCACCACGACCGGGACGCACATGGCCTGGAGGGTCATCTATACCACGACCGTGACGCCCATGGCCTTGGGGATCATCACAACCACGGCATTGATGCACCTGACCAACTTGATCGTCTGCACCTCTCCCTTGGCGCACATGGCCTACCGGATCATCACAGCCACGACATTGACGGACATGGTTTGCCGAATCATTTGCCCCTCTGCGCGCCATTGCTGGCGTAGTTAATACTGAAACACCAAGTGCAAACAACATGGTGATAAGTAGTTTATTCATCTCAAGCTCTCCTTTAGCAAGGTTGTTAAGTTTCCTCCCAAGGTGATGTTTACGTCCGCACTATGCGTTACGGCCACCTCGACGTTGACGATCGCCAGGACGCTCGTTATCACCGCCGCGAGGACCTTCTGAGGCTTCGCGTGCAATGATGATTAAATTAGTGCTATAACCAGGCCTCTCTACACCATCTTTGCCACGTCCGCGACCTTGACTGCCAGTTTCTTTAGCAATGATTGTGCTATCAGCATCCACGCTAATACGACCGCCACGGCGTTGGCGATCACCAGGACGCTCGTTATCACCGCCGCGAGGACCTTCTGAGGCTTCACGTGCAGCCACACCGTCATTTGAAAACTGCAATGGTGCTGCATAGCTGTTTGCTGTTGCTAAAACAATCATACCGCCAATTGCACCTAAAATAATTTTTTTGCTAATCATAACAACTCTCCAATATGTATAAAGTTTATCTCATCAAATAACGGATTAATTTCCCGTTGCTTGAATAATAAAAGGGAAAAATTCCCATGTCAACATAAAATGTAAAAAAATCCCATTTATTTTATTTTTTTTAAAACCTGTGTTAGAATGAGCCGTAAATGTAAACTGAGTAGAGCGTTAGATGGAAAGGGATATCAACAATAAGCAAGTGCTGGTTGCAAATACACTTAAGCGTGTCCTAAGACCCATTGTCAAGCTTATGTTATCGAATAACTTAAGTTATACGTTCGCGATCGATTTGATGAAATCGCTTTTCGTGGAAGTGGCTGACGAAGATTTTTGTATTAAGGGCAAACGCCAAACAGATTCTCGCATCAGCTTGATTAGCGGCGTGCACCGTAAAGATGTCAGGCGATTACGCGAGCATCTTCCAGATGTCGCAGAGGTCGTGCCTGATAATATTCCATTGAGTGCTCAATTAATTGCATTATGGAATGCAGATTCTAAATATTTAGGGGAAGATGGTTTGCCCAAGCCCATCCCGCGCTTTGCAGTGTCAGAATTTGATGATTCTTTTGAAACCATGGTACGTAGCGTAAGCCGAGATATTCACCCAAGAGCGGTGCTGGATGAATGGCTGCATAATGGAATTGCGAGGCTCGATGAGCAGAAATTTGTTCATTTAATTTCCGAGGTCTTTGTACCGCAAGAAGGTTTTGCCGAGAAGATATACTATCTAGGGCATAGCTTGCATGACCATGCACAAGCTGCGGTTTCTAATGTGCTCAGTCAGCAACCATGCTTTCTTGAACGTTGCGTGCATTATGACGAGCTTTCGCCATCGAGCATACATGACCTAAGTGAGCTTGCAAAAAAAGTTGGGATGAAGACACTGCGCGAAATTAATAAAGAAGCTGATTCACACGCAAAGCAGGATGCCAATACATCTTCTGAAAAAATGCGCATGACCTACGGTATTTACTATTACGCTGAACCTATGCAAACTACTGCGCCTGCTTCAGGCGAGGTGAAATAATCATGTCAAGGCATGGCTTTTATGCTCGAATGACCGTAAGCGCAAGTTTAATCTGTTTGATAGCCCTGATGGTAAGCTTTTCAGTTAGGGCAGAAGGCGATGCGGCTTGCAATGTTGCTTCACTGATTAATCCGAATAATCTGGACGGAGGAATGGGTGGCAGTGGCAGCCCAGCAAGGGGTGGCACTGGTGGTACGGGTATAGACTCTGAACATGGTGGTATGGGTGGTACGGGTATAGACTCTGAACATGGTGGTATGGATGGGACGAGTGTTAAAGTTGAAAACACACTCCTGCCTGTAGACGCAAAAGGGAGTGTAAGCATAGTAGGTGTTGTTACTGGTTTTGCCAGCATTTGCGTGAATGGTGTAGAGGTGCATTACGATAACAATACTCCTGTCTTTGATAACGGTAAGCAGTCCAAGCTATCCGAACTTGCTGTTGGCAAAATGGTGATGCTTAAAGCCGATAGGATTGGGGCGCGTATGCAAGCACAGGCGATTGGGATGTTTGATGCAGTTGCCGGGCCAGTGGGCAGGGTAGATGTTGGACGACATCAGATTCAAGTAATGGGGCAAACTGTCCGAGTTGATCAAAATACGATTCAACAGATGAATAGTGTTCCTTCTGGGGCGAAAGTGCGTGTTAGTGGCCATAGGCTCGAAAATGGCGAAATTGTTGCAACAAGGGTAGACGTTGTCAAAGGCACAGATGTGGTGAGCACCTTGGGTTTGGTGACCGGCGTAGCGAAAGATGGTTTTCTGGTAAGCGGCACAAGAGTGAACATTGATAATAGAAAAGTGCTAGATACCCTGAATGTGGGTAGCGAAGTGCGCGTTGGCGGTGCTTGGGATGGGAAGGCAATCAAAGCAGATCGAGTTGAAGTTCAGCCAATCAAAACGATGATGAGCCGCTCTGATGCTGCGATTGTGGAAGGATTCTTTGGGTCAAGGGACTCAAATAAACTGAGCGTTTACGGCACTGAAGTGCAACTCTCACAAGGTAAAACAGGCGATAAAAATGTTGATGAATCAAAAGTAGTGAAAATTGAAATGCGCCGTGAGAAAAATGGTGAATGGGTTGCAGATAAAGTTGAAGCTAGAAAAGGCAAACTATTTGAAAAGGACCTTCAGTTTAAAAATGAAATTGATCCCAATAACGGTGGAAATTCATCTAAAGGTGGGGATAAAAACAAAACAATTGAAATAAAATCAGATAACAATAGTTCTGGCTCAAACTCGGGATCTAGTTCATCAGGGGGGCGTGGTACTTCTAACGGCTCCTCAGGAAGGAGCGGTTCTTCGAGTAATTCATCGGGTGGGCATGGATCTTCAAATGGCCCTTCGGATGGACATGGTTCTTCAGGTAGTTCATCAGGGGGGAGCGGTTCCTCAAATCGATCGGGTAATTCAGGTGGCGGCAAATATAAATAATAACGGGAGTTGCTTATGAAATTTATTAAAAATGTAATTTTGTTCTCAGCCTTATTCTCAGCAAACGCATTAGCAGACGGATTTTCTGCTTCGGTAGGAGGTGACTATTCCACAGGTAAATATGGTTCTGGGGAATCTACCAATGTTTTTTATTTGCCTCTGGCGGCCACTTACGAAACAGGCGCTTTTACTTATAGGGTCACTGTGCCTTGGATTAGGGTAACGGGCACTGGTGATATAGTTCCGGGTGGGCTTGGCGGCTCAGGTGGAGGCTCGACTGGAGGCGTGGGTACGTTTGGTTGTGCCGGTGATAGCCGTAAAGGCGCCAGCAAGCCGGAAGACAATGGCCCGTGCGCGGGAGTAGCCACAACATCAACAACTTCAACAAGCCGCAGTAGATCGACGGAGTCAGGTTTGGGGGATATTGTTGCTGCAGCTACCTATAACGCATTTGATGGTGGTGATACAGGTTTTGTGGTCGATTTAACAGGACGTATAAAATTTGCTACCGCTAGCGAATCTAAAGGTTTAGGCTCTGGAAAAACAGATTATGCATTACAAGTGAATGTAGATAAGAACTTTAATGGTCCATATGTTTCATTTGGCTTAGGTTACAAATGGCTTGGGGAGCCGAGAGGGGTTTCTTATGACAATGTCACATATGGATCTTTAGGCGGTGGATACAAGTTTTCTAAATTGACAACAGTGGGAGTGTCTTACGATTGGGCAACGGCGGCAGTAGATGGTGCAACACGCCCTCAGGAAGTTTCTGTTTATGCGTCACATTATATTAGTGACCAGTATAAATTGAGCGGAGTTATTTATTCGGGCCTGAGTGATGCCAGCCCAGATGTTGGTGGTGGGATGACCTTAAGCTACTACTTCTAAGTGGTTGCAACGGTTCTAATTAGAAGTGTTAACCACATCATGAAAATCACTAGCTGTTTATCATGCAAGCTCGCAGGTGTTATGCGGAACGAGCGCGTATAGTGTCAATCATACAAGCACAGCATCACACGTAATATTGAGTGCTTGATTCACAACCTAATAGGAGATTTGATCATGTGGACAAAACCAGCAGCTACTGAAATGCGTTTCGGCTTTGAAGTAACCATGTATGTTTGCAATAAATAATTGCAGATGACACAAAGGCTGCCTGATGGCAGCCTTTTTTACTTCTAAACACAATCCAACACAAAGAAAATTCGTTATGCATATACATGTTTTAGGCGCAGGAGCAGGCGGAGGCTTTCCGCAGTGGAACTGCAACTGCTTTAACTGCGATGGCCTGCGCAAGGGCACGATCAAAGCGACCAAGCGCACACAGTCTTCCATCTGCGTGAGCAGCGATGGCGTGAATTGGGTATTGTTTAACGCCTCGCCGGACGTGCTGCAACAGATTCAGGATTTTCCGGCACTGCAGCCGGGTCGTGCAATACGCGACACGGGGATTCAGGCAATTATTTTGATTGATGCACAAATCGATCACACTACTGGTTTATTCATGCTGCGCGAGGGTATAGTCAAACGCGAAATATATTGCACAGACATGGTGTATGGCGATTTGACTTCCGGCAATCAGATTTTAAACATCCTGGGACATTACTGCGGCATCAACCATCATCAAGTACCGATTGATGGCAAAACCAGCTTTGAGATACCTAATGTGCCGAATCTTCGCTTTACTACTGTGGCATTAAAAAGCGCTGCGCCACCTTATTCGCCACATCGTAACAATCCGCAGCCAGGTGATACGATAGGTGTGCTGATCGAGGAAATTTCGACTGGTAAGAAGTGCTGGTATTCGCCCGGTTTGGAGTTAATCGAACCGCATTTACCGGCATTGATGAACCAAGCCGACTGCATCATGGTGGATGGCACGTTCTGGACCGATACAGAGATGATTGACTTGGGCCTGATGACCAAAACTGCACGCAGTATCGGCCATAACCCGCAATCTGGAAAAGGCGGCATGATTGAAGATTTAGACAAATTTGGTCTTATTAATGGTAAACAGGTGCGCAAGGTATTGATTCACATTAACAACACCAACCCGATTTTAAGAGAAGATTCTGCCGAGCGCGCAGAACTTGACCGTCATGGCATTGAAGTGGCTTATGACGGTATGGATATTATTTTATAAGGATTTAAAAAATGACAAATGAAAAAGCACCATGGAGCAGAGAAGAATTTGAAGCCAAATTGCGCGAGAAAGGCAAAGGCTACCATATATATCATCCGATCCATGTGTTGATGTACGAAGGCAAGCTGACACAAGCACAGATGCAAGCTTGGGTGGCGAATCGCTATTACTACCAAATCGCGATACCTGTAAAAGATGCAGCGATTCTTTCTAACTGCCCAGACCGTGAAATTCGCCGCGGCTGGATTCAACGCATTTTTGATCACGATGGAAGCGGTCAAATCGCCGAGGGCGGAGAAGGTGGCATTGAAGCATGGATCCATCTCGGAGCAGCAGTCGGCTTGAGCCGCGAAGAGATTATGTCGCTCAAAATGGTGGCCCCTGGAACTAAATTTGCAGTAGACGCTTATATTAACTTCGCGAAACAGCGTCCATGGCAGGAATCTGTATGTTCCTCGCTCACTGAACTCTTTGCACCGCATATCCATCAGCAGCGTATTGATTCATGGCCTGATATGTATCCCTGGATCAACCCTGAAGGCATGCAGTATTTCAAAAACCGCCTCACGCAAGCGCGGCGCGATGTGGAGCAAGGATTGCACGTGACCTTGGATTATTTTGGTAAAACGCGTGAATTGCAAGAGCGCGCGCTTGAAATCTTGCAATTTAAGCTGGATGTGCTGTGGGTGATGGCAGATTCCATCATGCTGCAATGTACGGACATCAAGGTTGAAGGGCGCGATTATCTGCGTCAACCTGTCATAAACATCAGTTAAGAGCATTTATGGAACATCATATTCAACACACCGACATTTACGCACTTGCACCGCATCATCGCTTTCAATGGGAAGAAGCGCAGCAGAGTTACGTGATACTTTTCCCTGAAGGCATGGTCAAACTGCACGGTGGTGCCGGAGAAGTGATTAAACGCGTGAATGGTAAAGCGACCGTGGGTGATGTCGTGACAGAGTTAAAGGCAGCCTTCCCCGATGCAGAAGGCATCGAAGATGACATTATCGGAATGTTCGAGATGGCTGTTAGCAAGGCATGGCTTAGAAAGGTTTAAGCCGTACAAGGATTAAGGAGCAACAAAATGACACAAAATTCATTAGGCGATTCAGTTGTACAGAAAACCGTACAGGCGCAGCAGGTCAATAATGGCGTAGTGGCGGCTGCTACTCAAACACAGCCTCTGTGGTTATTAGCTGAAATCACCTATCGTTGCCCTTTGCATTGTGCTTTCTGTTACAACCCGACCGATTACGATAAGCACACGCAAAATGAGCTTAGCACCGAGCAATGGATTCAGGTATTGCGTGATGCGCGTAAGCTGGGCGCAATTCAGCTGGGGATTTCGGGCGGCGAGCCGTTGTTACGTGATGATATTGAAGATATTGTGATTGAAGCGCATAAATTGGGCTATTACAGCAATCTCATTACTTCAGGTGTCGGCCTTACTGAGAAGCGCATTCAGGCATTTAAAGATGGCGGTCTGGATCATATCCAGCTTTCCATGCACGACATTACCGAAGAGATTAACAATTTCATCACCAATACCAAAACCTTCGAATTGAAGAAAAAAGTCGCTGCCATGATTAAAAACCACGGCTACCCGATGGTGTTGAATGTGGTGATACACCGCTACAACATCGGGCACATGAAACAGATTCTGGAAATGGCCGAGGCGCTGGGGGCGGATTATATTGAGCTGGCCAATACGCAGTATTACGGCTGGTCGCTAATCAATCGTAGTCAGCTGATGCCAACTAAAGAGCAAGTGGATGCCGCCGAAGCGGCGACCAATGAATTCCGCGCAACCTCTGGCAGCAAGATGAAGATCTTTTTCGTAGTGCCGGATTATTTTGCCGACAGGCCTAAAAAATGCATGAATGGCTGGGGCGAAGTGTTCATGATTGTTACCGCGAATGGGGATGTGCTGCCGTGCCATTCGGCACGTTCGCTGCCTAATATGCGCTTTCCCAATGTGCGTGACGACGATTTAGGCTGGAGCTGGAAAGATTCTCCTGCATTTAATCAATACCGTGGCACTAACTGGATGAAAGAGCCATGTCGAAGCTGCGATGAAAAAGAAAAAGATCTGGGCGGTTGCCGTTGCCAAACCTTCTTGCTCACCGGCGATGCCGAAGCCGCCGACCCCGTGTGCAGCAAATCGCCGCATCGCCATTTAATAGACAAGGCGATTGCAGATGCACAAAACCCGCAATTACAGGCACAGCCTATCGTGTTCAGGAATGATAAAAATTCTAAAAGAGTGATCGCGGGTGAATTGCTGGAGCGGGTAGAGGAGTTTCATGCCTTGCCGTAAGTTTTCACCGCTATAATAGAAGGCGCATTAGCGCCTTTTTTATTTTTAGATTTAACAAAATTTGAAATCACACTCTAACATGTTGGTCTACGTTCTCGCCGCACTGGCAGCATTGGCGCCGTTTGCCATTGATACTTATTTACCCGCTTTCCACGCCATGGGCAATGATTTAGGCGCTTCCGGTCTGCATATTCAGCAAAGCCTGGCTGTTTATCTGTTGCCTTATGCACTCATGACATTGTGGCATGGTGCGATTTCTGATGCCATCGGCCGCATCACCACCATCAAATGGGGCTTAGGCATTTTCGTGCTGGCGAGCATCGGCTGCGCGTTTGCGCCCAATGTGGAAACGCTATGGTTTTTCCGCGCGCTGCAAGGCGCATCCGGCGGAGCGGGCAATACGGTCGCGCGCGCCATGGTGCGCGACCTGTTTGAAGGTGCGCAAGCCCAGCGCGTAATGGCCACGGTGCAGATGCTGTTTGGTATTGCGCCAGCTGTAGCGCCGATTATCGGTGGCTTTCTGCTTGGCTTCGGGTGGCAAAGCATCTTCATCTTTTTGGCGGTTTATGCGGCGCTCACGTTGTGGGCTACAGTGGCTTATTTGCCCGAGACCATGCCGCCGGAAAAGCGTATACAGCTTTCGGCAACAAGTGTCATCAATAGCTACAAAACCATTTTTAGTGACACAGAATACGCAAAACTCTGCATTGCGCTTGGCGCTGTATTCTCAGCATTTTTTGTGTATGTGCTGGCAAGCCCTGTGTTTTTAGGTAAACACTTAGGCTTAAGTCCGCAGCAATACGGATTCTTATTTGTACCTACAGTGACAGGCATGATTATTGGCTCTTATCTAGCCAGGCGTACAGCGGGCAAATACGCACCGCAGAAAGTCATCAGGCTCTCATATGTATGGATGGCCTGCATTGTTATTGCCAACCTTGCAGTATGCTATTTGTTGCCTGCCAGGCCCGTGTTCAACATCTTGCCGGTGGCTTTGTACAACATCGGCATGGGCGTGACCATGCCGATCCTTTCACTCGCCGCACTGGATAGACACGCCAAAATTCGCGGTACGGCGGCTTCCGGGCAGGCGTTCATACAAATGCTGCTGTCCACTATATCAGCCGGCGTGGTCGTGCCAATCTTATGGTATGCGCCATCCGGCTTGGCCTGGGCAATGGCAGGGTATCTGGTAATCAGTTTGGTGGCGGTTAACACGACGAAACTCAGTCAAAAAGCCTAAAGCCTTATTAATCCGGAAAAACCACTTTTCCGACATTTTTAAATGTTAACTTAATTCCCCGCCATAGCTTGGGGATGAGCCAGATCATCACTAAAATGAACGCGGCGAGGACACCTAAAAAAATCATGGGGTGGGCGAGGGCCAGCCAGCCGCCACCTAAAAGCAAACCTTCTTCGCCAAATGACGCGGCAATGTTGGTGATGGGTTCTGGCGAGGTGTTGATGAGCGCGCGGCTGCCGGCTTTGGTAGCGTGTGTCATGCCGGTGAGCGAGCCGCCTAATAATGCGGCTAAGGTCGCAATCAGCGGGTCGCTGGTGTTCATAGCGCCCATCGCCAGCAATGCGCCGGCAGGGATGCGAATGAACGTCTGGATGCTATCCCAGGCGCTATCGACATAAGGGATTTTGTCGGCCAGAAATTCGATCATGCTCAAAATGCCAGCCACGCCGATGACAACCGGGTTGCTCAGAATGCCTAAAGAGGACGGCAAGTTGATATACCCGAATTTGGCCAACATGCCGATGATAAATACTGTGAGATATAAGCGTAGCCCGCTTGCCCAGCTCAATCCGCCGGCAAGCGCAAAGCTTGAAATTGCATCCATAACCGGCTTTTATTCCTTCATATGAAATGTATATCGCACAATTATAATGAGTTATATAATGCAAAGTCTCAAGTTTAATAGAAAACTATCCGATAGTTCTAGTGTCAGTAGTATTGTTCTATCTGAGATTATTTGCATACTTTAATTAACATGAATCAACATGTGATAAGTGGAGCAATATATGAAAATTAATCGTGAACACGTCGCACTCAATGCATACCTGAATTTACTGGAGCGCAAAGGTTTATCCAAGCCGTTGCTACGCCAGCGCGAGGTGGTAATTTTAAGGCTTGTGCCGTATATCGAGAAAATCAATAGCGATGGTTTTGCTTTTAGAGAGGCGGTAGACGAGCTGTTCAAGAAGCTGGATAAATCACTATGGCCTGTTTACTTGCCGGTTATCCGGGACTATTTTTCTTTCTGGATTAATGACATCAAAGCAGTTGTCGCGATGAACCAGGACAATGCCTTCGAAGCAAATCCGCCAGAGTGGAGGCCAGCGGAAACAGACCTGAAACAGATGTGGGACTCACTGGATGAGTTGACGCTGACCACCTCCGAAATAAAACCGCTGGAGACCTACGAGAGCGTACTGCGGAGCCATGGTGCGGATGACTTTTTTGTGGCTGCATGCAAAAAACTTGTTAAATTATTACTGTTGATGCTGCGTAGCGCCCCGCATAAACAGCCTGTGGCTTATCGTAAGGCGGTGGATGCCAATTTGGCGCTGTTTACATCGGAAGAAGCCTACAATAACTTTTTGAAAGTGGGTAGAGAGTTTTATTATTTCTGGAAAGGTGATTCTAACGCGCCTGATCAGGTAAAACTAAATCAAGCGCAGCCGGAGCTTGCATACGCAATGTAGCTGCTTCGTCTGGGTAATAAAAAAGGAGACCGACGTCTCCTTTTTTATTTATATTATCATTGGTAATAAACTATTCAATTAATAAATCAAGCTTGCCAGGTACCCCATTCATGGCGTCAGCATCTTCCAGCGCGGGTTTGCGTGAGGTAATGACCGGCCACACCTTGGCTAGGCGCGCGTTTAATGCGATAAACTGCTGCTGGTCTGCCGGCACATCATCCTCGGCAAAAATCGCCTCAGCAGGGCATTCTGCAACGCACAGTGTGCAATCGATGCACTCGTCCGGGTTGATTGCCAGGAAGTTAGGTCCTTCGACAAAGCAATCTACAGGGCAGACATCCACGCAGTCGGTATATTTGCATTGAATACAATTTTCGGTGACGACATAAGTCATTTTTACAGTCCTTTACAGCTTGAATAGCTAAAACGCTATTTTATTAGAAAATTCATCAGTACGCGATGGCTATTTCACCCAAAAACCCGCAGTGACAAGGCGCGCGAGCGCTGGCAGTACATTTAGGTACGACTAGCGAGCGCAACAAAGTCAATGTGTAGTTTTTGGGTGAAATCATACAATCATGCCCGCGCCGACGGTGTTGTTTGTGCTTTCGTCAATCACAATGAACGCGCCAGTCGCACGATTTTTTGAGTAACTGTCCACCATCAGCGGCTGCGCGAGTTTAAAGCTCATGCGCGCAATATCATTCATCTTTAAGTCAGTTGTTGCTTGTTGCTCCAGTGTGTTCACGTCTACTTTATAACTAATCGTGCCGACTTTGGCTTTGGATTCACGCGTCGTGTGACGAACAATGTAGGTGCGTGCAGGTGACAGTGGTGTTTCAGACAGCCAGCAAACAAAGGCTTCAATCTGCTTGACGGGGTCAATAGGGCTGCCCGTTTTTATTATCATGTCACCACGTGAGGTGTCGATTTCATCTTCCAGCAGCAATGTGATGCTTTGTTCAGTTTGCGCATTTTGCAGCTGCGTTTCGCCCAGCTGAATGGCTTTTACTTTTGAAGTATAGCCATTAGGGAGTACAGTGACAGCATCCCCCACCGCTATATCACCGCTTTCCACGCGCCCCATAAAGCCCCTGAAGTCGTGTAAATCGGCATCGGCACTGGCGTGCGGACGGCATACAAACTGCACTGGGAAGCGGAATTCTTCAGATTGTTCGGTATGTGCAGCCGGTGCCTTTTCGAGCATCTCGAGCAGCGTTTCGCCTCTGTACCAAGGCATGTTTTCCAGCCTGTCCACAAGCATGTCGCCGTTTAACGCTGACATCGGAATAAAGCGAATGTCGTGCCCGGATTCATTGTTAGTATTGCGCTGCAGGCCGATTTCTTTGGCAAAAGCCAGATAATCCGCGCAGATTTTGTCGTAGACGTTCTGGTCGTAATCCACCAAATCCATTTTATTCACCGCGACTACAATGTGCGGAATGCCTACCAGATGTGCCAGATAGCTGTGCCTTCTGGTCTGGGTCAGCACGCCTTTACGCGCATCGATGAGGATGATCGCCAGGTTGGCGGTAGAGGCTGCCGTCACCATGTTACGCGTGTATAAATAGCGGTAAGCCACATCAATGGTAATGCCTTGCTCGCGCTCGGCTTGCAGGCCATCGGTAAGCAGCGATAGATCTACGGCTTCCATACCGCGTTTTTTAGAGGTATTTGAAATCTGTGTAAGCGTATCGGCCAGAATAGTTTTGGTATCAAACAGCAAACGTCCAATGAGTGTGCTTTTGCCGTCATCCACACTGCCGCAGGTCATGAAACGGAGTAGGGAATCGTTGTGTTCAGTTTTCATATTCATTCTCAAAAATCAAAAAATGCTTGATAAATCAATTTATTGGGTTGCAGTGCAAGGCGCACGGCGTGCAAAAACCGGAATTTACACGTAGTACATGAGGATTTTGAGCGCCGCGCAACGCTGCAATGGGTTCAATAAATTGATTTAGTGACATTTTTTTAGAAGTAGCCTTCTTTCTTGCGTTGCTCCATGCTGGCATCAGAAGTTTGGTCGTCCAAACGTGTTGCACCGCGCTCGGTAATTGTTGTTGTTGCAGTTTCCAGTACAATTTTGCTCACAGTATCAGCATCGCTGATGACAGGCGCTGTACAGGTAATATCGCCGACGGTTCTGAAACGCACCTGCATGTTAATGATTTCTTCTCCCGCTCTAGGCGGATTGATGACTTCACCGCTGGCTAGCGGAACATTGATTGGAACGATAGCACCGCCACGCATCACCACATCGCGTTGATGTGCAAAGTAGATGCTGGGTAAGCCTAGGTTTTCGCGCTCGATATATTGCCATACGTCCATCTCCGTCCAGTTGGAAATCGGAAATGCACGGATATTCTCGCCCTTATGCGAGCGGGCATTGTAAAGATTCCATAACTCGGGGCGCTGGTTTTTAGGATCCCACTGGCCGAATTCATCTCGGAAACTCATGATGCGCTCTTTGGCGCGCGCTTTTTCTTCATCGCGGCGTGCACCGCCAATGCAGCAATCAAACCCGAATTCTTCAATGGCTTCCAGCAGGGTGACAGACTGGTGCTTATTGCGTGGTTCATCGGGCGATTTGAGTACCACGGTACCGCGTTTCATCGAATCTTCTACCGAGCGTACAATCAATCGCTCGCCCAGTTCTGCTGCGCGCTGATCGCGGAAATCAATCACTTCCTGGTAGTTGTGGCCTGTATCAATATGCATGAGCGGGAAGGGGAAGCGGCCCGGGCGAAACGCCTTTTCCGCCAGGCGCAGAATGCATAGCGAATCTTTGCCGCCGGAAAATAACAGCACAGGATTGCTGCATTGGCCTGCGACTTCACGCAGGATGTGGATGGCTTCAGCTTCTAACCAATCCAAATGAGATAATGGTTGCTTTTTAATTGACATTTCAATAACTTATATAATTATATTAATATTTAACTTTAAATCTATTTCTTTACGTGAAGTCCACATTCTTTATTGTTCGGGTCTTCCCACCACCATCTGCCGGCGCGCACATCTTCACCCACAGCAACCGCACGGGTGCATGGCGCACAGCCAATGCTCGGGTAGAACTGGTCGTGCAGTGCATTGTAAGGTACGTTAAACATGCGGATATATGCCCAAACTTCCTGCTCAGTCCAATCGCTTAATGGATTGAATTTCTCGAGCTTGTTCGCTTCGTCAAATTCGCGTATCGGCAAGCTGGCGCGAGTGGTTGCCTGTGCAGCGCGCATGCCGGTAATCCACGCTTTTTTACCTTTTAGCGCGCGTTGCAGCGGCTCTACCTTACGCATATGGCAGCAGCTTTTCCTTAGCTCAATACTGTTATAGAACGCATTGATGCCATGATTTCTTACATAAAACTCAACCGTTTGCGCTTGCGGAAAAAATACATTCAACTTGGTGTTGTAATGCTTTTCCACTTCGGCCATTAAGTTATAGGTTTCTGTTGGCAGGCGGCCGGTGTCGAGTGAGAATATTTCGATTCCCAGATCGTAGTTAAGAATGATGTCCGTCAACACCATGTCTTCTGCCCCGAAGCTGTTGGCGAAGGTGATGTTTTCTGCGCCAAACTCTTTGGCCGCTTGATAAAGCACATCAAGCACCTCACCTTTTTTAGCGTTAACAGTAGCCTCGAGTGCATCAGTCAACGTTGGATTGGTGACAGGGTTGCTGGCCGCAGGTCTGAGCATGGAGACGGTATCGCTCATTATGCTGTCCTGTTATAGCGCTGAAACACCGGTCGCGGTTCATCCACGGCACCTTGGTAAGGTTCCGAGAAGTCATTCAGGCTGGCAATTGCATCTTGTGCGGAGCGATCGGCACGGATTTGAAAGCTGGTGAAGCCGCTGCGTTTTAAAAAGTACAGTTGATCCTTGAGCACGTCACCAAAGGCGCGCAGTTCATTTTTGTAGCCATAGCGCGTCCGTAAGAGCGTGCCAAGCGAGAAGATGCGTCCATCTGCAAAACGTTCTACGTGTATTGCGATAATGGGCAGGGCGTTTAAATCAGGCTGGTTCTCAAGCAGGTGCTCCAGAACCTCATGCGTAGACAGCCAAACGCCTACATCGCCTTGCTGGATGCGGTTTGTGAGCTCGTTTTTACGTGCGATAAACACGCTCAATGGCACGATAATTTTGCTGGTGGCGGGGATGGCGGTAGTTGCAATTTGCTCATCAGTGACGGTATTTTCACCGGTGAGCTTAAACAGCACCACTTTGCCTGCTTGTTTACGTTCTTCCACCTGAGAAGCAGGAAGCTGGACCAGCGTCCATGCATCATCAACGATATTTGCAATGCCTTGATTTAACTGGATTAAGTTACTCATGCTGCAACCTCTTCTTTTGCATACACGTTCGCTTTGAAGGGTGCTATGCCCAGGCGGCGCACAGTATCGATAAAGCGTTCTTCAGGTGTACGTTCCATGATGTATACGTCAATCAGTTTTTGAATCACCTCAGGCATTTCTTCTGCAGAGAACGATGGCCCAATCACCGTGCCCAGGCTGGCATCATTGCCTTGCTTGCCGCCGATTGAAACCTGGTACCATTCCGAACCGTCCTTGTCCACGCCCAGAATACCGATATGGCCAACGCTGTGGTGCCCGCAACCGTTCATGCAGCCGGAAACATTCAGTTCGATGTCGCCGATGTCGTACAGATAATCGAGGTTGTCGAATTGCATCTGAATGGCTTCTGCAATCGGGATGCTTTTAGCATTTGCAAGGCTGCAGAAATCGCCGCCAGGGCAGCAGATAATGTCGGTAAGCAAGCCAATATTCGGTGTTGCCAGGCCGTTGGCACGCGCTTTTTCCCACAGCGCAAATAAATCGCTTAGCTTGACATCCGCCAGAATCAGGTTTTGTTCATGTGAAACACGCAATTCGCCAAAGCTGTATTGCTCAGCTAAATCAGCCACTGCCCACATTTGCTCGCTGGTAGCATCTCCGGGCGCTTTGCCGTGTGGTTTGAGTGAAAGCGTCACTGCGCGGTAACCTGCTTGCTTATGCGGATGCACGCAGCGCTTCACCCAGGCTGCAAAAGCCGGGTTGCTGGCGACAGCCGCATCAAACCCTCCATCGTGCGTTGGCAATGTTTCGTAAGGCATGGTTTCAAAATGTTGGCTGACACGCTTCAGTTCAGCCTCGGTAATGGTGTTTGGCGACCCTTTCAGGTACGCCCATTCAGCTTCTACCTGGCTGCGGAATTCTTCGATGCCAAGCGCTTTTACCAGAATTTTGATGCGCGCTTTGTACATGTTGTCGCGGCGCCCGTGCAGGTTATACACGCGAATAATCGCTTCGCAATAGGTCAGCGCATGCTGCCATTCCAGATGTTCACGTACCACGGAGCCCAGTATCGGCGTGCGTCCCAAACCGCCACCCACCCAGACCTTAATCGCCATCTTGCCTTGTGCGTCAGTATAGAACTCCAAGCCAATGTCGTGTGCCTGCACTATGGCGCGGTCGTGCTTGGTGCCGCTCACGGCAATCTTGAATTTGCGTGGCAGTAGCGCGAATTCCGGATGGAAAGTACTCCATTGGCGCATGATTTCCGCCATCGCGCGCGGGTCAATCACTTCATCGGGCGCAATGCCAGCGAACTGGTCGGTGGTGATGTTGCGGATGCAGTTGCCGGAAGTTTGAATGGCGTGCATTTCAACGCTGGCAAGCTCGGCCAGAATCTCCGGCGTGTCTTCCAGTTTTGGCCAGTTCAATTGCAGATTTTGGCGTGTGCTGAAGTGACCGTAGCCTTTGTCGTAGTTTTTGGCAATATCGCCCAGTTTGCGCAACTGGCGGCTGGACAGCATGCCGTAAGGCACAGCAATGCGCAGCATAGGCGCGTGCCGTTGAATGTAAAGACCATTTTGCAGGCGTAATGGACGGAACTCATCCTCGGTCAATTCCCTTGCCAAAAAGCGGCGCGTCTGGTCCTTATACTGCGCCACGCGCTCATCGACAATTCGCTGGTCTATCGCATCGTATTTATACATAATTTCCTTGCTTGAAACTTAACCCATTATTTTAATCTAAAAAGTGCCAATTCAAAAATAAGCGCACGCTCAGGTTTTTTTCAGTCCCAGTTGCTTGTAAGCTACTAAAAACAGCAATACTGAAATTCCAAGCAATTGATTGAACTGCGGGAAAGCCAGTTTTTGACCTACATATACCAAAATCAGCGCTAGTACGGTGCGCACCCAATGCTCCGCAACCTTGGAGCTTAAATGGCTGCCAATCCAGATGCCGGGGATTGAGCCTATGAGCAAAGTTCCAAGCAATTGATAATGAACGGTGCCAATGCTGGCGTGGCCTAAACCTGCTACCAGGGTCAATGGTACGGCATGTGCTACATCGGTGCCCACAATTCGCGTAATCGACACCTTAGGATAGAGGATAAGCAAGGCGGTGACGCCCAAAGCGCCGGCGCCGACCGAGGTCAGGGTCACCATAAAACCTAATGCCAAACCCAGGGTAACCGTTAACATCGGTGCATATTGCGGGCTAACCCAGTGTTCCTTTTTGGATAGTTTCGTGAGCTGATTGCGAAACAGTACGGACAGCGAGGTGAGCAGCAAAGCAATGCCGAGCCAGAATTTGATGCTGGCTACCGTGGCGTCAGAGGCAACGCCCGCATTTCTTAAGTATAGCGTGGTAATGATAGCGGCGGGAACGCTGCCATACGCAAGCAAGCGCACAATTTTCCAGTCGATATTGCCCAGTTTCCCATGTGCAAAAATGCCTACTGATTTGGTGATGGAGGCATAGAGCAGATCCGTACCAACCGCTACAGCGGCTTTGACGTTAAAAAAAATCAGCAGAATGGGCGTCATGAGTGAACCGCCGCCGACGCCGGTGAGTCCTACCAGTAAGCCGACCACAAAGCCGGCAATAATGTAATAAGCAAAATCCATGCGTTAGCTAATCTGGGTAAGTCATTAAGGCGCGTAATATATCAGTAATTGATATAATTATTTAATACTAATTTGTTATTTTGGTATATTATTTGGTTATAACGATTGCTTTAGCGAAAAGAGATTTTGTATGAAGCTTCATCAATTGAAATATATCCATGAGGTGGCCCGTCAGGGCTTGAGCATCTCTGCCGCGGCCGAGGCGCTGCATACTTCGCAGCCGGGCGTGAGCAAGCAGATTCAGATGCTGGAAGATGAGCTGAAGCTGCAGATTTTTCAGCGCAACGGCAAGCGCCTGACCGGCATCACCGAGCCTGGCAGGCATATTGTCAAGCTTGCGGCGACGGTGATGCTTGAAATGCAAAATATCAAGCGGGTAGGCGACGAATTCAGCAAGGTGGAAACCGGTACGCTTACGATTGCGACTACACATACTCAGGCGCGCTATAAATTGCCTGCAGCGATCAAGCAATTTATCGAAATGTACCCGCATGTCAAACTCAACATCCATCAGGGCAGCCCGAGCCAAGTCACTGCACAGGTGGCGAGCGGTGAAGCGGATATCGGCATTGCGACTGAAATGATCAGCTCGGACGACCGGCTGTTGTGCCTGCCATGCTATGAATGGAATCGTTGCGTGGTGGTGCCGAAAGGGCATCGCCTGATTGATGCAGTGCCGCTTACCTTGGCCAAAATCGCCAGTTTTCCGCTGATTACCTATGATTTTGCGTTTACCGGCAGCACTATTGTCTCTAAAGTGTTCCATGATGCCGGCGTGATGCCCAATGTCGTGCTGACGGCAATTGATGCTGACGTGATTAAAACCTATGTCAGCCTGGGGTTGGGGGTAGGCTTGATAGCGAATATGGCTTATGATGAAGAGCGCGACAAAGATTTGGTGCGTCTGGATTGCAGTCACTTGTTCCCGCCAAGCACGACCTACCTGGGTGTGCGCAAAGATGCCTTTTTACGCGGCTATCTTTACGGCTTTATTGAGCTGCTTGCGCCTAAATACGACCGCCGGGCGGTGGATGAAGCAATGAAGGTGTATCGTACATACTGATTTGAGTCTGGAACTAACATGAAGCAGCTTAAGGCTATCGTTGGCATTGCATTGGTACTGGTTCTGGGGGCATGCGCCAGCCAAAAGGCTGCGCAGCATGCCATGCTGCAGGCGATGCCCAACGGCTTGCCTGGCCTCGATTTGAACAGCGCTATTTATGAAGTGCCTGTGAAAGAAGGTGTCAGTTATCAGGACGTGCTGGATAGCCTGAAATTCATGTCCGAAGGCATGAATTTTGTGAATCCGGCCAACTTTCCGATTGGCGAGCATTTGACGCTGCGAGGTGTTGATCCGCAAGGTATCAAAGAGGTGCACTCGTTCTGCAATCTCAGCATGGGCACCGAGATTATGCTCGATCACCCCGAGTTTCTGGTATTCGCGCCGTGCCGTATCGCGCTGTATGAAAAACCGGATGCCAATAAAAAAATGAAATTATTTTTGGCGCTGGATCGCCCAACGTATGATCTCAAAAGCATTAAAAATCCGACCGAGCGTGCCAAAAAATCAGCACAGGAGCTTGAGGATGCCTTGATCAAGCTGATGGATAAGGCGCGTAAAGGCGAAATCTAACCTATCATTTATCGCCACATAAATTAAATCCTTACATAAAATGACCAATCCAATCCGAATCGCAAAAGCAGAAAACTTTCTTCATATATTGCCTAAAATGGCCAATCGGCATGGCCTGATCGCAGGCGCGACGGGCACAGGTAAAACTGTGACACTGCAGAGCCTGGCAGAAGGTTTTTCTGCGCTCGGCGTGCCGGTGTTCATGGCAGACGTAAAAGGCGACCTGTCCGGCATGAGCCAGCCGGGGGGCGGCAACCCAAAGGTTGATGCCCGGGTTGCACAGCTTGGCTTAAACGATTTTAAACCGCAAGCAAGCCCTGTGACATTCTGGGATGTATTTGGCCAAAAAGGGCATCCGGTGCGCACCACCATCGCTGAAATGGGCCCATTGTTATTGGCGCGCATGCTCAATCTAAACGATGTGCAGGGCGGCGTGATTAATTCCATCTTCAAGATTGCCGATGATAAGGGCTGGCTGCTGCTGGATTTAAAGGATCTGCGTGCCATGTCGCAGCACGCCGCAGAAAATGCCGCAGAATATCAAACCGAATATGGCAATATTTCCGCAGCCAGCGTCGGCGCACTGCAGCGCGCCTTGCTGCAGATTGAGACTGAAGGCGGCGACCTGTTATTCGGTGAGCCGGCGCTGAATCTGGATGACCTGATGCAAACCGATAGCCAAGGCCGCGGCGTGATCAATATTCTGGCTTCTGACAGGTTGTTCAATTCACCGCGCGTCTATGCAACGCTACTGCTGTGGCTGCTTTCAGAGCTGTTTGAGAAGTTGCCGGAAGTAGGCGATCTGGAAAAACCCAAGCTGGTATTTTTCTTTGACGAAGCGCATTTGCTGTTCACTGATGCGCCACCGGCATTGATGCAGAAAATTGAGCAAGTCATCCGTTTGATTCGCTCCAAAGGCGTGGGCGTGTATTTTGTGAGCCAGAATCCACTGGATATTCCGGATATTGTGCTTGGTCAGCTCGGAAACCGCGTCCAGCATGCTTTGCGAGCGTTTACGCCGCGCGATCAAAAAGCGGTGAAATCGGCGGCTGAAACCTTCAGGGCTAATCCTAAAGTGGATGTGACGACGGTGATTACCGAACTTGGCGTGGGCGAGGCTTTGGTGTCATTCCTGGATGAAAAAGGTATTCCGACGCCGGTTGAGCGCGCGTTCATTTGTCCGCCGCAAAGCCGCATTGGACCAGCGACAGATTCTGAACGGAGCTCAGTAATAAATAACTCGGTTGTGCGCGGCTTTTACGAAAAGCAAGTCGACAGGGAATCCGCCTATGAAGTGCTGAAAGCGCGCGCGGCGCAATCGGCAGAAACTGCAGAAGAGGGCAAAGGCTTCGATTGGGGTGGAGTTTTGGGCGGGGAGAAGAAGTCCAGCCGCTCAGATACGATTCTGGAGAGCGCGGCCAAATCGGCTGCACGTGCAATCGGCTCCCAGCTTGGCCGCAGCATCATTCGCGGCGTATTGGGCAGCATTCTGGGACGCCGTTAATATGCTTTCAGATATCGAAATTGCCCAGGCGGCCAAGCTTAAACCGATTGTCGATATCGCTCAAACACTTAACATCAGCCCGGAAGATCTGGTGCCTTACGGGCATGCAATCGCCAAATTAAGTCCCGCATGTATAAACAAGTTGCAAGGCGGCTCTAACGGCAAGCTCATTCTGGTCACCGCGATCAGTCCTACGCCGGCAGGCGAGGGTAAAACCACGACCACGATTGGTTTAGTTGACGCGCTGAACAAAATCGGTAAACAAGCGGTCGTGTGCATTCGTGAGCCATCGCTTGGCCCTGTATTCGGCATGAAGGGCGGTGCTACTGGTGGTGGTTACGCGCAGGTGGTGCCCATGGAAAACATCAACCTGCATTTTACCGGCGATTTTCATGCCATTACGGCCGCCAATAACCTGCTGGCGGCCTTGATCGACAATCACATTCACCATGGCAACGCGCTGAATATTAAGGATATTACCTGGCGGCGCTGCATGGATATGAATGATCGCGCCTTGCGGAATGTGACAATCAATCAGACGCAAGCATACGAAACTGGTTTTGATATCACGGTGGCCAGTGAAGTGATGGCGATATTTTGCCTGGCAGAAAATCTGGCCGATTTAAAAACGCGTCTTGGCAATATTCAGGTGGCGACAGATGCAGCCGGAAAGCCTGTATTGGCGAGCGATCTGCAGGCACAGGGTGCGATGACAGCTTTGCTTAAGGATGCTTTTCTGCCCAATCTGGTGCAAACATTAGAGCACACGCCAGCCATCGTGCATGGTGGCCCGTTTGCCAACATCGCACATGGCTGCAATTCGGTGATTGCAACCAAAACCGCCCTGAAACTGGCGGATTATGTGGTGACCGAAGCGGGGTTTGGTGCTGACCTGGGCGCGGAGAAGTTTTTTGATATCAAGTGTCGCAAAGCTAATTTGCAGCCGGATGCGGTAGTGATTGTTGCGACTATTCGCGCATTAAAGTATCACGGTGGTGCGGACTTAAAAGAACTCAATCAGGAAAATGTAAACTGTTTATTAAATGGAATCAAAAATATAGAAAAACATATTAATAATTTACATGAGCTATTCGGCATGCAAGTAATTGTGGCGGTTAATCATTTTGTGCAGGATACGCAAGCAGAAATTGATGCTTTAATGGGTAGTGTTGAAAAACTGGGCTGTAAAGCAGTGGTGTGTAAACACTGGGCGAATGGTGGTGCGGGCGCGACCGAATTGGCGCATGAAGTGGTGAATACGCTTGCACAAAATAAATCAGGTTTTAAGTTTTTGTATCAGGACGACGTTTCTTTGCAGACAAAAATCGAAACGATTGCAAAAAAGATCTATGGTGCAGACTCCGTCGAGCTAAGCCCAAAAGCAGCAGAAAAATTAGCAATGCTGGAGAAGCGGTACGCACATTTTCCCATTTGCATTGCAAAAACACAGTATTCATTTTCATCTGATGCCACTTTGCGTGGTGCGCCCACCGGGCATACGCTGACTGTGAACGATCTGCGGCTTTCACGCGGTGCAGGCTTCATCGTGGCTATTTGCGGCAAGATCATGACCATGCCGGGCTTGCCGAAGTCGCCGGCCAGCGAGCGCATCAATGTGGATGAAAGCGGCAACATCACAGGTTTGTCTTAATGCAAACGATCGAAACGACTGGCTTTGCTGAGCAAACCATCAATAAATCACGTTTTTTCGCCTGGGCTGCACCGTGCGAAACGGAACAGCAAGTCGGGCATTTCTTACGACAGATTGCAGTGCAACATCAAGGCGCGAGCCATTTGGCCTATGCATTTCGTATCAAGACGATGGATGGCATAATTCCAAGATTTTCCGATGCCGGCGAACCCTCTGGCACGGCAGGCAAGCCAATATTGCAGATGCTGGAAGGGCGCGATCTGGTGAATGTTGCCGTAGGCGTGATTCGCTACTATGGCGGCATTAATCTGGGAACCGGCGGGCTGGCACGTGCCTATGGCGGCACAGCCAAAATGGCGCTGGAAGCGGCGCAAACAATCCCATATATTGAAATGCAAACGGTTAAACTCACCGTGCAATATAACCGCGTCGACGAGCTCAACCGGGTAGTGAATCAGTTAAAAGGCAAGATCATCGATAAAACGTTTGATCATGCGGTGCATGTTAAAATCAGCCTGCCCATCGCAGAAACCTCTGCGTTGATGGATCGCTTTACTTGATTAAGCATAAAATATGATACAAAAATCTCGAGTCAATCCATACGATATAGCTTCCTGGTTCGTGATTGGTCTTGCCTTGCTATACATTCTCAAGTTCGGTTTGCTGCCATCGCTCATTTCGGGCTTGCTGGTATACGAGCTTGTCGGCATGATGACGCCATATATCGCGCGCCGGTTTCCCAGCAAAAGATCGAGCAATCATGCCAAGCTATGGGCTGTGGGTTTTCTGGTAGTCGTGATCGTCGGGCTGCTGGGCTTGGCGGGAGCCTGGCTTGTGGCCTTCTTCAGGTCGGATGCGGGCAGCATTACCATGCTGATGGCAAAGATGGCGCAGATCATCGAAGATTCACGCCAGATTCTGCCTGCCTGGGTGCTGGAACGGCTTCCTGCCGATGCCATCACTCTGAAAGAGCAGGCGACGGTATGGCTGCGTGAGCATGCTGATGCCTTGCAAGGGGTCGGCAAGGAGGCTGGCCGCGTGACAGCGCATGTGATTCTGGGCATGATTATTGGCGGCATACTGGCGATGCATGATGCTATTGTGATGGATAATTTCAAGCCGTTTGCGCGTGCGCTGGCAGAGCGCACAGCCTTATTCGGCGATGCCTTCAGGCGCGTGGTATTTGCACAGGTGCGCATCGCCGCCATCAACGCTTTTTTTACCGGCGTTTATCTTGCGGCAGTATTGCCCATGCTGGGGGTGCATCTGCCGCTAGTCAAAACCATGATAGCGATCACCTTTGTGGTCGGCCTGATACCGGTGGTGGGCAACTTAGTCTCAAACACCATTATCGTCATCGTGAGCTTAAGCCAGTCACTGGGCGTGGCCATTGCCTCGTTACTTTATCTAGTGGTGATTCACAAACTGGAATATTTCTTGAACGCACGTATCGTGGGTGGCCAGATTCGCGCCTATGCCTGGGAACTCCTGATCGCCATGGTGATGATGGAGGCCGCGTTCGGCATCGCGGGTATCGTTGCGGCGCCGATTTATTATGCTTATATCAAGACCGAGCTTAGAGCCCGACACCTGGTTTAAGTTAGCTCATCCGCTCTCTGGTTAATTCAGCTTATGAAACCGATTCTCCAGGGTTTTCCCTATTTTGATATTATCAAAGCTGCTGCCGGCGCTATCACCCAACCTAGTTAAACGCTCGTCCGGGTGGGGGTGCGTCTTGAACAGCAAGGCTACGCTATCATCACTCTTGTTGGTTTGGCCGATGGTCTGCAGCACATCCGAGAGGCCATAGGCATCGTAACCCGCGCGGGTAGCTAATACCATGCCCATACGGTCTGCCTCGAATTCAGCGGTTTTGTCCAGACTGCGCGCACTGATTTCGGCACCGCTGCTAATGGCTTTTTTGGCGAGCTTGTCATTTTTACCAAATAATTCACCCAATTTCCCGGCGCCAATGTTCAACAATTGCTGTTTCTGCAGTACTTTGAGCTGGTGTTTTTTTACGACATGGGCAATTTCATGGCCCAGCACGCCCGCTAGCTGCGCTTCGTTCTGTAGTTTCTGGTATAAGCCTTTGGTGATCAGCACATAACCGCCCGGCGCTGCAAACGCATTAATGTCGTTGCTATCAATCACACCGAATTTCCAGGGTAAATCAGCTCGCTCGGATTGATTTGCTACCCAGCGTCCGACCTGGTTCACGTATTTTTGCAAGGCCTCATCTTTCACCAGCGGTGCGGCGCCCAGCAAGCTGCCAGTGATTTCTCTTCCCAGCGCGACCTCTTCTTCTTTGCTTGGTTTTTTCCAATTGAATTCAGGTTGCGCAGATGGTGGCGCTGGTTCTGCCGTCACCACCGGGTTGGCATTGGCAGTCGTGCTTGTGGGCGCAGCAGGAGCAGTCTCAGATGTGGGGGTCGAGGGTGCTTCACCGCCATTCTTAACCTCTTCGACCTTGCTTTTTACGGCCTCTTCGAGCGCTTTGCCTAAATCCAGTGCTTGTGCCGGAGGAATTGAAAGCGCGGTAAATACACCCGCCGTTATTAACAGGCCCATCAATAGTTTGTTCATGCTTATCTTGCGCATTATTTGGCTCCTTTCAGATAAGCCATTTTGACGGCCTTCAGACCACCAGCATTGGCGAATTGCTGCCCGTCATTTGGGGTGAGCGTGTGGCTTTCCATCTTTTTCATTTCTTCTTCGTTAAATTTGGCGGCTTTCAGTTCTTCCGCACTCAATCCGCGGATGCCAGTAGTCGAAACAACCTGCCCGGTGCCGGCGCGGCCGCTTGCCACGTCCAGCACGCCTTTGGCGCTGTTGCTGCCTGAGGCGCCGCCGCGTTTAACAGAAAGTATGCGTACCCAGCCGGTATTCTTTTTGGTTTTAACCTGCAGCCAGGCGCCTTTTTTGTTCAGAATATCAACGCTCTCGCCTTTATTAAAATTGCCTACCGTTTTGGCATCGGCAAATGGCTCGGCGCGCATGGTATCAGCTTTCAATGCCGTACCAACCTCGCCAGAAAGCGCAAGAATAGGGCTTATTAGCCCGATTAACAGTATTCTTTTAAGTAAATTTTTCATGCTAAATCCTTAAATGCGTCGTTATGTTCCAGTTTAATCACCGCTTGCGCAAACAGCATGCGCCACTGCGAAGCCAGTGTTGTCGTTGAGTGATTGATCAATTTGCCTTCGTGCAGCGTGTAACGCGTGGCAGTGCTATCCGGTAGACCCATATTTGCAATTAGAGTTGACAGCTGCTGTGCAATATTCTGCGCGTCCTGTTTTGCTGCCGCGCCATATTCTGGCTTGGCGTCGGCATACATCCAGCTTACCACCACCATATCGCCAAACAAACCCCAAATGCCGCTTTGCGTGCCATGCAGAATTTCGATATTGTTAGGCGATTGGCTGGCAAGCTCGATGCCGCGTTTGAGCTTTTTAAGCAATGCGTCAGTTAGAGGTTCGCTTGCCTCCACCAGAATCGGCATCATCAGTACGCTGTGCTCCGCAGCATCCGATTTGACACCAAAGGCCAGCCAGCGCTGCAAGGCGCGGTCTGTGGCCAGCGCGTAGATTTTGGCGATACCGAACAGGGCCACTGCCCATAGAATCGGCGCTGTGAGATCCAAATAGGTGTTGCTGACATTAATGGCAATATACGACAGCACCAGCAAGCCGACCTGGCTGCCGGTGAAGATGGAGTTGAATCTATCGCGATCTACTTTGAAATAAAATGCGAGCGTGGTGGCCCAGATGAGCAGCAGACTCAACAGAATATAGGGGATTTTGCCGCGCCACACTTTTAGGTAATCACCATGTTTGGCGTTGTCGATGGCGGTGGCAACGATCTCAACACCGGGGAACTGCTTATCCATGGCGGTAGGCCTGATGTCGAACAGCCCTGGTGCGGTAGAACCGATAATGACAATTTTGTTGGTAAATTCGTCCTGCGGGCGTTTTTTATCCTTGCTGGCCAAATCGGTAAATACATCGCTAAATGTGGTGTAGGTATAGCTGAATGGCTTGCCGCGCCAGTTAATCAGCATGTCTTTGGGCAGGTTTTCAGTATCTGCCGCGCCGGAAAACTGTGCTACTACTAAAGGTAACGACGGCAGGCGCCAGCCGTAGTCATCATGAAACATGCGGTATTCGCGCACAATGCCATCGATATTGGGGTATACATTATGCGTGCCTAGCCGGTTGGGCTTTAACGCGCCTTCAAAATGCGGCAATACGGCTGCAATCGTGGCATCTTTGTCGGCGTCATCATCCGCCTGCAAGCCGGGAATCTGTGCTAACTTGAGCTTGCTCAGGCTATCCTGGCTGGCATCCAGACGCAGAATCGGGAAGAAGATATTGTCGCTGCCCGCAATCACCTCGTTAAAATAGGCATCGCTATCAGGGTTGTAAATGTCCGCGTCCGAAAACACGATATCAAACACGATGGCTTTGGGATGTTGTGCCTGAATGTTCTCGACAAATTCACCCAGCACTTGCCGCGGCCAAGGCCAGCGGCCGTACTCTTTGGCAAACGCGGCAAGACTGGCTTCGTTAATATCAACGATAATAATGTCTTTATCGGCTTTGGGCTGGAACACACGATTTTTCACCATAAAATCGAATGCTTTATCGCGCATATTCTCGCCCACGTGGAATACGCCGGGGGTCAGATTGGCCAGCCATTGGCCGAGCAGCAGTTTTAGCTTAATCATAGAGAGGAATGCGACTGTAGTTTATAATGAACAGCATGAATGAAATTATAGTCTTACTTTTAGCTTTAGCCATTATTTTGCTGGCATGGCTTATCTGGCGTGAATTTACGAATACTAAAAACAGTGCACTGCTGAGTCAGCTGGAAGAAAAGCACCGCGCCATGCTGGTGGATTTGAATGATGGGCTGAACAAGCTGGGAGACCGCATGAATACTTCCTCGCAGGACAGCGGTGACAAGCTTAAAACTTCGGTTTCAAACGAATTGCAAGCCACACGTGATGCCATGCAATCCTTGCAGCTCGAGCAGAACACCAGTTTGGCGCAAACTCGCGAAACCGTGCTCGAAACCTTGCATAAAACCCTGAGCGAGCAGGGGCTGGCGCAGCAGGCGATTATCAATGACACCATGCTTAAAGCCACCACAACACTCACGCAAAGTATCGAATCATTAGGCAAGATTGTGGATGCACGGCTGCAGGAGATTGGCGGGAAAGTTTCCGAGAGGCTGGATGAAGGCTTTAAAAAAACCAATGAAACCTTTGCCAATGTAATGGCGCGGCTTGCCACCATAGACGAGGCGCAGAAGAAGATTGATGGCCTTACCGTGAATATGGTCAGCCTGCAGGAGTTGCTGGGCGATAAACGCAGCCGCGGCGCCTACGGCGAGGTGCAGCTGGAAGGTCTGGTACGTAACGTGCTGCCACCGGATAGCTTTAAGATGCAGCACACCTTTGAAAATGATACACGCGTGGATTGCGCATTGTTTCTGCCACAGCCGACCGGAACTGTCGCGGTAGACAGTAAATTTCCGCTGGAAAATTACCATAAAATGTTTGATAGCAGCCTGAGTGAAGCCGCGCAAAACCTGGCGGAGAAGCAATTCAAGCTGGACGTAAAAAAGCATGTGGATGACATTGCCGCCAAGTATATTATCCCCAATGTGACGAGTGACGGCGCGGTGATGTTTATTCCTGCCGAAGCCGTGTTTGCGGAGATTCATGCCTATCATCCGGAAATCATTGATTACGCCATGAACAAGCGCGTGTGGCTGGTTTCGCCCACCACGCTGATGGCGGTGCTGAATACGGCGCGTGCGGTGCTTAAGGATGTGGAAATGCGCAAGCAGGTGCATATCATCAAAGATGAACTGGGCAAGCTGGGTAAAGATTTTGAGCGCTTTGATGTGCGCATGAAAAAACTCGCGGACAACATTCGCCAGGCGCATGACAATGCCCAGGAAGTGCATAAATCCAGCCAGAAAATATCTCGGCGCTTTGCACAGATCGAACGCGTAGAATTAAACAACGAGCCTGTGGACTTGCTGGACGTGGTTGATGATAAAGAAGATTAGAACAGAATGAATATCAAGTTATTGTATTTTGCAAGAATCAAGGAAGCGGTGAATTATTCGACCGAGGAAATAGATTTGCCAAGCCATGTGACAACGGTGACTGCGCTCAAAAATCATTTGTCACAGCGTGGAGATGTTTGGGCAAACCTGTTCAATGGCAAGCAAACCGTGCGGGCTGCCATTAACCATCAACTGGTAGATGACATGGCGACAATCCAGGCGGGTGACGAGGTGGCGTTTTTTCCGCCAGTCACCGGCGGGTAGTGGGCGTTTTATGAGTGTTCGCGTACAAACAGAAGACTTTGATGCAGGCCTTGAGCTTAACAAACTCAGGCTGGCTAGTCCATACATTGGCGCGCTTGTCAGCTTTGTTGGTCAAGTGCGCGATGTAAACGATGGTGATGCAATCAATACGTTGACGCTTGAACATTACCCGGAAATGACGGAGAAGTCGCTTGCATCGATAGAAAACGAAGCGAAAATGCGCTGGAATATCATCGACAGCCTCATTATTCACCGTGTTGGCACGCTTAAGCCGTTGGATCAGATTGTATTGGTAGCGGTGACGAGCACGCATCGTGGCGAAGCGTTCAAGGCATGCGAATTTATCATGGACTTTTTGAAAACGAGTGCGCCATTCTGGAAAAAGGAAGCGACCAATCAAGGCGAGCGCTGGGTTGATGCCAAACTATCAGACGACGCAGCCAAAGCACGCTGGCAGAAATAATTAAACTAAATACTATGCAAATTTTAAACGCAAACGAACTCAATGCTTCTATATCCTTAAATGATTTTAAGTTCAGGACTACAGAAGAGTTGCTAGGTGATTCAATAGGTTACCAGCCGCATATTCACGGCTGGGTAGCACAAAGCGAGGCTAAAAAAGCTGCCCTGTTTGGTTTGAATTTAAGTCAATGCGGCTTTAATTTAATCGTGCTGGGTGAGCAGGGCAGTGGCCGAAGCTCGCTGATGCAAAGCGCGATGCATGAAGTGGCCAAGCAAAAATCAAATACAACATTACATGATCTGGTTGCGATTTATGATTTTGAGCAACTGAACCAGCCTACCTTGGTGAAGCTGCCGGTAGGCGCAGGACAAAAGCTGCGCGCCGAGATGGATGCCTTTGCGCGAGCATTGATGCTGGAGATGCCTAATTTTGCAGCTGCGGCAAACCAGCAGGATATGCTGGCGCGGGCTGAACAATGGCTGACTAAAGCAGCTTCAGTGCTAGAAGACGCATTGGTAGACTGCGAAACTCAATTAAATCAATATATTAAATTGATTAAGCAAGAGATTTTGGCATATTTGCAAACTTGGCAACCGTCATCAAACAACGAGTCGGATAACAATCTGGAAGGTTTAATCAACGAAGCATTTTTTGCACGTTTTCGTGTCAATTTGCTGGTGGATAACCAAAAGACAGTCGCGCAGGCACTTAATCAGCCGGTAATTTACGATAGCGATCCCAGCCTTCATTCCTTATTTGGCGCGGTAGAAACCGCATCTGACGCGTCTGCGCTGCCAAGTTTCTTACGCTTACGTGCAGGTAGTTTGCACAGGGCAGATGGCGGCATGCTGTTACTGCATTTGCGTGATTTGTTAAGTGATGAGCAAAACGGGGCACAAATCATCGAAAAACTCTATCGATTTTTGCGTAATGGCAATTTACAAATTGAAGACGTAGGCAGTAGCTCGCAAAGCGCGGGTTACGTGGCAAGTAACACGCTGTTGCCGCTGCAAGTCAAGCTGGTGTTGATTGCCACGCGTGGGGATTTTTATAATTGCCTGAGCGAGCAGCCTGATTTCTTTGATTATTTCCCGATTAAAGTGGAATTTGCCGAGCGTATTTTGTCGAATGCAGAAAATTATGCCGCCATTGCAGGGTTTGTCGCGCAAAAGTGTGTGCAGCATCAATGTGTGCACTTTACGCGCGAAGCCGTGGCGGCCTTAATCGGCGCGCTGCAGCGACTGGAGGAAGATCAAAGCCGCATCAGCACAAATTTTGCATTTGTAGAGCGCCTGATGCTGGAAAGTGTGGCGTTTGCGGGCGATGTGAATTTAGTCGATGCGGCACATGTGCAATTGGCGATTCAGGCCAAATCGGCCAGAAACAGATACTTTGAAGAGCAAATTCGTGATTCGATTATTGATAACGAGTTGCTGATTCAAGTGCATGGCGAGGTGGTTGGACAGGTGAACGGCCTCACGCATATCGAGCTGGGCGATGCCAGCTTTGGCTCGCCGATCCGCATTACCGCCCGTTGTTACCCTGGCGGTAGAGGCTTGGTTAATATCGACCGTGAAGTGAATATGAGCGGCCCCACGCATGATAAGGGCGTGTTTATCCTGCAAAACTGGCTCAGTGCCAGCTTTTCACATCTGGCGCCTTTAAGTCTGAATGCTTCGCTGGTGTTTGAGCAGGAATATAGCGGCGTAGAAGGCGATTCTGCCTCATGCGCAGAGCTGTTTGCATTATTGTCGGCGATGGCCAATTTGCCGATTCAGCAGGGCATTGCGGTGACTGGCGCGCTGAACCAGTTTGGCGAAGTGATGCCGATTGGCGGTGTGAACGAGAAGATTGAAGGCTATTTCAGGGTGTGCCAGGCGCTTGGCCTCAACGGTAAACAGGGCGTGATTATCCCTAAACGCAACCAGCGCCATTTGCTGTTAGACAATGCTGTGATAGAAGCGGTAAAAAATGGGCAGTTTCATATCATTACTATAGACCATGTGCTGGAAGGCATTGAATACCTCACCGGCGTGGTGGCCGGCACGCAGGACGCGGCGGGTAATTATACCGTCGACACGGTGATGGGGCATGCGCAAAGCGTACTGGCGAGCTACCGCAGAACGCTGGAGAGCAATCAGCCCAAGCCTGGAAAATCCTCAAACAGTTGAGCAGCATAGATAAAACTGATGAAATGGATACTAAATGTCGGCTGGATAAATGGCTGTGGGCAGCACGCTTTTTTAAAACGCGCAGCAGCGCGGCAGATGCGGTAGATAGCGGCAAGGTGCGCGTAGATGGCGACCGTGCCAAACCTGCCAAAGAAGTCAAAACGGGCATGCTGATCAATATCCGCAATAAAGACTTTGAAATTGAAGTGCAGGTAACAGGCTTATCGAATATTCGCCGTGGTGCACCGGAAGCGGTCTTGTTGTATGCGGAAACGGAAGACAGTAAGGCCAGGCGGGAGAACGCGAAATTAACGCGCGAGGCTGATCATGCGGTTCGAGAGCGTGGAGCAGGGCGGCCAACCAAACGCCAGTTGCGGGATATTAAAAAATTTACTGGCATTTACTAAATTATTACTTGCGCATTGTTGGTGGATGTTGATAAACTGCGTTCAATCATTGAACGGACTATCAAATAAACGTATGTTAACGGACGAATATCGTTACAAAATACTCAAGATACTCGAAGCTAATCCTGAAATCAGCCAGCGCGATCTGGCGCGTGAGCTGGATATTAGCCTGGGACGCGTTAATTTCTGTCTGAAAGCGTTAATCGAAAAAGGTTTATTAAAAGCCACTAATTTCCGAAACAGTCACAATAAACTCGCTTATATGTATTTGCTGACACCCAGCGGCATAGAGGAAAAATCAGTGATTACAGCACGATTTTTAAAAATAAAAATGCAGGAATATGCCAATTTAGAGGCAGAAATCAAAGAGCTGCGCCGGGAAGCGGTTCAGTTAACAAAAAGTGAGGTCGGTCAACTATGAATCGCTATGCAATTATCCTCTGTGGTGGCTCCGGTACGCGTTTGTGGCCACTCTCACGTACACTCAGGCCCAAACAGCTGCTTGCGCTCAACGGTGAACAAACGTTGCTGCAGCAAACAACGGCTCGTTTATTGAAACACGTTGATGCAGCCAATCTATTTACCGTTACGCATGAAGACCACAAGTTTGAACTCAAAGGTCAGCTGGCCGAAGTGGCGCCGGATGCCATTGCCAACGTATTAGCAGAGCCTTGCGCGCGAAACACCTTGCCTGCGATTGCGTGGGCGGTCAATCAAATACATCAACAAGATGCTGACGCCATTATTGGCGTATTTGCTTCCGACCATGCGATTGATAATCAGCAGGCATTCTTAGATGCATGGCAGACTGCAGAAATAGCCGCGCAAGATGATTATCTAGTGCTGTTAGGCATTAAACCGCACGAGCCTGCGACTGGCTATGGATATATCAAGCCTAGTCAACAATTGTCTTACAGCGGTGTATTGCCTGTGCACCAAGTCGCCCAGTTTGTAGAAAAGCCTAATGCTGAGAAAGCGGCACAGTTTGTGCGCGATGGCTATTTGTGGAATAGCGGCATGTTTGTATTCAAAGCCAGTGCTTTTATGAGCATGCTGGGCCAATATCAACCTGAAATGGCGCAGCAGATAACCAGTATGACGGCAGATAATTTTGCCGAAACTTATGCCAACTTCCCTAATTTATCAATGGATTATGGCCTGGCCGAAAAAGCGGATAAAGTGGCTGTAGTGCCAGTAGATATGGCTTGGAGCGATTTGGGCAGCTGGGATTCGATTTATCAGCGACACGAAAAAGATGCTGACAATAATGTGACAAAAGGTGATGTGTTTACGCAAGACACCACCAATAGCCTGCTGTGGAGCCAAACAAGCCTGCTAGCCACGGCTGGCCTGGATAATATTGTGGTGATTCAAACCGCTGATGCGACTTTGATTTGCGATAGAAGCCGCACCGAAGAAATTAAAACCCTAGTGGCACGTGTAAAAGCCTACAAGCCGGAACTCACAGAAATTCACCAAACAGTATATCGGCCATGGGGTAGCTACACCGTGCTAGAGGAAAGTGCCAACTTTAAAATTAAACGCATCGTAGTGAACCCGGGTGCAAAACTCTCCCTGCAAATGCACAAACACCGTTCTGAGCATTGGGTGGTGGTTTCTGGTGAAGCTACTATTACCAATAATGAAATTGAATACAAACTACAAGAAAACCAATCGGCATACATTCCCAAAACGCATCGCCATCGTCTAGCAAACCAAAGCGATGAACCGCTTGCCATTATCGAAGTGCAGTGCGGCGACTATGTGGGCGAAGACGATATTATCCGGTTTGATGATACTTATGGAAGGCTAACTGCAAAGTGACAAAAAGCGGGAACACAATTTTAAAATTGATGAATAATCATAAATCATGATGAAACAAACTTTAATTGAAAAGCTAAATAACAAGTCAGCGATTATTGGCATTGTTGGGTTAGGCTATGTTGGTTTGCCGCTTGTATTGCGGTATGCAGAGGTGGGTTACAAAGTACTTGGTTTTGATATTGATAAGGTAAAAGTTAGTAGTTTGAATCAAGGGCTATCTTATATCGAACACATTTCTTCAGAATCAATTGCCTGTTCACTCAAATTGGGTTTTGAAGCTACTACCGATTTTAGCAGGGCATCTGAAGCAGATGCCCTGATTATTTGCGTGCCAACCCCACTCAATAAATATCGTGAACCAGACCTAAGCTTTGTGACGGATACGACAGATTCCCTCGTGCCATATTTACGGGCTGGTCAAGTGTTTTCTTTAGAGAGCACTACTTACCCTGGTACAACCGATGAGGAGCTTAAGCCTAGGGTTGAGTCAACAGGGCTTAAAGTTGGGCAAGATATCTTCTTGGTATTTTCACCAGAGCGTGAAGATCCAGGCAATCCAAATTTTACTACGCGCACTATCCCCAAAGTTTGCGGAGGATACAGCCCTAATTGTTTGGATGTGGGGGTTGCTCTTTATGAACAGGTGATTGATCAGGTCGTACCCGTAAGTTCAACACGTGCTGCAGAACTCACTAAGTTGCTTGAAAACATACACCGCGCAGTCAACATTGGCCTGGTGAATGAAATGAAAATTGTTGCAGACAAAATGGATATAGATATTCATGAAGTGGTGCGAGCTGCCTCAACTAAGCCATTTGGCTTTGTTCCATATTATCCGGGCCCTGGCTTGGGTGGGCATTGTATTCCTATTGATCCTTTTTATTTAACGTGGAAAGCGCGTGAATACGGTGTGCATACACGCTTTATTGAGTTGGCGGGTGAGGTGAACTCATCTATGCCAGATTATGTAGTCTCCAAAGTGGCTGCAGGATTAAATAAACAAAAAAAATCTATCAATGGCAGCAAAGTGCTGGTGCTAGGCATTGCGTATAAGAAAAATGTAGATGATATGCGTGAGTCACCTTCAGTATTTTTGATGGAAAAACTGCGTGATTTAGGTGCAATTGTTGAATACAGCGACCCTCATATTGCGAAATTTCCAAAGATGCGTGAACATCATTTTGATTTATCTAGCGTAAGCATTAGCAAAGAAAGTTTGTCGCAATATGATTGCGTGTTGTTAGCGACTGACCATGACAAATTTGATTACAACTTAATCAAAAACAATTCCAAGCTCATTGTTGATTCACGCGGTAAATTTTTAGAACCAGCAAACCATATTGTGAAGGCTTAGTATGCATATTTATCCAGATCCTATCTTAGATAGAAAAATCCGCTTTGCCCTAGTGGGTTGTGGCCGTATTGCAAAGAACCATTTTGACTCTATTAAGCAACATACTGACCAAGCAGAATTGGTTGGCGCATGTGATATAGACCAAAATGCGCTAGAAGCGGCTGTAGCTTACACAGGCGCGAAACCCTATGCCAATTTAGATGCATTGCTGGCAGACACCAATGCCGATGTGGTGATTCTAACAACGCCAAGCGGGTTGCATGCTGATCAAGCTGTGCAAATTGCTGCAACAGGTCGCCATATCATGACAGAAAAACCCATGGCAACACGCTGGCACGATGGTTTACGTATGGTAAAAGCCTGTGATGATGCAGGAGTGCGATTGTTTGTTGTAAAACAAAATCGACGTAATGCAACTTTGCAACTCTTGAAACAGGCTGTTGAGAAAAAGCGTTTTGGCCGTATTTACATGGTTAATATCAACGTGTTTTGGACACGCCCACAGTCGTATTACGACAGTGCGGCGTGGCGTGGTAAATGGGAGTTTGATGGCGGTGCATTCATGAATCAGGCCAGTCACTATGTTGATTTACTGGATTGGCTGATTGGCCCCATAGAAAGTCTGCATGCATATACCGCAACACTTGAACGAAATATCGAGGTAGAAGATTCAGGTGTTCTCAACGTGCGCTGGCGTTCTGGCGCGTTAGGCTCCATGAATGTAACCATGCTCACTTACCCACAAAACCTGGAAGGCAGCATTACCATTATTGGTGAAAAAGGCACGGTTCGCGTAGGGGGCGTAGCTGTAAATGAAATTCAGCATTGGGAGTTTGCTGATAAAGACCCTGATGATGAAAAAGTAAAGGCCAGCAACTATCAAACTACCTCGGTATATGGATTTGGTCACCCACTTTACTATGAAAATGTAATTAATGTCATGCGCGGAACTGCAGCCCCTGAAACTGATGGCAGAGAGGGTTTGAAATCTCTCGAAGTGTTAATCGCAACATATTTATCTGCTCGTGACGGCAAGCGTGTCGCGCTACCTTTGGATTACTGAGTTTTGGATTATTAAGTATGACGGTCACAGTACACCCAACAGCTATTGTAGATGATGGTGCACAAATCGGTGAAGGCTCACGTATTTGGCACTGGGCACATGTGTGTTCCGGCGCACAAATCGGCAATGATTGCTCTTTGGGGCAAAACGTTTTTGTGGGCAATAAGGTAACCATTGGCAACAACGTAAAGATACAAAACAACGTTTCAGTCTATGATAACGTCACTTTAGAAGATGACGTATTTTGTGGCCCAAGCATGGTGTTTACCAATGTTTATAACCCACGTTCTGCTGTGCCACGTAAAAATGAGTACCGCGATACATTGGTAAAGCAGGGCGCTACCCTTGGAGCTAATTGCACCATCGTATGTGGTGTCACCATTGGGGAATATGCCTTTGTTGGTGCTGGCTCTGTAGTTAATCGAGATGTTCCAGCATATGCTTTAGTAGTTGGAGTCCCAGCTAAACACATCGGATGGGTTAGTCGTCATGGTGTTAGATTACAACTACCGTTATCTGGTGATGCTGAAGAAACAACCTGTTCTGAGACTGGTGAACGATACAAATTAACTGCAGGTAACTGTGTTTTTATTGGGTAAGTATGAGCGAAACAATTCCATTTATCGATCTTAAGTGTCAGTACAAAGTCCTTGAAGATAATATCAAGTCTCGTATTAATAAAGTATTAGAACATGGCCAATATATCATGGGGCCAGAAGTTGTTGAGCTTGAAAATAAGCTCGCTGATTATGTAGGTGTAAAGCACTGTATCGGTGCTAGCAGCGGAACCGACACACTCATGATTGCCATGATGGCATTAGGTATAGGTGCTGGTGATGAAGTGATCACAACCCCATTCACCTTTATTGCAACAGGTGAAATGATTGCCCTGGTGGGCGCAAAACCAGTGTTTGTGGACATAGATCCACGAACTTACAACATAGACCCTGCAAAAATTGAAGCAGCAATTACACCTAAAACAAAAGCAATCATGCCAGTCAGTTTATATGGGCAATGTGCAGATTTTGATGCGATTAACGCAATTGCTGATAAACATGGTTTGCCAGTGATTGAAGATGCTGCCCAATCATTCGGAGCAACCTACAAAGGCAAAAAAAGCTGCAATCTTTCTACCATAGGCTCAACCAGCTTTTTCCCTAGCAAGCCGCTAGGTGCTTACGGTGATGGTGGCGCTTTATTTACCAATGATGATGCTTTAGCAAAAGCTATGCGTGAGATTAGAGCGCACGGGCAAGAAAAACGCTACTACCACTCAAGAATTGGTATGAATGGACGTTTAGACACCATCCAAGCCGCTGTTTTACTGGCAAAACTTGAGCGGTTTGACTGGGAGGTTGAACAACGTAGCAAATTAGGAACTCGTTACACAGAGTTAATACAGGAGCTCAATGACAAGCACCCGCAAGAAACAATAATCACGCCATATATTGAAACATACAATACCAGTGTTTATGCCCAATATACTGTACGTGTGAAAAATCGCGAGCAAGTACAACAAAAGCTTAAAGAAGCTGGAATTCCCACCGCTGTACATTATCCAGTGCCATTGCATTTACAACCGGCATTCGCATATTTAGGGCAGGGTGAAGATAGTTACCCCATTTCAGAAAACGTAGCAAAAGAAGTGATGAGCTTGCCGATGGGGCCGGATTTAGATATCGATACCCAAAATAAAATTGTGGATTGTTTGTTTCAAGCAGTGACTAGCATTTGATTTTGAAAAATATACTTAAAAGTAAACTGGTTGGTAACACAGCTATATATGCATTAGCCAATGTATTAAACGGTGTCATACCGTTCTTGCTCTTGCCTATTTTGACCAGAGTTTTTACGCCTGAAGAATATGGGCTAGTCACCTTAATCAG